>CABVAZ010000013.1:0-65981 GCA_902496445.1 uncultured Prevotella sp. | reverse complement strand
AAATTTCGCTAATCACCAAATTTATAAGCACTTATAATTCATCGAACTCACGTTATTATTACCTCAAAATGGCCGATTAGTCGCTAAAAGATGCCAAAAACGAAACATGAGTGTTAATATTCTCCCTCCGCCCCACGGCTCCGCCTTTTCATCATTTTGTCGCCGTCAGACCCCCGGAAGGCACATACGGCAAGCCCAGGGCAAGACTGCGGCAAGGTCTGATGCCCCACCCCGGCGGCCACGATGCCCGTTTCAAGACGCCAGGTCAGGGCTTTCAGCTTGTAAAAGGCATGAGATATGCTATGAATACAAATTATTTATGAAGATAAAACAGATTATTTTAAGAATAAAAATAGCTTATTTTGAAAAACAATATAATTTGTTTTTGTTCCCTAAATGTCGCACTTTGCATCCGGAAGTCATACCCGTTGCCTCATGTTAAGGCATCAGCCGGCACCTGACGGCGACTGCGGCAGAGCTGAAAACGAGCACCCCATGGCACGAAAAGAAGCAAGCTGATGGCTGAAACGGCCTATACGAAAGATTAAAATAGGAATATAAATACAGAATTTCTACAAAATCGAGCCCTATATTAGCGGGTCATTATTAGGTAATAAAGATAACAAGGTACTCTCTATGAACAAGAATCAGGTGGTTGAACACAACCCCATCTATCTCATTTTCAAGAGCTTCATCAAGCTATATCTTATCATTGGCGCCGTGATGCGCGTGGTGCTGGCCTGCACATCGCCCCAAGACGCGTCTTATAACATTTGGGAGATAGCGCGAAGTTTGCTGGTAGGAGCCGTCACCGACCTGGGTATGGGGCTGCTGCTGGCCATACCGATGCTCATCACAACGCTGGGACTGAACGAGCGCAAGTATAAACGGCCTTACAACATCATCATTCTGACCTTGCTGGCAGTGGCCTTCGGCTATGCCCTATGGCCCAAGTCGGTGTTTAAGGAGTATGGCGGGGGAGCGCCGCTCATAGCCCGTCTGCTGCTGGGATGGAAGTTGCTGAGCTTCGCCCTGCGCGCTTTTCTGCCCTCATGGCGCCGAACTTGGCGCCACGTGTCGCTCTATGTGCTGTGGACGGTGTACGTTTTCTGCACGCTGTTTGTGGCAGCCGGCGAGTTCTTCTTCTGGCAAGAGTTCGGCGTAAGGTATAATTTCATCGCCGTAGACTATCTTGTTTACACCCACGAAGTGATAGGCAACATCATGGAATCTTATGCCATCATCCCGCTGATGGGCGCTCTGGTGGCTCTGACCGCGCTGTATATATGGGTAGAGGCACGCCACATGCGCTTCCGTCTGACGGGCAACTACACACCCAAGATACTGGCCGCGCAGTGGGGCATATACCTCTTGCTGAGCCTGGCAGGCTATGGCGTGGTGACGCTGACGCACTCGCTCGACAGCGACAACCAGTATGTCACGCAGCTGGAGCAAAACGGTGCCTACGACTTCTTGCTGGCTTTCAGAAGCAACAAGCTGGAGTATGACCGCTTCTATCCCATGATGGGCAAGGAGCAATGCAAGGTGATGTACGACGAGATGTGCGGGTTGAGCTCGCAAGGCACCAAGGTGCTGGCCACCGACACGGTGCAGAGGCGCAAGAATGTGGTGCTGGTCACCGTGGAAAGTCTGAGTGCCGACTTCCTGACACGCTATGGCAACAAGCAGCACATCACGCCTTTCCTTGACCGGCTCATAGGCAAGAGTACCGTATTCGACAGTCTCTACGCCAACGGAAACCGCACCGTGAGGGGGCTGGAGGCTCTCTCGCTGTGCGTGCCACCAAGCGCCGGAGAGAGCATCATCAAGCAAGCAGACAACCGGATGGGCAGTCTGTCGGTGGGAAACGTGCTCAGAAGCGAAGGCTACACGGTGCAATTTCTCTACGGCGGCGACAGTTACTTCGATAATATGGGCGATTTCTTCTCGCATAACGGCTATGAGGTGATAGACAGAAGCAGCATTGCCAAGGACAAAATAACCTTTGCCAACGTGTGGGGAGTGTGCGATGAGGACATATTCAGAAAGAGCATAGAGGTGTTTAACAACGATTATAAGAGGGGAAAGCCCTTCTTCGCGCAGATCATGACCACCAGCAACCACAGGCCTTACACCTATCCTGCGGGGCGCATCAGCTATCCCGACAACCCCAACTGCCGGGAGGCGGCCGTGAAATACACCGACTATGCCCTCTCACAGCTGCTCAGCCAGGCTGCCAAGGAGCCGTGGTACAACAACACGGTGTTCGTCATCATAGCCGACCATTGCGCATCCAGCGCGGGCAAGACATCGCTTCCGATAGAGAAGTATCACATTCCGTGCATCGTGTTCGACCCCTCACAGCCCGTGCACAGGGCCATCAAGAAGACGTGCTCGCAGATAGACGTCATGCCAACGCTGTTGTCTTGGCTCGGCGTGAGGGCCAAGGTGCGCTTTGCCGGAGCCAATGTGCTGGGCAAGAACTTCCATGAGCGGGCCTTCATGGCCACTTATCAGGACCTGGGATACATGGAAGGCCACTGCCTGACGGTGCTCTCGCCGGTGCGTAAGGTGAAGCAATACACCCTCAGAAAGCTGCCTGACGGCACATGGGACGAGACGCTCATGAAGCAAAGCCGCCCTGAGCTGGTGAGGAAAGCGCAGGCTTACTATCAGTATGTGAACCTTTATCTGAGAAGGAAATAGCCATTCCATCGGCTTTGCCTAACTCTACGGCACGGCCGAAGCCATACAGAAGCTGTTCGGGCAGGCACTCTACGCAATGTGAGAATGCCTGCCCGAATGGTGTAGGGACATAAGCTGAGCTGTGAGAAAAGGGAGGATGACTCTAGCGAACCACCTTGGCGGCACGGCTGCCCCGCGCTGTTTGCGCCACAACCACGTAAACGCCTTTGCGCAAAGGCGACAAGTCTATGCTGCCGGTGGCATACTGCCGGAGCACCAACTGGCCCTCGGCGTTGTAGACGGAGATGCTGCCGGGGAGCGAACTGCCGCTCACTGACACCTTACGGCCCTCTAACAAGAAGTCTACATCCACCCAAGCATTCTGGCTGTTGATGGTTGCCACGATGTTATCCGGCTGCCATGACACGCTCAGATCCTTGGGACCATAGCTGAACTGGTGGCGGTTGAGCGTCATGGGCTGCAGGTATTGGCCGCCCGTAAGGTCGTAAACGCTCACAAAGCGTATGCGCGACAGGCTGAAATCTTTATCGGGCTGATAGGTGCCATGCATCTTGATGGTGAGCGTATCGCCTGCCGGTATAACGACATCTGCGGTATCCATGAGGGCTCCATCGCAGAACCAACAGCTCTCATCATACATTCTGGCCACGAGCCGGCCCCTGTAGGTGCCGCCTGTGTTGCACACCTTGGCGTTGAGTATCATGCAGTTTATGGGCACATCTGTGTCGCGTGGCGTGAAATAAGGCTCTTGTAGAAGTTGCAGGCGGGGCGCAGAGAGACTTTCGGATGCCTCGGTATGGGCCCGTAGCGTGTCGGTATTAGCGGGGCAAGCGATGCCCGACACTGCCTCAGCTGAGCCACATGGCGTGGTGAATGAGGCGGCATGGACGGCAAGCAACACTGCCCAAAGGTTGATAATGGCGCATAATCGGTTCATACGCATCGCTATTTTTATGTTCGTCTACCCTTTTCGGCCTTGTCGTTATCAAGACTTGGAACCTTAGAGCACGGCAAGACAGCGGTTGAAGAATGTTGCTGTCGGACCGCTAAGGGCTATAGGCAGCGAGCTGTTTTCGCCCACTTGACATAGCTCATGTGGCACCTTGACAGGTTACAAACAACGCTGTAAGAGTAGACAAACATGACATATTTGTTGCAAAAATAGATATTTTTCAGCAAGTTAGTAACTGCCAAGGAGTTAATTTACGTTAACTACAGCCCATCGGATAGCCTTTATGAGGCTCAAGAAACATGCTTATGATTTTAATTAACTACCTTTGCACAAAACCAAAACACAAATCATGAAACGCATTACACTAACACTATGCCTGACATTCCTGACGCTTTTGGCAGCTCAAGGGCAGCGAACGCTGGTGCTCAACGCTCAGCATGAGGGCCCCAAAATAGCCAAAACCATGTATGGAGTGTTCTTTGAGGACATCAACTTCAGCGCAGACGGAGGACTGTATGCTGAGCTTATCGAGAACAGATCGTTTGAGTATCCTTATCATCTCACGGGCTGGAACCCCATGGGAAACGTGGAGATAGGAGACAAAGAGCCGGCCTTCAGCCGCAATCCGCATTATGCCAGGCTCTTGCCATGCAGTCATCCGCAAAAGATTACGGCTCTTACCAACCACGGGTTCTTCGGTATAGGCCTGCACAATGGTGCCTTTTACGACTTCAGCCTCTATGCCCGGGCGCTGAAAGACACGGCACGGCTCACCATTATGCTGCTAGACAGTGCCAACAACGAACTTTCGAAGAAGAATATCACCGTGGTTGGCAGGCAATGGGAGCAATATACGCTGAGCTTTAAGGCCTTTTCTGACGTGTCGCGAGGGACTCTCAGAATTACATTGGCATCGCGACAGGGGGCTGACATTGACCATGTGTCGCTCTTTCCGGCCAATAACTGGCACGGACTGAGGCCCGATTTGGTGCAGTGTCTGGCCGATCTGAAGCCGGGAGTGCTGCGCTTTCCGGGCGGATGCATCGTAGAAGGCACCACGCTCAGCACACGTTATCAGTGGAAAAACAGCATAGGTCCGGCAGAAAACAGGCCGCTCAACGTGACCAGATGGAGCGACTGCATGCGCAACCGCATCTTTCCCAACTACTATCAGTCGCTGGGGTTGGGCTTCTATGAGTTCTTCTTGCTGGCCGAACACATCGGCGCTGAACCGCTGCCCGTGGTGAGTTGTGGCATAGCCTGCCAGTATCAGAACAGCGACGACGACCCCACGGCGCACGTAAGCATAGACAGTCTGAAGCCATATATAGACGATGCGCTCGACTTGATAGCCTTTGCCAACGCCGATACCACCAATCCATGGGGGCGCATACGTGCCGAAATGGGCCATCCGGAGCCCTTCAACATGAAGTATATAGGCATAGGCAACGAGCAATGGGGAAAACTTTATCCTGAAAGACTGGCCCCCTTTGTGGCCGCCATACGCAAACAATATCCCAAAATACAAATAGTGGGCTCTTCGGGGCCTTATCCTGAAGGCGACAGATTTCAGTATGGCTGGAGAGAAATGCGCAAACTGGGCGTTGACCTGGTGGATGAACACTACTACAGAGGCCCTGATTGGTTTTTGAATAACGCCACACGTTATGACAGTTACACCAGGAAAGGCCCTAAAGTGTTTGCCGGTGAATATGCAGTAAGGGGCGGGCAGAACAGCAACAACTTCTTTGCGGCACTGTCAGAAGCGGCCTTTATGACCGGACTGGAGCGCAATGCGGATGTCATAAGAATGGCTTCTTATGCCCCACTCTTTGCTCATACGGACGGATGGCAGTGGAAACCGGACCTTATTTGGTTCGATAACATGCGGTCATTATGCACGGCCAACTACTATGTTCAGCAGCTTTTCAGCCGTTATAAGGGCACCAACATGATGAGCATAACAGAAAACGGGATGCCCATAGCAGGCAATTTAGGCCTTTACGCTTCTGCTGTGGCCGACGATGAAAAGGGTGAATATTACGTAAAACTGGTTAACGCTACCGACGCTATGCAAGACTTGAAGGTGGTGGTGAAGGGATTGACCCGCGCCAAAGTGGGCATGACCGACCTTTATGGCGACGAGAACGATGAGAATACAATGCAGTGTCCCACGGCTGTAGTGCCCAAGACACTGCCCGAAACTGATATGTCTGGCGGCGTACTCAAGCTGAGTATGCCTCCGATGACCTTCAGAATAGTGACCATCAAACCTGCTAAGAGATAGCAAGAAAGCCCGGCTTGACCGGGCTTTCTTGCTTGTTTACTTTAAATACACTTAGATATTACTTCCCCTCGGGGAACATTTCATGTAGCAAGGCCAATGCCTTGTTCTCGTTAGCTTCCATTATTTCGCGCTCGCCAGGACCTTTATCGTTGATGCCACATAGGTGTAGGATGCCATGGATAATCACTCTATGAAGCTCATCATCATAAGCTTTGCCATACTGGGCGGCATTGCTGCGCACCGTGTCGAGCGAGATAACCACGTCACCATTGATAGTTGAGCCCTCATCATAGTCGAATGTGATGATGTCGGTGTAGTAGTTATGCCCCAGATACTCGTTGTTTACCTCCAGTATCTTGTCATCATTGACAAACATATAGCCCACTTCGCCCACTGTTCTGCCGTAAGTGGCCGCCACGGCACGTATCCATCGCGTTGTGTCGCGCTTGCGTATAGCGGGCATTTTCACGCCGTCTGCATTGTAAGTAATCATATCTTCTAAGGTTTCAGAAAACGTTTCATTGTCTTGTCTTGCATGATTTCGAGTCCCTTTTGCACGATGTCGCTCTGCTCATTCCACACTTCAAAGTACTCGTTCATAGTCCATAGGTCGCGCGCGATAAGGGCCTTGAGCTGCACCTTGAGGTAAGGCAGGGTGCGTTTTTGCTCGTCTGCGTCCTTAGGTACAATCTTCTGGCGCTTGCCTTCGGCGAAGATGGTGTCGAGAAGAGCCTGCGGAACCTCATAGTTTTCACGAAAAGCAGCGAATGAGGGATAGGCCTTGCGAAGCTCATCACGATGCGAGTCGATGTATTTCAGGCACTGTTTGATGACGATGCTCTTGGCTACGAGGCGGCGATGCAGGCGTGTATACTTCATCGTATCGAGCGGAACGAACACGTCGGGCATGATTCCGCCGCCGCCATACACCGTGCGATGCTTGCGCAGAGTGATGTATTTGAGCGAGTCGGCAAAGTGAATGGAGTCTTTATTGGTGAGTTCGCCGTGCTTAAGACGGTTCTCTAAGTCCATCTCATAGTCCTTCAGATCGCCTTTGGTGTAGGGTTTCTGGATGCAACGGCCGCTTGGCGTGTAATAATGAGCCACAGTAAGGCGCATCATAGAGCCATCGGGGAAGTTCACCGGGCGCTGTACGAGGCCCTTGCCAAAGGTGCGCCGGCCCACGATAAGGCCACGGTCTTGGTCTTGGATAGCCCCCGACGTAATCTCAGCAGCCGATGCCGTGAGCTCATTGACGAGCACCACGACGCCCAAATCCTGCAGTTTGCCGTCGCCATGAGCCTTGTAGGTCTGCTTGTCTTGCGACCTTCCTTGCGTGTAAACTATCATATCGCCCTTGCGAAGGAACTCATTCACGATGGAAACGGCCGAGATGAGCAGCCCGCCACCATTGTCCTGAAGGTCGAGCATCAAGTTCTTCATGCCCTGTTGGCGCAGAGTATTCACGGCATCCATAAACTCTTGGTAAGTCTTGGCGCCGAAGTTTTCGATGCGAATATAGCCTATTCCGGGCCTTATCATATACGAGGCAGTGACCGAATGAACGGGTATTTTGGCCCGTTTCACCGTGAAATGCAGGGGCTCGGCAACGCCCGGACGAACCACAGTGAGGTTAACCAGCGTGCCCTTTTTGCCTCTCAAGCGCTTCATGATGTCGCTCTGAGCCATCTTGACGCCCGCTATGGCAGTGTCGTTAACGGCTATGATGCGGTCGCCCGACATGATGCCCACCTTCTCAGAGGGACCGTTTACGACGGGCTGAATGACCACCAGCGTGTCTTCCATGATGTTAAACTGCACGCCGATGCCCTCGAAATCGCCTGCCAAGGGCTCGTTGAAAGCCTTTGTTTGCTTGGCGTCGGTGTAGGAAGAGTGCGGGTCCAGCTTCTCAAGCATGCCCCGTATGGCATCCTCCACCAGCTTATTGTCATTCACAGTGTCTACATAGAGCTGCGAAATGGCCTGCTCTGCCAGTTGCAACTTGAACAAAGGGCTGAACTTATTGCCCCTGAGCATGAGCTGGGCATTGGCATGTGCCGCTGCCATGAGCACGAAGATGGCAAATAGAAATATTTTTTTCATAAGACGATATTGTCCTTTCATATAATCAGTCTATAGGGTCGGTGTCTTCAGGAAGGTCTTGTTCGATCACCAAATTGTCGATAATGAAGTTCTGCCTTTCCATCGTATTCTTGCCCATATAATACTCCAGGAGCTTCTGCACCTGGTCGTTCTTGTGCAAGGTGACCTGCTCCAGCCTCATGTCAGGGCCTATGAAATGCACGAATTCATCGGGCGAGATCTCTCCAAGACCCTTGAATCGGGTAATCTCGGGGTCGGGTCCGAGGTCGCGTATGGCGTTGAGCCGCTCCTCCTCGCTATAGCAATAGCGCGTGATGAAGTCGTTTTTGCGTTCGTTCTGTGCCAGTTTGGCATCGGCCTCTTTTATCACCTGCTTGTTCTTTATCTTGGTTCGCTTGTTTCGCACACGGAAGAGTGGGGTCTGCAACACAAATACATGGCCCTTCTTGATGAGCTCAGGGAAGAACTGAAGAAAGAAGGTGATGATGAGCAAGCGTATGTGCATGCCATCCACATCGGCATCGGTAGCCACGATAACCTTGTTGTAGCGCAACGTGTCGAGCCCGTCTTCTATGTCGAGAGCGGCCTGCAGGAGATTGAACTCCTCGTTCTCGTAAACCACTTTCTTGGTGAGTCCGAACGAGTTGAGGGGCTTTCCGCGCAGCGAGAACACGGCCTGCGTGTTGACGTCGCGGCTCTTGGTGATGCTGCCGCTGGCCGAGTCGCCCTCGGTAATGAATATCATGCTCTCCTCTTTCCGGTCGTTTTTGGAGTCAGAATAGTGTATACGACAGTCGCGCAGCTTGCGATTGTGCAGGTTAGCCTTCTTGGCGCGCTCTCTGGCCAGCTTGGTTACACCCGCCATAGCCTTACGCTCGTGCTCGTTCTCCTTGATTTTCTGCTCAAGGATGTCTGTGCAGTCCTCCTTATGTATGTGCAGATAGTTATCTACCTCGCGCTTGATGAAGTCGCCCACATACTTGTTGATGGTGTCACCGCCCGGAGCCATGAGGGTAGAACCCAGCTTTATCTTTGTCTGCGACTCAAAAACGGGCTCTTCTACATTGATGGCGATGGCCGCAACGATGCCATTTCGGATGTCGGCATACTCATATTTGCCGAAGAACTCCTTGATAGTCTTGGCTATATGCTCCTTGAAGGCGGTCTGATGTGTGCCTCCTTGCGTGGTGTGCTGGCCGTTTACGAACGAGTAATATTCCTCGCCATACTGGTTGGTGTGGGTAAAGGCTATCTCGATGTCTTCGCCCTTCATGTGCACAATGGGGTAAAGGCCGTCTACAGTCATGTTGTCGGTGAGCAAATCCTTCAGTCCATGGCGGCTCAGGATGCGCTGACCGTTATACATGATGGTGAGCCCTGTGTTGAGGTAAGTGTAGTTGCGGAGCATGGTTTCTACGATTTCATCGTGAAACTCATAGTTTTTGAAGAGCGTATTATCTGGTTCGAAGAACACCAAAGTGCCCGTTTCATCGGCCGAATCGGATGTATTGTCTTGCTTGAGCACGCCTTTTTCGAACACCAGATGGCGCACTTTTCCCTCGCGGAAGCTCTTTACCTCGAAACGGGAGCTTAGCGCGTTGACCGCCTTGACGCCCACTCCGTTGAGCCCCACGCTCTTATGAAAGGCCTTGGAGTCGTACTTGCCGCCCGTGTTGAGCACGCTTACGGCCTCTACAAGCTTTCCTTGTGGAATGCCACGGCCATAGTCGCGCACGGTGACGCGCAAGTTGTCCTCCATGTCTATCTCTATGCGGTCGCCCGCATTCATCTTAAACTCATCGATAGAGTTGTCTATCACCTCCTTGAGCAGCACATATATGCCGTCTTCGGGCAATGAACCGTCGCCCAACCGGCCGATGTACATGCCCGGACGGGTACGCACATGCTCCATATCGCTCAGGTGGCGGATATTGTCATCGGTATATGCCACCACAAGCTGGTCGGCATGGGATGGCTGGATATTCTCTTTATTTACGTTGTCTGACATATCTCATTTCTTTTTCCTGCCCCCTTAAGGGCTACCGTGGTGTGCGGCCAGGGTCATGCAATGGGCTTGCGATAGCACTTACGGCGCTTATGATTAACGGGATTAAGTGGCGCCCACTGTCCCTGCACGCCCTCGTTGCTCTCCATCTCAACCTGCGTTTCTCCCCACTTAAAACCATACTTGATGTAGCGGGGTATGAGGTCGGCGAACAAAAGGGCATTGGCACCCCTGGCGCGATATTCGGGCAAGAAGCCGATGAGCAGCAAATCGACGCCCTCTGTGTGGTGAAACTTGATGGCGCGGAGCAGATGCCACCACCCGAAAGGCAGCAAACGACCGCGGCGGCACTTCTGTAACGCCCGCGAAAGAGAGGGCATGGTGATGCCAACACCTGCCAACTTATTGCCTTTATTGCCGTCTACGATGCACGTAACCAGGCTGAGATCGAGGATGGGGAAGTACATCTTTACATACTGTTCTATCTGCCTCTGCGTGAGCGATGAATAGCCATAAAGCTCGCTATAGGTGTCGTTGATGAGCTGGAATATCTGCTGCGTGATGACGCCTTCTCTCACATCCTTGGCCGTAATCTTCATTACATGCAGATTGTAGCGGTCTTCCACCAGCTTGGCTATCTTGGTGTACTTGTCCGGAACGGCCTGCGGCACCGTCATATAATACTCCACGTAGGTATTGTCTACCGACCAACCGCCCATCTTCTCCATGTGTTGGGGATAATAGGGATAGTTGTATATGGTGGGCATGGTGCCCAGTTTGTCGAAGCCCCACGTGAGCATGCCCTCCGGATCCATATCGGTGAAGCCCAAAGGGCCCACCATAGACCGCATGCCCTTGCTCTTGCCATAGTCGGCAACGGCCTGAAAGAGCGCGCGGCTCACATCGATGTCGTCGATGAAATCGACCCATCCGAACCGTACATCCTTCTTATCCCACTTCTGATTGGCCTTATGATTGATGATGGCGGCAATGCGCCCGGCCAGTTTGCCGTCCTTATAGGCAAGGTAATATTCGGCCTCACAGAAGTCGAATGCGGCATTCTTGTCCTTAGACAGCGTGAACATATCATCGCTGAAAAGGTTGGGAACGTCGTATGAACTACCCTTATAGAGGTCGTAGTGAAAGTCTACGAATGTCTTAAGATCTTTTTTTGTCTCTACTTTCTTAATGCGTATTGCCGACATCTGTATTGTTATGTTATACCACTTTAAACATGCAAAATTAGCAAAAAAGTGGCATACAGCCAAATTTAAGGTCGTTTTTTGCTCACACAAGAGCTTTATGCATTGGTTGTTACAAAGCATCAGATATGCCGGGACTGTCTGGACAATGAAGCAGAGAGCACGCTTTAGGCGGACTGCGTCACACTTTGGCGCACTGCAACAAGAGGCGCGTGCCGTCTTGCAGCGTAGTGGCAAAGAGATAAACATAGCCTCCTTCGCGTAGCTTCAGGCGCTTGCGCAGGGCTTGAACGGTCATGGGGAAGTTGCGCACGGCAATGTTTGCCTGGCTCAAAGGCTCCAGCATACGCCGCAGGCTGTGCTTGTTGAACGTTGAAACGGCCGTTATGCGGAACGTACGACCGGGAAAACGGCGCTGCAGACGGTTGCTTACAAACAGATGGGAGTTGGCTGCCAGGGCAGCTACCTGATAGGTGCGGGCCAGCAAGGCAAAGCAGCCGGCCTTCATGATAGAGGCGTTGGGCTCATAGAGATAGCAGCCCTCAGCAGGCGACGGGGCCATGGGCAAGACGCCAGAAGGCTCGGCGGACTGCACGGAAGGGGCCATAGCGGGGTTGGAAAAGCTGAACATGAAGGGCTCGTCGGCGCTGTTCTCGCAGCAAACGGTTATCGACGGCCCGCCGCCCTTGCGCATCAGCACAAGCAACTCCTTACACTCGTTGCCCACAGACAGTATATACAGCCGCACGGCATGGCGCAAACGGCGCAGCGCCTCATGCCAATCGAGCATGGGCGAGAGCTTAAGCAGCACCCAGGAGGCCTTGTCTACCAGCTCATCAGCCAGCTCTGCCACATCGGGCGAACAGTCTTCTATGCCAAAGACCTTGCGTCCATGCATGTCGCGGCGCGCCGGATCGAGATAAAGAAGGGTGACATGAGGCAGCCGGAGCAGACTTTCGGTGCCGTCGGCACACTCTACGCGAGCGCCCGAAAGGCCCATCAGCCCGAAGTTATGGCGGGCCAGACCACACAGAACGGGGTTGCGCTCAACATATAATGCCTCGCCGAAAAGGGGCGCAAGGTGCATAAAGTCGATGCCGAAGCCGCCCGTGAGGTCGGCAAAGCGCGTGGGCTGACCGACGGATGGGCTCTGCTGCAAGAGCTGCTGCACGATGTGCTGCTTGCGAGTGGCCGTGAACGAACTGGAACATTGCTCTAACGAGAGGCGGGGAGGAAAAAGAAAGCCTTCGGGGAGGGGCATATCAGCCAACTTACCGGCCATCTTCTGCCTACCTTCTATCTGCATCAGCGCCACGGGCATGTCTACATCGGGATGGCGCGAGGCGTGCAGGGCCAGCTCGTTGACATTGTCTGTGGCATGACAGGCTATGAAAAGGCGGGTGGGCTCGGCCATTTCGAGCGTGCGGGAAAGAAGGTCTGTTGGTTCCATATCATCTTTGCTATAACCCTGCAAATATAGAAATTTTCTGTTAGACAAGCAAGAGAGCGAGGCAGAAAGAGCCTTGCCAAACGGAGAAAGGGGCATTGAGAGAACCTGAAAGCATGGTTTTTATGATGTAATATAATTTATTTTATAATGTAATTTAATTTATTTCATAATATAAAATAATTTATTTTATAAAACTATTTAAATTATTTTGTATCATAAAAAGATGACTATCAGAAGGTTGGAGGGGCTATGTTTTTATGTGAGAACTATGTAGCCGATGGCAGCACACCTGAAGCGCGGGTATGATAAAGGGGAGCTACGCCCCGAAAGACGCGCCCCCCATGTGTGTATAGATTTAAGGTTGTGTTGGGTTTAAGCCTACAGGCTGAAGAGTGATGCCACCTTCTCTGCATCGGTACCCTCCAGCACGCGTGCCTGAGCAACGGGTTCGTAGGTGAAGTTGGTGAACTGGAGCATCTGTATGGCGGCAAACTGACCGTCGGCGGAGAGGCATGTTTCTATCATAACATTGCCCAGGGGTGCCTCCTTAGGCTTATTGTTGCTGCCGGCGAGCTTGGTAAGCTCGTCTGACGAGGCCGTGAGTAGCTTACGGAAGAAAGGTGCCTGGTCTACAGCATACTCGTGGCGAGAGGCAGTTACGGGACTGCCTGTAGGTGTATAAACGGCCTTGCTGAACAGACCGAAGAATGATTTCTGAACGGATATATGTTGGTTGGCCATTACGGTGGGGGCCATTGTGAGTTTCTTTATACTTGTCATAACTGTGTAAAATAATTATTACGGGCGCACGTTTGACGCGTCCTGAGTGAATAAACTAAAGGGTATGAGGTGCCAGTCTGCACGCGCAGACAGCATGGCGCCACGATGGGCGCAGGCTTTAAGGGGCTACACAGTTTAACACAAGAAGCGCTCTATGATGAGCACATAGCGCTCATCAGGGTTCTCCATGCGTATGGGAGCAGTGCTGAGCTTGCGCTTTCCCCGGCAATGGCGATAAGAATGGAATGGATGTGACAGATAGGCCAGTCGCAAGCGACGGCTCATACTGAACAGAAAATCGCTCTCGGCACCCGGCAACAAACGCTCGGGCAAGGAACAACACACACGCGCCAGCAACCGGCTGTCGGCTATGACGGCACCCGTGGCATGGGGCTTGCTGAGCTCGGCAAACAGAAACCATGAGGAAGAATCATCGTCGGATGCGGCACGAAGGCTGTGCTCGCTCGTTTCATTACATGGCAACGAGGTTCGCCCTTCTGCCATTCCGGAGACGCAGAAGAGGAGCAGGAGCCATAGCATGATGCCTTTATGAAACGTAGAAAGGTTCAATCTGTCACTTCAATTTATACTTGCAAAGATACGAAAAAGTTGTTTGTGCATCGCAATATGCCATGCTAAAGAAAGTGAAGACAAACAAAAAAGAATCCCGCAACCCCAAAAGGTTGCGGGAATAGCTATGTAAACAACAGGGAAGGCGAAGCTCCCCGCGCTGTTAGTCGTTGAGCTTTGCCTTGATGAACTCGCGGTTCAGGCGTGCGATGTTGGCGATGCTCTCGTTCTTGGGGCACTCAGCCTCGCAGGCTCTTGTATTGGTGCAGTTACCGAAGCCCAGCTCCTCCATCTTGGCAACCATGGCTTTGGCGCGCTTAGCTGCCTCAGGACGGCCCTGGGGAAGCAGTGCCAGCTGGCTCACCTTAGACGAAACGAAGAGCATGGCAGAACCATTCTTGCAGGCTGCCACACATGCGCCACAGCCTATGCACGTTGCGCAGTCCATGGCTTCGTCGGCATTCTCCTTAGGAATAAGGATGTTGTTGGCATCTTGTGCCTGCCCTGTGCGCACAGAGGTATAGCCTCCTGCGGCGATAATCTTATCAAAGGCAGAGCGGTCTACCATGCAGTCCTTTATCACGGGGAACGCTGCTGAGCGCCAAGGCTCTACTGTTATGACATCGCCATCGTGGAAACGGCGCATGTAAAGCTGACATGTGGTGGCTCCCTGTGCCGGTCCGTGGGGATGACCGTTGATATACAGCGAGCACATACCGCATATACCCTCGCGGCAATCGTGGTCGAAGACAAAGGGCTCTTGCTTGTTTTCGATGAGCTGCTCATTAAGAATGTCGAGCATTTCGAGGAAAGAGGTATCGCCGGGAATGTCTTTCATCTCGAATGTATCAAAGTGACCCTTCTCTTGAGGGCCTTTCTGACGCCATACTTTAAGCGTGAAACTTATATTAGTATCCATTATTTGAATTCGTATTTAAATGTTTTACTTCTTGTAGTTACGAACCTGTACCTTTATATACTTATAGTCGAGAGGCTCCTTAAACAACTCAGGAGCAACCTCATCAGAGCCTTGATACTTCCAGCAAGCCACGTACATGTAGTTTTCATCGTCACGTTTGGCCTCGCCTTCCTCTGTCTGCGACTCCTCTCTAAAGTGTCCGCCGCAACTCTCATTACGGTTAAGTGCATCGTAAGCAATCAGCTCGCCCATGGTAATAAAGTCGCGCAAATGGATAGCTTTGTCGAGTTCTACGTTCAAGCCTTCCTTGCTTCCGGGTATGTAAACGTGCTCGTTAAACTCCTTGCGGATGTCCTTGAGCATGGCAAGTGCCTTCTTCAGACCCTCTGCATTGCGGGCCATACCTACATAATCCCACATGATGTGATAGAGTTTCTTGTGGATATGGTCTACACTCTCGTCACCCTGGATGTTATAGATGCGGTCTATCTCGGCCTGAACACCCTTCTCGGCCTCCTCAAACTCGGGCAGGTCGGTAGAGAAGCGGGGCACTGTGATCTGGTCAGACAGATAGTTCTGCATGGTGTAAGGAATGACAAAGTAGCCGTCACTCAGGCCTTGCATCAACGCAGATGCACCCAAACGGTTGGCTCCATGGTCAGAGAAGTTGCACTCACCCAGTGCAAACAAGCCCTTGATAGAGGTTTGCAGCTCATAATCTACCCAAAGTCCGCCCATCGTATAGTGGATAGCAGGGAATATCATCATGGGGTCTACGTGCGGATCGTCGTCGGTTATCTCCTGATACATATCGAAGAGGTTGCCATAACGCTGGTCTACAACATCGCGACCGAGGCGCTTGAAAGCGTCAGAGAAGTCGAGGAACACAGCCAGACCGGTGTTGTTAACACCATAACCCTTGTCTGTGCGCTCCTTGGCAGCACGTGATGCAACGTCACGGGGCACCAAGTTACCGAATGCCGGGTAGCGGCGCTCCAAGTAATAGTCGCGGTCTTCCTCTGGTATATCACGTCCCTTGAGTGTTCCGGCCTGCAGTTTCTTAGCGTCTTCCAACTTCTTAGGCACCCAGATACGGCCATCGTTACGCAGCGACTCCGACATCAGCGTGAGCTTGCTCTGCTTATCGCCGTGCACAGGAATGCAAGTTGGGTGTATCTGAACGAAACATGGGTTGGCAAAATAGGCTCCCTTGCGGTATGCCTGCACTGCTGCCGTGCAGTTACAACCCATGGCATTGGTTGAAAGGAAGTAGGTGTTGCCATATCCACCCGTTGCCAAACAAACGGCATGTGCTGAATAACGCTCCAGCTTACCTGTGACAAGGTTCTTGGCAATAATGCCTCTTGCGCGGCCATCTATGATAACCACGTCTTCCATCTCAGTACGTGTGTGCAGCTCTACGGTGCCGTTATGAACCTCTTTCATCAAAGAAGAGTAGGCACCAAGGAGCAGCTGCTGGCCCGTCTGGCCCTTTGCGTAGAACGTACGGCTTACCTGCACACCGCCAAACGAACGGTTTGCCAACATGCCACCATACTCACGGGCAAAAGGAACGCCCTGTGCCACGCACTGGTCAATGATGTTTGCGCTCACCTCAGCAAGACGATAGACGTTTGCCTCGCGTGCTCTGTAGTCGCCACCTTTGATAGTATCGTAGAAAAGACGGTATACAGAGTCGCCGTCATTCTGATAGTTCTTAGCTGCATTGATACCTCCTTGAGCGGCAATAGAGTGCGCACGGCGAGGTGAATCCTGAATGCAGAAGTTCAATACATGGAAGCCCATCTCGCCAAGTGATGCTGCTGCTGATGCGCCGGCAAGACCTGTACCCACCACAATGATGTCGAGCTTGCGCTTGTTGGCAGGGTTTACCAGTTTCTGATGAGCTTTATAGTTGGTCCATTTCTCAGCCAAAGGGCCTTCGGGAATTCTAGAATCTATTTGATTAGCCATATCTTTAATCTTTCAAGTGTTGATTAATTTTACTTATTTTAACACATACTGGGGGCAAAACCCAACCAGAAGGAGAGCACGAGAAAGGCAAATACACCCATAAGAATCGTTACATAAACGAGCCCGATGCACTGCCAGCGCTTCAACCAAATCTTTCCGCTCCAGCCTAAAGTTTGCATTGCGCTCCAGAAACCATGTGAGAGGTGGAACCAAATAGCACAAATCCAAATGAGATAGAGAATAGAGAAGACTGGATTAGAGAATGTTTGCTGTATCCATCCGAAGCCGTCAGTAGGACTAGGGGTAACATCTATACCGGCCAAATCGGCAAACATCATGTGTCCCCAGAAGTTGTAGAGGTGGAGAACAAGGCCTATCAAGATGATCAGACCAAGCACAAGCATGTTCTGAGAAGCCCAACTAACCTCAGGACGACGGTCTGTAACAGCGTAACGCTCATCGCCGCGAGCACGTCGGTTCTGCGCTGTCAGGATGAAAGCATAGACGATGTGACACACAGCAAGGAATGCAAGAGCACCTGTACCCAATACTGCGTACCAGTTGCTACCTAGAAATTCGCAAATTGTGTTGTAGGCATCGCCAGAGAAAAAAGCTGCAACATTCATGCAACAGTGGAACGTCAAGAACAGAATAAGGCATACACCCGTTAATGACATCACCACTTTTCTACCAATAGGTGAATTGATTAACCACATAAAATTTGATTTTAATTTATTGAAATAGTTAGAATTATGTCACGTCAAAATATATTAGACCCTTGCATTAACCCATTTGGCAACACGCCCCATACCATATTATAGGTAGGGCACGTCACCAATACGATTGCAAAAATACTATATTTAGATGATAAAACAAAGTGTTTTGGCAAAAATTACAATTAAAATTCTTACTTTTGCCGAAAAAATAAGGAAACAAGAATTATGTACTTCAAGTATGATGTGCTGGTGATTGGAGGCGGACACGCAGGATGTGAGGCCGCAACAGCAGCTGCTAACATGGGAGCCAAGACTTGCTTGATAACCATGGACATGAATAAGATAGGGCAAATGAGTTGCAATCCGGCCGTAGGAGGTATAGCCAAAGGACAGATTGTGCGCGAGATTGACGCCTTGGGTGGCCAGATGGGCATTGTAACCGATGAAACGGCCATACAATTCAGGATGCTTAACCGCTCAAAAGGGCCCGCTATGTGGAGTCCGAGAGCGCAATGCGACAGAGGAAAATTCATTTGGAAATGGCGCTCTGTACTCGACTCTACTGATGGATTGGACATTTTTCAGGACCAGGCAGAGCAACTCTTAGTAGACAATAACAACCATGTTACGGGCGTAAAAACCATTTGGGGAGTAGAATTTCATGCCAACGCCGTTATCATAACGGCCGGAACGTTCCTCAACGGGTTGATGCACATTGGTCGAAAGATGGTTCCCGGCGGTAGAATAGCCGAACCGGCAGTTCTCAATTTCACGGAAAGCATCACAAAACACGGCATTTCAACGGGCAGGATGAAGACCGGAACGCCCGTAAGAATAGATAAGCGCAGCGTGCATTTCGAAGATATGGAAATGCAACCGGGCGAATCAGACTTTCATCAGTTCTCTTTTATGGGCCCGCATCGCGCCCTACCCCAACTGCCTTGCTGGACATGCGAAACCAACGAGACCGTTCACGAGATTCTCAAAAAAGGTTTGGCCGACTCACCTTTATATAATGGTCAGATAAAAAGCATCGGCCCGCGTTACTGTCCGTCGATAGAAACCAAGCTGGTGACGTTTCCCAACCGCACCAAACACCCCCTTTTCTTGGAGCCGGAGGGCACAAACACCAACGAGATGTATCTTAATGGCTTTTCATCGAGTATGCCTTGGGAGATACAACTAGAAGCTTTGCACCACATTCCGGCGCTTCGCGATGCTAAAATCTATCGTCCGGGCTACGCAATAGAATACGATTACTTCGATCCAACGCAGTTAAAGCACTCGCTAGAGTCGAAAATAGTGGGCGGTTTGTTCTTTGCCGGACAGGTAAACGGTACCACCGGCTACGAAGAAGCGGGCGGTCAAGGAACCGTGGCAGGCATTAACGCCGCCCTATTGTGTGCCGGCAGCGAGCCATTCGTGATGCACAGAGACGAATCTTACATCGGCGTACTCATCGACGACCTCACAACGAAAGGCGTAGACGAACCTTATCGCATGTTCACCTCACGCGCCGAATATCGCATTTTGCTCCGTCAGGACGACGCAGATGCCCGCCTTACCGAGAAAGGATACAACTTGGGCATTGTGAAAAAAGACCGTTACGACTGGTGGATGCAAAAGAAAGAATGGATAGAACGCATTGTTTCGTTCTGCGAGAGCACCCTTGTTCGCGGTCAAGACATCAATTCCTTCCTAGAACATGTAGGCACTGCCCCACTCCGTTTCTCCGTTAAGCTGGCCGAATTGATAGCCCGTCCGCAGGTAAACTTCAGCAATCTGAGAACCCAGATACCTGCTTTCAACGAACTGCTGGAGCAAATTCCCAATCGCAAAGAAGAGATTATAGAAGCCGCTGAAGTGCGCATGAAGTATAAAGGATATACCGAACGCGAACAGATGTTTGCCGAAAAGATGCGCCGCTTGGAGAATATCAAGCTCAAGGGCCGCTTCAATTACAGCGAGATTCACGATCTCAGCACGGAGTGCAGGCAAAAGTTGGAGCGCATACAGCCCGAAACGCTTGCGCAAGCCAGTCGCATTCCCGGTGTAAGTCCGAGCGACATCAATGTTCTTTTGGTGCTCCTGGGCAGATAAAGCGCATGGTCCCGCCCCCACCGAACCACCCCTTAAGAGCATTAAAGTAAAAGTTTCACGTGAAACAATAGACAATATAAATAACTCAATAACAACAAATTAGATGATGAACAACAAATTATTACTTGACCATCTGCGCTGTGTGCCAGACTGGCCCATTAAAGGTGTAAACTTCAGAGACGTAACTACGCTCTTCAAGAGCCCCGAATGCCTGGAAGAGATAGCAGACGAGATGACCGAAATGTACAAAGACAAGGGCATAACAAAGATAGTCGGAATAGAGAGCCGCGGCTTTGTGATGTCGTCAGCCGTAGCCACTCGCCTTCACGCCGGCGTTGTTTTGTGCCGCAAGCCGGGCAAGCTGCCGTGCGAAACCGTACAAGAGAGCTACATGAAAGAGTATGGCGTAGACACCATAGAGATACACAAGGACGCCATCAGCGAGGATGATGTCATCTTGCTGCACGACGATCTGCTTGCAACGGGCGGCACTATGAAGGCTGCCTGCGACCTTGTGAAGAAGTTTCACCCTAAGAAAATATACTGCAACTTCATCATAGAGCTTGCCAGCGAGTTCCCTAACTGCCGCAAACAATTCGACAGCGACGTTGAGATAACCTCGCTGCTGAAGTTTTAATTAAGGTTTCACGTGAAACAAAAAGCTTTAAAACGTTTATAAATAAGCTACTTACGAAATGGACAAAGAAGCAAAACTCGAGCTGCAAAAGCATCTAAAGGCCATCGTGCTGAGCCTGCCCGACACACCAGGAACCTATCAGTTTTATGACAAGAACGGCACCATTATATATGTAGGCAAGGCAAAGAACCTCAAGAAAAGGGTTTCTTCTTATTTTCATAAGGAAGTAGACAGATACAAGACAAAGGTTCTCGTGAGCAAGATATGCGATATTAGCTACTTCACTGTGCACACAGAAGAAGATGCCTTGCTCATAGAGAACCAACTTATCAAGCAATACAAGCCCCGCTACAATGTATTGCTGAAAGACGGGAAGACCTACCCCAGCATTTGCATCACAAGAGAATACTTTCCCAGAATATTCAAAACCCGAACCATCAACAAGCGTTACGGCACGTTTTATGGGCCCTACAGCCACATCAGCAGCATGTATGCGATACTAGATTTAATCAAGAAGCTCTATAAACCGCGTACTTGCCACATGGTGATTACGCAAGAAGGGGTTGACAAGGGCAAGTATAAGCCTTGTCTGGAGTATCACATACACAACTGCAAAGCGCCTTGCATAGGCAAACAAAGCTACAAGGAATATCAGGAAAACATTGCTCTGGCAAAAGAAATACTCAAGGGCAACACACGCGACGTGCAGAAAATGCTGTACGAAAAGATGCAGAAAAAGGCCGAAGAAATGAAGTTTGAGGAGGCTGAAGAGCTGAAACAGCAATACCTGGCACTCGAAAACTTCTGCGCAAAGAGCGAGATTGTGAGCCATACCATAACCGATGTAGACGTGTTTACCATCGTAGACGACGACTCAAACAAGCAGGCTTTCATCAACTACATACACGTAAAGAATGGCGCCATCAACCAAAGCTTCACCTATGAATATAAGCGCAAGCTGGACGAAACCGACGAAGAGCTGCTCAACGAGGCCATTCCGGAGATACGCTCGCGCTTCAACAGCACCGCAAAAGAGATTATCGTGCCCTTCGAAATGGACTTTAAACTGAAGGAAGCATACTTCTTCATACCCCAGAAAGGCGACAAGAAGCACCTGCTGGAACTGTCGGAGATGAACGCCAAACAGTATAAATTCGACCGTCTGAAGCAGGCTGAGAAGCTCAATCCTGAGCAAAAACAAACCCGGCTGATGAGCGAACTGAAGGAGAAGATGCAACTGCCCAGCCTACCCTATCAGATAGAATGCTTTGATAACTCCAACATCAGCGGACAGGATGCCGTGGCTGCTTGTGTGGTATTCAAAGGCTTAAAACCCTCTAAGAAAGACTACCGCAAGTACAACATCAAGACCGTTACGGGCCCAGACGATTACGCCTCTATGCAAGAAGTGGTGAGAAGGCGCTACACGCGCATGATAGAAGAGAAGCAGAAGCTGCCCGACCTCATCATAACCGATGGCGGAATAGGACAGATGAACGTGGTGAGAGAGGTGGTAGAAGACGAGCTGAAGCTGCAAATACCCATTGCCGGCCTGGCCAAAGACAACCACCACCGCACCAACGAGCTGCTCTACGGCTTCCCACCTAAGGTGATTGGCATGAAAACCGACAGCGAGTTGTTCCACATACTCACCCATATACAAGACGAAGTGCACCGCTTTGCCATCACCTTCCACCGCGACAAGCGCTCCAAACATGCCCTGCACAGCGCCTTAGACGACATAAAAGGCATCGGACCCAAGACAAAAGACACTCTACTGAAGCAGCTTAAAACCGTAAAACAGATACAATTAGCTGATTTACAGACCATTACGAGCATCATAGGAGCCTCTAAAGGCCAACTGGTTTACAAATATTTTCATCCCGAAACGCCCGATTTAAAGTAAAATGCTTATCTTTGTAACATGAGAATAGTGATACAAAGAGTAAGCAGAGCATCTGTTACCATCAACCAAGAAGTGAAGTCTGCCATAGGCAGAGGACTGCTCATACTGTTGGGCATAGCCCCCGACGACACGCAGAGCGATGCCGACTGGCTCGTGAAGAAGGCCGTTGGGCTGCGCATCTTCGACGATGAGCAGGGCGTGATGAACCTTTCCGTGCACGACATAGGGGGCGATGCCCTTGTGGTGAGCCAGTTCACGCTCATGGCAAGCTATAAAAAGGGCAACCGACCCAGCTACATTCACGCCGCGCCACACAACATCTCCATACCCCTTTACAACTATTTCGTGAGCCAAATGAGCCTGGCCATGGGCAAGGAAGTGGGCACGGGAGAGTTTGGAGCCGACATGAAGGTAGAGCTGCTCAACGACGGTCCGGTGACCATCTGCATGGACTCTAAGAACAAAGAGTAAATAGCAGAGCGCTCAGACCATTGTCAGGGCGGTGGCCGGAAAAGCATCGGCCCACCCCACTAGAGGCCTGCAGCGCCCCATTAAACACCATTCTGAACGCATAAATCCAACCTATTATGACGATAAAAGAAGCCCAAGAGGCAGTAGACAAGTGGATAAAGACCTACGGCGTGCGTTATTTCAGCGAACTAACCAACATGGCGTGCCTCACCGAAGAGGTGGGCGAGCTGGCAAGAGTCATGGCTCGCACCTATGGCGACCAAAGTTTCAAGCCCGGCGAAAAGCACAACATGGGCGAGGAAATGGCCGATGTGCTGTGGGTTTTGCTCTGTCTGGCCAATCAAACGGGTGTGGATCTCACCGCCGAACTGCAAAAAAGCTTTGAGAAGAAGACACGCCGCGACGCCGAAAGGCATAAGAACAACCCTAAACTGCACGCAGACGAAGCGTCAAAAGCATGAATTTTAGACAGAAAAATAATTTATTTTATGATGTAAAATAAACTATTTTATATTGTAAAACAGATTATATTATAAAACGAAATAAATTGTAAAACATCATGGGAATCATCAAACAGAGCGTTGAAAAAGACATTCAATCGCAGCAAAACAAGATTACTGAGCAGAAGAGCAAGTACGAGCAGGCTCTTGAGAAGTACAACACCGACATCCAAGACAACGAGGTGAAGGAGGCCGTGAAGCAGATTATAGCCGAGAAGGTGAGCGAAAACGACACTCCGGAAGTGAAGAAATTCCTTTTCGGAAGCATCGAGCTCACCTCGCTCAACACCACCGACACGGAGGAAAAAATACTGGCCATGACCGAAAAAGTGAACCAGTTTGACAGCGCCTACCCCACCCTGCCGCACGTAGCTGCCATCTGTGCCTACCCATGCTTCACCAAGCTCATCAGCGAGAGCCTGGAGGTAGACGGCGTAGAGATAACCAATGTGACGGGCAACTTTCCATCATCGCAAACCTTCATAGAGTGTAAGACGGTAGAAACGGCACTGGCCATCAAGGACGGAGCCACCAACATCGACATCGTAATGCCCGTGGGCAAGTTTCTCTCTGGCGACTATGAGGGCATGTGCGACGACATCAACGAGCTCAAACAGACGTGCGGCGACGTGCCTATGAAGGTTATTCTGGAGACAGGCGACCTGGGCAGCTGCAGCAATATCAAGAAGGCAGCCATCCTGAGTATGTATGCCGGCGCCGATTACATCAAGACATCAACGGGCAAGGAGAAGGTTTCGGCTACGCCTGAAGCCGTTTACGTGATGTGCCAGGCCATCAAAGAGTATTATGAAGAAACGGGCATTCAGATAGGCTTAAAGCCTGCCGGAGGCATCAACAGCGTGATGGATGCCGTGATATATTATACCATATATAAGGAGATATTGGGCAAGCAATGGCTCACCAACGAGTGGTTCAGACTGGGCACCAGCCGTTTGGCCAACCTGCTTCTGAGCGAGATAGTGGGCACGGAAACCAAGTTCTTCTAACCGCCTAGGCCCTTAAAAGCATCAAGCACATTCCTTCAGCCCTGCTGAGAGAATGTGCTTGCGTCGTTATAGGTAGTAACCCACCCTATTGTATGCAGCCAAAAGAGGGGCCGCTACTTGTTTCTTCTGATAACATAATCAAGATAACCCTGCAGCGCGGCACGTATTTCGGGTTGGCTCACGTGCCCGTCTATATACTGCTGGGCCTGAACATGAAAGTCGTTCATGCGCTTTTCGGCATATTCTATTCCTCCATTTGCCTTTGTGAAAGCCACCAACCGGGCTATTTCATCAGCGCTGATGGTGTTGTGCTTCACCTTTTTGGCCAACTCTATCATGTGCTCGTCATGCGTCTTATTCAAGGCATAGAGAGCCGGCAACGTAAGTTTGCCCTCCGACATATCGTTTCCTGTGGGCTTGCCTATGGCGTCTGAGTCGTAATAATCGAATATATCATCTCTTATTTGGAAGATGATGCCCAGGTTCTGACCAAACAGTCGGGCTGCCTCCACCTCGTTTTCAGGTGCTCCGGCACTCTCCGCGCCGATGGCAGCACATGCTTCAAAGAGGGCAGCCGTCTTCTGCTTGATGACCTGATAATACACATCTTCCGACATATCGTCACGCTGTATGTTAGACAACTGCAGTATCTCGCCGTCAGAGAGCGTGCGTCCCAGGTTGGCAAGATAGCGCACGATGCGCTCAGAATGTGTAAATGAAACATGCAGCAAGGCCGTAGACAGGATGTAGTCGCCCACAAGCACGGCCACCTTATTGTCATAGGCAGCGTTCACTGAGGCTTGTCCGCGGCGCTCGGCACTCTCATCCACCACGTCGTCGTGCACCAGTGAGGCCGTATGAAGCAGCTCCAGACCCACTGCGGCGTGCTGTGTTACGTCAGTTACCATGCCATAGTTCTTGGCCAGAAGCAGTATGAGCATGGGCCTCATTCGCTTTCCGGCGCGCTGGCGTATATGCTTCAACGCCTGTTCCAGCAATCCGTTCTCATGCGAAAGCGAATCGTTGAAAATGTCAATAAATGCTGACAGTTCTGCTGTTATAGGGCTTTTGATAACTGATAGATAATCCATGCCTACTTAAATTTTGATACAAAATTAATGAAATTATCCCGTATTGTAACAAAAAATTAGTACTTTTACAGTGTTAAAGAGCAATAATTATGTCAAAACTGATACTTATAGACGCTTATGCATTGATATTCCGCTCTTATTATGCGTTTATCCGTGCACCGAGAATAAATTCAAAAGGGCTCAACACATCGGCCATCATGGGATTTTGCAACACCCTGCACGAGGTGTTGGAGAAGGAAAAACCCACACACATTGGCGTAGCCTTCGATCATGGCAAGACCTTCAGGCACGAGGCTTACCCACCCTATAAGGCGCAAAGAGAGGAAACACCAGAAGACATTAAGCGTGCCGTGCCCTACATCAAGCAGATACTTGAGGCTTGCCGAATACCTGTATACCAGGCCGACGGCTTCGAGGCCGACGACGTGATAGGCACGCTGGCCACACGGGCCGGACAAGAAGGCATAACAACCTATATGCTTACGCCCGACAAAGACTATGGCCAGCTCATCTCAGACAACGTCTATATGTATCGGCCAAGGCATGGCGGAGGATATGACAAGATAGGTGTTGAGGAGATAGAGAGCAAGTATGGCATAGCATCTCCCCATCAGGTCATCGACCTTCTGGCCTTGATGGGCGACTCGGCCGACAATTATCCGGGCTGTCCGGGCGTAGGTGAGAAGACGGCCGTGAAGCTTATCAACGCCTATGGGTCGGTAGACGGATTGCTGGAACACAGCGACGAGCTGAAAGGAAAGATGAAGGAGAAGGTGCAGGGTGCCGCCGACGACATCAAGATGGCCTACTACCTGGCCACCATACGCACAGACGTGCCCATCCATCCCTCATGGGATGAGATGAAGGTGGAGCAACCTGACGAACAGAAACTCAGACAGGTGTTCGGCGAACTGGAATTTAAGACGCTCGCCGACCGATGGCTTAACAAAACCGAAAAGAAGCCTGCAAAAGCCCAAACAGAGCTCGATTTATTTGCAGAAAACACGAACAAGAGTGCGGAAGAGCCAAAAATCGAGCATTTTGAGAGCCTTAAAACCACTCCACATAAATATCATCTCATTGAAAATGAGGAGGATGCAAGGTCTGTTTGTGACTTTTTAAGGACAAAAAAAATTCTCAGTCTAGACACAGAAACCACTTCTACCAACGCCATAGAGGCCGAATTGGTGGGTATGAGCTTTGCTGTGACCGAAAACGAAGCCTATTATGTAGCCGTAAAACCCAATCGTGAAGAAGCCTTAAAAATGGTAAACATATTCAAACCATTATATGAAGACCCCGAAATAGTGAAGGTTGGGCAAAACATCAAGTACGATTACGAGGTGTTGCACCATTACGGCGTAGAGATAAAAGGGCAGATGTTCGACACCATGATAGCCCACTACCTCATCAATCCCGAATTGCATCACGGCATGGACTACATGGCCGAGACGCTGCTAAACTATCAGACGGTGCACATAGAAGAACTCATCGGGCCCAAAGGACGCAACCAAAAGAACATGCGCGACCTTGATGCCAAAGACATATACGAGTATGCTTGCGAGGATGCCGACGTAACCTTAAAGTTGAAGAACGTGCTTGAGCCCAAGTTGAAGGAGGTGGGTGCCGAGAAGCTTTTCTATGATATAGAGATGCCTTTGGTGGTTGTGCTGGCCGATATGGAGCTTACGGGCGTCAGACTGGACACTGACGCGCTGCAAGAAACATCCAAGCTGTTCAGCGAGAGAATGCATGTGTACGAGCAACGAATATATAAGGAGGCCGGCGAAACGTTCAACATATCCAGCCCTAAGCAGGTGGGCGACATCTTGTTCGGCAAGATGCAGCTCATGGAGAAGCCCAAAAAGACACGCACCGGACAGTATGTCACCTCAGAAGAGGTGCTCCTTCAGCTCAAGAACAAGGCCCCCATCGTGTCTGACATTCTGGATTACAGAGGCATGAAGAAGCTTCTGAGCACCTATATAGATGCGCTTCCAAAACTCATCAATCCCGAAACGCATCACATACACACCTCTTTCAATCAGGCACTTACAGCAACTGGCAGGCTATCTAGCTCTGATCCCAACCTGCAAAACATACCGGTGCGCACCGACGATGGCAAAGAAATACGCAAATGCTTCATACCTGAGCCGGGCTGTTTGTTCTTTTCGGCCGACTATTCACAGATAGAACTGCGCATTATGGCTCATCTTTCGGGCGACGAAAAGATGATAGAGGCCTTCAAGGAGGGCCTGGACATTCACCGGGCCACGGCATCCAAGATATGGAAAGAGCCTATGGAGGAGGTTACCGACGCCCAACGCAAGAAGGCAAAGCAAGCCAACTTTGGCATTATATATGGCATAACGACCTACGGACTGGCGCAGCGCATGGACATTTCGAATGGTGAGGCGCGCTCATTAATAGCCGATTACTTCAACACCTTCCCAAAAGTGAAGGCCTATATGGAGCAGTCTATCGAGCGGGCACGGCAGAAAGGCTATGCCGAAACCATCTTCGGCCGTCGCCGTTATCTGCCCGACATACTCTCAAAGAACGGCACCGTGAGGGGATTTGCAGAGCGCAACGCCATCAACGCGCCCATTCAGGGCTCGGAAGCCGACATCATTAAGGTGGCCATGGTGCGTATATGGAGGCGCTTCAAGGCCGAGGGCTTACGCTCAAAGATGATACTTCAGGTGCACGACGAGCTCAACTTCAGCGTCTATCCCGATGAGAAGGAGCGCGTAGAGCACATCGTTTTAGAGGAGATGCAGGGTGCCTGCAAGCTCAAGGTGCCCTTGCTGGCCGACGCCGGATGGGGTAACAACTGGCTCGAGGCACATTAACAACAACGCCATGAGGTACATATCCAGTCATAACTGTCATGTCATGACACTGTGCAAAAGACTGATTTTTTTCATCTTTTTGTCGCAGTTGCTGCTCGCATGTAGTCATAACAAGCACAACAACAGCACGTTAAGAAGCATGTATTACTGGCAGACAACGTTCAACATAAACGATTCGGTCACGCAAAAGTTTCTGCGCGAGCATCGCGTCAGCCGACTCTACGTGCGCTTCTTTGACGTGGTGATGCGGCAGGATGAGCCCATGCCCAACGCAACCATCAGCTTTAAGCATCCTGTAGACGGGCACTTTGACATCGTGCCGGTGGTGTTTATCACCAACGATGTGATGCAACATCCACGCCAGGGACTGGCCGACAAGGTGCTGAAACGCGTCGTGCAGATGTGCCAAACGCATGACATAGGCCCTATAAAAGAGGTACAGATAGACTGCGACTGGACGCTTTCTACGCGCCGAACATACTATAACTTCTTGCAAGAGTTGCATGGTCTGACGGCCAAACACAACATCAAGCTGTCTACCACCATCCGTTTTCACCAGCTGTCGCACCCTGCCCCACCCGTAGACCGCGGCGTGCTGATGATATACAACACCGGAGAGATAAGCGATTATAACGAACATCACCCCATATTAGACATGCGCAGCGTAGACAAATATCTGCCTTATCTGAGCCAATACCCGCTACATCTGAGCGCTGCCTACCCTATTTTCAGCTGGAAAGTGCTGTTTCGGGCACACCAGTTCATAGGTATCGTGCACAGCAAAGACGAATATCCCATCGTTGCGGGCGACGAAATAGTGACGCGAAGCGTGCAGACAGAACAGCTTTTCGAGGCACATCAAACCATAGAGAGGCTTCGGCCGGATGCCAACAACGAGGTGATATTATACGATTTACAACCCCAAAACATCATAAAATATAAATACAAGGACTATGAAAAAGTGTTTAATCATTAGCTTTGTGCTTGCCCTGAGCTGCAAGGCACAAGCCTGCGGGCCTGAGATTCATACGCACAACCAATATCTTTTCAGCGTAGAAGAACCCTACGACGGCTCATCTGCCGTAGATGGAAAGCGATTCGATGCCTTTTGGAAGCAATATACCAAGGGCAAAGTAAGCTCTTACAACGACTGGACCGACGGCAAGGAGGCCTCTGAAATCATCATGCAGACAGCCCAACAACGCAAAGATTGGGAGATGGTTACGTACTTGAAATGGCTCAACAGCTATCTTAGCTTGTCTAATGACTACAATAATTCGTGGGACTATCCCACCAAAGAGCAAATCAATGAGAGGGAGAAGAACAAGCAGGCACTGCTATACGCCGCGCTGAAATACCGCGGAAAGCGGCTCAAACCACAGTTTGACTTGCTCGTGATGCGTGCCAATATGCTCCTCGATCGCAGCAAACAGAACGTCTACTATTGGACTCAGGTAGGCTCAAAGTTGCCCGCCAGCCCATATAAAGACATGATGGAGAACATCTATGCACGGGCTTTGCTGCGCACAGGACGCGTGAATGAGGCTCTGGAAATATACGCCAAGCAAGGCGACATGACCAGTCTGAAATGGTATGTAAGAAGCTATCGCAACCTGGCAGGCATACAAACAATATACAAGCGCAACCCCAACAGCCGCCTGCTGCCCTATCTTGTGCAAGACTTTGTGAACAATGCGCAAGAAACGCAGGACGTTTACACCCGCTCTGTGCCCTATACTCCCGATGCCGATAAGGCACAATGGAAAGACAGCGACTACGTTGACGCCATACAAACCGTAGGTCGCAAGCCCGTATATGAAAAGGATATACTTGGCTTCATAGCCTTTGCCAAGACCGTGGTGAGCAGTGGCAGCACCCAGACACCATGCCTCTGGCAGTCGGCTATAGGTGCTTTGCAATATCTGCTGGGCCAATATGGCGAGGCAAAAGCAACGCTTGCAGAAGCCGGCAACATGCAGGGCACACAACGAATGAAGGACAACGCGCGCGTGCTCACGCTGCTCAACTCTATCGAAACAGAGCCCTGGAGCGACAACTTCAGCCGTTATGCTGCGCAAGAAATGCAGTGGCTCGGCACGAAATACCTGCTAGAGTCGGCCAGCTACAGGCAAGCAGACGACTATGACCAAGGCTCTCACTATTATGACGTGCTAGACCGAGTGGCTTACAACGCCCTATATAAGAGACTACAAAGAGAAGGCAGGCCCTTCGAGGCATTGGCTCTGATGGCTTATATGGACGAGCAATACCCCAGTTACGAGTATTATACGGGCAAGAAAAGCCACACCATAAGGTATAACGAAGAATGGAAAGAATGGGAAACAAGGGCAGACTGGAGCGGTGAATACTTCACACAACTCGACAATATGCCCGCCGACAGCATCAGCCTGTATTACAATTGGCTGCAAAGCACGAAGAACGACGATGCTCTCTCAGCCTTTCTGAAGGCCGGAAGCTATCGAGATGCCCAGTATTTCAATGATGTCATCGGCACGAAATACATGGCAGAGGGTCGATTTAGGGATGCTATACCCTTCTTGGAAAAAGTTCCTGCCACCTATTATAATAACACCAACACCTGCAACTACATGGCCCTGCGCGATTATCACAAGCCCATGTGGTTCGGAAAACAGCGGCTCACGGATGCACAACAGACGATGAATGAACGCGAAACCGTGCAGACGAACCCACGGTTAGACTTCTGTCGCGAAATCGTAGAGCTGAAAACGCAGCGCATGCTCACCAGTAACAGCGACACGGCAGATGCTCTTGGCTACAAAATAGCCACCATGTTGTATCAGGCAAGCTATGAAGGCGACTGCTGGTGGCTCACTCATTACTTCTGGAGTTGCACCGATACGGTTCGTCCGAAGGAGCATGACTTCATAGCAGATGCCATCACTCTGCTGCAAAGAAACACGCTGACAGAAGACAAAGACTTGAGATTCAACAGCCTGTATGCCCTTGCCTACATACGCAGAGACCCATGGCGCGACACCAACTATTATCTCTTCAACGAAGACAACAACATCATCTATCGCTCCAGCAGGCAATATCAGGCACTCATGGCACTCAACCGCTTCGTCAATGCCAATCCTTCTTACGCCGAAAACAACTATGTTTCGCATTGCGATGTGCTGAAGCAATTCCGCAAAACGCTCTGAAAACTTTGCTAAGTGCATAGAAATTAGTAATTTTGCAAATCGATTTGAATAAGTTATAAAACAAAGATATGGCATTAAAATGTGGTATTGTAGGCCTTCCAAACGTTGGAAAGTCTACCCTTTTCAACTGCTTGAGCAGTGCAAAAGCACAAGCAGCAAACTTTCCTTTCTGTACGATAGAGCCTAATCTTGGCGTTATTACCGTGCCAGACGAGCGCCTTACGAAGCTCGCCGAGATTGTTCATCCGGGCCGAATAGTACCTGCTACCTGCGAGATAGTAGACATTGCAGGCCTCGTAAAGGGTGCGTCGAAGGGCGAAGGACTGGGCAATAAGTTTCTGGGAAACATACGCGAGTGTGACGCCATCATACATGTGATACGCTGTTTTGATGATGACAACGTGGTGAGAGAGGGCGGAGCAGCCGTCAATCCGGTAGAAGACAAGGAGATAATAGACACTGAATTGCAGCTCAAAGACCTCGAAACGATAGAGAGCCAGCTCACTAAGCAGCAGAAGATAGCCGCAACCGGCAACAAGGACGCAAAGACTTTGGTCACCGTTCTGGAGGCTTACAAGGCCGCGCTTGAGCAAGGCAAGAACGCCCGCAGCGTGACCTTCGATTCCAAGGAGGAGCTTCAGGCAGCCCACGACCTCTTTCTTCTCACCACCAAGCCCGTGCTCTACGTGTGCAACGTAGACGAGGCCAGCGCCAAAACAGGTAACGACTACAGCCGCAAGATAGAAGAAATAGCCGCCCAGGAGGGCGCGGAAGCCATGGTGATAGCCGCAAAGACGGAGGAAGACATAGCCTCTCTAGACACCTATGAGGATAAGAAGATGTTCCTGGACGAGCTCGGTCTGGAGGAGAGCGGCGTGAACCGACTCATCAAGAAGGCCTATCACCTGCTCAATCTGCAAACATTCATCACCGCCGGAGAGATGGAAGTGAAGGCCTGGACCTACCATAAAGGCTGGAAGGCACCGCAATGCGCCGGTGTCATACACACCGATTTTGAGAAAGGATTTATCCGTGCCGAGGTCATCAAATACGAAGATTATATCAAGTACGGCTCAGAAGCAGCTGTTCGCGAGGCCGGAAAGATGGGCATAGAGGGCAAGGATTATGTAGTGCAAGACGGCGATATCATGCACTTCCGCTTCAATGTTTAAACGCCATAAGCTATGAACAGCCTGCTATATATATACTGGAAGCCGGATGAAATAGCCTTTCATCTCGGCTCCTTTGGCGTGCGCTGGTACTCCATGTGCTGGCTCGTGGGCCTTGTCTTGGGCTTTTTTCTCATGAAATGGCTGTACAAACGCCATCACTATAGCGATGAGAAGTTCGAGCCTTTGTTCCTTTATGTGTTCATCAGCGTGCTCATTGGCGGACGTCTGGGGCACTGTATACCCTACGAAGGCGGCTATTTTCTGAGCTCATGGGACCATGTTGTAGAGATGCTTCTGCCCATTCGGCATATGGCAAACGGTGCCTGGAAGTTTGTGGGCTATCAGGGTTTGGCCTCTCACGGCGGCGTGATAGGCATGCTCATAGGCCTCTGGCTCTACATCAGAAGGTATAAGATGCCGGCTTGGGTGGTGCTCGATTTCATGGGAATATGCTCTGGCATTACCGCAACCTTCATACGATTGGGCAACCTAATGAACTCCGAGATCATCGGAAAGGTTACCGATGTGCCATGGGCATTCATCTTTGCCAACGTAGACCAGGCTCCGCGGCACCCCGGACAGCTCTATGAGTCGCTCTTTTATCTGCTGGTTTTCTTCGTGATACTGGCCATCTACAAGCGCCATAGCGATAAGGTGGGCACCGGATTCTTCTTTGGTTTGTGCCTCACCCTTATCTTTACGTTCCGTTTCTTCGTAGAGTTTCTCAAGGAAGAGCAAGAAAGCTGGGAGGCCAGCCTGCCCCTTAACATGGGCCAGATGCTCTCCATCCCGCTCATAGCATTGGGTCTGTGGGCCCTCATCACATCGTTCAAGCGCAAGAAAGTGGCCTGAACGGCAGCAGCGAATAGCCTTGGCCGGTGCCCTATAGGGCCGCCAAGGCTATTTGCCTTTCACTATTTTCTTTATCTCGTTCAGCTTGTTGAGCGCCTCTACAGGCGTGAGATTGTTGATATCAAGGTTAAGAATCTCATCCCTAACCTGCTCCAGCACGGGGTCATCCAGTTGGAAGAAGGACAGCTGAACCCCTTCCCTACCCTGCCCCAGCGTCTCTACCGAGGGCTTAGACACCTTGCCCACCTGGGCATTATCGGCCTCCAGCTCCTTCAGGATGGTCTTGGCGCGCTTCACAACCGATGGTGGCATGCCCGCAATCTCGGCCACATGTATACCGAAGCTATGCTCTGAGCCACCCCGTTCCAGCTTACGCAAGAAGATAATCTTGCCGTCTACCTCCTTCACCGACACGTTATAGTTTTTTATCCGGCTGAATGTTTTCTCCATTTCATTCAGTTCATGATAGTGCGTAGCAAAGAGAGTGCGCGCCCGCGCCTTGGGTTTCTCATGCAGATACTCCACGATGGCCCACGCAATAGAAATGCCGTCATAGGTAGACGTGCCCCTACCCAGCTCATCAAAGAGCACGAGCGACTTGGGCGTAACGCTGTTCAGGATGTTGGCAGCCTCCGTCATCTCCACCATAAAGGTAGAGTCTCCCAGGGCGATATTGTCAGACGCACCCACGCGGGTGAATATTTTGTCAACCAATCCCACGCGTGCCTGCTCTGCCGGAACAAAGCATCCGGCCTGCGCAAGCAGCACGATGAGCGCCGTTTGTCTGAGCAAAGCCGACTTACCCGCCATGTTGGGGCCCGTAATCATCATGATTTGCTGCTTCTGCGTGTCGAGATACACATCGTTGGGCACATACTTCTCGCCCAAGGGCAGCTGCTTCTCAATGACGGGATGGCGGCCTCCGTGAATGTCGAGCACGTCCGACTCGTCTACCACGGGGCGCACATAGTTGTTCTGCTCGGCCACCTTGGCAAAGCCCAAGAGGCAGTCCAGGCGCGCGATGAGGTTGGCGTTTATCTGCACCTGCGGTATAAACTCCTGCATATACTGCACCAGTTCGGCAAAGAGCGAGCCCTCCATGGCCAGTATCTTCTCATCTGCGCCCAGTATTTTTTCCTCATATTCTTTCAGTTCGGGCGTGATGTAACGCTCTGCCTGAGCCAGTGTCTGCTTGCGTATCCATGTCTCCGGCACCTTATCCTTAAAGGTGTTGCGCACCTCAAGATAGTATCCAAAGACGTTGTTGAAGCCAATCTTCAGGCTTGAGATGCCCGTTTGCTCCACCTCACGCTGCTGTATTTGCAGCAAATATTCCTTTCCTCCGTCGCGAATGTCACGCAGTTGGTCCAGCTCCTCATTATATCCGCGTGCTATCACGCCCCCCTTGTTCACCAGCAAGGGTGGATCGGGCACCACCTCTTGCGCAATACGGTCTCTCAGCGAGGCACACAGGCTGAGCTGCTCCCCTATCCTATTGAGCGAAGGCTCGCTGGCCTGCTCGCAAGCAGCCTTTACCGGCCCCAGCGCAAGGAGCGCGTTCTTGAGCTGAACAATCTCTCTTGGGCTCACACGGCCCACGGCCACCTTGGATATGATGCGCTCCAGGTCGCCCATACGATGAAAGGCATCGTCGAGAATGCCCCTGAACTCGGTGTCCTTAAAGAAATATTCCACCACGTCGAGGCGCTCGTTGATGGGCTTAACGTCGCGCAGCGGAAACACGAGCCACCGTCTGAGCATACGTCCGCCCATGGGTGTCACGGTGTTATCCACCACTTGCAGCAGCGACGAGCCGTCTTGCTGCATAGGAGCGAGCAGCTCCAGGCTGCGAATGGTGAACTGATCGAGCCGCACATACTTGTCTTCCTCAATGCGTGTGAGGGCTGTTATGTGCGAGATGTGTGTGTGCTGGGTGAGCTCAAGATACTGCATGATGGCTCCGCTGGCCACTATTCCGTTGTGCAGATGGTCTACTCCGAAGCCCTTGAGGTTGCGTGTGCCGAAGTGCCTGAGCAGCTTTTGGCGCGCCGTTTGCTCAGTAAACACCCAGTCGTCTAGTTCAAAGGTGCACAGACGGGTGCCGAAGTAACGCTCAAAGTCGGCCTTACGAGCCCGGTTGAACAGCACTTCCTTGGGCTGAAAGTTGCCCAAGAGCTTCTCAACATAATCGTATGTGCCCTCGCCCGTAAGAAATTCGCCCGTCGAAATATCCAGAAACGACACGCCGCACGCCCCTTTTCCGAAGTGAACGGCCGCCAGGAAGTTGTTTTCCTTATAGTTCAGCACGTTGTCGTTCATGGCTACGCCGGGCGTAACAAGTTCTGTTATGCCGCGCTTCACCATCTTGTCGAAGGCCGAAAGGCCTTTCTTGCCCTTGATGAGCTCGCGTTTCTTCTTGGGATCTTCCAGTTGGTCACAGATGGCAACACGCTTTCCGGCCCTGATGAGCTTGGGCAAGTAAGTGTCAAGAGCATGATGCGGAAAGCCCGCCATCTCTGCTCCGGAGCTCGCTCCGTTGTTTCTTCGGGTGAGAGTGATGCCTAATATCTTTGATGCCTCAATGGCGTCATCACAGTAAGTCTCGTAGAAGTCGCCGCATCTGAACAGCAACAGCGCGTCAGGATGCTTGGATTTCATAGCAAAAAACTGCTTCATCATGGGCGTGAGGCCCTTATCATTGCTCGTCATGAGTGCTTTTTCCTTTTTCTTTACTCGGTGATTTGCAAAGTTAAGACAAAAAAACCAATTTGCAAAATTATTATTTCGCTTTTTCAGTCTGCCCCTTATCGCACGGCCCGGCTATAGGTCACACAGCAACCACTGCCCCACCCCACACTGACGAAACATGACTTGAAAGAGGTCGGATGCTTGGTAAAGAAACCTAACAATATGCGGCTTGCACGGCCCCATTTAGCCTTTCGAAACAGCATAACAATGATTTTAAGTTGTAAAAAGGCCGCTTTTAAGTTGCGAAACAGGCATTTTTGACGCGTAAAAACGGCACTTTTAAAACGCTAAAAGGGCACTTTTACATCCCCTACCCTATCACATTGATTATCAAGATGTTGCATAAAACGTCAGAAATCAGGTAATTTTAATTTATAGAAAAAAGAAAAAAACTCATATATATTGACAATATTATTCTACTTATTTATTAAATTTGCCACCGAAAAGCAAACTAACTAAACATTGTAAAGACCTAAACCTATGAGAAAAATTATCATCCTGATGGCGTTGCTCGCGCTGAACCTGACAGCTGGAGCAGAGAATCGGAGTTGGAACTTCGGCGTCATTTCACAGGCAGACAGAGATGCGATGAAGGCCGACGCATCCAATTGGAACTATGATAGCAAAAACGACCGCTATCAATACCTCAACGCGCTGAACGACGAACCGGCCCTGGCAGGCGGCCAACCGCTGGCTGCCGTAAACGGACTGCGCTTCACCGTGACCGCATCGAGCAGCGGAAACCTGCGTCTGGGCTATAAGAGCGGGTGCTGCATGTGGCTGGCTGGCACATCTGTTATCACCGTGCCCGACTGCAAGAAGAACGAGGTGCTGAAGGTGGAATATACCACTTCAAAGAAAGGAGAGGCACGCACCTTCACCGCAACCAACGTGGTGGGCACTTTTCCCAGCGCTTCGAGCAAGGACACACACTACACCGGCGAGGTGAAAGTGGCCGACGACGGCAACGTAACGCTCACGCTCAGCGGCGCGCTCTATGTTTATGCCATCTCAGTGACCGACACCACGGGCCAGGGAGGCGGCTCGCAGGGTGGGGGAGACGATGATGATGAGGGCGGAAGCACCTCACCCGACAACCCCAACAACCCCAACGACCAGGCACACTCCTTTACTTACATGACGGGGCAGCAGGCTCTGCAAACGCCTAACATAGGCAACGGGCCCGTGATATGGGTGGCACCAGACGGCAACGACGCCAACGACGGCTCTGAGAGCAAGCCTCTGGCTTCGCTACAAAAGGCTGTAGACAAGGCCACTACGCCCGGAACAACCATCTATATGAAGGCCGGCACGTATAACTATAATGCCCGCGTGAACATTGACGAGCGCAACGGAACGTCAGACAACTATAATTCTATCATCTGTCCGGACGGCCGCGCCATCCTAGACTTCAGCTCGATGCCTTATCATGCGCACAGCAACAACCCGCAACAAGGCATCAGGCTCACCAGCTCTTACTGGCATTTCTATCGCATAGACATCACCAACGCCAGCGACAACGGTATGCTCATAGAGCGCAACAAGCCTATGGGAGCATCGGCGTCGGCCATCATAGATCGCACACAAGATGCTCATGACAACATCATAGAGAACTGCCGCTTCTATCGAAACGGCGACACAGGACTGCAAATCAAGAACTTAGGTGCCTTCAACTACATTCTTAACTGCGACGCCTACGAGAACAAAGACGAGGCAGACGGCGATGCCGACGGATTCGCACCCAAGATAAGCGTGGGTGACGGCAACTATTTTTATGGGTGCAGAGCCTACAACAACAGCGACGACGGCTATGATGTGTTCTTCAAAAAGACGGGAGGCTTCACCGACAACAAGACCATAGTGTTTGAGAATTGCCTGGCTTTTGAAAACGGATATCTTAACGGAGCAGCCACTAAAGGCAACATGAACGGCTTCAAGATGGGCTCGGATCAGGGCAGAATGAACGTGGTTCTGAACCGCTGCATAGCCGCCAACAACGGCTCAAAGGGCTTCGATCAGAACCATAACTCGGGCGACATCATCATGAACAACTGCACGGGCTATGCCACAAAGGCCTTCGGAAGCAAATGCTACAGCTACAGAATATATGAGAGCATAGCCAGTGGCAGTGTGGTGGAACTGACCAACTGCATTGCCATCAACGACAATCTGAAGACCGACAGGCATCCCAACGATCCGTCAAAGCATGGCGACGGAAGTAAGAAATACGGTAGGGTAGAGGTGACGCAGGGCACCATGACAACGTGCGACCTGAGCGTTGACCCTTCTAACGTAAAGAGTGAGGACGATGCCAACACCCTGATAGCCGAGCGAGATGAGAACGGCGACCTGCAATGGGATGCCATCACATGGGGCCATCCCACTGATAACAACGCGCTGCTGGTAGACAAGGGTACCCCCGTAACGGCCAACAACCGCTATCAGGCCACGGGCGTGAGCGTGCCGGCCATAGAATATGCCGGCTCGGCACCCGACCTGGGAGCCTTTGAGCAGGGCCTCTCGCGCAAGAAGGTGAGCTTCGGCGGCCTCGCAACGGGCATAGGCCGGATAGCCGGCACACAAACTTCCAGCAAGCGGGTGAGGCTGGTGCAGGCCTTCAACGGCATGGTTGTGCTGAGCCTGGAGGGTGCCAAGGCAGCCGAACAATACACGCTGAGCGCCTATACAGCCGACGGCAAGCTCATAGGCAAGCACCACTTCAACGGCACCGGAACAGCCATCTATCTGCCCAACGTGAAGGGAATGATTATCATGAAGATAGAAGGAGCCGGCGTGCATGAGCACGTGAAAGCTCTGATGAGGTAATTTTAATTCATAAGTAATGTTTTAATTGAGAAAGTGCCAAGCCCGTGAGGGTAGGGCACTTTCTTGTTATAAGGGGCGCGTCTTTCCCGCCTGGGCATCACGTCCGGCCACCCTGCCTTTGCGGCAAGAAGACATGGGCGCGCCGTTTTTGGATGATTTAGAAATTAAAATTTGCAATTTCGGCGCGATTAATGTAACTTTGCATCGCGCATACTGTAAGAAGTAGGCCAACAATCAGCAAATTAACTATAAACTATAACGGCATAATGGAATATAACTTCAAGGCAATAGAGAAGAAATGGCAGCAGAGATGGGTGGAACAAAATACTTATCGCGTAACTGAAAATAAGGATAAGAAGAAGTTTTACGTGCTCAATATGTTTCCTTATCCATCGGGAGCCGGGCTGCATGTGGGCCATCCCCTGGGCTACATAGCAAGCGACATATACGCCCGCTACAAGCGCTTGAGAGGCTATAACGTGCTCAACCCCATGGGCTACGACGCTTACGGACTGCCTGCCGAGCAATATGCCATACAGACAGGACAGCATCCCGCCATCACAACAGAGAACAATATAAACCACTATAGGGAGCAGCTTGACAAGATAGGCTTCTCGTTCGACTGGGACAGAGAGGTGCGCACGTGCGACCCGAAGTATTATCACTGGACGCAATGGGCATTCGAAAAGATGTTCAAGTCGTTCTATTGCAACAAGTGTCAGAGCGCTATGCCCATCGAAAAGCTCATAGAGCACTTCGAGAAGCAAGGCACTGAAGACCTCGACGTGGCACAAAGCGAGGAACTGAAGTTTACTGCTGACGAGTGGAACGCCATGAGCGAGAAGCAAAAACAGCAAACGCTCATGAACTATCGCATTGCTTATCTGGGCGAAACCATGGTGAACTGGTGCGCCGGACTGGGCACCGTGCTGGCCAACGACGAGGTGGTAGACGGCATGAGCGTGCGCGGTGGCTATCCCGTAGTGCAGAAGAAGATGCGCCAATGGTGCCTCCGCACGTCGGCTTATGCACAGCGCTTGCTCGACGGACTGGACACTATAGACTGGACAGAGTCGCTCAAGGAGACGCAACGCAACTGGATTGGCCGCTCAGAAGGCACGGAGATGCAGTTCAAGGTGGCCGGAACAGACCGCCAATTCACCATCTTCACCACTCGCGCCGACACCATCTTTGGCGTGACATTCATGGTGCTGGCTCCTGAAAGCGAGCTGGTGAGCGAGCTCACTACGCCGGAACAGAAGGCAGCAGTAGATGAATATCTGGCTTATGTGAAGAAGCGCACCGAGCGAGAGCGCATATCTGACAAGAAGGTTACGGGAGTGTTCTCCGGCTCTTATGCCGTAAATCCCTTCACAGGCGATAACATTCCCATTTGGATAAGCGAGTATGTGCTGGCCGGATACGGCACGGGAGCCATCATGGCCGTGCCTGCTCACGACAGCAGAGACTATGCCTTCGCACGTCACTTCAACCTGCCTGTCATCCCATTGATAGAGGGTGCCGACGTGAGCGAGGAGAGCTTCGACGCCAAAGAGGGCATCGTGATGAACAGTCCTAAGCAAGGCGTGAAGGCATTAGACGGCTTCTCACTCAACGGAAAGACCGTCAAGGAGGCCATTGAGGCCACTAAGGAGTTTGTAACAAGCCATCATCTGGGCCGAGTAAAGGTGAACTACCGCCTGCGCGATGCCATCTTCTCACGCCAAAGATACTGGGGCGAGCCCTTCCCGGTATATTATAAGGACGGCATGCCCTATATGTTGCCGGAAGAAGCACTGCCTCTTGAGCTGCCGGAGATAGACAAATATGAGCCTACAGAGACGGGAGAGCCACCTTTGGGGCGCGCTAAGATGTGGGCATGGGACACGGTTGCCAATGCCGTAACATCCAAAGACCGCATCGACAACGTCACGGTTTTCCCGCTGGAGCTGTATACCATGCCGGGATTTGCCGGCTCTAGCGCTTATTATCTGCGCTATATGGACCCGCACAACGATAAAGAACTGGTTTCGAAAGAGGCTGATGAGTATTGGCAGAACGTTGATCTCTACGTGGGAGGTACCGAACATGCCACCGGACACCTTATCTATTCGCGCTTCTGGAACAAGTTCTTGCACGACTATGGAGTGTCTTGCAAGGAGGAGCCTTTCCACAAATTGGTGAACCAAGGCATGATTCAGGGCCGCTCAAACTTTGTTTATCGCGTCAACGAATTGAGCAAAGAGGGCCATCCGGTGTTCGTTAGTCTCGGACTGAAAGGGCAGTATAAGGATGTTACACCCATACATGTGTGGGTGAACCTGGTGAAAAACGATGTTCTGGACACTGAGGCTTTCAAGGCCTGGAGACCGGAGTATAAGGACGCCGAGTTTATTCTGGAGGAAGGAAAGTATGTGTGCGGCTGGGCAATAGAGAAAATGTCGAAGAGCATGTTCAACGTTGTAAACCCCGATGACATCATTCGTGACTACGGCGCAGACACACTTAGGCTCTACGAAATGTTCCTCGGACCGGTTGAAGCCAGCAAGCCTTGGGACACAAACGGCATAGATGGCTGCTTCAGATTCCTCAAGAAGTTCTGGAATCTGTTCTTCGAGAACCACCGCGGACAGCAGTCTGAGCCGGCCGATGAACCTGTCATCAAGGACGAACCGGCCTCTAAGGAGTCGCTCAAGAGCGTGCACAAGCTCATCAAAAAGGTTACTCAAGACATCGAAAACTTCTCCTACAACACCAGTATATCGGCTTTCATGATATGCGTAAACGAGTTGGCACAGCAAAAATGCCACAATCACGAGCTGTTGAGCAAGCTTGTGGTGGTCATCGCGCCCTTTGCGCCTCACATAGCAGAGGAGTTGTGGGAGCGACTAGGCATGAAAGGCAGCGTGTGCGACGCACAATGGCCGGAGTGGAACGAGGCTTATCTCGTGGAAAACGAGGTGAACATGACCGTGAGCTTCAACGGAAAGGCTCGCTTCCAGAAGACTTTTGCCGCCGACGCCAGCCGTGATGACATAGAGAAAGCAACCCTTGCCGACGATAGGTCTAAGCATTACATGGACGGAAAGTCGGTGGTAAAGGTTATCGTAGTGCCCAAACGTATCGTTAACATCGTGCTAAAATAACACTGAAATGAGCATAAACAAGGCAGTATTTAATGAGGTCAAGGATTATATCTTCATAACCCTTGGCCTGATGTTGTACACTTTTGGATGGTGTGTGTTTCTTCTTCCCTACGAGATAGTGACGGGAGGAGTGACCGGTTTGTCGGCTGTTGTTTACTATGCATCAGGCATCCGCATTGAAAATACATATCTTGTCATCAATGTCATGCTGCTTATCGTGGCGCTGAAGATACTGGGCTTGAAGTTCATGCTCAAGACTATATACGCCATCTTTGCCCTTTACTTCATGCTGAAGTATGCTCAGCTGCTCATGACAAACCCCGCAACGCACAAGTTCTATCAGATTCTAGGGCCTAACCAAGCATTCATGTCGCTCGTCATAGGATGCTGTTTTACAGGCACTTCGCTGGCTATAGTGTTTCTGAACAACGGCTCTACGGGCGGAACGGACATCATAGCAGCCTGCGTAAACAAGTATTATAACCTCTCATTGGGGCAGGTTCTCATCTTCGTTGACCTGTGTATAATAGGCAGTTGCTTGTTTATTCCGGAGTTTGGAGACTGGATGGCGCGCAGCTACAAGGTGGTTTTCGGCCTCTGTACCATGGTGATTGAGAACTTTATGCTAGATTATGTTATGAACAGCAGGCGGCAATCGGTGCAGTTTATGGTGTTTTCTAAGAAGTATCAAGAGATAGCCAACGCCATAGGAACGCAGATGGAGCATGGTGTAACCATACTCGACGGCCACGGATGGTATACCGGACAAGACGTAAAAGTGCTGTGCATACTGGCCCGCAAGAGCGAGAGCGTGACCATGCAGAGGCTCATCAAGATGATAGATCCCAACGCCTTTGTGTCGCAGAGTGCCGTTATTGGCGTGTATGGCGAGGGTTTCGACTCGATAAAGGTACGCATAAAAAATAAGAAGAAAGAAGAAACTGCCGGCTGACCGCTGCCTCTCACAGAGGCCGGAAGGCCACACACAGACCGTAAAAACAATAAGCTGACAATGAAAATAGTATTTGCGACCAACAATAAACACAAGCTACAAGAAATCAGAGAGATACTTGGCGAGGGCTTCGACGTTGTGTCTTTGGCCGAAATAGGGTGCCATGACGACATCCCGGAGAATGGTCTCACGCTGAAAGAGAATGCCTTTGCCAAGGCTAAATATGTGTTCGACAAATATGGACTAGACTGTTTCGCCGACGATACCGGCCTGGAAGTAGAAGCATTAGGCGGCGAACCGGGAGTTCACTCCGCGCGTTATGCCGAGGGAACAGACCACGACAGCGAGGCCAACATGGCCAAGTTGCTGCGCAAAATGCAAGGAAAAAGCAACCGCAACGCAAGATTTTGCACCATCATAGCGTTATTACAGAAAGGCAAGGAGCCCCTTTTCTTTGAGGGAGAGGTGCGCGGGCACATCGCAACAGAGAAGAAAGGAAGCTGCGGCTTTGGCTATGATCCGCTCTTTGTACCGCAAGACAGCAAGCTCAGCTTCGCCGAAATGGGCGACGAAGCCAAGAATAACATCTCGCACAGAGGCCGTGCCGTGAGGAAACTTGCCCAGTATTTAAAGTCAAAACACTAACTGCATGAAGAAGATTATCACATCGCTGCTTGTCGCATGGCTCGCCCTTGGCACGCCAAAAGCATTCGCACAGACGGGCACATGGAAGAATTACATGGCCTACTACGACATTACTGAGATAGAACAGTATGGTAACGAGCTGTTCATACTGGCCTCTGATAATCTTTATACATACAATCGCACCGACAAAAGCATCACCACTTACGATCGCGTAAACGGCCTTTCAGACTGCGGCATCAGCCATATAGGATGGAACAACCAGGCCAAACGGCTGGTCATTATCTACTCTAACGGCAACATCGACCTCATGGACAGCAAGGGAAACATAACCAATCTGCCCGAATACTACAGCAAGTCGATAACCGGAGACAAGACTATCTACAGCCTGTATATGCAGAATGAGTACGCATATCTGGCCACTGGGTTCGGCATTATCAAGCTTAACGTGAGCCGACAAGAGATTTCTGACACCTATAACCTAGGCTTCAGAGTAGACTACAGCTACATTAGCGGCAACAAAATCTATGCGGCCAGCAGTACAAACGGCCTATACAGCGCCGAGCTGAGCAGCAATTTGCTGGACAAGAACAACTGGAGCAGGGTGGGGGAGTATACTCCTCAGAGCAAGACAATAGATGCTGACCTGCTGGCAGAGGCCAAATCGCTCTCTCCGGGCGGCCCTCAAGTAAACTATTTCGGCTTTATGCGCTTTCTTAACGGCAAGCTTTACACGGCTTCGGGTACCGTCAGGGCAGAGCTGCCAGGCACCATTCAGGTGTTCGACGGCACCAACTGGAGCTTCAGCGAGCCCTATGCCGACATCAATAAAAAGACAGGTTACAGGTTCTCTTCCATCTATTCGTTCGACATAGACCCTAAGGATGAGAACCATATATACGTAGGTACACAGTCAGGACTGTACGAATTCAACAACCTCAAGTTCACTACAGTCTACAATAAGCATAACTCTCCCCTCATGCAAGCATCCACTGTAGGGGGAGACAACCCTAATTATGTTATAGTAACTGACACTAAATTCGACCCGTCAGGCAATCTATGGGTATTCAACAGCATCAGCCCCAGCACCTCTATGTTCAAGCTTTCGAGCGACAAACAGTGGACTTCGCTGCACAAGAGCGAGCTCATGGCCGAGGAAGACCGTAGCATGGAAGACATGACAAGCACCTTCTTCGACAGCCGAAACCTGATGTGGTTTGTCAACAACATGTTTCGCACACCCGCTCTGGTATGCTATCAGCCTTCTACCGATGCCATTAAGGTGTATAAGAACTTCGTAAACGAAGACGGAACCACCGTGTCTGTCACCTACGTAAGGTGCGCTGCAGAGGATAAGGACCATAATATATGGATAGGAACAGACGTTGGTCCGCTGGAGCTTACGGCCGATGAGATAAGCAACAACGGCGATGTCTTCACCCAAGTAAAGGTTCCCCGCAACGACGGAACCAACCTTGCCGACTATCTAATGGACGGTATCGACATCAAATGTATGGTCATTGACGGCGGCGGACGCAAATGGTTCGGCACCAGCGACAACGGATTATACCTCATCAGTGCCGACAACATGACGCAGCTGCAGCACTTCACCGTCTCTAATAGCAAACTATTGTCTAACACCATCAGTTCTTTGGCCCTCAATCCCGGCACCGGCGAGCTTTTTATAGGCACTGACAAAGGTCTCTGCTCCTATATGAGTGATGCCTCAGAGCCCGTAGAGAAGATGGACAAAGACGTTACTTATGCCTATCCCAACCCCGTTAAGCCCGGCTACACAGGCCCCATCACCATCACCGGACTAAGCTATGATGCCGACGTAAAGATAGTAACGGTGAACGGAAGTCTCGTTGCACAAGGCCGAAGCAATGGCGGCAGCTTTGTATGGGACGGCAATGACCTGAACGGAAAGCGGGTTGCCAGTGGCGTATATATGGTAGAAACGGCTACAAGCGACGGACAGTCGGGCACTGTGTGCAAGATAGCCGTGGTTAATTAAAAGGCATATCAGCCATGCGTCTTCGCCGTTCTGTCCATCCATACCTCGTGCTCATTCTGATAGCAGCACCTTTTCTGTTGTGGGCCATGCTGCTCATCATGCCCACCTTTGATGATTGGACCACACTCTCCTCGCCCAATCATGACCCCCACTTCATGCAATATTTCTTGCCGTTCGGCCCCACTTGGCGGCCGGGCGACGCACTCTTCGGCTATATCAACGGCCTTAACTATAAGCTTTTTCCTGCTCTCAACCATGTCATGATATGGCTTGCACACCTGGGCAGTACCTTTTTGGTGTGGCTTATCAGCCGCCAATTAGGCTTCAACCGCACATCCCGAAGCATCGCAACAGCCTTTTTCTTCTTTTCACCCTGCATGTTAGGCACCACGCTGAGCGTAGACGGGCTCAACCAAAGCTATTGTCATCTGTGGGGAATGATGGCCTTATGGGCCTATCTCTGCAAGCAGGGCAGGCTGAGATGGGTGCTTTGCGCGGCCTTTGTGCTGCTTTCCACCTTTGCAAAAGACAATGGCATAGCTTGGGCTGTGGCACCTCCCGTCGTGGCGTGGGGCTTCGGACGCATAGACAAGCGCACCCTGGCAAAGCATTTTGCCTACGGCCTGGCACTGGCAGCGGCCTACGGAGCCGTCAGACTGTCGTTTCCTTACGTAGATACAGGTGCACATGAGCATGAGCAAGAGTTCAGAAGCCTGGCCTCAAAGGTATCAGGCACAGCCAAATGGATAGGCTATACGTGGCTGGCAACCGACTATATAGCCCTGCTGCACAAGCCCAGCAGAAACCTTCTGGTGGCATTTGCCACCTTCGCAGTGTCGGTTCCGTTCATCCTGACCCTCTTTTTCTCACACCGGCAAGTATGGAAGTCGCGAACCACCTATGCCCTTCTGGCCTGCCTCTTTATCGTTGCGTCGCCCAATCTGCTCATTGCCATGAGCGTGATGAATGCCTATTCGTCGCTCGGCATAGCCGCCTTACTGGTGGGATGGATGGCCAATCAGTTCAGCAAAAGCACCCGATGGCTCAACATCACCTTCATCTTATACCTTGCCAGCGCACTCTTTGTAGACGCACATCACTGGTATATGGCCTGGCAAACATCACTGCCGGGAATGGAGATGGCTGCCGAAACGGTGCGAAAGACGGGTAAACCAGTAAGAAAAGTATATTGTATCATCATACGCGACACCTATCCCAAGTACTCATCATTCTGCGTTCCCTACGACGAAGCCTACGGATGGGGACACTCTGTGTGGCAGATAACGGGATATACGTGGCCTGAGAGCATCAAAGACACCACGCTGGCACCATCGCCCACGGCCTTGGCCGAAGCGCGTATATTAGCCCTCAGAATGCGTCAGAAAGGCTTTGACTGCGTATGGATAGCAAATAAAGGACACGTGGAGGTAATGAAATGATGAAGAAGATAACCGTCTTAGTGCCTTGCCATAACGAGGAAGAAAACCTCAACGCACTATATAACGCCCTAACCGGCATGATGAAAGCCAACAACAAGTATGACTGGCAAATTCTGTTGATAGACGATGGAAGCCAGGACCATACATTAGACGTTATGAAAGCCCTCAGAAAGAAAGACGAGCGAGTGGCTTACGTGTCGCTGTCGCGCAACTTTGGCAAGGAAGCCGCCATGCTTGCGGGGCTTGACTACGCCTCGGGCGACTGCGCCATAGTCATGGATGCCGACTTGCAGCACCCTGTTGAGGTGATACCTCAGATGCTCTCTGAGTGGGAAAAGGGCTACGACGACGTATACGCGCGCCGTAGTGACCGCGGAAAAGAGAGCTGGCTGAGAAGAAAACTATCCATGGCATACTATCGGTTGCTGCAAAAGCTGGCAAAGATAGACATACTTCCCAACGTGGGCGACTTTCGTTTGCTCGACCGAAAGTGTATTGACGCGCTGCGACAACTGCGTGAGAGCGAGCGCTACACCAAGGGATTGTATTGCTGGATAGGCTTCCGGAAGAAGGAAATAAGCTTCAGGCAGGGCGACAGACGGGCCGGAAAGTCATCGTTCAACTATCATAAGCTGCTCAATTTAGCCATAGAGGGCATCACGTCTTACACCACAGCGCCCCTCCGCATATCCACTGTCATGGGGCTCATCGTGTCGGCTGTGGCCTTCATATACATGATTTACGTGCTTCTGAAAACCCTCCTGGTGGGCGAACCGGTGCATGGCTTCCCCACACTCATCATCGTTATACTCTTCTTGGGTGGCATACAGCTGGTGTCTATCGGCATCATCGGCGAGTATCTAGGACGCATCTTCAACGAGACAAAGCACCGTCCCGTCTATCTGATAAGAGAGAAAGAGGGCATCTGAACGACTGTTCTTCCTTCAAATAATATTGACCTGACGCTGCGAAATAATGCTTTTTTTTCTTTTGAAAAATAGCTTTTAATACATTCAGTATAATGAACAACATTCAAAAAAGCTACTGGTTTTATGCCCTCTTCTTCCTTGTGGCAGCCATAGAACTGGCTTCTGCCTTGCTCATGCAGCCCATCTTCGACGACCTAACCTATCTCACGGCCCCCTACGAGCGCAACGTGGGCGAAACACTCTTGCCCTACACGTCATGGTGGAGACCCATGGATGCCCTTATAGGATGGTTTCTGGAAGGTCACAGAACGTGGTTTTCGGCACTCAATCATGTGCTGGTGTGGCTCTTCCATGTGCTGTCTGCCATCACCATCTATGCCCTTATGCTGCGCTTCCATATACAACGGTCAGCCGCAAGGGTAGGGGTGATGTTCTTCTTGCTGGCCCCTTCCATGCTCGCTACGCTGCTAGACACCGACAGCATCAATCAAGCCGGGGCCTTGTTCTTCGGCTTATGGGGGCTGAATGAATATGTTTCAAGGCGTAAGAAAGGTAGAATAATGCGCTGGCTCATACTCACTCTCATAGCTACATTATTCAAGGAAAGCGGCATAACATGGTTTGTCATCACGCCACTCATGGCTTATGCATGGACTAATGACGGCCGAAAACGCACCCTGAACATGCTGGCAGCAGGCCTTACTTGCGCATGTGCCTATATGATAGTACGCTACATGCTGCCTCATACGGGAGCCATTAACAACGAATATGGGTCTTATTTCGCCAATAACATCATCAAGACCTTCGGCAAGATAATCACAACAGCCATCATTCCTACAGACAACATCAGTTTGATACACGACAATCAGCACTGGCTGGCCGTGCTTTTCTTGCTGCTCACCCTGCCTTTTCTCGTGCTCATTACCTGCAAGGGCAGACGCATGTTGCCCACCCGTCGCACCCTGATAACGGTGGTTTGCCTGCTCATAGCCCTCTTACCTAACATCATCACCATGTATGCTGTGATGCACGCCTATAACGCCCAGCCCTTCACCACGCTGCTTCTGGCACTGCTGTTACAGGAAACAGGAAAGCAGAAGGCCGTGGATTGGTTGCTCATACCATTCTTCTTAGCACTGGCAGGTATTGACGCGCACCACTGCATAGAGAAGTATAAGAGCGGAAAATATATGGAGCATCTGGGCACAGAGGCCATGACGGTCATCAAGAACCAGCCTATGTTACGGGCAGAAACGCCCGACAGCATCTACAGCATCTGCATAGAGAGCGACTACAGAAAGTATAACACCTTCTGTCTGCGCGATGCCGAGGCCTTCTGCTGGGGCAATGCGGTGCGCTTTGTCAACCATTATGAGTGGCCGGAAACATGGAAAGACACCGTCATCAGCTGCCACGACATAAAGCAAAACACCATAGACAGTCTGGCCACACGCGCTTATAAAGACGGCTACCGGCTGGTGCTGAAGATTGAGAACGGGCACGCAAGACTTTGCAAACGCCAAAACTACAATAAGAATACAACCCTCACAGAATAACAAAAAGCCATGCAACGCGACACACAACTAGACAATTACCGGGCACTCACCATGATTTATATTGTATGCTTCATACATATAACTTACTGGTTTGATGGTTTTGGTGAACCCTATAGATCATATATGCTGTTTGAGATGCCTCTTATATTTTTCATAGCAGGGGCGGCTCAGACCTACGCCAAACCCAAATCGTTGCCCAAGATGATCATCAACCGGGCATGGCGGGTAATGTTTCCATTCTATTTTTTATGCCATTCTTGGCCGTTTTATACGTCATTATGCACTTATACTTCCCTCATCACACCTATACATTGAGCCTTTGGGAGGTAGTAAAAATTCTATTCACAGAAGGGAATGATGCACTTCCTTATTACGGTTACACTTGGTTCATCTCCGTTTATCTCATCGTGATGTGCCTATTCCCACTAGAAAGCCAGCTGGACAGGCACTTTTCAATAAAGCATCAGCTGCTTGTCAACATTGTGCTCTTTGCCATTATCAGTTTCACAAACCTACCTAATAAGGTGAAAGAGATTGCCTGCTACAACATTTTCTTCCTTTTGGGCTATCTATATTATCATAAGCTCAACGCAAGAAAGACAATTATCTGTATGGTTCTGCCCACTTTCATCACGTGCTACGGCTTTATGAGTGGTGCAAGCATACCCATGCAAGATCACAAATTTTCCACAGACTTGTGGTTCTTATCCTTTGGCGTGACGGCTCTGGGATGGATTTCGCTCATCGTAAGCAACATACACATACCTCAAAACAGGCTGTTAAGGATGTGGAACGAGCGGGGATATACCATCTATCTATATCAAAGTTTCAGCCACTTCCTGCTGTTTTTGATAACAAAAGACTGGATAGGGCAATTAAACCATCCCCTGCTCAAGCTGGCGGTATACTCATCTATGGTCTTCGTTATCTGCACTTTGATGAGCATGGTAACCTATCCCATGGAGCGAAAGGCTTATGCGTGGCTGCATCATCGCATAGGAGGATGATGCTGAAACTATGTCTAAAAAAGAAATCTTCAGGAATATGAGCAACTTAATAAGCTGTACGTAAAGGCATAAGTTGGCGAGACTGCCACTCAGCCAAGGCATAATGAAAGGGCACTAACCACAATATGTGAGGTTGGTGCCCTTGCTTTTTGGTTGAGAAAAGATGACTTTCGCGGTATAAAATAAATTATTTTATGATGTAATATAAATTATATTATATCGCAAAATAATTTATTTTACTTTTCAATTCAATTTGTTTTATGAGCTGGAAACAATGCTTTCGCGATGAAAGTATCAGCGTTTCGGGCGCTCATAGCGTGCCTCTGTCAGCTCAGACTGAGCATCCGCTCGATGGGCTTCACGGCATCGCGTGCTATGGCAGGGTCTATCTCAATGCTTGGCCAGCCATATTTCAGGGTGTTGTATATCTTCTGCAGGGTGTTCTTCTTCATATATTCGCACTCGTTGCAGCTGCATCCCAGCGACCCTTCGCTCACCTCCGGAGGTACGGGAATGAAGGTCTTGTCGGGGCAGGTGCGCTGCATCTCGTGCAGGATGCCAGCCTCTGTGGCCACGATATACTCTTTTTCGGGGTGCGTCTGCGCATATTTCAGCATGGTGGCCGTAGAACCTTTCACGTCGGCAAGGGCCAGTACGGGTGCCTTACACTCCAAGTGAGCCATCACAACAGCCTCAGGATGCTCTTTCTTGAGCCTTACTATCTCGTCAACGGAGAACTTTTCGTGCACGTGGCAACCACCGTTCCAGAGCAGCATGTGGCGCCCTGTGACGCTGTTGATGTAGTTTCCAAGGTTATAGTCGGGCCCGAAGATGAGCTTGGCATCCTTTGGGAAGCTGTCGATAACCTTCTTGGCGTTGCCGGAAGTAACCACACAGTCGGTCAAAGCCTTTACGGCTGCCGTGGTGTTGACGTAGGATATGACCTGATAGCCGGGATGCTCGGCCTTATACTTGCGCAGGTCTTCGGCCTTACAAGAGTCGGCCAGCGAGCAGCCCGCGGTGAGGTCGGGGCACAGCACCGTTTTTTCGGGCGAGAGCAACTTGCATGTTTCGGCCATGAAGTGCACGCCGCACATCACCATTACCTTGGCTTTTGTTTCGGCGGCCTTGCGTGCCAGGGCGAGCGAGTCGCCCACAAAGTCGGCTATATCCTGTATTTCGCCCACCGTGTAATAATGCGCCAGTATAATAGCCTGCTGCTCGTCACACATTCTTCTTATCTCTTTCTTCAGGTCGATAGACTTGTCTACTGGCTCGTCTACGTAGCCTTTCTCCTTCCATTCTTGTTTTACCATCTCTCGAAGTTATTAACGTTTATATTATATTACTCTTTACTTTCTTTTTAAGAATAAATAAAATGATGTGTTATGATGTGGTGTGGAAAAGTGCAAAACTATCTGCTCTTTTTCTTGCTTATTTGCTTTTCAACGTCCAACTGCCACTTATACACATGCTCTGTTTATTCTTTTGTGCTGATAATCAATAGCTATTGATACTTATCCACACTTTGTTGTTTTGGCGGCAAAGTTAATAAGTTTATATCTTTTATAGCAAGAAAAAGGCGGAAAACTTATGTTTTAAGGAGTATATAACTTGGTGGATATCCACAGAAAGGGGCTTTTGGCTTTTCGGGTGTGCGTAATCAACGAGTTGTTATCCACTTATCCACACTCTTATGTGGATAACTTTTTATATGTTTAAAACTATAGTTTTTTCACTTTTTTGTCGCAGTTGGCCCGCCGGAGGGGTTATGAGAGCGTGGCCGGGGCACGTTTCGGGGCGCATAAAAAATAGGATATATCCCGCAGCCAGGTGCTTGAGAGATATATCCTATCCTTATATAAGGTTGCAGAGAGGGTGTTGTTTTGCTTGCGTGGCCTGTGTGTCACTGCTTCTTCACGGCACGTTGATAGAGCTGGAAGAGGGCGGGCAGGAAGATGCAGCATGAGAATGCCAGGCCCATATACATGGTTTTGGCATCGCCATGAAAGAGGTCGATGAGCTTGCCATCGTTCATCTGCGGCATGATATGATACATGATGTAAGCCACAGTGTTGTTTACCCAGTGGAAAGCTACGCCCGGAAGGATGCTGCCCGTGCGATAATAGAGCCAGCCCAGCACCAGTCCTATGACGAAAGCGTGCAGACCCTGTGCCCAGTTAAGGTGTATAACGCCGAAGATAAGGGCCGAGACGAGGATGGCCCACCAGTGCTTTCGGCTGCCAAACACACTGAGCAGGCGGGAGAGTATGGCGCCTCTGAACACCTGCTCCTCGGCTATAGGCACGAACAAGCCTACGGCAACGTAGCCCCAGGGCTCTCTCATGATGGCGTCGAAGATGCGCATCTGGCTGTTGGGCATGTGGAGCTGCAGTTGCTCTAAGAGCCATTCAGAGGGCAGGATGAGCCCTAGCGACAGGCAAACTGTCCAGAAGAGTACCGCCCAGGGACGAGTGTTGAGATAGCCGCGTGACAGCTTTGCCCAGCCCAATACATGAAAGAAGGCTATGGTTATGAGACTGCTGAAGACGCTCGACACGGCCATGAGCTGGCCAAGCTGGCCTGCTTTTAATGCTTTTTGAATGGTTTCTAGGGTTGAACCCTTGACAAGGGCATAGCCTTCCATAGCTATCCATTGCACGATATCAGAAATAAGCACGAAGAGCGCAATGAAAAGTATGACGTAAGCTATGTTCTCTAACTTTTTCTTATCCATTATATAATGTTTTAAAATTGATGTTTCTGTTGCTCGAAAAAGTCTCTGATGTGTTGCCGGTCATCGGTTATCTGTTGGCTTAACTGCTCAGGCGAGCTGAATTTATGCTCGTCGCGCATGTGGCGTATTATCCTTACGGTGACCTGTCGGCCGTATATATCTTCGTTGAAGTTGAATATATTAACCTCTACAGAGAGGGTCTGACCCTTGAAGGTGGGTCTGAAGCCAATGTTCATCATGCCCTCATGCCATGTGCCTTCATTCCCTATACTGGCCAAGACGGCATACACGCCGTTGGCGGGTAGCATGGTTGAGATGAGCTGAGGGTCGAGGTTGGCAGTTGGAAAGCCTATCTTGCGACCTTCGTGAAAGCCGTTTACCACCGTAGATGTTATCTGATAAGGGCGTCCCAGACACTCGTTGGCCATGCTGATGTTGCCTTGTTCGATGTATTTGCGTATGGCTGATGAGCTGATGTGTAAGCCTTGAGGCTCGAAAACCGTGTTATGAGCAACCCGTATGCCCATTTGCCTGCCGTATCTAACGTAGTCTTCAAAGCCCTCGGCACGGTTATGGCCGAACCGATTGTCGTAGCCTATCAACAGATGGCGCACATTGAGATGCTCTTTCAGTATGCTTTGCATGAACATCTGTGCCGAGAGGGCGGCCATATCGGTGCTGAAGGGCAGGATGACACAACAGTCTATGCCTGTCAGTTCAAGCAGCTGGATCTTCTCTGGCAGCGTTGTGAGCAGCTGGGGCTGATAGTCTTCATGCAGCACTTGGCGCGGATGGCGGTCGAAGGTGATGACCATAGACTCCATACCGGCCTCTTTGGCTGCCTGGCACACCTGCTTCAAGATGAACTGATGGCCTCGGTGTACGCCGTCGAAGAAGCCTATGGTGGCCACTTGAGGCGTAGTGAGGTGTACGTCTGAGTTAAAATATATCGTTTTCATTGAATGTTTGCCTGGTTTGAAAGCCCATTCGGCGGGCCGTAAGCAAGTTGGCGGCGGTATCGTCTATGAAGAGCGTGTCGGCGGGAGTGATGCCCGTCTGCTCGATTACCGCCCTGAATATCTCTTCGGAAGGCTTGATGAGATGCATCTCAAACGAAAGAAATACCTTTTCAAAGCACGAGTAGGCATCCGCGCCCTGAGCCTTGAAGAAGTTGTTCTGGCAATGCTGCCAATGCATGTCGTTGGTGTTGCTGAGCAAGAATAGGCGATGATGTTGGCCCAGCTCTTTCAGCTTGGCCAGCTTCCATGCGGCAATGGGCGTGAGAAGTTGGTTCCATGCCCACACTATCTTTTTGTCGGGAATATTCTTGCTTGTTATCCTGCGCACCTCGTCACAAAACTGTTGTGCGTTGATTTTGCCTGTTTCAGAGTCAAGGAAGAGGTCTTCCACACGATGTTCGGCAACGAAATGAGCCACGCTCCCTGCACCTATCTGCTCAAAAGAATGGATACATCTGTCGGGATTGAGCCCACATAAAATGCCACCCAAGTCGAATATTATATTCTTGATGGTCATGTATATACAGTCGTTTTGGCTGCAAAGTTAAGTAAAAAACACCACACCGTGGCGACTAAATGAGTTATATTTAGTTTCTTTTTGCTAAAAACATTTGGTTATTTCAAAAAAACACCTTACCTTTGCACTCGCTTTCGTGTGATAACTATGCGAATGTCTGGACTTGTAGCTCAGTTGGTTAGAGCAACAGACTCATAATCTGGAGGTCATAGGTTCAAGCCCTATCTGGTCCACAATGCAAATCAAGCACTTACAAAGATTTTGTAGGTGCTTTTTCTTTTCTTGGTGAACATAGGATGCCCAAAGTGACCTTGAGGTGTCCCTCTGTAATATAAGCCCATTTTGTGAGAGTTCACTCTTCTTTGTGCTCATGGCATTGAGTACAAGCCAAGAAGGTGATGTTGCAGTATAAATGGCCCGGAAATGTGCGGCAGCTGAAGAATATCACCGAGCAGCTTTCGGTGCTTTGTGAGAAACGAGATTCATATAGGTCATCGCAGACCTCATGCTCATGAGGTTCTGATAATGTCCAATGAGTATTATTGTCTCATTGCTTCTTCCTTATTCCGCTTTATATATTCTGCAGCCGACATGCCTGTAGTGCGCTTAAATACGGTTGAGAAGTTGGAACGCGAAGCATAACCGAGGCTGTCAGCTATTGCTTCTATGGTAAGATTGCTATAAGCTTTTGTATCACTCATGCGTTTACATGCTTCCTTGATGCGATAGGAGTTGAGGAGCCCGTTGAAGTTAGTGCCCCACTTTTCCCGTATGGCTCTTGATACGTACGTTCGGTTGTACCCTGATAGATAGCATAGCTGAGTCATCGAGAATCCTTTGTTGCATATAACCTCCGTGTTCTCCATTATCTTTATTATACTGTCGACGATTCCCTCTGGGAGGTCGGTATTCTTTTGCTTTGAAGAATCCTCACCGGTAGAATCCTCATCAACAGGCAAGAGAAGTTGGTTGCTATTCACTAACTGTCGGTTGCGGCTGTACAACACATCAATGAGATGCTTCTGGTGTTGATAGCTACGATAGATAATGATTACAAGTAAAATTAAGATGATCAGCGCCAAAGATACAATGATCAGCACAATAGTTGTAGTCTTCTGCTTTTGTTGCTCGTGCTGGTAGTTCAGGCTGATCTGCTCGAGCTGACGCAGGAAGCGTCCTTGTTTCACGGTTGACAAGTTGTTGCCATTGTTGAGTTCATCTTTTGTTTTCAACCGTTGGTAGTCGTAATGAGCCGCCAAGGCAGAATCTCCATTCTGCTGGTAGTATTCATAGAGAATGTCATTGATACTGTATTTTAAAATGGGCTGAGTGCTCGGGGCCCTGCTCATCTTGTCGAGCTTGGCAAGTTCCTCCTTTGCAAGGTCATCGCGATTCATTTTTCTGTATATCTGTACAAGAACTACATGCATCATTGGCATCACGTTGTACTTTGCATAGTCGGCTTTTGATGGCATGTTGCTTGTGAGCAGCCTTGCGCACTCAGCATAGTTTTTCTTGCTGTATGCAATGTTTATCTTGCTGTAGAGCATTGCTTCGTCAAGCATCATGGTATTTTTGGGTATCTTCAGCCGGCTTATGCTGGCAGTCTCCTTGGCGATAAGCTTAAGGATCTTGTCGGGATGTGGTGAATCTAAGGCAGAGAGTGACAAATTATAGTAAGTTGTAGTGACGCACCTCCATTCTTTCACTTTTGCAGCTTCCCAAAAGATTTTCTTGTTATCGGCGATAAACTGCGATGCGGCGTTTTTACTGCCGTTGATCGATTCATAAATGAAGGTTACATTCGCTTTGTTGCCAATGATGTAGGGCAATCGATCGATGAAATGGTTCTCCTGTGCGGTTTGCAGGGCACGGTCAAGATACTCGTCGGCCAGGTCGTAGCGGTTGTAGTATGTGCAGTAAATATTGCCCATGTAGTTCATTGCATTGACATACAATCGCAGTTCGTTGTCGGCAAGTTGCCTGCTGTCTTTTCTGTTGGCAATTATCGAGAAACAAACCAGTGCGCTGTCTGCCATCTGTCGCTTGTATAAGTATGTATAGCCCATATTGTACAGTGCACGTGTAGAGAACCTTTCATAGCGCGCATAAAAGGAGGGGCGATGTTGGCGAGCTGCCTGTACAGTAGTTGGCAGTAGCAATAGCAGTATGGTGACAGTCAGGTAAGTCCTTATTTTGAAGTTCATCTTAGATTTATTTGGATATCAGTACAAAATTAGTAAAAAATAACTAACTATCCGCAAAAAAGATTATTGTGTACTTTTTTTTAATCAACTTTAATTCTTTAAAAAGATTTTGTGCGACAGGTTAACCACAAAGTGTGGCGGTAGCCATCCAACCGTGTGGCGGTAGCCATCCAACAATACGGCATTTGCCACACAACAACGTGTCAGTGGGCGCGTTTTTGCGTCAGTTTTGTTGTTAAATGTCAAATTAGAACAACTATGCGGAATATTTTTTTGCACTAAAATGGCTTTTGCCTTTATATTTGCAATCAGAAATACTATTTTTTTCTATTCTTTTAATTTTTAATAAACCATTACAGTATGAAAAAGATTCTACTTGCAGTTTGTGCACTGCTCATGGCTACCTTAGCCTTTGCACAAGACGAACAAGTTGTCATCGACAACACCACACCTGGCAAACTTGCTCAGACACTTGGAGCCGAGATGTACACGATCACCAATCTGAAAGTGACGGGAAACATCAACAGCGACGATGTTGCAACGTTGAGAACAATGGCAGGTTTCATGCCGGAGAATGTCCCCTCTGATTGGGATGAGAGTGGAGAAGTTATCAGCGACTACGGCCACGACACGCCGCTGGGCAACTGTGCGGTGCTCGATCTGTCAGAAGCTCACTTGGTTAAAGGGGGCAAAGCCTACTATACCGATGAGTATTTAGGTTATACTTATTCTATCGAGAGCGATGGCAAGGCCAATAAATACATGTTCGACCGTTGTTACAAACTTGTATCCCTCACTCTGCCTAACGAGCTAAAGAGGCTTCCGAGAACGTTTGTAAGTCGCTGCCCGCTGCTTGTCAATCTGCAAATAGGCAATAAAGTGAGCATTATCGACGATTACTCCATCCATGACAATCCCAGTCTTCTTTCGCTTACCATTCCTGAGGGCGTAACAACCATAGGTAGAGGTGCTTGCGAAAGTAACGGCATCGAAGAACTGACATTGCCCAATTCATTGACTACCATAGATTATTTCACCTTTGCCAATAATGCAAACCTCAAGACGATCCATTTCGGAACAGGTCTCAAAGAAATTGCTTATGGCGCTTTTCAAGGTTGTTCAAGCTTACAAAACCTTGATATGAGCACCAGTAACATTGAGAATATTCAGACCTATGCATTCAACCGGTGCACAAGTCTTGCTTCTGTGAATTTTCCGTCCTCTCTCAGGCAGATATATGGGAATGCATTCTCAGAGACCCCTGCTCTGCAAGCTGTTACATTCAACGATGGCCTCGATGGTATAGGGGGCGCGGCCTTCAGCAACTCTGGTCTTACAACTGTCACTCTACCCAATTCACTCACCTATCTCGGCAGTTCAGCCTTCAGTGATTGCAAAGATCTGGCAAGCATCAGTATTGGCACCGGAATCACAGAGATACCATACAATTGCTTCTCTGGATGCAATGCTCTCACGTCGGTCGACCTTCCTGAACATGTTACATCCATTGGCGGAGGTGCTTATTCCTACTGCAATGGGCTGGTATCCATTACTCTGCCAGGTTCTATCCAATCGGTAGGAGCCTCGGCGTTTGCAAGCTGTTCAAATCTTGAGGAGGTTGTCATTCCAGATAATGTTACCACTCTTGGACAGAGGGCATTCCAATATGATACAAAACTTAAGCATGTGCAGATTGGCAAGGGAGTTGCAACTCTCGAAAAAGACCTCTTCAAGAGTTGCGAATCTCTAAGTTCGGTCGAGCTTTCAGAAGGACTTACAGCAGTCAAGGGATTTGTTTTCGAAGACTGCTCATCGCTTAAGACCGTCACCTTCCCTTCCACTCTCACGACCTTGAGCAATTCTACGAGCTTCGGCTGGAGTCCAGATTCACTCTACTTCCTCGGCACCCAGCCAGCCACTGGCGAGCGTACTAAAGACGAGCCTTTCTACGGATTGTACACTATGACAAAGGTTTATGTGCCCGAGTCGGCATTCGATGACTACAAGCAGTCTACAGTATTCAAGAAGTTCTTTGATGAAGATAATTTGTTGACATTCAGTACAACCGGCATCAGTAGCGCCAAGACTTCCCGTGTGGAGCCTGTGATGTGGTTCGATCTTTCCGGCAGACAGCTCAGTGCTCCGCAAAAGGGCATAAATATCGTGAAGATGAGCGATGGCTCTTTAAGAAAAGTTATGAAGTAAGCATATGAAGGCAAAACGTCTCTATAGCTCTATTATCCTCTCGATGCTGGCAGGAGTCTCTATGGCACTGCCAGCAAAGAGGATAACAAAGACAATAACGCAACCCGACGGTTCGACTGTTGAAGTGCGCCTTTGTGGTGATGAGCATCTCCACTACTACACTCTGCTATCAGGTGAACCAGTCGTAAAGGACGCCAACGGTGCTTACTGCCTTGCTGAAAGCGATGGACGCGGACTCGTGAGCACAGGCTTGCAAGTGAACAGCATGAGCTCAACGAAGAAACTGGGCCGCAAGCTTAAGAATACTCCAGAGGACTTGGCCAACCTCCGTGCTGCCCGCATGCATGACATCTCATATCCACAACGTGTATCTCATACTGGGGAACGCAAGGGTATCGTCATACTTGCAGCTTATGCCGACTGCGATTTCACCTTCTCTCGTGCGTCGGTGGACAGTTTGATGAATGCAGTAGACTATCGTCAGGGCTATTTCTCTGGCTCTGTGCACGACTATTTTGCAGAGCAGTCCAACGGGAAATTCTCTCTTTCGTTTGATGTTGTAGGTCCCGTGAAGCTGTCAAGGCCCATGGCCTACTATGGAGAGAATAGTCTGATGGGAGATAGACACGTGGGTGAGATGGTGGCTGAAGCCATTCAGTTAGCCGACGACAGTGTGGACTATTCGCAGTACGACTGGGATGGAGATGGAACTGTGGATCAAGTGGTTGTGATCTATGCTGGATATGGCGAGGCAATGGGTGCCGCCGAAGAGACTATATGGCCACAAGAGTACACTCTCACAAAATCCGACTTTGGGCGCAAATTGCATCTGGATGGAGTTGTGCTTGATACCTACGCCTGCACTTGCGAGCTGCTTGGCAATGAAAATGCATTTGATGGAGAAAAAATCATAACCGGTATAGGTCCTATGTGCCACGAGTTCAGCCACTGCCTTGGTTTGCCCGATTTCTATGATTCATTAGATCCCGACCATTTCACCACTGGCAATTGGGACGTCATGGACGAAGGATGCTACAACAATGCGGAATACTGCCCTGCAGGATATACAGCCTACGAGAAGTGGCTCTGTGGTTGGCAGGAGCCGATAGTGCTCGACAAGCCGATGACAGTGAGTGACATGAAGGCGCTGTCTCAAGGCGGCGACTTCTATGTGGTCTATAACGACCAATACAACAAGAAGACCAATGAGTTTTATATGCTGGAGAACCGCCAGTACAGTGGCTTCGACTATTTCCTGCCAGGGCACGGAGTGCTGATCACACACGTAAACTACGTGGCGTCAGACTGGCGCAGCAACAGTGTAAACGCAACTTACGGCAAGGAAGGCTATGCTGTAGTACCAGCCAACAACAGGAGAGTTTACACCGACAGCATACAAGCCAGGCAGACATATCCATATATGGACAACGACTCGCTAACGGATACTTCAACTCCCAAGGCGATAGTATTCAATGTCAACAAAAATTTCAAAACTGTCCTGCAGAAACCTATAACTAAGATAAATGTGGATGACAACGGTGTCGCTTCATTCCTGTTTATGGGTGGAGGTACCGCAGATGGTATAGGTGTTACCGTCTATGGCAATCGCACTAAGTCTGAATGCTATGATTTGTCCGGTAGACTTGTTGGTAAAGGTTATAAGGGATTTGTTATAGAAAAACAGAATGATGGAGTTGTTAAAAAATATTTCCGCTTATGAAGCCTCTTGGAATAACAATTTGTGCAATGCTGCTGGCACTATCGTCAGCAGCGTTTGCCATTCCTGCTCAGCGCCTTTGGCGCACTCACAAGCAGAGCGATGGCAAGGAGATAACCTATATGTTGTGCGGTGATGAGCACTGCCACTATTACATGTCGGCCGACAGTTTTGTACTAAAGCGCAATCCCACAAATGGCGACTTTGAGTATTTGCAACGCAATCAGCAACGAGTGAGGCCGGCAGAAATGAGGAATGCAAAGCCAATACAGCAGCCTATTCAGAGCAGGTCTCGCAAAACCGCCTACACTGGAAAGAAAAAAGGACTCTTCATCCTCGTTGAATTCGACGACATCAAGTTTTCCAGGGCTGACATCAAAGCTGTATACGACAGCATCTGTAACATGAAAGGCTATCATACAGGACCGTTTGTGGGCTCTGTTCACGACTACTTCCTCGAGCAGAGCGACGGCAAGTTTGACTTGACCTTCGATGTCGTAGGACCAGTGACAATGTCGAAAAGCGAGAGCTATTATGGTTCAAATTCAAGTTGGGGCGTTGACGCAAATATCTCTGAAATGGTGCTCGAGACATTGAACCTGGTCAAGGACTCGGTCGATTTCTCTCAATACGATTGGAATGGCGACAGCATAGTCGATCAGGTGTTCCTACTCTATGCCGGCTATGGAGAGGCGCAATATGCACCAGAGTGGACCATATGGCCATGCGAAGGAAAGTTGTCTAATTTTGCAGGCATGACGTCGCTGCCCCAATATAACGGAATGACCATCAACACCTTTGCCTGCTCCTGCGAACTGCACTCAAACAAAGGAAGCCAACTCGACGGCATAGGCACTATATGCCACGAGTTCAGCCACTGCATGGGATTGCCGGATTTCTACAACACATCCGACATGACAGATTTCTGCATGGATGCATTTGAGCTTATGGACCAGGGGGCCTACAACGGCAGTTCCTACTGTCCGGCTGCCTATACAGGATATGAGCGATGGCTATGCGGATGGCGAGAACCTGTGGAGTTGAAAGATACTTGCACGATAACTGGTTGGCTACCCCTTGTGAGCGGTGGAGAAACATACATACTATATAATGAAGCCAATCGCAATGAGTATTACTTCATCGACAATCGCGAGCGTGTGGGGTTCGACAACGGGCTATACAGTACCGGCCTCGTGGCTGTACACGTGGACTACGATGCCGACGCATGGAGCAACAACAGAGTGAATGCCGACAAGAAACACAAGCGGATGGCGCTTCTTCCTGCCGACGGGCTCTATAATTGGAAAACTGCCGACACCGACGCTTGGCCCTACACCTACATGAACGGACAACGCACTCTCGACTCGCTGACTGACAACAGCAGGCCGCATCCCACTCTATACAACAAGAATTCTGACGGATCTTTTCTACTCCACAAGCCTATATATAAAATAAGGAAGAACGAGGATATGACCGTGGACTTTGTTTTCGGTTACAAGCCCGTATCTACCGGTATTAAGGAAACACCGTTGGAGGCTGCAGAGCGTAGAGATGACTATATCTACGATCTGGAGGGACGACGTATTCTTTTGGACAAGGATCAGTTGCGGCGCGGGATCTATATTGTCAATGGCAAAAAAATCATTATTGATGGTCATGAATAACATGAACAAGCATTTTATTTTATTACTTTCGGCCCTGTTCACCCTGCCCTTGATTGCTCAAAACAGCGGCAGCTTTGAGCGTCGTGTGCTTATTGAAGAGGGCACGGGCACAAGATGTCCCAATTGTCCACGCGGATTTGTCGGCATCCAGGAGTTGAAAGAGACCTATGGCGACCGTGCAGTTGTCATCGCAGTGCACCAGTTCGACAACCGTGACCCTATGTATCTGCGTCACAGCAACTATCCTGATTGCAATTTCGCTTGTTTCCCCGACTGTATATTCAACCGAGATGGCTACCACTACGATCCCCTATATGGATGGGATTTGGGCTCTGGCTCTATACTGGATGCGGCATCAAGCTACTTCCAAAGTACAACATCTACTGTTGATATCCAAGCCGACGCCTCGTGGAATGCCGACAGCACTGCCGTTGTGGGCAATGCCACGATAGAATCCCAAACATCCGGCGAAACTTATGAAGTGCAGATGGTGCTTGTAGCCGACAGCCTCACAGGCAGCGAGACCTATTGGTATCAGTCAAATATCTATTACAATAGAGATGCACAAAACTACCCTGCAGGCATGGCCGACTTCTGTGAAGGCGGCAAGTATGGCCAGGGCGGCTTTAAATGGGTGTACGATGATGTGGCCATAGCGAGCTCTTACAGCATGGGGCGCACTCAGATACCACGCATCGACAACCTGGCTTCCAACACAAAGGCAACTGTCAGCTATACTCTTGCCCTACCCGTTGTAGGTGCAAAATACAGTACTGCTGCCCAAGATTTGCTTCCTGCTGCAATTAGGAAAGACAAAGTGTCGATGGTAGCAATTGTTACCGACAGCTATGGCAAAGTGCTCAACTGTGTGAAGGTGGCAATATCGGGTGCAAATACTAATGACGTCACAACGGTAAAAACAAATCGCATGGTTGACGACAATGTGTATTCACTCGATGGCCGAATGTTTCCTGCCAGCTCTCTGAAAAATTCTTCTCTGCCTCGCGGCATATACATCGTCAGTGGAAAGAAAATAATCAGTAAATAAGGAGCTTCTGTTGGTCCACGAGGTAAATAAGCGTGAAAAGGTTTGTTCTATTAAATAATCCACAAGGAAACACACCCTGCCATTGGATGTTAACAAGGGCTGGGGGGGATTTGCGGTCATAAAGCGCCGTCCAAACATGCGGACGGCCACAAGGGACCCACCTTGCCAGTGGATGTTAACCAGATCTGTGGAAAAATGTAATTTGGGTGGGTACAAAGATTGATTTTTATTAAAAGCGACAAACTCATACAAGGGGGTGTATCATAATTAAGTTTTATGGTGCATCCATGACAAAGCCCCGGCTTGTGAAAGTCGAGGCTTTGTTTTAAAAAATAATACGAAAAAGAGGATGAACCAGAATTTTGATACACCCTCTTTGTCGTATTCGTGTTTTGTTATGGCCTGCGCCTTCCTTACTTCACACTTACTTTCTGATAGCGCACGGTGCCGCCGGGCAACGTCTCACGCTTGATGATCACGCCTTTCTGTGTGGTGTTCACTCTGCGCCCCGTCAGGTCGAAGTAGCTCACAGAAGTGGCTTGTCTCGAGTAAATGGGGGCAGTGATGGCATCGGTCACTTCTCCGTCGTTGTAGACGATGTCGGAACCGTGGCTCTCACCCGCACCGCGATAGATGGCCCGCACGCCGATATGGCTGTAGTAGGAGCCCACTTTCTCCTTGAAGTAGACGATGCGGCCGTGTGAGTGGGTCGTTGAGGCCGTGAAGGTGTGCCCGTCGGTGAAGGAATAGGGAATGTCGGTCATGTCCTCATCGAGACCGTAGCGGGTGCCCTTGAAAGTGAGGAGGCGTTCGTCGACGTAGATATTGTAGTAGAGCCGGTCGGGGTTGAGCACCTCACCGGTAGTGCTGAGCGAGGGCAGGATAAAGCTGAATGTGCCATACTTGTCGTCGCTGTCGTAGGGGGAGAAATCCACGGGTATGGGGTTGGCGGGAGTCTGCGGCGTCTCCACAAACTTCTCAAGCCGTGGCTGCTCATAGCAGTCGCGGAAGTTGACGTCTTTCTTGCCCCAGTTGGTGAACATCACTCCGTCCGATTTGTAGCCATCGCCGTCGAGGTCGAATCGGATTTGGGGAGCCAACACATAGACTTCGCCGGTTTCTCCCGTCTGTGGGTCGGTAGCCTCCTCGCGCTCTCCCGTTGTGAAGTATACGTGGTGATCATCCTTGAAGCCGAAATATTGCTGGTTTTCAAAAATGATGCGATCCTTTCCCTTTTCTCCCTTCACCCAGTTGGTGGGGAATCTGTCGGAAAGTTGGCCGAGCCATACGTCGTTGCCGTCGAATCCGAGCTTTACCAGCCGGCTTTGCCTGTCGCCGTTCTCATCGTTGTAGGTGAGCGCGTAGCGTTCGGTGGTGAGTGTCGCCGGGGCTTCAGCCACAGCGTCCCGGTTGCGGAAAATCTTCAGGTCGTAGTCGCCGTAGAGCATCCACTCGCCCGAGTCGCCGGTCATGCCGAGGAGTTGTGGGGAAACCTGCTTCAGCGTGTCGCCTCTCACGACAAATTTGGCCGTTGAGTTCTCCGTGTCGGTGACAAAGGTTTGCCGATCCTCATCATATTTCATGTTGCTCAGATAGATATGGATCGTTTCCCCGTCGTCGGTGTAGGAGTAGACGGGTTGCGGTGTAGCCATATAGAGCGTGTCGCCCAGCAGTGTGGCCTTTACCCATGTGCCGGATTGGAACTGCGAGAAGATATTCTGTATGTAATAGGTCACCTTGTCGTTGCCCACCACATAGGCTCCGGCGATGCCGTCGGCATTTCTCGGCGTGCCGAAGAAGTAGCCCACCGACTGCCGGTAGAGCCCGTTGTAGAGCGTGCCTTGCGGCGTGTCGATGATGGCGTCCCGCTGCGCGGCCCTGTGAAGCGCCGGAAGCTGGGCCTTAGTGATGCCGTCTTGTGCCGCTGCGGGCAGCGCGGCCAACATCAGGGAGAGGAGAGTAGTAGTCTTCATGCTCATTAAGTTTTTATTTATTGTTCGTATAAATCATGCTGTCTTCGAGACGGACGTAAATAGGAATCCACCTGCGCAAATTTACGAAACTTTTTGTTTACGGCCTCATACTGTGTGTATTTTTCTTCATTTTTTTGTTATTCCGAAAAATGGAGTGATAGATAGAAGATTGTAGCAAAAAAGAAGAAAACTACT
>CABVAZ010000012.1:0-68525 GCA_902496445.1 uncultured Prevotella sp. | reverse complement strand
TTCCCATTTTAATTTTTAATGTTAAAACGGTGTAAAGTAAATCTGCTATAAGTCACCTTGGCTTACTCCGTACTCAATTAATGCTAAAAAACATGTTGATATTGATTATTGTCGATTTATTTTCGTACTTTTGCACCGTTTATATGTGGGCTTTTCCCCAACCAATAGAATGACAAAACAACTAAAATACGTATGAGCAGACAAACGGAAAAAATTAAGGAGCTGGTTGCCAAACGTGCGCAAGCACGCCTGGGCGGTGGCCAGAAAGCCATCGACAAGCAGCATGCGCGCGGCAAATATACCGCTCGCGAGCGTATAGAGATGCTGGTTGACAAGGACAGCTTTGAAGAGTATGACATGTTCAAACTGCACCGCTGCCACAACTTCGGCATGGAGAAGAAGCAGTTTCCCGGCGATGGTGTGGTGGCCGGAAGTGCCACGATAGACGGCCGCCTGGTGTATGTTTACGCGCAGGACTTTACCGTTAACGGTGGCTCATTGTCTGAGACAATGGCCCAGAAGATATGCAAGGTGATGGATATGGCCATGACCAACGGCGCGCCTGTTATCTGCATGAACGATTCGGGTGGCGCCCGCATACAGGAAGGTATATCTGCTTTGGCCGGATATGGCGAGATTTTTGAGCGCAACATCCTGGCTTCAGGTGTCGTGCCGCAGATTTCTGCCATCATGGGTCCGTGTGCCGGCGGTGCCGTTTACTCTCCTGCGCTCACTGACTTCATCGTTATGACGGAGGGCACAAGCTATATGTTCCTCACAGGTCCTAAGGTTGTGAAGACCGTAACGGGCGAGGATATCGACGCCGAGCATCTGGGCGGAGCCTCTGTTCACGCGTCGAAGAGTGGCGTAACATCGTTTACGGCCAAGACAGAAGAGGAGTGCATGGCAATGATAAAGACGCTGCTGTCTTACATTCCTTCTAACAACATGGAGGAGGCTCCGCGCGTTGAGTGCACTGACCCCATCAATCGCATGGACGATACGCTGAACGAGATTATCCCCGACGACCCCAACCAGGCCTATGACATGTATAAGGTGATAACCGCAGTGACCGATAACGGCGAGTTTTTTGAGGTGCAACCCAAGTTTGCGAAGAACATCATAACGGGCTTTGCGCGCTTCAACGGTCAGAGCGTGGGCGTTGTTGCCAATCAGCCTGCCGCTTATGCCGGCGTGCTCGACGTGAATGCGTCACGCAAGGGTGCCCGCTTTGTGCGCTTCTGCGATGCCTTCAACATACCTATCGTGAGCCTTGTAGACGTTCCGGGCTTCCTTCCCGGTACAGGACAGGAGTATAATGCCGTTATTCTTCACGGTGCACAGCTGCTCTATGCTTATGGAGAGGCCACCGTACCTAAGATAACCATCACCCTGCGCAAGAGCTACGGAGGCAGCCACATCGTTATGGGCTGCAAGCAGCTGCGTGCCGACCTTAACTTCGCATGGCCCTCAAGCGAGATTGCCGTGATGGGTGCTAGTGGCGCTGTAGCCGTGCTTTGCGGTAAAGAAGCCAAGAAAGTGAAGGAAGAAGGCGGCGACGTGAAGGCCTTCCTGGCAGAGAAAGAGGAGGAGTATACCGAGACTTTCGCCAATCCTTATCAGGCTGCGCAGTTCGGATATATCGATGACGTGATAGAGCCACGCAACACCCGCTTCCGCATTTGCCGCGGTCTGGCTCAGCTGGCTCATAAGAAGCAGACGCTTCCGGTAAAGAAACACGGCTGTATGCCTATGTAATAAGGAGGTGAACAGTATGGACAAGAATATCTATGCGGCTATAGCCATGGCCCTCTATGAGTATGAAGGCAACAACGTTCATGATGTTGAACCGGGCGTTATAACCATTAAGCCTTATCACACAGAGTGGAACAGCCATGTGCAGATAATGACCAAGAAACCCTGACTAACATTTTAAGCATAACGAAGATGAAGACTTTTAAATATAAAATAGACGGAAAGGACTATCAGGTTGAGATAGGCGAAATCAGCGAAGACAACATTGCTGAGGTGAAAGTCAACGATCAGGCCTTCCAGGTTGAGCTGGAAAAGCCCGCCGAACCAGAGAAAAAGAAAGTTGTGCTGGGCAAGCCTGCCGAGGCAGACAAGGATGCTGCCGAAACTGCAAGCACACAGCCGGTTAACGCTAACAATGCTGTCAAGGCTCCGCTGCCGGGTACCATCACCTCTATAGAGGTGGAAGTGGGGCAGGAAGTGAGCGCCGGCGACACCGTGGTGGTGCTTGAGGCCATGAAGATGCAGAACAACATCGAGGCTGAAAAGGGCGGCAAGGTGACAGCTATTTGCGTAAAGCCCGGTCAGGCAGTGCTGGAAGACGACCCGTTGGTGGTGATAGAATAACTGCTGAAACAGCAGCTTAATGATATGACATGGGGAGAGCAGGCCCCCGCAGAGGTGCGGGCAACTTGCTCTCCTTGTTTTTATTACGCTCAATGTAGAGGGTTTCCCCTTCAAGATATAGGATTTTCCCTATTGTGGCATTCGGTTTCTTTTCATATCTTTGCGCCATAGTACAACCCATAACAGAAAGGACTGAATATGAAAGACAGAGTTTTGCCCGCGTTGATTATAGCCCTTGGCATTGTGGTGCTGGGCCTTTGCATGAAAGGGGGCATGGATAACTTTACGGAGAAAGACCGCAAAGTGACGGTGAAAGGACTGGCCGAAAAGGAGGTAAAGGCCGACAAGGTGACGTGGCCGATAGTGTCTAAGGAGCTGGGTGACAATCTTCCGGAGCTATACGATCGCATAGCGGCCAAGCAAAAAACCATTAAGGCCTTCCTGCTCAAGGAAGGTATCACCTCGAAAGAGATTAGCGTGAATGCTCCTAAGGTGATAGATATGTCGGCAGACCAGTATAATTCTACTGCTCATGCGTATAGGTATAACGTTACGCTGGTGATTACAGTGTCGTCTAACAAGGTAGACTTGGTGCGCTCCATCATAGCCCGGCAAGGCGAATTGCTTAAGCAAGGAGTGGCTATTGTGGCCAACGATTATGAGAATCCCATCAATTATGAGTATGCTGCCTTTAAGAGCATGAAGCCAAAGATGATGACCGAAGCGATAGAAAATGCTGAGCAGACGGCCGAACAGTTTGCTGACAACAGCCATTCCAAGCTCAACAAGATAGTGAGTGCCGACCAAGGGCTCTTCACTATAGAGGATCGTGATGCCAACACTCCGTTCATTAAGAAGGTGAGGGTGGTTACTACGGTGACTTATTCGCTGAAAGACTAGGCACCGGATGACGCTTTAAGAGGGGCACTTGTGGGGACAACGGCCTCACAAGTGCTACAAAAAATATTGCAGCAAGAGTGCATCGTGGTAGCCATCGGCAAACGACAGCCAGTCGCGAAGCACGCAACTCGTGCTGAAGCCTAAGCCTTTGAAGAGCCGGCAACTGGCTGCGTTGCTCTGTTCGGTGATGGCATAGAGCTGGTGAAGATGCCAAATGCTTCTGGCATCTGATAGGATTTGCCTGATGGCTGCCGTGGCATAGCCTTGCCGGCGATAGGGCTTCATAATGACAATGCCCAGTTCGGCGCGCTGATGACGCGGGTCGAAGTTCATCAAATCGAGCAAACCGATGGTCTCTCCCGTCGCCTTCGTTATGATGAGGCGCACCTGCTTGTCGGTGTAGATGTCGTTCTGTGCATGGGCAACATAGTCGTGCAGAGCATAACGGCTATAGGGAACGTTGGTAGAACTCACTCCCCACACACTCCGGTCGTTCTCTATGTGATAGAGCAAATCAAGGTCTTCCGGCTCCATTGCGCGTAGCCTGATGGGCGAGCTGGTATCGTTGGGCTTGTTCATTGGTATATCTCCTCTGGTGTAATGATGATTTTTCTGTCGGGATAGAGAAATCCTACCTGTCCGTTGCTGATGGGATGACATTCCATGAACGACAGTATCTGTTGATAACTGTAAGTATTGGTGTCGTAAATAACATAGCAGTCGTCTGCCTGGGCTATGTTGTTTTCGATGGCTTGATGCCCCAGTGGCAGGTTGGCTGAGCGTGTGGCAGCTGCCGCAACGCGCAATCCGCACCTCTTGAGTATCTCTTTGGCTGTGCTCAATGCCTCTTCTTGCCCTACGAAAAAGAAGGAGGGCTGTCGGTGAGCCTTATGTCTGGAGTTCAGACCTACGGCTCTGCGTGCTTTGACCGACAGCATGTGGCAGAGCGAGACAGAGGCTTTGGCGTAGATGGCGCACTTGATGGGCAGGCTGAGAAGGAGGCTGATGTGGCTGTAATGTTTCTTAAAGAAGATGAGCATGGCCTCGTAGAAGACGTGCACATAGCGGTAGCTGCTCTTCTGAGTGCTCTCGCCTTTGTAGTGGAGTATGGTTACGGGAAGGTAATAGTTCTTCCAGCCCCCTTTCAGAATGCGGTAGCTCAGGTCTATATCTTCGCCATACATGAAGAAATCTTCGTCTAGTAGTCCTACCTCCAGCAGGGCTTTGCGGCGCAAGAAGCAGAAGGCTCCGCTTATAATTTCTATTTGCGCTGGCTCATTCCATGGCAAGTAGCCCATGTAATAGTGGCCGAAGGTATGGCTTTTAGGAAATATGCTGCACAAACCGCTCATCTTATAGAATGCCGTAAGGGGGTCGGGCAGCCCGCGCCGGCTCTCTCTTGCTTTCTGTCCGTTGGTGTTTAGCATCTTCACTCCCAGTGCTCCGGCTTCCGGGTGGCTGTCCATGAAGCTGATGCAATGGGCCAATGTGCCTTCAGCCACCACGGTGTCGGGGTTCAGCAACAAGACATAGTCGGCCTCCGACTGCTGTATGGCTATGTTGTTAGCCCTTGCGAAGCCCTGATTATGCTTGTTGGCAATGATATGAACGTTGGGATAGCGAGCCTGAAGCATGGCCAATGTGTCATCGTGTGAGTGATTGTCTACTACATATACGTCAGCGTCAATGCCTTTCAAGGCCTTTGTGAGGCTGTGCAGGCATTGCTCAAGATAGTATCTGACGTTAAAACTAACGATGACAACCGACAGTTTCATGACGCGTGGTTCTCCTTATCTTCCTGTTCTTCGGTTGCTATGCCGAACTCTTTCTCGCATTTTCCTCTTGAAGGATAGATGAAGCAGGAAGCCAGGAAGAGGATGATGGCTAGGTAGCCAAACCTTACGTTGAAGCCATATAGATAATAGCACACGGTGTTAACCACCATGGGAACGCCCAGCATGATGATTCTGAGGCTGCCAAACAGTCTGGCTTTGGTGGATAATAGTCCGTTGGCAGGTTTTAAGATGCGCTGAACAGCCTTGATGCGGAATAGATATAGTGCCAAGGGAATAAGGCCGATGGTGACGAGCTCCATCAGTATGGAAACCACAAACACTTCTTCCGGTCTGCCTACATGGCCTCCGGCGTCTATCATTCCCATCTCGAAGATGCCAACAATGAGCAATGTCAAGGCAACAAAGCACCAAAATTCTGTTACCAAATATTTCGTTAATTTTTCCATTTTCAGTTATTAAAAGGCGTTCGGTTGATGATGCTGCGCCCTAAAGTTACCTCATCGGTATACTCTAACTCATCGCCTACGGATATGCCACGGGCAATAACAGAGAGCTTTACTCCTGTGTCTTGCAGCCGGCGAGATATATAGAAGTTGGTTGTGTCGCCCTCCATGGTGCTTGCAAGAGCCAGAATAACTTCCTTAACATTACCGGCTTTCACCCTTTCTACAAGCGATTCAATCTCCAAGTCGTTCGGTCCGATGCCGTCCATAGGGGATATGATGCCCCCCAGTACATGGTACAGGCCATGATATTGTTGCGTATTTTCGATGGCCATCACGTCTTGCACGTTCTCAACCACGCACACTTGCGAGCTGTCGCGGGTGTGGTCAGAGCAGATGGGGCACACATCGTCATCGCTGATATTATGACATATCTTGCAATACTTGATGTTATGGCGCAGATTTTTCATTGCGTCGGCAAATGCATCTACATCATCTGCCGATTGCTTGAGCAGGTGGAGCACAAGCCTTAACGAGGTCTTGCGCCCCACGCCGGGCAATTTTGAAAACTCGTCTACCGCCCGTTCGAGCAGTGTTGAGGGATAATGACTAATCATCGAAGAGATATATGCCTATGCCAACTTTTAGTCCTACTGTGCTATAATCGCTGTTCTTGAACGAGTGATCATAGTAAACGGCCGGTTCGATGGTCACTGAGCGGTTGATATAGAAGGCATATCCCACCTCAGCACCCGGCATCAGGTCGTTATAATTATGGTCGGCATGAAGCATTTTGCAGTTAACGCCAAGGTAAATACCGTTCTGCTGAATGTAATAGCGCCCACCTACGCCTACTGTATACTTGTCTGCGACCTCGTCTCTGCCGCTATGTTGAAGCGAAGCCTCGCCCAACAGCATCAGATTGTCGCGGAACAAGTAGCCTGCTTTGGCCTCTACGCCCAGGCTGAGTTTATCGTTGGAACTGTAATGTAGGTCTAATCCTGTAACAGAAGCGCCTATATAGCCTTTTCCCTCACGGAATTGAGCTTGTGCACCAGCTGCTATACAGATGCATGCAATAAGCGTTAAGATAATTCTTTTCATAATGATGAGTTATTGGAATTTTGTATCTTGTTGTCTGAAAATTTCTTATACCAGATAGCAAACCATACCACCGAAATGATTAAACAGCCTATTCCGATGGCGTAGCCCACTGTTTGTGGGATGTAATTGCCGAATGCCTGCCCGCTGACGAACAAGAATGTGGAGCATACGGTGGTCATGAAGAAAGCCGGAACTAGCGTTATCCAGAAGCCTTTGTGCGCTTGAACCAAGTAGATGGTGATGGTCCACAGCGTGAAAACTGCCAGCGTTTGGTTGCTCCAACCAAACCAGTTCCATATCGTATTGAAGCCATCTGGATCGCCTATCTGCCAATACAGAAGGCCTATAGCGGCCAAGAACATGGGTATGGCTATGGCAAGTCGCTTACCAATGGCGTGTTGGCTGATGTGGAAAGACTCGGCTATGATGAGTCGAGCGCTTCTAAATGCAGTGTCGCCACTGGTTATCGGGGCGGCCACAACGCCGAATATGGCCAGCAATCCGCCGAATGTGCCGAGCCATCCGGTGCACACGTGCTCTACAACTTGGGGCGCGGTAAAGTACTGAATGAGGCTTTTGCCGCCTGGAACGTTTACTTGTGAAAGGAAGGTATTCACGGTATTGGCGTCTACAACCTCACGCCAACCACCGTAATAGAAGAAATACATGGAGACGGTTGCCCATATAAGAGCTACCAAACCTTCGGTTATCATGGCTCCATAGAATACTGGCCTGCCCATCTTCTCATTCTTCAGGCAACGCGCCATCAATGGGCTTTGCGTTCCATGAAAACCACTTATGGCACCACAAGCGATGGTTAAGAACAAGCAAGGGAAGAGAGGATTGCGCTGGAAGTAGCTTTCTGTGCCCAAAATACTCTGGGGCTTGTTGAGGTTTGCGGCGTCCATGTCGCTCCAAATCTCAGGTATGTCAGGCATTTTAACAAACAAACACACCATGAGGGCAATGGCCATGAACAGCAAGACAAAGGCAAAGATGGGGTAAAAGCGGCCTATTATCTTGTCAATGGGCAATAATGTGGCCAGAACATAATATATAAAGATGATCAAAACCCATGTAAGGGTGGAGAAACAAAAGTCTTTCAGGATGAGCGCAGGGCTGAATACGAACACAACACCCACCATCATGAGCAGTATAACCGAGAAAACAAGCATCAATTTGCTTGCCGGCTTGCCCAAATAGAGTCCTACTAGCTCTGGCAGGTTGGCCCCGTTGTGCCGCACGCTGAGCATTCCGGAAAAGTAATCGTGTACGGCTCCGGCGAAGATACAGCCCAAAACAATCCACAAATAGGCACTTGGGCCGTACCAAGCACCCATGATTGCTCCGAAGATAGGGCCCGTTCCGGCGATGTTCAAGAACTGAATCATGAACACTTTCCAACTAGGAAGGACGAGAAAGTCTACACCGTCAGCCATCGCAACAGCCGGAGTGGGGCGGTTGTCTGGCTGGAACACCCGTTCAATAAACTTACCATAGAGGAAGTAACCCACTATTAAGGCCAGAAGGGCTAATGTAAATGAAATCATTATTAGTAGTTTTGATTTTAATTACAAAGGTAGAAATAATATTTGATAAACAAAAAACTTTTCCTAACTTTGCAGCAATTTTTTAACTGTAATGGCTTATATGAAGCGTTTGCTTTCTTTTTTCTTTCTCTTTATTACCGTCGTTTGGGTCAATGCTCAGATGCCCTTCGGCTTGCCACCTAAGCGTGAAGTGAGGGCGGTATGGCTCACTACGATAGGCGGACTGGATTGGCCGCATAGTTATGCGCGCACTTCTCAGGGCATAGAAAAACAGAAGAAAGAGCTCGAAGAGATACTAGACAACTTGCAAGAGTCTAACATCAACACGGTGCTCATGCAGGTCCGCATTAGGGCAACCACGGCTTTTCCTTCCTCTATGGAACCTTGGGACGGTGCTTTTAGTGGCATTCCCGGTCGCTCGCCTGGCTATAATCCCTTGGCATTTGCCATATCTGAGTGCCATAAGCGAGGCATGGAACTTCATGCCTGGGTGGTTGTTATCCCGGCAGGCAAGTGGAATGGCATTGGCGCCAGAACACTTAGGGCCAATGGCCTGCCTGTTAAGAGAATAGGAAATGATGCTTTTCTCGATCCAGAAAGGCCTATTTCGGCCTCCTATATAGGCACTTTCTGCAAGCAAATAGCGCGAGATTATGATGTGGACGGCATTCATTTGGATTATATACGCTATCCTGAGCAATGGCGATTGCGGGTTAGTCATGAGCAGGCAAGGGCAAATATCACTCGTATAGTGCGTACTGTGTACCGTGAAGTGAAGGCAGTGAAGCCTTGGATAAAGGTTTCTTGCGCTCCCATAGGCAAGTATTCTGACCTGAGCCGATACAGTTCGTATGGTTGGAACGCCTATACAAAAGGCAATCAGCCCGCTCAGCAATGGCTGGAGGAGGGCATTATGGACCAGGTTTATCCCATGATGTATTTCCAAGGAAACCAATTTTATCCCTTCGCAGCCGACTGGCAAGAGAACAGCTTCGGCCGAACGGTCGTCCCGGGACTAGGAGCTTATTTTCTTGATCCGTCTTTAGGCTCATGGCAGTTGGGGGATATTACGCGTCAGTTGTATGTGCTTAGGCAGTTGAATATGGGGCATGCCTATTTCAGAAGCTCTTTTTTCACCCATAATGTCAAGGGCTTGCGCCTTTATGCAAATGACTTTGTCGATGCTTATCCGGCCCTTACGCCAGCCCTAACGTGGCAGAGCACAGAGCCTCCGCACTCTCCCGCTTGGACAGAAAAGCCTCATGAAGTGAACGGAAATCGAATAATGATGAGCTGGAAAGGTACTACACCTTATTATAATATATATGTTTCGTGCTCCAGCCCTGTTGATATTGCCGACGTGCGAAACCTTGTTGCGGTGCGGTATACCCGTAATGAACTGATCCTACCGGATAAAGGACAACCCATATACGTTGCTGTTACGGGCATGGACAGGTATGGTAATGAGAGCAAAGCCCTGCAAACCATGGATTACATGCCCTTACAAGAAGGTCCGACTGTCCCTTTGCTGTTGTGTAAAGCAGACGAGCTGAAGGTGCCGCAATGCGTTTCGGAAGGCGATTTTAAGTATTTCCAGTTGCGAAATGTTGTTGGTGGAGTGGTACGTTCTTACATTAAGCCTTCTAAAGGATATATATCGTTGGCTTATGTGCCCTACGGAGCTTATTGGCTCTACGGTCTGAGCAAGAAAGGATGGCACAGATTAGGAGTTTTTTATTATAAGAAGACCCTCTGACAAGGGGCATTAGGCCATGCAAGCCCTAGCCTGCTTCGTCATGAAATGGGTATGCAAAAAGTGAGGCTTCATAGAAAAAGCCTCACCAGACCGGTGGGTTTACAATGTCCTATTGAAGAGTTTTACCGGTCATAAAATTCAAATTACATGTAGTTTTCTTAAATATAACCATTTAAAAATTCATTTTTTATGCGTATTTTTCAGTCTTTCATGTAAGCATAATCTGGTTCTGATAGCTTATAATGTAAGTTTGTTTATCTCAAAAATTCTTATTTCACAACGCAAAGATAGAATTATTTTCGATTGGGTGTACTTTCTTAGATGAATTTTTAAATATTCTTAACCGAATAATGTGTTCTATTTTACATATCAGTATGTTCTATATGCGTGTTTGGGCAGGTGGGTTTGGCATTGTCTGGGTGTAGATATAAAAAAAGCCTCTTACCTGATTTTGTGTCTCAGGAAGAGGCCTTCTATGTGTGTTTTGTTATATTCTGAATGTCTTGTCGTGCCTTTCCTTCACGACCAACTCCCCGTTGTCATCTCACCGAAGAGGCGTAATTCAGAGCTTATTGCTTGTTGAGCTGTATCTGAGTTATCTTGCCATTGGCGATGTCAGCAGATATATTGTACTTCACTTCCACGTGTGCGTCTTGGCGTTCGATAGCTTTTGTGGCTGTCATATTTACGTGGAAAGCAGGTGTAGATCCCTCAGTGGGCTTCTTAACGATGCTTGTTACGTCACCCAAATGCCAGTTCATGTTCTTTACGTCAGCCTGAAACTGGTCGTTAATGAAGTCGGCTACGTTGCTCTTTCCTGCCACTGTGGCATTCTCTGAGAGCACGTTGGCCGCGCCGGAGCGATTCTTTGAGTTTACCGCCTGAAAGAATTTCCTTATCAAGCTAGTTGCGTTGGCTGTTTCAGTAGATGATGGTGTAGCGGCATCTTTCTCCTTCTGCATCATCTGTTTCACCCTTTCGGCTGCCTCTTTGGCATATTTACCGGCTCCATGTTGTGATATATACACGCTGTAAGAGTCCTCTGTATTAGCCCTTTGAGCATATTGCCAGTCTATATCGTCAATCAGATTAAGCGCTTCTTGCTTGTGCTTTGAGTTGGGATGTGTCTCAATATAGTTTACATAACCCTCCTTGGTGTTGCTTACTCTGGCATTTTGCCAGTCCTCATCCAGGTTTTTCAGCTTGTTCAGCCTGTCCTTAACATTGTTCAGATGGTCTTGTGGCGCATTGCTATAGGTGTTGAGATATTGCTGCATAACCGTGGGGTCGTTGGTCGTCATGGCCGTGCTATACTCCTTAGCCTCTTCGTCTTTGCGCGAGTCCATATAGAAATAAGAGAACAGCGCGCAGATTAATATTGCGATAACAAACGACACAAACATGACGCTTCCCTTGCTTTTCTTATTCCCATCGCTTCCTTTGCCAGAGCTCTTTGTGCCTTGCTTGGGCTTTTGCTGCTTGCTTTGAGGCCTTGGTGCCGCCATTTGCGGCGCGTCTTCGTATAGCGGAGTGACCACGGGCACGTCTTCCTCGTCTGCGCTGTTGTCCCCATCAGCCGTCACAGGCTCTTCGTCTATGTCATCTGTTTCCACCACGCTGCCGGTGGGCTGAGCCTTTTCAGTCATGTCATATTCGGCATCCTTCGTTGCTGCAGCATTGTTGTTGGTGTGATGGCAGTTGGGGCAGGCACCCTCTTCACGTAGATATATCTCGCCGCAATTCTCGCAACGAACGATATGGCCTGCTATTTCTACGCCACAACTAGGGCATACAGGCGCCTTGTCACTAACCTGATGGCCGCATTCAGGACATTTGATGATCATAATAAATATGGATAGTTAAAATGTTGATTTGATGTTATCGTCTTCTGTATCTTATCTCGCCGATGGTATGTCTGCCCATGAGCCGGCTCTTGTCTACGTAGCCGTTCACTCCGTTGAGGTAGCCTTTGCCGGTATATTGCCACGCAAAGATGTCCTTACCGTCTATCAGCGCGGGTTCTATACTGCTGTACTTGGCAATCATAAACTTATACTTGTCAAACTGCCCGGCCATGTGCGCATTGTAGAAGTTCTGTCCTGTGTAGATGAGAGGCTTGCAGTGATATTCTCTCTCAACGAGTTGCAGAAACAGATGCAGCGAGTCGCACAGTGCCCTTGACGACAATCCGCCGGTTGTTTCCACGTCTATCATGGGCACAAGGTCCTGGTCTTGCGGCCTGCACTGTGCCCTGAAGTTACGCAGTTGCTCTCTTTGCGGCTGTCTGGGCCGGTAGAAATGATATGAGCCAACGTACAGATGGTATCTGCGAGCCATAGCAATATTTTCGAGATATCGTTGGTCTACGTTGCTGCTTCCTTCTGAAGCTTTGAGGTAAACATAGTCCATACGTCCGTTGTTGCCCACAGTTTCCCACCACACACTGCCTTGGTAGTGGCTCATATCTATGCCGTGAATGTGCCGGCAAGTGTCTTCACACTGAATATAATATTGTGCATGCGCCGTCGTAAAGGCCAATAAGGCTGCGACGGCCAGTAAGATACGTCTCGTTTTCATAACTTGCAAAGTTAATAAAAATATCTATTAGCAACAAGAGTAAAGGTCTTTTTTAAAGATGTTTAAGCCCCGGCGCCTGCATCGTCTGCCCTGTCCGGGCCTTCGCGGACCCGCTTATTCCTCTATTTCTTGCAGCGAACGGGCGAAGTTGGAGAAGAAGTTGCTGATAGTTTCCAGTGGTGCGTAGCCTATGTAACGGATACTTCTGCGCAGGTTACGCCTCAAAACGGCCGAGTTGTTTTGCAGAAATCCGGCGTTGTTCTGCCTGAAATGCCATTCCTTGGCCGTGTCTTTGGCAAGGTAAGATATGGAGCGCAGGGTCAGTTTATAGGCATCTTTCTCCACCCTTTGCACAAAAGGAATCTCGTCTTGCTCGAATCCGAACACTGCTATGAGTATGCTGCCTTCCAGTTGGGCCATGTCTTGCATGTGCAGGCGCGTGAGCCATGCGTCTAGCTTCACAAAGTCCACCTTGTCACCTTTAGTTCGCAGATACTCTCCCAGCTGGATAATGCCGTCCAGACTCATGCCTTGATTGAGCATGGCATCTACGTTAAAGATGATGATGCGCAGCAAGTTCATTGTCTCCGTGCTTGTGTCTATGCTGTGTCTTTCGTCATGAAACACCTTGCCAAGCCGTCTGTTAAGGAAGCCATTGGCCAGATGCACCTTCATGTTCACGATGTTATGCCGTGCCACCGTCTTGTTGTTGATGATAGACTGCACCTTGCCTATAAGCTCTTTAGGCAGGTTCAGCCCCTTGTCATCGACGTGCCGGTTCACCCCTTGCGTGAAGACGGGCGTCACGCTTTGCGCCTCCACCATCTGATAGAGCCTGTTCCATTTAAAGGCCGACATCGGTTCGATGCTTCCTTTCTCATTAAACGCTCCTGAGCGCAACAGTCTGAAGAAGTTTCTGTTTATGACATTCATCGTTTAGCTGTATCTTTTGGGAAATCTGAATAAGATGGCGCAGATGGCCGACACGGCGAGCACTAACGGATAGTAAACGTATGGCAGAATGTTCACCGGGTTTATCTTGGCCAGTCCGGCAGCCATGAGCAACTGCGCGCCATAGGGTATGATGCCCTGCACACAGCACGAAAAGGTGTCAAGGATGCTTGCCGCCTTACGATTGTCTATTCCAAACTGGCGGCTCACCTGCTTGGCTATGCCGCCCACAGTGAGTATGGCTACGGTGTTGTTGGCCGTGCACACGTTTACAAAACTCACCAGAAAGGCTATCGTAAGCTCTGCTCCTCGCTTGCCGCTGATGTGTGCCGTGAGCCGTTCTATGATATAGTCTATACCCCCGTTCATGCGTATTATCTCCAGCAGGCCGCCTGCCATCATCGTGATGATAATCAGTTCGCCCATGCCTGTTATGCCTTGTCCCATGCCATGAAGCCATCCGAACAAGTCGTAAGTGCCCTCGGATATGCCTATGATGCCCGTGAGGGCGATGCCTATGGTGAGCACCACCAGCACGTTCATGCCGAATGCTGCCGTGACGAGCACAACCAAGTAGGGCAACACCTTTATGAAGTTAACGTCAGGCAGGTGTGAGGGCACGTTGATGCCGGCCCCCATAAACAAGTAAAGTGTGAGAACCACCATGGCGGCGGGTATGGCTATGAACGAGTTTACCTTGAATTTGTCGCTCATCTTGCATTCCATGGTGCGTGTGGCAGCTACTGTTGTGTCGCTGATAAACGACAGATTGTCGCCGAAGAAGGAGCCTCCGGCCACTATGCCCACTATGAAGGGCACGCTGGCACCCGTAGAATGGGCTATGCCGGCCGCTATTGGCGTGAGAGCCACGATGGTTCCCACGCTGGTGCCTATGCTGATGGATATGAAACAAGAGGCCAAGAAGAGGCCCGCCAGCAGCATGTTGGCCGGCAGGGCGTTGAGGGTTAGCACCACGGTGGCGTCTATGCTGCCCATCTCTTTGGCCGTGTTGGCAAATGCGCCTGCCATAACAAATATCCAAAGCATGAGCATCATGTTGTCTGTACTGGCCCCCGCGCTGTAAGTCTGAATGCGTTTGGCCAGCGGCTGATGGCCGGATATGGCTATGGCATATATGCTCGACAGCATGAAGGCCACCGTGATGGGCACCTTATAGAAGTCGCCCGCTATGATGCTGGTCACCAAATAGAGCACTACAAACAGCAGCAATGGGCTGAGTGCTATGATACCTTTCTTGTTTGTCATCATTATCCATTCATGTTATTATCAGCCCGGAGTGGGGCCTTCCGGGCCTTCGGGCGCCCCCTTATAGGGTTACGCCGTTCTTGAAGATGGCTATCTCGCTGTAGCCATTAGCCTCGTTGCGTGTATGCTCTCCGCTTGCCACCGCAACAATCTTGTCGGTGAAGAGCTTCAGCACCTCGCTCATGTCCTTTCCTTCTATCAGTTGTCCGGCGTTGAAGTCTATCCAATTGGGCTTGCGCTCAAACAGACCGGAGTTGCTCGAAATCTTCATTGTGGGCACAAACGTGCCGAATGGCGTGCCGCGACCAGTGGTGAAGAGCACTATCTGGCATCCTGCTGCAGCCAAGGCTGTGGCAGCCACCAAGTCGTTACCGGGCGCTGAGAGCAGGTTGAGACCGTGTTCTTTCAGGCGGTCGCCATATCCCAGCACGCCGCTTACGGGTGCTCTGCCGCACTTCTGCGTGCATCCCAGGGCCTTGTCTTCAAGGGTTGATATGCCTCCGGCCTTGTTTCCGGGCGATGGGTTCTCGCCAACGGGCTCGCCATGCGACAAGAAGTATTCCTTGAAATTGTTTATCAGGTCTACCGTCTGATGGAAGAGCGCCTCGTTTTTGCATCTGTTCATCAGTATGGTTTCGGCTCCGAACATCTCGGGAACCTCGGTCAGGATGCTCGTTCCGCCCTGTGCTACGAGATAATCGCTGAATGCTCCGACGAGCGGATTGGCCGTTATGCCGCTAAAGCCGTCGCTTCCGCCGCACTTCAGTCCCACGCGCAGGTGGCTCAAAGGCACCGGCGTGCGCTTGTCTTGTGTGGCCTGGCTGTATAGTTGTCGCAACAGCTTCATGCCCTCTTCTACTTCGTCGCCCTCCACTTTCTGTGTTACGAGCAGCTTGATGCGGTTCTTGTCATAGTTGCCAAGCATCTCCATGAAGGCATCGGGCTGGTTGTTCTCGCATCCGAGGCTCAACACGAGCACTCCGCCTGCGTTGGGATGCAGGCAAATGTCGCGCAGCACCTTGCGCGTGTTCTCATGGTCGCCGCTCAGTTGTGAGCATCCGTAGTTGTGATGCCATGCATGTATGCCGTCGATACCCTTGAGCTGAGTTTCCTTGGTGAGCTTCTCCACCAGCTTTTCGGCTATTCCGTTCACGCAGCCCACAGTGGGCACTATCCATATCTCGTTTCTTATGCCCACCTCGCCATTGGCTCTTTGATAGCCCATAAAGGTTCTTTCCTCCTTAGGAATGTCGAGCTTCTCGTCTACAGGCTTATAGCTGTACTCCAAAGTGCCTGCAAGGTTGGTTTTCAGGTTGTTTTCGTTAATCCATGTGCCGGCCTTCATGGCTTTCTTGGCATGGCCAATGGGGTAGCCATACTTGATGATGTTCTCGCCCTCGGCCACGTCTTTCAAGAGCACTTTGTGGCCCGCCGGAACGTCTTGCAGCACCTTTATGGTCTTGCCGTCGGCTTCTATTGTCTCACCTTCTTTAAAAGGTCGGAGGCAAACTACTACGGAGTCGGCCGGATTGATTTTGATGAATGATGATTGCTTCATGATGTTTTGTTTTTTGATAATTTGTTTTTCTTTATTGCGGTATATTGATTTCGTTTTGCAATATGGGCCTTTTGGCGTTGCAAAAAGGCCTGTTTCGCGTTGCAAAAAGGCCTATTTCGCGTCGCGAAAAGCATGGTTTTGCAATGCGATATGCAACTCGCTGATATTCATTATATTTGGAATCGGTGATAAAAGTCGATGTTTTCTCTTGACAGAAGCTCTATGGGCATGTAGTTAACGGGCTGCACTTCCTTCTTTAGCACGATGGCTCTGAAGAGCGTGTCGATGCAAAGAAAGCCCTGTTGATAGGCATGTTGAGCTATGAGAAAGAAAATGGAGCCTTGCTTGAGGCACTCTCTGTTCTTGTCTACCACGTCATATCCCATGATTTGTATGTCGCGCCGGTTGCTCTTCAATAAGAAGTCGCCCACGATATGTGCCTTTGAACAGAGCGTGATGCAGTGGCGTATATTGGGATGCTTGGTGAAAAACTGCTCCAGGGCAGCAACGTATGACGCCCTCTCATCCTCCAGCGGAAGATCTATCTCTGATATCTTCACATCCGGGAAGTGATCTTTCATGTAGTGCCTGAAGCCCACTTCGCGGTTGGCTTGCTGCTTAGATCCCACGCGTCCGTTCTTGGTTTGCTTCATAAACATGATTTCCTTCTCGTCGTGAGCCACCAGCATGAGCATCTTGGCAGCGAAGAATCCGCTCTGAAAAGAGTCTTGGCCAAAGAATGACAGCGGGTTGAGGTCGGGCATATAAGAGTCTAGCAGGATGAAAGGCGTGCCGCTTTCGTGCAGCTTGTCGGTAAATTCGCGCGTCACATCCAGCTCAGCCGGCACAACGACAACGCCGTCTGGGTTCTCAGCCAGGCACTTCTTGAAGGTTTCTCTGAACGACTTGACGTTGAATCTTTCATAGTACATGAACTTTACGGCGATGTGAAAGTCACGCCGTTGCTCCACAGCGCGCCTGGCACCTTGCTCTATTTCTTCCCAATAAGCCTCGCTGGCATGGCGGGGCAAGATGCAGAAGAAGATGTATGAACGGTTGTAAGCCAGCGCGCTGGCATACATGTTGGGCTGATAATTCATCTCTTTGAGAGCCTTTTCCACCTTTTCGCGTGCGGGCTTCGAGACGTTGGGCCGGTTGTGCAACACCCGGTCTACGGTGCCCACCGATACTCCCGAGAGGGCAGCTATGTCTTTTATCCTGATTCTTTCTGTCATATTGCCATTGCGTTTGATTTGCTCTTATGTGTGTGCAAAATTAACAATAAAAGTTGAATTGTGTGAAAGCACAGCTGTTTATTTTGTTGCGCACAATAAAAAAATCGGCATTTTATTTCTCCTTTCGGGATTTTATGGCTAACTTTGTGGTCCATAACAGAATGTGAAGAGCAACAATATAGTAACAAACTAACTAATATTTTTAAAGCAAAACAAAATGGCTAAAATTGTAACATTAGGCGAAATTATGCTCCGTTTGTCCCCTGAGGGCAACGAGCGCTTTGTTCAGAGTGAATCATTCCGCATCATTCCCGGCGGCGGTGAGGCAAATGTGGCTGTCAGCGTGGCTAATTACGGGCATGAAGCTTACTTCGTAACAAAGCTGCCTAAGCACGAAATTGGGCAAATAGCCCTCAACGCGCTGCGTCGTTATGGCGTGCACACCGACTACATTGCACGCGGTGGCGAGAGAGTAGGACTCTATTACGCTGAGACGGGTGCCTCTATGCGCCCCTCAAAGGTTATCTATGACCGTGCCCACAGCGCTATAGCAGAGGCTGATCCTTCAGACTTCGATTTCGATAAGATAATGGAAGGTGCTCAGTGGTTCCACTGGTCAGGCATCACTCCGGCCATTAGCGACAAGGCTGCAGAGCTCACCAAGCTGGCTTGTGAGGCTGCCAAGCGCCATGGCGTGACTGTTTCTGTAGACCTGAACTTCCGTAAGAAGCTCTGGACATCAGAGAAAGCCATTTCTGTGATGCGCCCCTTGATGAAGTATGTTGATGTTTGTATAGGCAACGAAGAGGACGCTCAGCTGTGCCTTGGCTTCAAACCTGATGCTGATGTAGAGGGTGGTAAGACCGACGCTGAGGGCTATTACGGCATCTTCAAGGGCATGATGAAGGAGTTCGGATTTAAGTATGTGGTGTCTACACTGCGTGAGTCGCTCTCTGCTTCGCACAATGGCTGGAAGGCTCTTATATACGATGGCAAGGAATTCTATCAGAGCAAGCATTACGACATCATGCCTATCATCGACCGTGTAGGTGGTGGCGACTCGTTCGCAGGCGGCCTTATCCACGGCCTTCTCACCAAGAAGACACAGGGAGAGGCTCTTGAGTTTGCCGTTGCAGCATCGGCTTTGAAGCACACTATACCCGGCGACTTCAACCTGGTGAGCGCTCAAGAGGTTGAAAGCCTGGCAGGTGGCAACGCCAACGGTCGTGTTCAGCGCTAATAAAAGCGATTTTCTTTAACTGATAAACATAAGCTAATAACATTATATAATAGGAATGGCTAAGTTTAATAAAATTCAAGTGATTGAGGCAATGAAGGAAACGGGCATGGTGCCTGTATTCTTCAACAAAGACATCGACGTGTGCAAGAACGTCATAAAGGCTTGCTACGAAGGCGGAGTGCGTGTGTTTGAGTTCACAAACCGCGGCGATTTCGCTCACGAACTGTTTGGCGAGCTGGTGAAATGGGCTGACAAAGAGTGCCCCGAACTGATACTCGGAGCCGGCACGGTGATTGATGCGCCCACGGCAGCATTGTACATTCAGCTTGGCGCTAACTTCATCGTAGGTCCTAACTTGGTTCCTGAGATCGCCACGGTATGCAATCGTCGCCTCGTGCCTTACAGCCCCGGCTGCGGCTCTGTTACTGAGGTGAGCAACGCACAGTCTCTGGGCTGCGACGTCACAAAGGTGTTCCCGGCAGGCAATGTGGGCGGTCCGTCGTTCGTTAAGAACATTCTGGGCCCGCTGCGTTGGTCTAACATCATGGTTACTGGTGCCGTTTCGCCCGACAAGGACAACCTCACTGAGTGGATCAAGGCTGGCGTTCTGTGCGTGGGCATGGGCTCTAAGCTCTTCCCCAAGGATGTAATTGCCGCAAAGAACTGGCAGGCCATTACAGATAAGTGCGTAGAGGCTCTTGGCTACATCAAGGCTGCACGCGCCTAAAGGCATTCATGCAGAAGGCTTCGTAGGGCTCTTGTGCCTATGGAGCCTTTTGCTTTTTTCAGCCTGTCAGTCGCATTCGGGCTCTGAACAAACTGACGTGCTGAACGAAGAGTCGTATGCCTATCATTACCGAAACCTGGATTCTACGGCTGTTTACGCGCGCCGCGCGCTCCAACTGAGCGGCAGTTATGATGCCGGAAAGGCTGAGGCACTCAACAACCTGGCCTTTGTTGATATCATGCGAATGAATTTTCAGCATGCCGCACAGCTCCTTGATTCGGTTTATACCATTACAAACAATCAGATAGAACTGCTTGTTGCCGACGTGCAGCACATGCGATTGTGCCAGCGAAAGTCTGCTAATAAAGAGTTTTATGATTATTATGAACAGGCGCAAAGACGCATTGCCCGCATTGGCGAAGAGCGTGATATGCTGTCGCCGCATCAGGAAAAGCGGTTCGTCTATGCCCATTCAGAGTTTTATATAGTTACTTCCACCTATTTCTATTATGTGGGCTTGGAAGGACAAAGCATTCAGGCACTTAAGCAAATAGACCCCGATGGCGAAGTAAGAAGAGACACTGCGCAGCTGTTGGCCTACTATTATAACATCGGTTCGGGCGGTATCATCACGCAAGGATCGCAAAAAGACATCATGCAACAGGAGTTTGAGTATCTCTTGCGCTGCTATATGACCGCCTTGCGATATCATTATACCTTTTGGGAAGCCAACTCCCTGCAGGCCATGAGCGAGCACTTGCAGTCGGAGAAGTACACCGAATGGCTCATTGCCAATAACTTGCCGGCCATGAAATACATCAATACAGACCAGATGCCGGACAGTTTGCTGGCGGGAAACCTTGCCCAACGCTCGCTCGAACTGTTTAGTGATTACGGCGATGTGTACCAGACGGCGGGCGCATACCGTACGCTGGCGCAATGCTTCTGGCTCATTAAAGACTACAGGTCGGCCATTATCTGCCTTCAGGATGCCCTGAACAGGAACAAAGCAATAGAGCAGGCACCCGACCTTGTGGCCTCTATTTGCGAACAACTTAGCGTTACCTACTCGGCGATAGACGACAAACCGAGCAGCGACTACAACCGTAATCTTTATCTGGACCTGCAAGAACAGACGCGCCAAGACCGATATTTTGAGTCCAGGGCCGACCAACTCAGCTACTCGCTTGCGCAACTCAACTTCTGGATAGCGGCCGTTTTGCTGGCCATCATCATCACCATTCTGCTGCTGTTCTTGTTCAACAGGCAGCGCAAAAGGGCCAAACAGCGTTATCCTATAGACTCTTTGCTAGCGCCGTTGCGTAAGTGGCAGCACGACAACGAGGCCTATATGCAAAGCCTGAACGACCGTTTCGAAGAGATAAATGAAGAGAAGGCGGCCGACGAAATACTGGAGGTGAGCAACAAAAAGCGCAATCTGGAGCAGCGGGCTAAGATTTCTCTCATGTTCTCCATCACGCCGCTCATCGACAGAATGTTGCATGAGATAAAGCGACTGGCCACTTCTCAAGACAATGAAGCGCTCAGACAAGAGCGTTACAACTATATTGCGGAGCTTACAGACCAGATAAACGAATACAACGGAGTGCTTACAGAGTGGATACAAATGCGGCAGGGACAGCTCTCTCTGCACATTGAGAGCTTCCGTTTGCAGCAACTTTTCGACATAGTAAAGCGCAGTGAGATGGGCTTTAGGCTAAAAGGCATCAGCCTGAAGGTGCTTCCTACAACCGAATATGTCAAGGCAGACAAGATACTCACCTTATTTATGATCAACACTATAGCCGACAATGCCCGGAAATTCACCGACAAAGGCGGCACAGTAACCATTTCTGCCACATCGGCAGACAATTATGTTGAGGTGTCAGTAGCTGACAATGGCAAGGGAATGACAAAGGAAGAGCTGGCTGATATCTTTGAGAAGAAGATATATAATGGGCATGGTTTCGGCTTGATGAATTGCCGTGGCATCATCGATAAGTATCATAAGATAAGCAAGATATTTCAAGTTTGCACGCTTTCGGCCGAGAGTCAGCCCGGCAAGGGCAGCCGTTTCTTCTTCCGATTGCCTAAAGGTTTGGTCAAGATCATCATAGCGTTGGCTCTTCTCATGCCCGCTTCGCCAATCCAGGCAAAGGGCAATTCGCCCACATTACGCAAGGCTCAAGCCTTTGCCGACTCTGCTTTTTTTTGCAATATCAATGGTCATTACAAGCGCACATTGCAGTTTGCAGACAGTGCCATTTACTATCTCAACCTTCATGCAAAGGCCGTTGAACCCTCTATAAAGACATTCATGAGCAGCGTGGGCAGTGGTTCGGGCACTCCGGCTGAACTGACTTGGTTTCATAAAGGCCTGAAAACCAACTATTATATCATTCTCGACTTGCGCAACGAGAGTGCTGTTGCCGCTCTGGCTTTGCACGAGTGGGCCGTTTATCAATATAACAATAAGGTGTACACGCAATTGTTCAAGGAAGCCTCGGCCGACAGTAAGCTGGGCGAATATTGCCGTGTGATGCAGCATTCTGAGCAAAACAAGATGATAGCCGTCATCATTCTCATCTTGCTTCTGCTGCTTATTCTGCCGTCTTATTATTTCATTTACTATCGCCATGAGCTGTATTACCGCTTTTGTGTTGAGCGTATCAAGGTCATCAATGATATTCTGCTGAGCGACGGCGACGACAGTTACAAGCTCAGAAGAGTGAAAGCTGTGGCCAGCCAAAGGTTTCCTGCCGAGCTGAAAGAGATAGTCAGGCAGATAACCGAGGCCTTGCAGCTGTCGGTGAAGCAGCGCCAGGCGAGGATAACCGACATAGAGTTGGCCGACGACGAGCGCAAGCGCATCGTCTATGATATAGAGAAATACCATATCTGCAACAGCGTTTTGGATAATTGTCTGAGCACGTTGAAGCATGAAACGATGTATTATCCCTCGCGCATACGCCAACTTGTAGACGGCAAGGATGCCAACCTGCAGTCTATCAGTGAGCTTGCTGCCTATTATAAAGAGCTATATACCATCCTGGGGCAGCAGGCTTTGCGGCTCACTGAGCGTGTAAGGCCGGAGTGTCACAGGTTTTCGGTCAGCTCGCTCGGCCTGCATGGCAACGAGAACAGCTACTGGTTGTGGGGCGATAAGGACCTTATAGCCTATCTGTTCGACATTCTGCGCAAGCAGAATGGCGGCGATCAGCTGTCTGTCAGCGTAACCAGCGACGACGACAGCTATGTTTCGTTTGACGTAACCATGACTCATCTTGCGCTGAATGCCCAACAGTGTCTTGACATATTCACCCCCAAGGTGGCCAATCTGCCTTACCTGCTGTGTCGACAAATAGCGCGCGACAATGGTAACGCCACCAATCACCACGGCTGCGGCATCAAAGCTGTGGCCTCAGAGCGTGGCACACATATTGTAATAAAATTGACAAAAGCCAGATAAAGAAATGAATAAGTTTAACGTAATCATCGTAGAAGATGTGCCTCTTGAACTAAAAGGCACCGAGGGAATATTCAAAACAGATATCCCGGAAGCCCAAATCATAGGCACAGCAGAGAGTGAAGTGGCTTATTGGAGGCTCATTAAGCAGCAGATACCCGACTTGGTGCTGCTCGACTTGGGCCTGGGAGGCAGCACAACTGTGGGTGTTGAGATATGCAGACACACCAAGGAGGCGCACCCCAACGTCAAGGTGCTCATCTTTACAGGTGAGATTCTTAATGAGAAACTATGGGTAGACGCGCTCGATGCGGGCGCCGACGGCATCATACTCAAGAGTGGTGAGCTGCTCACACGTGGCGATGTGGCCAGCGTGATGAGCGGTAAGAAGCTCGTTTTCAACCAACCTATTCTCGAAAAGATAGTGTCTCGCTTCAAAGAGAGCGTCAACAAGCAACTCATGCACCAGGAAGCCATGGTGGATTATGAGATAGATGAGTATGACGAACGCTTCTTGCGCCACTTGGCTTTGGGCTATACCAAGGAGCAGATTACCAACTTGCGCGGCATGCCTTTCGGCGTTAAGAGCCTTGAGAAGCGGCAGAACGAGTTGGTGCAGAAGCTCTTTCCCGACGGCAACAACGGCATTAACGTCAATGCCACCCGCCTTGTGGTGAAGGCTTTAGAACTCCGTATCATCGACATAGACAACCTTCATCCTGACGAGGAGTAGACATTGGACTTATGAAAGAACGTTGGCTCACCCTTACAGCAGTTGCTTTAGGCGCCTCACAAGTGGCGCTCATCTTGCTGTCATGGATAATAAGCGCCGTTGCACCCGGCATTAGCATGCGGTCGTTGCTCAGCAGCGGAGGCATCAGGTGGTTCTTGGGCCACTTCGTAGACAATATGCTCACGCCCCTGCTGGCGTGGATTTTGCTCTTGGCACTGCTCTGGGGAGCGCTCAATAAGAGCGGTATTATGGCTTTGTTGCCCTTCAAGCGCCATCGCCCAACGCTCACTTATCGCCAGCGCATGGCCATTCGCTTTGTCTTATTAGAGCTTTGCATGTTCCTGTTGGCCATTGCCTTGCTAACCCTTTTGCCCCATGCCATCTTGCTGAGTGTTACCGGCAGCCTCTTTCCAAGCAGTTTTTCACAGGCCATTGTGCCCCTGCTAACGCTCATAGGTATAACTTGTTCCATATCCTACAGCGTCATCAGCGGCCATGCCTCCATGCTTGCGGCCATACGCCAGTGCCTCACCGGAGCTGGCTCTGTCATGGCTTGGGCCATCCCCCTCTACGTTCTTTTCATACAACTGTATAGCTCTTTTGTCTACGTATTCATTACCGAAGCACCCTGACACCATTATCTGAATATTCATTGTAGTTATTATGATTCACATAGATTTAGAAAAAGACAAGGCAGAATTTATCGAATTACTCAAGTCAATCAACCGCGATGGCGTCTCATACGTAATAGACGACCTTGAGCGCGACGGCTTTTTCAAGGCCCCAGCATCGGCCGGACACCATCTTAATGTAGAGGGCGGACTGCTCAGACACTCGCTCAACGTGTGCAAGGCGGCCCTCATGGTGTGGGAAGGCATGCAGAAACTCGACCCTAGTAGTGTTGCAGGCGTGAAGCGTGAGAACGTTATCATAGCCAGTTTGCTGCATGACGTGTGCAAGACCGACATATATAAGCGCGCCATCAAGAAGAAAAAGAACGCCTTAGGTATGTGGGAAGACACCGAAGGCTATCAGATTACTTACCGCAACTTCCCCATGGGGCACGGCGAAAAGTCGGTCATCATGCTCTTGTGCAGCGGTCTTGAGCTCACCGACTCTGAGATGCTGGCCATCAGATGGCACATGGGAGCATGGGGCATCAATATGAATTCTTACGAAGACCAGCGCTCTTACGACGCCGCACGCATCAAATACCCACTCTGTGCCATCGTTCAGGCAGGCGACAGTCTTGCTGCTGCCATCATGGAAACAACCCCGGAAGATATTGAAAACATATAATATAAGGAGAAATACATAATGAAAGAAGTTCCAGTATTGCTGCTCACAGGTTATCTGGGCAGTGGAAAGACAACGTTGCTCAACCGCATCTTGGCCAACGAAAAAGGCATTAAGTTTGCCGTAATTGTCAATGATATAGGCGAAGTGAACATAGATGCCAACCTCATAGAGGCCGGAGGCGTAGTAGGAAAGGGCGACGACAGCCTCGTGGCACTGCAGAATGGCTGCATCTGCTGCACGTTGAAGATGGACCTGGTGAAGCAGTTGCAAGACATTATCAGCCAGAAACGTTTCGACTATATCGTCATTGAGGCCAGTGGTATATGCGAACCGGCACCTATAGCACAAACCATTTGCTCTATGCCACAGATGCTTCCGCCCGCCCAACTCAAGGATGGCGTGCCCCGTCTTGACAGTATTGTGAGTGTGGTAGACGCTTTGCGGTTGCGCGATGAGTTTGCCAATGGCAACGAGCTCACGCAGAAGAACCTGCCGGACGATGATTTGGCAAGTCTCGTTATACAGCAAATAGAGTTCTGTAATCAGATCTTGCTCAACAAGGCGTCTGAGGTGAGCCCCGAAGACTTGGGCAAAATCAAGTCCATACTGCACGCCATACAGCCCAAGGCACCCATCACCACATGCGACTATTGCGATGTAGACCTTGACGAACTCGTAAAAACGCGCCGCTTTAACTTTGATGAGGTGGCCCGTTCTGCCGCTTGGATAAACGCGATAGAGGGCGAAGAGATGGAGAACGAGGAAACCGGAGAGGCTTATGAGTATGGTATCGACACCTTTGTATATAACCGTCGCCCTCCGTTCAACCTGGGCCGGTTTGATGAATATGTGGCTACCAAATGGCCTAAGAGCATTATTCGCTGCAAAGGACTGTGCTACTTCAGAGACGAGACGCAGACGTGCTACGTCTTTGAGCAGGCCGGAAAGCAGGTACAGATACGCAATGCGGGTCAGTGGTTTGCCGAGATGCCGAAGAAAGAACTAGAAGACTTCTTGCTCACTCACCCCGAAGTGCAGCGCGACTGGGACGAGAAGTACGGCGACAGAATGCAGAAACTGGTGTTCATAGGGCAGAATCTGAACCGTGAGGAGATAGAAAAAGAACTGGATAAGTGCCTTGACGAATAGTCTGTAAGGACTTCTTATCACCATGAAGGGTGGCTGTTGGCAGTCACCCTTTGTCTTTTTTGTGCCACCTCTAGGGGCTGGCAGTTCAGTCGTTGGCTGCCAACCGGCGTCCCGTGTCCATCACCAGCTTCACTGCCCAGCGCATGATGACGCCCGAACTCACCAGGGCTACGAGGGCATCCATCCAGTTGATGTGCCACAACATGGCGCACACCAGGCCGAAAATGGCACCCAATGACGTGATGACATCCGACAAAACGTGCAGGTAGGCCGAGTGGCTGTTGTAGTCGCCCTCGCCATGCTTGGCGTGCAAAACGGTGGCACAGATGGCGTTAACCACCAGTCCTACGCCGGCCACCACCATGGCTTCTTCGTATTTTATCTCTACCTCTGCCTCAAAAAAGCGCTCTATGGCGTGCACGGCTATCACCACAGAGAGCACCAGGAGCAATATGCCGCTGGCAAAGGCTGAGAGGCTGAGCACCCGGTCGGCATTATATTGGGTGTTATGCTTTGCTTGCAGGTGGCGCACCAGCACGTAGGCATACCAGCTGATGCCTATGAACAGCACGTGCGAGGCCATGTGTATGCCGTCGGCTATCAGGGCCATGGAGTGGGCATATATGCCTGCCGCAATCTCCAAAACCATAGCCACAGCGGTGAACCTTACCGCAAAGGCTGTCTTTCTTTCTTCTTTCGTCTTTATGGTTGAAGTAGGTTTATCCATCGTTGGTTTCATCTTTTCGTTATGCAAAGATACAAAATATATGGCTAAAATCGCTATTCTCTCATTCATTAAAGCTGAATGCTTGTCTTATTTACTTACAGAAGCCGATGCCGTTGCCGTTTTTTCTTCTTCCCATTTCGTGGCTCTGCCCCTGCTCTGTAGCCTGTATGGCGGGTTGGGCACGTTGTAGCTGACGCGCTCTCGGAGGTAGAACGGAGAGCGATGATGAGGATATAAATTGTCAGGATTATTCATATAGGCCTCTCCTTCCGCTCATCTTCCGCTCCCAACGATATGACTTTCTCTAACAGTCTGTATGACAATGGTTTGCGAAATGAATGTTTTTGAGCCACAAAAAAGGCGCTTTTGTCACCTCAAATAGTGCCTTTCGCGTTTCAAAAAGCATGGTTTTGCAAAGCAAATCAGGCACTTTTACTTTTGACGAACATGAAAATAAGAAAGCGAACCGCCTATTGTAAGAATTTATTGATAGGCAGTCCGCTTGTTTAAATACTAGTCTCTAGCTCGTAAAAGGGTCTTGTTAGCTTCTCATCGCCACCTTGCCGGGGCATTGAAGCCGCTAAATAAGGGTTAAAACTTTATAACTTGTTCATCGTCTTTCGCTCACTTTCCTTGATAAATCCGTGCCTGTAAGCATACAAAAGCTGCTGCAAGTCGTCTATCTGAGCCTGTATTTCCTTGCCCTTATCAGTGTCGGCCACGCGCAGGCGATATTGGTTTAACTCCACAATTTGTGTAGTAGAGATGATGTCGGTGCCTTTCTTGATGGCATCTTCCGTGCTGGTGAAGGGCTCATGCTGCACCAGTTGGAAGCCACGCGAGTGATATACCAGGGTGTAGCCGGCTATGCCCGTCTCCTTGTGATAGGCCCTTGCAAAGCCGCCATCTATCACCATGAGCTTTCCTCCGGCCTTGATAGGGTTCTCGCCCTTCACTACATGCACGGGCACATGGCCGTTGATGATGTGTCTGTTGGGTCCATGCACGTTGAAGGAGTCGAGTATCATGTCTACCGTATCGGCATCGTCGCGAAACTTATAGTATGCTCCCTTGGGCTCGTTGTGCGTGGTCTTGTCGGCTATGAAGTATCTCTCAAAAGTAGTCATGCGTGCTTTGTTGAACAAAGGCGAGTCTGGTCCGCACCACAGATAGAGGAAATAGTCTTGCGCGTATTGCCTCAGTTTGGGCTCAGTGTCGTGCTGAAAGGCCGTTCTGATGAGCAGTTCGATGTTCTTGAGCAAGTCTTTTCCGGCATAGCGCTTGCCGGGATAGATTTCCACTTCCTTCAGTTCGCCTTTGTCGGTGAGGGGTATGGCGGCGTGAAAGAGCAGGTTGTTGTTGATAATGGCATACATACTGCCGTGCTGCAGCATCACCCGCATGTGCTTATGCAGCTTTTCGCTGATGTGGAAGGAGTGGTGCAGCTGCTCCATAAGCTGTTTCTCCTCCGGCGTAAGCTCGTTGGGCTTTTCCGGATTGATGGTTGGGAAGTTGCAGGAGCGCATCTTATAGGTCTTACCCATCACGGTGCACGTGCCATTCTTATAGTCTATGGCCTCTAAGAGGTTGCGTGCCGTCATGCCCCATTCGGGATGTTTGTTGAAGATTTGGGCCTCTATCTTGAATTGTATCACGCTTATGGCCTTGTGCATCTTCGCTATGAGGTTCTTGTTCTTATCAGTTAGCTCGTTCTCTTCCTGTACCTTAGGCAAGAACTCGGTGCAAGGGTCGTCGGCATAAGTGTCCATTGCGAAGGTGGCAAGCCTCACCAGGTTGATGCCATAGCCGTCTTCCAGCGTCTCCATGTTGGAGTATCTCAGTGCTATACGTATCACATTGCATATACAGGCGTCGTTTCCGCTGGCTGCTCCCATCCATAATATGTCGTGATTGCCCCATTCTATGTCCCAGCTATGATAGCTTGCCAGGGTGTCCATGACGATGTGCGCGCCCGGTCCGCGGTCGTAAACGTCGCCCAACACGTGCAGCTGGTCTATGGCAAGCCGTTGTATGACATTGCAAATGGCTATGATGAAGTCGTCTGCGCGACCTGTAGAGATGATGGTATCGATGATAGAGCTCACATAGGCACTCTTATCCTTGTCGTCGGTGCTCTCATGCAGCAGCTCTTGAATGATGTAAGAAAAGTCGGGCGGCAGGTTCTTGCGCACCTTTGAGCGTGTGTATTTGCTGGAAACATCGCGACACACAAGCACAAGATGGTGTATGGCAATGTGGTACCAGTCGTCTAAGTCGGTCTCACATTCCTTTACCAGCTCCAGTTTTTGCTCGGGATAGTATATCAGCGTGCACAGTTCGCGCTTCTCAGCTTCACGCAGGGTGTTGCCGAAGAGCTCGTTCACTTTGCGCTTGATGTTGCCGGATGCGTTTTTGAGCACGTGTTGAAAGGCCTCATACTCACCGTGTATGTCGGCAAGAAAGTGCTCGGTGCCCTTGGGAAGGTGCAGTATGGCCTCTAGATTGATAATCTCTGTTGCTGCATCGGCAATGGTTGGAAAGGTGTGAGAGAGCAGTTGCAGATAGTGAATGTCCCTCGTGTTCTGAATGATGTTGGTTGTCATAGGCATGTGAATTAAATAGTTAGTAATAAGGTTTATACAAGGTTACAATAGTTTCCGTATCTTTTTGGCCGTCAAACCTTTCTTAGGTTTGTCGGGAAGAAAGCCCTCGCTCAGCCTCATCACGTCGACAAGCACTTGCAACATGCTGCGTGAGAAGCGGTCTAAGCCCATGCCTCGCATCACCTCATGATAGCGGTCTTCGTCATATTCGTCGTATTTGATGTGCTGGTACAGTTCGGTCACGTGCCTCATGCTGAGCTTCTTGTGCTTCATCAGGTAGTGTGCGTTGAGCGTCATGAGCACCAACGACTTGATGACGGGCTCGTTGTCGGTGATGTGTTTGAGCCTTGTCAGGGGGCTCTTTGCCTTGCCTATATACACGTCTGAGCGCAACACACCCTTCGCCTTGGGGTGATAGGGGGTGAAGCGGTCTATCTCTTGCGTGTTGATTTGCGGTGCTTTGAGCTGCAGGCGTGCTATGGCTGAGTCTACAAGGGGGCGTACATCCTCGTCGTCTGCCAGCAAAAGGAGCCTGCGCCACTGGGGAGGCGTGAGCTCACGCAGCGTCAGCAACTCCTTATCATCTATCTTGTCGAAGGCGTTCAGCCGCATGGCTCCGGCCCTGACCAGCACATAAAATGCCTCTCGCTCGGCCTTAGGCATGAGCAAGGAGTAGCGTGTGTCGATGACCTTCTTATATAAAGCCACTGCCGTTTGGCCTTCTTGTTCGGCCGTCACGGTGCTGTCGAGCACGCCGGAGGGTATGATTCCCACTCTCTTGTTCCATCCCAGCTGCAGCAAATGGTCCTTTTCGGCCTCACTGGTTACCTCCATAGCCTCCACTCTGTGCAGCATCTTGTATTGGTAGAGCATGGACTTTATGCCCTTGGTTATGCAGTGCTCGTGATGCCAGGCATAGGGTTCCATGTCCCAATGAGGCGACAGAATGGTGGCCACGCCGGCCTTTTCGGCCTTCAGCGCGGCACGATATGCCTTCATGCTCCAACAGTTGTGTATGTGCACAATGTCGGGCTTCTGTTCCTCAAGCACCTTATCCAGATCGTCATCTTCCGTAACCACGGTTACGTCTGCCCCTTGCCTCAGCGCAGAGACAAGGGTCAGAACAACGTCGGTGCGGAGGTCATCCTGCTTTATCTTATTAATATAATGTAGGACTTTTATCATAACTTGTGGCTGATGAAATCGTTTTTGTCTGCCAGCTTGTACATGATGCCGATGCCCAGGGCATGCCATATCAGGCTTATCTCATAGGGAACGAGCTTTACGAACGATATGCTGTCGTTCAGACGCGCTATGGCTTTGCTTGCCAAAACGCTTCTCACAATCCACCCAATGAGGAATGCGGCACCCGCAATGCCCAATAATATCCATCTGGAAGTGAGACCTGCCAACAGGCCTGTGCCTATTTGGGCGAGCAAGGCAATGTGCAATGCCCACTGATGCAGGTTAAAGGGCAGTCTGTGCCTAAGGCTATGGCTGAGGTGCCTGCGGTTTTCCTGATAGAAAAGTTGCTTGCTTCGCCATGTCTTGTCAGTGGGTTCCTGCTCTATCGTAATGCCTTTCTGTGTGAGGTTAAGGCTTGCCTGGTTTTCGAAAGCATACTCGTTGGCCAGGAAATCATACTCACCACGCAGGTATTTCAGGTTGTTGCGGAAGCCCTCGCGGCTGATGAAGTCTTGCTTCTTGAGCATCATGGCGCTTCCGTCATACCGGTATGTCTTGTCGTGCAGGGCCTCTCTGATGAGATAACGGTTATAGTATAGTCTGATGAAACGCCTGTAATCAGACGTGTCTTCATCATAACACGTGTATCCCATCACCACATTGGCTCCCGTATTGCAGCTTTCGGCCATGCTTTGCAGCCAATGCGTGGTAGCGGGATAGCTCTCGGCGTCGGCTATCAGTAGCCAATCATACTTGGCAGCCTTCACTCCTACGGTTATGGCGAGCTTCTTTCGGCTCATGTAACGCGATGAAACGGGAATGAAAGTGGCATAGAGGTGTTTGTTGGATGCATATTTTTTCAGCACGTCCTCGGTGTCGCTCTCTCCCTTTGAGGTCACTACGATGACCTGAAAGTCGCCCGCGTACTCCTGCTCAAGGTAGAGTGGGAGGTAGTGTTCCAGCTCAAAGGCGTTGTCATGAGGCGTAATGATGATGCTTATGCCCGGCATTTCAGGTTCGGGCTGCTGCTCATCTTCATGCTCTTCATCGTCTTCTTGCAAAGCCACCTTGTATATGTAAGGGCTCAACACCAATGACAATACTGTGAGCAGCAGCACTGCCGCGCCTGCTATGAGCGTGATGTCGTCTATCTGAAACATCTTTCTAAAAATCCTCCGTAATATATCCTACAGGCAGTTTCCTGCAATTATACTGGCTAGCCATAATCTCTCCATAGGCTCCGGCCGAGCGTATGGCGATGATGTCGCCGCGATGCACGCGGTTCAGGTCAATGGCTTTGGCAAACACATCGCTTGATTCGCATATCGGACCTACCACATCATAGGTCTCTTGAGGCTCGTTGCTGCTGATGTTTTCTATCTTGTGGTAAGCGTGATATAGTGCCGGACGTATCAAATCCGTCATGCCGGCGTCTACTATGGCAAACTGTTTGGCAGTGCCTTGCTTCACATATAAGGTCTTGGTAATGAGCGTTCCTATCTGTCCTACAACCGATCTGCCAAGCTCAAAGTGCAGCTTTTGGCCGCGTCTGAGGCGCAAATGATGCGCATAAGTGTCGAAGTAGCTCTTGAAGTCGGGTATAGGCACTCTGTTGGGATGCTGATAGTCGATGCCCAAACCGCCGCCAACGTTGATGTTCTCTATCTTGATATGAAGCCTTTCGGCCGTGTCTTGAATGTCATTGATGCGGTTACAGAGCGCGGCAAAGTCGTCCATGTTGAGTATTTGCGACCCTATGTGGAAGTGAAGCCCCAGAAACTGTATGTTGCTCATGCCTTGTGCCTCCTCAATAGCGGCCGTCATGTCCTGCAAGGCAATGCCGAACTTGTTCTCTGCAAGCCCCGTTGTTATCTTGGCATTGGTATGCGCGCCCACGTCGGGGTTGATTCTGAGGCACACTCTGGCCTTTTTGCCCCTCTGAGCAGCAAGCTCATTGATGACCTCAAGCTCTGCTATGCTCTCTACATTGAAGCAAAATATGTCCTTATCCAGTCCTAAATTGATTTCCCAATCGCTTTTTCCTACGCCGGCATATACTATTTTGTCGGGTCGGAAGCCTGCTTTCAGGCATCGTTCTATCTCACCTCCGCTCACGCAATCGGCGCCCAAGCCTGCTTGGCAGATGATGTTGAGCACCTTGGGGTTGGCATTAGCCTTGATGGCATAATGCACGCAGAACTCCGGATGGGTGCTTATGGCTTGGTTGATGGCACTGAGTGTCTGCCTGAGCAGGGCCGTGTCATAATAATAGAACGGTGTTTCAACGTGCCGGAACTTATCTAAAGGAAATGTTCCTTTCATTGTTTCTCCTTATTTGTTATTGAATAACTTGTCGCTAAGGCATTGCAAAGCCCGCTTCTTATCAGCCTCTTTGATGAGGAAAGATATGTTGTAGTTGCTGCCGCCATAGCTTATCATGCGCACGGGAATGTCCTTCAGAGCGTCTGTGGTGATGGTTTCGAAGCCCAAGTTGCTCCAGTCCAGGTCGCCCACAACGCATATAATGCACATGTCGGAGTCTACTGTTACCGTGCCATACTTCTTCAGTTCGTCTACGATGTCGGTGAGATGGTTATTGTTGTCGATAGTCATTGACACGCCCACTTCGCTAGTTGCAATCATGTCGATGGCCGTCTGATAGCTCTCGAATATCTCAAACACCTTGCGCAAGAAGCCCGAAGCGCCCAGCATACGGCTCGATTTGATTTTAATGGCGGTGATATTGTCCTTCGCAGCCACGGCTTTTATCTTCCCTCTTACCAGCACATTGTCGATGATAGTGCCCTCGGCGTCGGGGTCCATGGTGTTTTTGAGCCTTACGGGTATGCCGGCATACTTGGCAGGCTGCACGCATGTGGGGTGCAGAATCTTTGCTCCGAAGTAGGCTAACTCTGATGCTTCCTCAAAGTTAAGCTGCCTTACAGCTTCCGTATGGTCTACTACGCGAGGGTCATTGTTATGCATTCCGTCGATGTCGGTCCATATCTGTATTTCCTCAGCGTCTATAGCGGCACCTATGAGCGATGCTGTGTAGTCGCTGCCGCCCCTTTGCAGATTGTCTATCTCGCCGTAGGCGTTGCGGCAGATGAAGCCCTGAGTGATGTAAATCTGCTGTCCTTCGTTCTGCCTGAGTATGTTGTTGAGCTTCTCTTTGATGTATTGCGGGTCGGGCTCACCATTTTTATCGGTGCGCATAAAGTCGAGTGCGTTGAGCAACACCGCCTTGATGCCCTGCTCCTGCAGGTAGTTTACCATGAGGTTAGTGCTCATTATCTCGCCCTGCGCCACTATGCTCTTTTCCTCAAAGCTTGTGAAGAGGTCCTTGGTGAACGAGCGCAGATAGTCGAACTCGCCTTGCATGAAGTCTTTTGTCTTGCTTTTCACGTCGTCATGGGCATAGAGTTCGTCTATGTGTCCCATGTATTTCTGCTCAAGATTATTGATTACCTCATTGGCACCTTCCGGGTTTTTCTTGTACAGATAGTCCGAAATCTCTATCAGTGTGTTTGTTGTGCCGCTCATAGCAGACAGTACTACGAATGTTGGCTCACCGCTTTGGGTTATCAATGTGGCCACCTCGCGCATCCTTTCGGGCGAACCTACCGATGTGCCACCAAACTTCATTACCTTCATATTCTTGATTTTTATGGTTTCGAAATATTGTTTATGTGTTCTGTGTCAGTGCACTATGCCATTGTTTCTTCTTCTTTCGGCTCAGCGCCTGCGCCGTTCAGCTCGACGATATGGCCGTCTTCGCATTTGTAAACGATGCCCGGAAACTTGTCTAGCAGCTGAATGTTGTGCGTAGACATCACCACGGCGGTGCCCGTCTGGCTTATTTCCTTGAGCAGCGTAACTATCTTTTCGGCCGTCTCTGGGTCGAGGTTGCCTGTTGGCTCATCGGCTATGATGATGCGCGGGTGATTGAGTATGGCTCTTGCTATGGCTATACGCTGTTGCTCACCGCCTGAAAGCTCGCTGGGCATCTTGTCTTTTTTGTCTGTCATGCCCACTTCCCTGAGCACCTCCATGATGCGTTCGTCGGTTTTCTTACGGTCTCTCCAGCCCGTAGCACGCAGCACGAAGCGCAGGTTCTTGTAAACGGAGCGGTCGTGAAGTAGCTGAAAATCCTGGAAGATGATGCCCATTTGCTTGCGCAAGGCCGGCACGCTTTTCCGTCGGATAGTAGCCACATTCTGTCCCAGCACCTCGGCTTTTTCCTGGTCATCCTTGTCGATGTCGAGTTCGCAATAGAAGGTTTTGAGCAGCGTACTCTTGCCGGAGCCTACCTTACCTATTATATATATGAACTCACCCTCGCTGGCGTTGAAGTTCACGTTGCTGAGAATGCACTTCTCGTTTTGGTATATATTTACGTTCTGATAGTCGATGAGCATGTCTGATGATATATTTATTGTTTGCTTTTTTCCATTCTTCTTTGCTTGTCCCAGTCGGGGTTATGCCTCCGTGCAAGCTCGTTTGCCACGTCGTTGATGCTGAGTCCCTTGTCTGAGAGCAGCACAATGAGGTGATAGAGCAGGTCTGACGCCTCATAAATCAGCTTGTCGTTGGTGCCTGCCGTGGCCTCTATCACTGTTTCGAGCGCCTCTTCGCCCACTTTCTGGGCTATGCGGTTGGTGCCCTTTCTGAACAGTGCTGTTGTGTAACTGCCCTCAGGCATCTCCTTGTGACGCCTGTCTATGAAGTCTTGCAGCGTGCTTAAGAAGTCTACAGGCAGTTGCTTGTTCTCCTCGCCCCAGCACGTATCGGTGCCCTTATGGCACACAGGGCCCACGGGATGAACCCTCACCAGCAGGGTGTCGTTATCGCAGTCGGCTTTCATGTCCACCAAGTGCAGGTAGTTGCCCGATGTTTCTCCCTTGGTCCAGAGGCACTGCCTGCTGCGGCTCCAAAAGGTTACTAGCCCCGTAGAGAGCGTTTTTTCGTAAGCCTCCTCGTTCATAAATCCCAGCATGAGCACGTTCTTCGTGTCAGCGTCTTGTATGATGGCGGGGACCAGCCCGTTCATTTTATCGAAGTCCAGTTTCATGTTTCGTCTCTGTTTTTATATTCTTACTTTGATGCCCTCGCCCTTGAGATAAGCCTTGAGCTGCGGTATGCCAATCTCACCGAAGTGGAACACGCTTGCCGCGAGGGCTGCGTCGGCCTTGCCCAGTATGAAAGCATCGCGAAAGTGCTGCATGTTTCCGGCGCCTCCACTGGCTATCACGGGTATGGGAACAGCCTCAGCCAGTTGGGCCAGTGCCTCATTGGCGAAGCCATGCTTCACGCCATCGTGGTTCATAGAGGTGAAGAGAATCTCTCCCGCGCCCCTGTCGGCCACCTCCCGCGCCCAGTCTATGAGTCTGCGCTCGGTGCGCTCGCGCCCCCCTTTACTATAGCAATGCCATCCGTCGGCATCTTCTCGGGCATCGATGGCGCATACGCAAACCTGCGAGCCGAAGCGCCTTGCGATGTCATTGATGAGCTCCGGATGAGCCAGGGCGGCCGAATTCACGCTTATCTTGTCGGCTCCTGCCATGAGCATACGCTCTACATCGGCTATCTCGCCTATGCCTCCGCCCACGGTGAAGGGTATGTTCACCTGCCGGGCCACACGCTCCACCATGTCGGTGAAGGTCTTTCGGCCCTCGTAACTGGCCGTTATGTCCAGGAAAACCAGTTCGTCGGCACCCGCCTTACTGTAGGCTTGTGCCAGCTCAACCGGGTCGCCTGCCTTGCGCAGGCTCACGAAGTTAACACCCTTGACGGTCTGTCCGTCCTTTACGTCCAAGCACGGTATGATGCGTTTTGCCAGCGTATCTGTCATTGCAGTCCTCCTTTCAGCTTCTCCAAGTCTATGCGTCCCTCATACCAAGCCTTGCCAAACACCACGGCAGGTATGCCTGCCTGCTGCAGGCTGATGATGTCGTTGGTGCCCGACACGCCCCCCGAAGCAATGAGATGCAGTTGCGGAAAGCGCTGCATGAGCTGCTTGTAGCGCTCTGTGGCCGGTCCTTGCAGGGTGCCGTCACGGCTGATGTCGGTGCACAGCACGTTGGTTACGCCCATGTCAGTATATCGTTTGATGAAGTCGGTGAGCGTCAGCTCAGAGTCTTCGAGCCAACCTTTGATGGCTATTTTGTCGCCCCTCACGTCGGCACCCAGTATGATTCTGTCGGCGCCATAGGCTTTCAGCCACTGCTCGAAGAGCTCGGGACGCGTCACGGCCACGCTTCCTATGGTGACCATCGCCGCGCCTGCGTCCATCACCTGCCGCACATCGTCGGCTGTCTTGACGCCTCCGCCGAAGTCTATCCGCAGGTTTGTGGCCTTGGCAAGGGCTCTGAGCGTCTTGATGTTCACCACATGAGCCGAGCGGGCACCGTCAAGGTCCACCACATGCAGCCTCTTGAAGCCCAGCCTCTCAAACTCCTGAGCCTGCGCCACTGGGTCTTCGGCATACACCTTAGAGCTGTTATAGTCGCCTTTTGTCAGCCTTACGCACTTGCCGTCAATCAAATCTATCGCTGGTATGAGTTCTATCATTGCCTGAATGTTATATGTTGAGATTCAAGAAGTTTCTTAATATGGTTTCTCCCACGTCGCCGCTCTTCTCCGGGTGAAACTGTGTGGCAAAGAAATTGTCCTTGTGCAGCGCGGCCGAATAGGGCAGAATGTAGCGTGTGGTGGCTATGGTGTGCTCGCAAACCGGCACGTAATAGCTGTGCACGAAGTAAACAAATGAGCTCTCGCTCACATCCTTGAAGAGCGGTGAGCGCAAGTTGGTTATCTCGTTCCATCCCATGGCGGGCACCTTCTCCTCATGGCTGTGAGGCTGAAAGCGTATTACGTCGGTGCCAAATATGCCCAAACATTGGGTGTCACCCTCTTCAGAGTGGCGGCAGAGCAACTGCTGGCCGATGCATATTCCCAACACGGGCTGCGTGAGTGACTTAATGACACTGTCTAGCCCGTGCTGCCGCAGGTAGGCCATGGCCGAGCTGGCCTCTCCCTGTCCTGGAAAGAGCACGCGATCGGCCTTGCGCAGTGTCTCGGCATCGTCTGTCAAGACGGGCTCTATGCCCAATCTCTTGAGGGCATTGATTACAGAGCGTATGTTGCCTGCATTATATTTGATGATGGCTACTTGCATAAGTGCTTCTTGTTTATCAACGGCAAAGATAATGATTTTTTTGCAAACAATACATGATTGTGCTTAAAATAAACTCAAACAACGCACGTGATGACAGTTTATGAATATTTTCGGAAAGTCTATTCTCATTTGATTGCCTTATCTGAAGTAACGCGTCAGTTTCGTAAACCGTGTGCGCTTCAAGTAGGGATGACGCTTCGTTATGGGCTGAAAGCATAGCGCTCTTGTAATGTTTTATCGCTTCTGGCGATGGCTTCGCATCTCCGGCGAAAAGTAAGAATGCCCTTTTTGCGTTGCGAAATAGGCATTATTGAAAGCTGAAAACGGCCTTTTTGCAAGCTCAAACGGCCACTTTTGTAGAACATAGAGACCGCTTTCGGGGAGAGAAAGTTAAATCATTATAAGCCAATATTTTACGTTAAAGGATGTGAAGTGGTTGATTCTTTGCTTTGAGAATGCCTAAATGTGCACCTTGCCCGTATGATGTAAAGAAATATTATAGTGGTCACGATGCTGTGACAGGTTGCCCACGGTAAGCCCATAGCATCAGGTGATGAGTGCGGAAAGGTCTATGTTTCATTTATTTATATAGATTGAAGGGGCAAGCCCGTCGGCTCGTTGTCACCGAAAGAAAGTTGAACGGAAACTTTGAACATTCGATTTTTTATGCTAACTTTGTCGCCAAACAAATGAATTCCGACAATAAATGGCAGTAAAAAATACAACAACAGCCGGTGCCAAGGCTGCTCAAAAAAAGGCGGGCACAGCGGCTGCTGCGACAAAGCGCAAGGGTAAAGGCAAGAAAAAGGAGTTGAAGCGCGCCAACATATCCACCGAGCTCATCCCCATAGAGGAGGAGACGTGGCTCTTGCAGCCCATTGCCGTGACGATGATGCGCCATGACTATTCGCTCATACAGATACGTATTCTGGTGTCGGTGGTAGAGAGTTTGCAGAGCATATTGCACGGAATACTCAACAATCAGCGCGGAAGGCAGATGGAAATATTTCAGACCGACGAGCTGGATGAAGACGGACGAATGCCCATCAAGCTGCCTTTTAAGGAGCTGGGCGTTGATCCTAACCACTATCCGCAGCTGAGAAACTCGCTCAAGATGCTGGCGTCTATTCCGGTTGAGATACCTTATAAGACGCAGGAAGGCCGAAAATATACCAAGGCCACCAACCTTTGCGACGTGTATATTCCCATAGACAGGTCGTATAACAAATATGCCATTCTGAAGATAGACCGTGAAGTGGCCGAAAGGCTGGTGTCGCTGGACTTTGGCTATCACCGTTTGGGCAAGCAGATAGTCTTTGCGTGCAAGAACAGATACACCCAACGCATCTATATGTTCATAGAGTCGTGGCTCGACAAGGGCAGAACCATCATCAAAACCATTGAGTTCAGAAAGATGCTCAGGCTGGAAAACAACTACAAGAAGTTTTCTGACTTCTGCCGAAGAGTGCTCGATCCGGCCCGCGACGAGCTGAAAGAACTGGCCGACAAGGGTTTTTGTGACTGCTACTTCGACTATAAAAAGCAGTATGACAACGGACAGCGCGGCGGCGAACCCGACGAGCTGGTGTTTATTATCTATAAGGCTAAGAACGCCATGAATGCCCAACTGGCTGCCATGACGGAGCAACAGCGCAAGCAATTTCAGTCTATGCTCATGAAATATTTCTCCTTTACGCCTGCCAACGCAAAGAAGATGGCCGACCGCATAGATGCTGATATCTACCCGGATGCCATGCAGAAGCTCATGGAACTGCGCCAGCGCTTCTTGAGCGACTCGTCTATTCGCGACCGGGCTGCCTATACCTTCAAGAGTCTGGACAAGCTTTTGAAAGACAGAGAGGTGCCCAACACCATAGCAGAAGAAATAAAGTGACCAAAATGATATTATAGCGTAAAGCACCGGCTACGGCCCTTTGCGCAACAAGAAAAGGGGATGCGGCGTGCGGCCACATCCCCTTTGAGTTAATGATTATTCGTAAGTCTTGGCCTGCATGTCGCCCTTCAGCACGCTCAAAGCATTGAGGGCAAGAGCCAGCATCTCGTTCTCGCCGGGATAAACATATATGGGTGCCATGAAGGCTATGCGCTTCTTGAGGCTTGATATGATGTAGGCCGAGCGCGCCAACCCACCCGTTAGCAATATGGCATCGGGGTTGCCGCACAGCACAGCGCCCTCGCTTGCTATGGCTTTGGCTATGTGCCATACCATGGCGTCTACTATTTCTTTTGCGTGATGGTCGCCATGCTGTATGCGCTTTTCTATTTCCCGCATGTCGTTGGTGCCAAGAAGGGCTATCAGCCCGCTTCTTCCGGAAATGGTGCGTAGCAGTTCTTCTTTGGTGTATTGGCCACTGTAGCAGAGCCTGATGAGGTCGGCCACGGGCAAGCTGCCCGATCTTTCGGGAGAGAAAGGCCCCTCGCCGTCTAGCGCGTTGTTGGCATCGATGGCCCGTCCGTGCTGATGGGCGGCAATGGATATGCCCCCTCCCAAATGGCATATTATGAGGTTGAGCTGCTCGTAGGTAGTGCCGTGCTCGCGCGCAAAGCGCCGGGCAATGGCTTTCTGGTTGAGTGCGTGCCATATACAAATGCGGTGCAGAGGCGGCAAACCGCACACATGAGCTTCGGGCGAAAGCTCATCTACCGAGCCGGGATCGGCAACAAAACAGGGGCAGTTGCCGTATTCGTGAGCTATCTCGTAGGCTATGAGGCAGCCCAAGTCGCAGGCATGCTTGTGCTTGGCATTGCGTGTGTCGGCCAGCATCTTCTCGTTGATGGCATAGACGCCGCCCTCTACGGGCTTGGCCAGCCCTCCACGGCCCATGACGGCATCGAAATGAAGAGGCACGCCGTGGCGTTTTACCTCTTCGATAACAAGATTCTTGCGGAAAGTATATTGGTCGATGAAGTCGCCGAAGCCGCTAAGCTCCTCGCGTGTGTGCGTGATGTCGCTTACAAAGATGGGCTTCTCGTTTGCATAAACGGCTACTTTGGTAGACGTAGAGCCAGGGTTGATGACTAGTATGTTCATGCTATTGAGGTTTTGTTCTCGTCATGAAACGACTGCAGCAGGGCCAGCTCAACACTATATAGCTTGCTCTCGGGCGTGTCGCCACGCGATGACAGCGCGACGGGCACGGCCGTTCCTTGCAGCAAACTGGCCATGCGTGCCTGTGCAAAGAGTGTGAGCGTTTTGTGAAAAAGGTTGCCTGACTCGATGTCGGGCATGATAACGGCATCGGCATCGCCTTGTATGGGAGAGTGAATGCCTTTGAGCTGCATGGCAGTAAGTGAGCATGAGGTCTTTAAATCGAGCGGACCGTCGATGATACATTGTCCGAAAAAGCCTTCGGATGCCTTTTCCTTGACGAGCGAATAGTCTTTCAAGAAGGGAAAGTGGCGCTCGTCGTTCTTCTCAGTGCAGTGAATGAGGGCCACGCGCGGCTCTTTGATGCCTGCCGCATGGCACAGGCGCACCACGTAACCCACCTGGGCAAGTCGCTGCTCGGTGTTGGGGAAGGGTATGACAGCGGCGTCTGAGAAGAAGAGCAGCTTAGGGTAGTTGGGCAGCTCGGCCACGCTGATGTGCGTCATCACACTGCTTTGTGGCAACAGACCGTGCTCTTTGTTGAGCAAGGCGCGCAGTAGCACGTCGGTGTTGAGATGACCTTTCATGAGCGCGTCGGCTTCGCCGCGGCGTGCGCAGGCCACGGCTGCGTCGGCAGCCGATGCGTCGTCGGCAGCATCTATCATGCGAATGTGGTCTAGATAAGGTGACAAAGGCTTATAGGCTGTGGCCTCTTTGCAACTGCCCACAAGGGTTACATCTGCTATGCCGGCCTCCATGATGAGCTGTACGGCGCGCAAGGTGTTCTCGTTAGCCGCGTTTACCACCGCCACACGCTTTTTGTAACGCTGCTTGGCCAGTAACTGGCGTAGCTCGTTAAAATGATTCATGTTATTCATAGTAGTTGTATGTTTAAGTGTTTTATATGCTCAAAGGTAGGTATTAATTTTGAATGCGCAAAAGAAAACGCACATTTTTTCGTTTCACAACCTTACTGTTGCCAGTCGTTGAGGCTGCACCGCCTTTCTACTTTGGCTTCGGTAGCCTTGGGAAGGAATGTAAAGAAGTTGATGTTTGTTATTCTTTCCACCTCATCCACGCTGTTGATGTAGTCGCCCATGGGCCTGTTGCCATCGGCATTGCGGTATATAAAGCCTATGGCTGCCGTGTCTGGCGACGTGCGGAGCACCACCTTGAAGAAGGCTTCGGGCACCGTAACGCCGTTGCCAATGTGGCTGTGCGCGCTTCTGTAGAGTATAGGGCCGCACACAATGTATAGCTTTCCGTAGATGTTGGCCCATTTGCGGCACTTCTGCTCAAGCTCGTTCCAGTCGCCGGCGTTGAGACTGTGTGCTTGCGGACAGATGTTTGTCATCAGGAAACTTTGTTGTTGGGCCGTTTCACTCCATTTATTGTCGCCCGAAGGGCACATGTGGCCGCGGTCGTAGCCCGAACGCACATAGTCGTAAGTGGTTGGCGAGTTGGCTACTTCGTCGTCTTCGTGAAACGGTATGCCGTTTCTTTTGTACGGCCCGGAGGTGTGTTGTGCCGTAAGACACCATCCCACCCAGTCTGGTATCTTGTTGGTTGTGTTGAAAGCACAGATGTATGCCAGTCGGTAGAGCATCTGCTGGTGGGCTGTATTGCCCGAACGGGCTATGCCATCTAAGTCAGGCGACTCGTTGCCGGTGGATGATGCGTCGGCTGCTTCGCCCTCTTCTGTAGAGGTTGAGACCTGCTCTTGCCCCTCAGAAGGGGTGGTGCCGGTGCCTTGTGATGTTTCTACGGGCTCTTGTGGGCGCGACTGGTTGTTGCCTTTAAGGAAATAGGCAGCAACGAAAAGACATACAACGAGAAGCAGGGTAGAGTAAGAATTCTTTTTCATAATATATAAAATGGTTGTCTGTCCGGCCGTTAAGCCGGGCTCAGGTTATTCTTCGGATGCCGACGGAATGCCCCCGTTGGGGTTCATCTGCTTGCGTATCTGTATGGGAGAGAGCTGCAATCTTTGCTTCACATATCTGCTGAAGTAAGACAGCGACTTGAAGTTGAGGTTCTCGCAGATATCGGCTACAGACAACGACTCGTCTGCCAGTTGGCGCGAAATCTCTTCTGTCGTGAAGCGATCTATCCAGTAAGAGGCAGGATGACCGCTTGCTTTGAGGCACACTTCAGACAGATACTTGGGCGTTATGCATAATATGTTGGCATAATAGCTCACTTCACGGTTGGTCATGAAGTTTCTTTCTTCGAGCAAATGTATGAAGTTACGGAACAAACGCATGCTTTGTGGTGCGTTGCTCAGCTTTCTTTCGCGCTTTTGGGAGTGCAGATTCATGATGTCGTATACCAACTGATGAACAGAATCGGCCAGTACCTCATGATAGAAAGTGTGCCCTGTTTGCTCGTAACGATATTTGATGGTCTTGACGACAGATAGGCAGAAAGAAAGCTCCTCGCTTGTTATGGGCAGCACAGGATTTTCTAGAAACGACAGCATACAGGTGGTGTGATAGTCTATCTTGGGCATGTGCAGCTGCATGTAATGGTCGGATATGAACAAGCCTACAATCTTGAAATCGGCTGAAGGCCTGATGTTCCAAGGTATATCACCACTGGGAATGATGATAACGCTGGGCGCTGTGGCGCTGAAGCCATTGGCTCCGATTCTGAAAGAAAATGATCCTGATTGAACAAAGATGTGCAGAACATAGTTGTGCAACTTTCTTTCGGTTGCCATGCTTATGTCGTTTGTGAAGACAAAATCATCTTGTCGGGTTATCTCTTCTGCAATGTTGACGTTCATAATACAAATCTTTATAGTGCAAAGATAGCTATTTTTCTTGATAATGCAAGTGCCTTGCAGAGATAGTTTGACTTATTGTCATGAATAAACATTTGTTTAGAAATGCCTTAGAGACATAAGAACAGGAGCGTAGAATAGTGAAGATGGCCGGGAATTAGGGAAGTTATTGTTGACTGCCCAGGCTCTTTTGCTGACAAAAAAATCTCTCTCGGTATAAGGGATGTGTTCCTTATGCCGAGAGAGAGTCTTAATACTTCAGAGCAATTTGTTGATGCTTAGCTTCGAGATATATCAGAAAAGGCTTATAGTTTGTTGCCTTCTTTGGGGAAAACCACTACCGGATGATAGTGCTTTGCCTCCTCGAAATCCATTAAAGCATAGGCTATGATGATGACGGTGTCACCTACCTGCGCCTTGCGGGCGGCTGCTCCGTTCAGGCAAATGCAGCCCGAGCCCCGCTTGCCTTTTATAATATAGGTTTCGAAACGCTCTCCATTGTTGTTGTTGACTATCTGAACCTTTTCGCCGGCAATAAGCTCGGCAGCGTCCATCAAGTCTTCGTCAATGGTGATACTGCCCATATAATTAAGGTTAGCCTCGGTAACCTTCACGCAATGCAACTTGCTTTTTAGTACTTCTATTTGCATAACACAGAAAGAATATTACTCTTTATACTTAATATGATCTATGAGTCGGATAGGAGTCTTGCCACAGTAGACGGTTATGCAGCCTACTATGTAGTTGCTGTCAGCCCAGTCGTTGACATCCAATAGGGTGTTGCCGTCGACAATCTCGAAGTATTCTACTTCCAAACCGTCAATGGCATTGATGTCGTTAACAACCTTGTCGTGGGTCTCTTTTACCGTGTGCGTCTTAGCGAAGTCTACACTCTCTTTGAGAGCTTTGTATATATTGGGAGCTATGGCGCGCTCTTCGGGTGCCAGAAGTGAGTTGCGCGAGCTCATGGCCAAGCCGTCCTTCTCGCGTACGATAGGACATTCAACAATCTGAACAGGCACGTTGATGTACTTCACCAAACGCTTTACTACTGCTATCTGCTGCCAGTCCTTCTCTCCGAAGTATGCTCTGTCGGGGCGAACGATATAGAACAGTCGGCTGACAACTTGGCAAACGCCGTTGAAATGGCCCGGACGCTTAGCGCCTTCCATAACAGTTGTCTGTGGCGGAAAATCAAAATGACGGGTGTCGGGTGTGGGATACATCTCGTTAACTGATGGCGCAAAGACAATCTGAGCGCCGCATTCCTCAGCTAATTTGCAATCTGCTTTCAGGTTTCGGGGATAACGTTCCAGGTCTGCCTTGTCATTGAATTGAGTGGGATTGAGGAAAACAGACACCACGGTAACGTCATTATCCTTCGCGCTACGTTTGATGAGAGAGCCGTGCCCCTCATGAAGCGCACCCATTGTAGGTACTAAACCAACAGTTTTGCCTTCTTTGCGGAGATCGAAAAGTTCGTTCTGAAGGTCTACAATCTTATCAAAAACTTTCATATAAATAATCCTTTCTGGCGGAAAGGCCGCCAAAACGCGTGCAAAGTAACAACTTTTTTGTTAAAAGAGGAAAGAAATATCGATATTTTTTTGTAACTTTGCATCATTAATTATAATAAGATGGGAAAGAAAGTATTATTTATTAATCAAGAAATTGCACCATACGTGCCCGATTCCGAGATGTCTCAAATGGGTAATGAGATGCCCAATAAAATGCAGGAAGCCGGATTTGAAATCAGAACCTTTATGCCCAAGTGGGGGAATATTAACGAGCGTAGGGGGCAGCTGCACGAAGTGATAAGGCTTTCGGGTATGAATTTGATCATTGATGATACCGATCACCCGCTTATTATTAAGGTAGCTACACTTCCACAAAGCCGTATACAGGTTTACTTCATAGATAATGAAGACTACTTCCAGAAGCGTACGGCGATGACAAAGGATGAAAACGGAAATGATTTTGCAGACAATGGCGAGCGGGCTATATTCTTCGCGCGTGGCGTTTTGGAGACTGTCAAGAAGCTGAGATGGACTCCTGACATTATTCATTGCCAGGGATGGATGAGCGCAGTGGTTCCCTTTTACGTGAAAACAGCCTATAAAGACGAGCCGCAATTTGCCAACTCTAAGATTATAACATCGCTTTTCCATGAGCAGCCCGAATGTAATCTGGGCGCAAACTTCAAGTCTTGCCTGGAATTTCGCAGTGCTAAGAGCAAGCTGTTATCTAAGTATAAGGATACGTTTGATGCACTTGAGCTTGGAAAACTGGCCATAGACTATTCTGATGGCGTAGTTGCGATGGGTCGGGACGTGGAGCCTGAGCTGATGAAATATGTGGAAAGCGTGAAGAAGCCATTGCTTATCCATCCTGAAAGCGATAAGGTGAAAGATGGCTATTCTGCATTCTATAATGAACTAATAGATGGCTCGATGCAATAATCGGGCCATTTGGCAGTTTATTTAGAGAGTTGATAAAGTATTAGCAATTTATAGTGAAAAGAAGATTTTGTATGAACCTTATGCGCACATCAAGGTCGTTGCTGCTTTGTATGGCTGTCATGGCTGTTTCATTCATGTCATGCGATGACACGACCGATACAATAGGAACCTCTCTAATAGACAATATGGATAAGTTGTCGGTGTTTGCCGACACGTTCAATGTCGCTAGCAGGACAATCGAATCGGGCCCTGTTGTGGCACGAAATACTATCGGATATTTAGGAAAAGTGAAGGATCCGGAAACAGGAGCAACCGTCACGGCCAACTATATGGTTCAGTTTCATACCCTGGAAGGATTTACTCTCCCGGCAGAAGACAATATCATAAGTCGTAAGGATGGTGAGATAGTAGCCGATTCTTGTGACATCAGGCTCTATTATTCTTCTTGTTATGGCGACTCTTTGGCACAGATGAAGCTGAATGTTGATGAATTAGACCATCCCGTAGAGGAGGATGCGGCTAACTATCAGTCGGATTTCGACCCTGAGAAAAATGGCTATCTCCGTGAGAATGGCGTTAAGATTTCTCGCTCGTATACCCTCGCCGACCTTACAGAGAAAGACTCTATCAGAAACTTAAGTACTTTTCAGCCGCGCATTCGCATACGTTTGAATAAACCATATACTGACAAAAACGGTGTGACATATAACAATTATGGCACCTATCTGTTGCGTAAGTATTACGAAAACCCAGAGAATTTCCGCAATTCTTGGAAGTTGATACACAATGTTATGCCTGGTTTCTACTTCAAGATAACCAATGGCATAGGTTCAATGGCATATATCAGTACGAGTCAGATTAATATTTTCTTCAGATACAAGAATGATAGCACCACTTCGGTTGGTACCACTTCGTTTACCGGAACTGAGGAAGTGCTGCAAACAACTACGTTCTCTAACGATGGCGGACGGCTGAAGCAGTTGGCTGCTGACAACACTTGCACTTATCTGAAGACCCCCGCTGGTTTGTTTACGGAGGTTACTCTGCCTATAGACGAGATAGTAAATGGACATGAGAATGACTCCATCAACACGGCAAAGCTCACCCTTACGCGTTTGAACAACCTGTCTGCCAGTAAGTATGAGTTGCCTGCCCCGACAACATTACTCATCCTTCCGGAGGATAGCTTAAAGAGTTTCTTCGCGCAAGATAAGATAGCTGACTATCAGACTTCGTTCTTGTCGTTCTTCTCAAGCGAGTCTAATCACAACATATATCTATTCAATAACATCTCCGGACTGGTCAATGCAATGATTAAGGCCCGCAGAAATGGCGAGATAAGTGCCAACTGGAACAAGGCTGTTGTGGTTCCGGTGACTACCACATATACCACTGACGCTTATGGAACCAGTACGTTGACGACGGTAACCCATGATATGTCGATGACAAATACCCGATTGGTGGGAGGCTCAGCCAATCCTAATCAGGCTATAAAACTGTCGGTTATATACAGTAAGTTCAACTCAAAGTAAATGGCGGATAATTATCTTGAGCGTCATCGCGAAGACTACGAGGAACGAAAACAGGCATGGTTGCGGCATAAGAAGCACATGCCGAAGGTGAAAAAGAGCCTTCATCATCCAGAAGATGAGGCTCTTTAAACCTCAAACCTTATTATAATAGTAATGATTCTGCCATCATGTCACATTCTCAGACTATTTTGTTAGGATAACAGTGACAGCTTTTCCTTGAAGTGACAATGGCACGTCATTTGTTAATTTAACCACCGATAGAATTATAACAATACGTATTTTAAGTAGAAAGATTATTAGGAGGATATATATGATGAATCAATTCTCTCCAAAAGTTTCAGAGGTTCTTTCATTCGGAAAGGAGGAGGCAGAGCGGCTGGCAAGTACGTCTGTCGGCCCCGAACATATCTTATTGGGTATATTGAGAGAAAAAGCAGGCATTGTAAAAGACTTATTTGACCTGCTGCATCTTAACTTGCCTGAAATCAAAAGAGAACTAGAGGAAAAGATAAAAGACGCAGACAATGGCAAAATGCTGGTATCTACAGATATGCTTCTCAACGAACAGGCCAATAATATTCTTCGTTTGGCCGTGTTGGAGGCACGATTAGATCACTCGCAGATAGTTGATTTGCAGCATCTTTTATTGGCTATACTGCACGATCATGTGGATAATGGAGCCAAGCAAGTGTTGGAAAGCAACGACTTAGACTACGAAACGGCTAAGGATTATCTTCATAAAAAGGCCGGCAAATCGCAAGATGGGCTCGGATTACCCGATGAAGACGAAGAGGAAATGGATGATGATCCGATGCTACATTCGCAAGGTGGCGGGTCGCAGACGTCTGGTTCGTCGCCTTCGGCAACGCGTACGCAACGTCCGGCAGGCAAAACACCAGCACTAGATAACTTTGGTATCGACCTCACAAAGGCTGCATCAGAGGGTAAGCTAGACCCTGTTGTGGGTCGGGAACGTGAGATTATGCGCGTTACCGAAATTCTGGGACGCCGAAAGAAGAACAATCCCATCCTCATAGGCGAGCCAGGAGTGGGCAAGAGCGCCATTGTTGAAGGCTTGGCACAGCTTATTGTCAAGCATAAAACCTCGCCTGCGTTGTTCAACAAGCGTGTCATTTCACTTGATATGACATCTGTGGTGGCCGGAACAAAGTATCGCGGACAGTTTGAGGAACGCATTCGCACCCTCATTAAGGAGATAGAACAGAACCCAGACATCATCATCTTCATCGACGAGATACATACTCTCATCGGCGCAGGATCGGCTCCGGGCTCTATGGATGCCGCAAATATCCTCAAGCCCGCGTTGGCTAGAGGTACCATTCAGTGCATAGGCGCGACCACACTCGATGAATATCGCAACTCAATAGAGAAGGATGGAGCCCTTGAAAGACGTTTTCAGAAGGTTCTCATTGAGCCTACCACCAAGGACGAAACGTTGCAGATACTCAATAACATCAAGGAAAGATACGAGGAACATCATCATGTGAGCTACACCGACGAGGCACTTGCGGCTTGTGTCAACCTTACCGACAGATACCTCACCGACCGCTTCTTCCCCGATAAAGCCATTGATGCACTCGACGAAGTGGGCTCGCGAGTTCATCTGCAACATGCTGAAATGCCTCCAGAGATAGTCAATATGCAGAAAGAGATTGAGGAAATCAAACTCAAAAAGCAGAAGGCAGTGCAGAACCAGAACTTTGAATTGGCTGCCAGTTACCGTGACAAGCAAACCGAATTGGAGCGCAATTTGCAGCAACTTCAGGACAGTTGGGCTAAAGGCGAGACTGGTTCGAGAGAGAAAATCTCAGAGGATGACGTGGCAGATGTGGTCTCTATGATGACAGGTGTGCCCGTGCAGCGTATGAAGCAAGCCGAAGGTTTGAGACTCAAGAATATGGCTACAGAGCTGAAAAAAGAGGTTATTGCGCAGGATTCGGCTATTGAGAAGATGGTGAAAGCTATACAACGCAATCGCGTAGGCCTTAAAGATCCCAATCATCCTATAGGTGCTTTCATGTTCCTGGGGCCAACCGGAGTAGGTAAAACCTATCTTGCCAAGAAGCTGGCAGAGTATATGTTCGGCTCAACCGATGCCTTGATACGTATAGACATGAGTGAGTATACCGAGAGCTTCAACGTTTCTCGCCTCATCGGAGCGCCTCCAGGCTACGTCGGATATGAGGAGGGCGGACAGCTCACAGAGCAAGTTAGGAGGCATCCTTACTCCATTGTTCTGCTCGATGAGATAGAAAAGGCACACGGTAATGTGTTCAATCTCTTGTTGCAAGTGCTTGACGAAGGTCGCCTTACCGATGGAAACGGCCGGCTGGTTGATTTCCGCAACACCGTCATCATTATGACGTCGAATGCCGGAACGCGCCAGCTGAAGGAGTTTGGACGTGGCGTAGGCTTCACCGCAGGCAATTTCAACGCCCTCACACAGACTGAGAAGGACAAGGAATACGCCCGCTCTATCATACAAAAGAGCCTCAGCAAGCAGTTTGCACCCGAGTTTCTGAACCGTCTGGACGAGATTATCACCTTCGACCAACTCGATCTTGAGGCTATCAAGCGCATTATAGATATTGAGCTGCGAGGACTTTTCAAGCGCGTAGAGACGCTTGGCTATCATCTCACCATCACCGACAAGGCCAAAGAGTTCGTCGCTTCCAAAGGCTATGACGTGCAGTTCGGTGCCCGTCCGCTGAAGAGAGCCATACAGAACTATATTGAAGACGGTCTGTGCGAGCTCATTCTGAGTGGTGATGTGAGTGCCGGCTCAACTATATCTATAGGCAAGCACACCAACGGCAATGCTTTGACATTTAAGCAAATATAGCCTTTTGCCTTCCTGAGAGCCCGGTTTCTTGGGTCAAAAGAATAAAATAAAACGAATGGGCAAGCTCCTTTATGAGCATTGTCCATTCGTTTTTGTTATGTCACGTCTGTTGTTTCAGGTTTCAGTCAGAGCTTTACAGGCTTATAAGGCAGGCCCCACACGTCAGCCACAGCCTTATAAGTAACGTCGCCTTTCACGATGTTCAGTCCCTTATACAGGCTTTCGTCTTCCTTGCAAGCCTTTTCCCAGCCTTTGTCAGCCAATGCTACGGCATACCTCAATGTAGCGTTTGTGAGAGCCATAGTAGATGTATAAGGCACCGCACCCGGTATATTGGCTACGCAATAATGCACTATTCCGTCTACTTCATATACAGGATGAGTGTGAGAAGTGGGATGTGATGTTTCGAAACAGCCTCCCTGGTCGATGGCAACATCCACCAGCACCGTGCCTTTCTCCATTATCTTCAGCATGTCGCGCGTAATCAGGTGCGGAGTTTTATCTCCCGGCACCAGCACAGAGCCTATCACGATGTCTACGTCAGGCAGTTCTTTCACGATGTTATGCTCGCTAGAGTAGAGCGCATGCACGTTTGCGGGCAGCTCCATCTCCAGTTGTCTGAGCCTGGGCAGTGATATGTCGGCGATGATAACGTCAGCTCCCATACCTGCCGCCATACGTGCGGCAGCCTCTCCTACGGTACCTCCGCCCAGCACGAGCACCTTTGTAGGCTTCACACCGGGCACACCGCTCACCAGTTTGCCCTTTCCGCCCTTGGTTTTTTGCAGATAGTAGGCCCCGTTGAGAGCTGCCATGCGTCCTGCCACCTCGCTCATAGGCACCAGCAATGGCAATGACCGGTCAGCCTTCTGCACGGTTTCGTAAGCCAGGCACACAGCCCCGCTCTTGATCATGGCCTCCGTGAGAGGCTTGTCACATGCAAAGTGGAAGTAAGTAAAGAGCAGTTGGTCTTTCCTTACAAGGTCATATTCCGGCTCAATAGGCTCCTTTACCTTCACAATCATGTCAGCCTGAGCATACACATCCTTGATGTCGGGAAGTATTTCAGCCCCTACCTTCACATAATCCTCGTCTTTAAAGCCGCTGTTCTCACCTGCCGTGTGTTGCACATACACGGTGTGTCCGTGCTTTTTCAACTCAGCAACGCCCGCAGGAGTCATGCCCACGCGGTTCTCATTGTCCTTGATTTCTTTTGGAATACCGATTTTCATGATGTTATTACTTATTAAGTTGTTGATATTTCGCCTCAAAGATAAGTAAAAAATAAACATCATATATACTCCCTATAGAGTATTTAACATTAATTTAATGCGGTTTTCTGCTTTTGAAAACGCCCTACTTTGTATATATAAGAAAAATATTGTATTTTTGAACCCAAATATATAAAATCAAAAAATCATCATCAATGAACACACCTAAAGCTATCTTGTTTTTCTCAGTCTTGCTGGCTCTGCCAGCAAACGCGCAAACTCCCGGCGGAGGCATCAGCAGTAAGATGCTCAAGCAGATGGAGACCGAGTGTCAGGCCACACCCTCTTCCAAGGCATTAGCCAATGCCATAGCCACCAACTCCATCGACGACCTGGCCCAAAACTATGCCAACCAAGGCTCGATAGACACCTACTTCAGCGTAGAGACGCCCAAGCAGAGCATCCATAACCAGAAGAGTTCGGGGCGCTGCTGGCTCTTCTCCGGCCTCAATGTGCTGAGAGCCAACTTTGCCCGGGCGCACAAAGACTCGCTCAGGGTGGAATTTTCGCAGGCCTATCTCTTCTTTTACGACCAACTGGAGAAGGCCAATCTCATGTTGCAAGGCGTTATAGACAATGCCAAGGAGCCTATGGACAGTGAGCGGATGCGCTTCTTCTTTAAGTCGCCCATCAACGACGGAGGCACCTTCTGCGGCGTTGCCGACCTGTCAGAGAAGTATGGTCTTGTGCCCATGGAGGTTATGCCCGAGACCTATTCTGCCGATAACACCTCGCGCATGGCACGCCTCGTGTCTTCCAAACTGCGTGAGTATGGACTTGAACTACGCAACATGGTGCTGCAAAAGAAGCAGAAAGAGGCTATACAGGCCCGTAAAACGCAGATGCTCTCCACCATTTATCGCATGCTGACCCTCACCTTGGGCACCCCCGTCAAGCAATTCACTTACGCCTTCCATGATAAGAACGGCAAGCCCGTGGGCAATCCCAAGACCTATACTCCCCAGGAATTTTATCAAGAGTGCGTGGGCGGTAAGCTCAACGGCACCTTCATCATGGCCATGAACGATCCGCGCAGGCCTTATTACAAGACCTATGAGGTGGAGTATGACCGCCATACGTACGACGGGCATAACTGGAAATACATCAATCTGCCTATGGAAGACATCGCCAAGATGGCCATCTCGTCGCTCAAGGACAGTGCCAAGATGTATTCAAGCTATGACGTGGGCAAGCAGCTAGACCGCAAACGTGGCTATCTCGACACCCAAAACTACGACTACGCCTCACTCTTCGGCACCACCTTCCCCATGAACAAGGCCGACCGTATCACCACTTTCGACTCGGGCAGCACCCATGCCATGACGCTCACGGCCGTTGACTTGGATGCCCAAGGCAATCCCGTGAAGTGGAAAGTAGAAAACAGTTGGGGTTCCGACTACGGACAGAAAGGCTGTCTCATCATGACCAACCGGTGGTTTAATGAGTATATGTTCCGCCTGGTTGTGAACAAGAAGTACGTTCCCGAAAACATTCTGAAAGCGTCAGAGCAGAAGCCTGTGATGGTCATGCCGGAGGATCCGCTCTTTGCCGAGGATATGTAAGCACCCCTAACCAGCTTGCTTGGGCATGTCGGCATGTGGCTTTTGCCATCCGACGTGCCCGTCAGGTGGGTTTGCTATGACCCCCTGGTCCTTGCAACTGCTCCCTAAGAGCGCTTAACAAACAACTATAAGTAAATCTATTAAAACCATCAAACATGAAACAACGCGTTTTATTATTACTCCTTTTGTTACTGGCATTGACTCAAAGCCGTGCCGAAAACTATCCTTACCGCAGCGATTACCTCTTCGTAACGGTGCCCGACCATGCCGACTGGCTCTATAAAACGGGTGAAAAAGCCATAGTAGAGGTGGAATTCTATAAGTATGGCATTCCACGCGACGGTGTTGTGAAATACTCCATAGCCAATGACATGCTGGATGCCGACCACCATGGCAGCGTGAAACTGAAGAACGGACGGGCCAAGATAGATATGGGCACACGCACCACGCCTGGCTTTCGCGATCTCAGACTGAGCGTTACTGTAGACAGCACCACCTATATGCATCATGTCAAGGTGGGCTTCTCGGTAGATAAGATACGTCCTTGGACGCAAGAACCAGCCGATTTCACCACCTTCTGGCAGAATAGCATCAGTGAGATGCGGCAGCAGCAAGACCTCAGCTACACGCAAGAGCCGGCCAAGGAATATACAACCGATAAGATAGACTGCTATCTCATCAAGCTGAAGATAGACCGCAACTACTCTCTTTATGGCTATCTGTTCTTGCCCAAGAATGCCAAGAGTGGCACTTGCCCGGCCGTTTTGTGCCCTCCCGGAGCCGGCATCAAGACCATCAAGGAGCCCCTTCGGCATAAGTATTATGCCGAGAACGGCTTCATCCGGCTTGAAACAGAAATACATGGTCTCGATCCGCGCCTGCCGCAGTCGGTGTTCAACGACGTGAGCCGCGCCTTCAACGGCAGTGGTACGGGCTATCTGGAGAGTGGAATAGACAACCGCGACCGCTATTATATGCGTCACGTCTATCTGGGACTGGTGCGCTGCCTTGATCTTCTCACCTCTCTGCCACAGTGGGATGGCAAGAACCTTGCCGTACAAGGAGGCAGTCAGGGTGGGGCACTGTCGCTTGTGGCTGCCGGCTTGGACCGCCGCGTTACGCAATGCATCGTAAACCATCCCGCACTGAGCGACATGGCAGCCTACGTAGAGCCCGGCCGCACAGGCGGCTATCCCCACTTCAACAAGATGAGAGGGGTGCTCACGCCTGGCAATATCAAGACGTTGGCTTACTATGACGTGGTTAACTTCGCGCGGCATATCACCTGTCCCGTCTACATGACGTGGGGATATAATGACAATGCCTGCCCTCCCACCACGAGCTATGCCGTATGGAACACGCTCAAGTGTCCCAAGGAGAGCCTCATCACCCCCATCAACGAGCATTGGACGAGCGAAGCTACGGAGTATGGGCACATGGTTTGGCTCAAGAAGCACCTAATCAAGTAAACCCATCCATGCCTTGCCGGCCGTCTGCTTGATGACGTTTACCAGCATAAGAAGAGTGTTCTGACGAAGGGGAAACCTAGTCAGAACACTCTTTTACTGTAAATAATTTTCTTAAGTCATTATTCTTTTCTGCCTGATGTGACGCTCTTTGTAAGTGATTGAGCATCAGATGAATAGCAATACCCTTGTTTTCGCGTTACAAAAAGATGCTTATTGCTTTACCAAATAGTGCTTTTTGCGATGCGAAAACATGCTTTTTGAAAGGCAAAATGCCCATTGTGGGAAAGGAAAACACTTACAGTAAACTTTTTTCAACGCTCTTACGGCATCCATCAATGCCCGTTATGCGCGTCTGCTCGCATCGTCTTTCTCTGCCTTTATATTGTTCCGGTCTTCTATCCCCATGGTTATAGTTGAGTAGAATATTCACTTCCGAGTACCCTTCTATGGCACAAAGCGAGAATACAAAATGGTTAACAGATGCAAAATAGTAGGCTCTTAGACTTTCATATTGTTAAATATTTGCCACCAAACGCATTTTTTCATCCTTTTCTATTGCTTTTTTGAGCACTGGATATTACCTTTGCGGTGTACTAGTATGGTAGTACACTATATTTAAACCCCAAATATTACAAGCGAGATGATAGAAGTAAAGAACTTAAAGTACCATTACCGGGGAGGCAGGCAACAGGTATTCAATGGCCTCAACCTGACGTTGGGCGAAGGTCAGATATGCGGCTTATTGGGCAAGAACGGCGCAGGCAAGTCTACTTTGCTATACTTGATGAGTGGCTTGCTCATACCCCAAGACGGACAGATACAGATAGACGGTCACGAAATGAAGTGCCGGACGCCGGAGTTGTTGCAAGACATATACATCGTGCCAGAGGAGTATAACCTACCCAACATGTCGTTTCGCGAGCTTGTGCGCATGATGACCTGCTTCTATCCGCGCTTCAGCGAGCAGTTGCTCAGACAGTGTCTGGATCGCTTCGAGATGCCTTCGGAGCCCGACCTGAAGCAACTTTCGATGGGACAGAAGAAGAAGGTGTACATGAGTTTTGCCCTAGCCACGGGCACGAAGATACTGTTGATGGATGAGCCTACCAATGGTCTGGACATACCCTCTAAGGAGCTTTTCCGGCAGGTGATAGCCGGAGCGATGGACGAAAGTCGCACGCTGGTCATTTCAACCCATCAGGTACACGACGTTGAGACGTTGCTCGATGCCGTGGTTATCATCGACAATGGCCGCGTGTTGTTCAATCATAGCATGAGCGAAATAGCTGATACTTATTCCTTCAACTACCTCAAATCGCAGCAACAAGCCGCAGATGTGCTCTACTCAGAGCCCACCCTTCAGGGCAATGCCACGGTTTCCTTCCGCAAGGACGGACCGGAAACGGCCGTCAACCTAGAGCTTTTGTTCAACGCCGTGACGCTGGGCAAGGTGCGCAACTAATGGCATGGCCTTACAGAGGGATAGATTTGTTATCACATCAAACATTCAAGTAAATAGTTATGGATATAAATAGATTAGGCAAGGTGATGCGCCTTGAGTTAGTGATGAATAAGAGTCACTTGCTCGGACTGGCTGTAGCGGGCATGATTATCCCCGTCTCCTCTCAGCTCTTTGGCTGGATGCTGGGCGTTTCTACGGCAAGCGAGGCTACGAATGTGGCCGAGCTGGCACTCGCGGTATACTTTATGGTGTGCGGATCGTTCATCTTCAGCAACATCCGAAGCCGTCAGGCGCTCATCAACAACCTGATGCTCCCGGCCACGAATGGCGAAAAGTTTCTGTCAAGATATGTAGTGCTGACGTTCGGCGGCATGGCTGCTTTCTTCTTGGGCTTCGTCGCTGGCGACCTGGCACAGTTTGTTCTGATGCTCATTGTGCACTCCGACTTGGCCGAACTGGCCTTGACAGAGTTTTGTATGGATGCTAACACAGCCGAACTTATTGGCGTTCCTTCCGGTATAGGTTCGCTTCTTATCATTCTTTTCGTCCATGCCGGCTTCCTGCTCACGGGCAGTTTGTTCCGCAAACATCCCTTCATCTTCTCCGTTTTGTTCTGGCAGGCAGTGTCAATGGTCTTCTTTTCAGCTGTTTCTTTCGCTTCGCTGTTTGCTCTGAAGATGATTCAAGATAGCCAATACCATGTGGTTATGTATCCCACGGCAATGCGAATAGCCGTGATCACGCTGCTTGTGGCAGCCATAGTTTTCTGCTTCTGGTTCGCCTTCAAGCGATATAAGCGTCTGGAAGTGATACGCAACAAGTGGTTTAACTGGTGAAAAACGATACCTTATATATATACTAACATTAACAAACAAAGTAGGAGGTAAGACAATGAAATTCATTTCGTGTTTAGTAATGGCTGTGGCTGCTATGGTAACCATGAGCAGCTGCAAGATAGAAAAGAACGTGAGCAATGGAGAACCCAAGGATTATGCCGTTCAGGTGGGCAAATTCAATCAAATAGAAGTGAATGTTCCCTGCACCGTACGCTTCACCCAGGCCGACAATGTGGGCGTGAAGCTGAGAGTAGAACCTAATGACCGCGAAAAGATTAGCGTGACAACAGATAACGGAGTGCTTTATTTGCGCCCCGTTAAACAGCGCAAACGCCGCGGCTTTTTGACGTTCGGAGACAAGGGCTGGGATGATGACGTAGAGGTGATTGTGTCAGCTCCCGATCTGAATAAGTTGTTGATTAACTCTTCGGGCTCCTTTAAGGCGATGAACGACCTGCACCTTGACGGGCTGGATATACGGTGCGCGGGCAGCGGCGAGGTAGACTTGAAGAACGTGGAATGCAATAAGTCGCTCCAAGTGAGTATGGATGGCGCCGGCGAACTGGATATGCAGAACCTCAGATGCAAGCAAGGCTTCAGCTTTGTTTCACACGGTTCGGGCGAAATGACGGCCAAGAGCATCTCCGCTTCCGCGGCAAGCTTCTCCATAGCAGGCGCCGGCGACGTGAAGTCTGGCATGGCCCATGTTGGTAAGACAGATGTTACGATAATGGGAAGTGGCAATGTGGCCCTGTCGTTTAATGACTGCAACCAAGCCACGATAAGCATTATGGGCTCCGGCAACGTAGCGCTGAGCGGCGATCTGAAGACGCTTTCGCAGCATATTGCGGGCGCAGGCAACATTGATACCAGTAGGCTTAAGCTCACGGGTAAATAAAGCGGAGTGGGCATACATGGCTTTTAACAACGATAAAGCAATATATTTGCAGATAGCCGACCGTCTGAGCGATGAGATTCTGGCCCATGTCTATGCCGATGAGAGTCGCATTCCCAGCGTGAGAGAGTATGCCGTGCGCCTTGGCGTGAACGCCAATACGGCCGTGAAGGCATACGACCAGTTGGCCCGCGAGGGCATCATATACAACAAAAGAGGCTTGGGCTATTTTGTAAGTTATGGCGCCTGCGAGCGTATACGCGAGGCCCGGCGCGAGGCTTTTGCCCATGGCACGCTGCCGGAAGTGTTCAGGCAGATGCGGCTGTTGGGCGTTTCGATAGACGATGTGGTGCGCATCTACCACGCCTATGAGGCTGCCGGCAGTGAGAAGACACTCTGACCGCTCTGCCGGAAGATGTAGGCGGAGCCGGAAAACAGTAATCCCCACCCAACGTTATGCACGATAGCGTTGAGTGGGGATATGTTTTTTGCCTTATGAAGTGAATGCCCGGCAGGCATAATGAGCGCTTAGCCTGCTGAGCAATAGGCGGTTGCCAATGCGCTCTTGCAGGGCTATAACGTTAGTAGGCCGACTCAAACTCACGCAAGAAGCGTGTGTCGTTCTCAGAGAACATGCGTAGGTCGGCCACCCTATACTTCAGGTTGGTGATGCGTTCTACACCCATTCCGAAGGCGTAACCCGTATAAACGTCAGGGTCTATGCCGCAGGCAGCCAGGTCGTGTGGGTCTACCATGCCGCAGCCCAGTATCTCTACCCAGCCTGTATGCTTGCAGAAGCCACAGCCTTTACCGCCACAGATGTTGCACGAAATGTCCATTTCGGCACTTGGCTCGGTGAAGGGGAAGTAGCTGGGACGCAGTCTTATCTTGGTGTCGGGGCCGAACATCTCACGCGCAAAGGTGAGAAGCACCTGCTTAAGGTCGGTGAAGCTCACGCCTTTATCTACATATAGACCCTCTACTTGGTGGAAGAAGCAGTGCGCACGGGCGCTGATGGCCTCGTTGCGATACACTCTTCCGGGGCAGAGAACGCGGATAGGGGGTTGATGCGACTCCATGTAGTGAGCCTCATCGCCACTGGTATGACTTCTGAGAAGCACGTTCTTGGTCACGTCGTTGGGGTCGCTCTGCTCAATAAAGAAGGTGTCTTGCATGTCGCGGGCAGGGTGGTCGGCCGCAAAGTTCAGCATGGTGAAGACGTGCTTGTCATCGTCTATCTCCGGACCTTGATAGAGCGTGAAGCCCATACGTGCGAAGATGTCGATGATTTCGTTCTTCACTATGGTGAGCGGATGGCGTGTTCCGAGAGCTATGGGATAGGGTGTGCGGGTGAGATCTATATCGTTGCTCTCGGCCTTAGCGTCTTCTGCCTGTTCCTTAAGCTCGTTAATCTTGTTGATGGCTGTTTGCTTTAGTTCGTTGATCTTGATGCCAACGGTCTTCTTTTGGTCGGCTGCCACATTGCGAAAATCTGCCATAAGGGCGTTGATTTCACCTTTCTTACTAAGATATTTCAAGCGGAGTTTCTCAATGTCCTCGGCATTAGAGGCCGTAAGACTGCTGACCTCCTTGAGCATAGATTCTATTTTCTCTAATAACATAGTCATTGATTTATTTGGTGCAAAGGTAGGTATATTAATTGAGAAAAGGCCAAAGGGGTGAAGATTTTTTTCTTTTTATGAACGAGTTATGAAATATTATTGTACTTTTGCCGCAGTTTTTGAGATCATGGGTTTTATGAAAAAATTAGTTTATTTAGTTGTGCTCTCTTGCATAGGGATGATGTTTTTTGCTACAGGATGCACGGACAAGAAGCCTGCAGCCGTTGTAGACACACCCGCAACTGACTCTGTTTTGACCGATTCAACAGACACAGACACGGTTACAAAGATTATTGCAGAGACGCCAATGCCTAAAGCTGCCGACCAGTTGTTTGACGATTTCTTCTTTAATTTCATAGCAAACAGAAAGCTGCAAAAGAGCAGAGTGCGCTTCCCATTGCCCGTTACAACAGGCGGGAAAACGGTGATGATGGCACGCAACCATTGGAAAACCGACCACTTCTTCTCACGGCAAGGCTATTATACGCTCATCTTCGACGATCCTAAGCAGATGATGGCGGCCAAATCTACGAAGATTGACACGGTGGTTGTGGAACGAATATTCCTTAATAAAGGCACCGTTGAGCAGTTTTGCTTTGACCATCAGAACGGTCATTGGATGCTTAGCGCCATTCACAACATAGGCTTCTCTGACAGTCCGAATGCTTCTTTCCTTAAATTCTTGCCCAAGTTCTTTGCTTCGCAAGGCGCTGGCAAGGTGAAAGACCCATTGCCTTACTCCGGACCTGACCCTAATGGCGAGGACACTAAGATTATTAACATGAAGATAGCAGCCTCTGAATGGAGTGGCTTCTTGCCCGAAATACCCAACAGTGTGATGTATAACATCCTCTACGGGCAGAGATATAAGAACGGCAATCGCAAGATATTGTCATTCAAGGGTCTCTCTAACGGTTTGGAGACACAGCTCATCTTTAAACGTAGAGGTGGCAAGTGGCGCCTTGAAAAGCTGAACGCGTTTTAACGAATACATATACCGATTATGAAAGAATACCTCAACTATAGTCTGCTGAGCCATAATACGTTTGGCGTTGAAGCGAAGTGTGACAGGTTCTTAGAGTTTTCTTCTACTGCCGATGCGGTGGAAGTGGCATCGCAGCTCAGGCATTCTGACAGCGATTTACTTATCATTGGCTCTGGCAGCAACCTGCTTCTGACGGGCGATTTCAAGGGCATCGTGGTGCACTCTGCCATTGCCGGCATCGAAGACCTGGGCCATTGCCAAATCAAGTGTGGCTCTGGCGTGCTGTGGGATGATGTGGTTGACTATTGTGTAAACCACAATTTGTATGGCGCTGAAAACCTTTCCATCATTCCGGGTGAGGTGGGTGCCAGTGCTGTTCAGAACATCGGAGCCTATGGAGCAGAGGCAAGCGACCTGATAGTTGAGGTAGAAGCGGTGGAGATAAGCACCGGAAAGGTGTGTCTGATACCCAAGAGTGAGTGCCATTATGCCTATCGCCAGAGTCGCTTCAAGCAGGAGTGGCGCAACAAGTATCTGGTTACGCACGTCACATATCAGCTTTCTGATACCTTCAGCCCAAGGCTTGATTATGGCAATATACGCGCCAAGCTGGCTGAGAAGGGCATATCCAACCCTTCGGCAGCCGACCTGCGCCAGGTGGTTATCGACATTCGCAATGCCAAGTTGCCCGATCCTAAGGTGCAAGGCAACGCCGGCAGCTTCTTCATGAACCCTATAGTGAGTCGCCAAACCTATGAGCAGCTGGCTGAAAGATATCCGGCCATGCCGCATTATACCATAGATGCCGACCACGAAAAGATACCGGCGGGCTGGATGATAGACCAGTGCGGGTGGAAAGGTAAGGCACTTGGCAGGGCCGGAGTGCATGACAAGCAGGCTCTTGTGCTGGTTAATCTGGGCGGAGCAAAGGGCGAAGACGTGGTAAACTTGTGCAATGCTATTCGGAAAGACGTGAAAACACGGTTCGGCATTACGATTTATCCGGAGGTAAACATCCGATGAGGCTCACGTTTTTAGGCACCGGAACATCTTGCGGTGTGCCTGTCATAGGCTGTTCGTGCAGGGTTTGCAAGAGCAAAGACCCCCGCGACCATAGGCTGCGCACCTCTGCACTGTTGGAAAATGGTGATACCCGCATCTTGATAGACTGTGGCCCGGACTTCAGGCAGCAGTTTTTGCCCCTCAGCTTTCGTAAGTTAGACGGCGTATTACTCACCCATATACACTACGATCATGTGGGTGGAATAGACGATTTGCGCCCTCTCTGCAAGTTGGGCGACATAGATATCTATGCGGATGAGCACACTTCGCAGGGCTTGCATCATACTATGCCCTACTGTTTTGAAGAACATTTATATCCCGGAGTACCTAAATTGTCGCTTCATGTCATCACAAAGCATGTGTCTTTTAAGGTAGGCTCCATCGAGGTAATGCCCATCGAGGTGATGCATGACAAGCTTCCTATCTTGGGATATAGGTTTGGCAAGCTGGCCTATATAACCGATATGAAGACTATTCATGATGACGAACTGCCTTATCTATGTGGCGTTGAAACGCTGGTTGTCAATGCTTTGAGATTTGAGAAGCCCCATCATTCACATCAGTTGGTAGACGATGCCATAGCGTTTTCTAGAAGAGTAGGGGCCAAGCGCACCTATTTCATCCATATGGCACACGATATTGGGCTGCACGATGAGGCCAACGCGCGCTTGCCCAAAGGCTTCTGCTTTCCTTATGATGGTCTTACCATAGATGTTTAGCCATCTTTCAGACATCAACCAGCACCCGCACAGAGATTACCAATGTAGGTGCTGGGTGGCTTTATGCCTCTTATTCCGTGGGATAGCCAGGGTTTTGCTTGAGCAGATGATTGAGGTCGAGCACCCTTTGGGGTATGGGGAAGACCGTGGTATACCCCTTTTCCTCATTTGCTTGTTGCGGTCTTTGGTCGTAAGCTTTGTGAAACAAGCCAAAGCGAATGAGGTCGTTGCGTCGCCAACCTTCCCACATCATCTCCAACAATCGTTCCTTCAGTATGTTGTCTAGTGTGGCCTTGCGGTCCGGCATATTCACTCTGGTCCTTATCTCGTTGAGATATGGAGCGGCATCTTGGCCCTCGCGAGCCATTGCCTCCGCCCTCATCAGCACTACATCGGCATATCTGAAGAGCACTATATCGTTGCTTTGCAACTTGCCATCCAAGAAAGCCTGGCGGTCGGTTTCATACTTTGCCATTCTCGCTCCGGCCGTTTTCTCCTTAGGAGAGTTCTTTAAGTCGAGCCGAACGGCCAGCGGATCGTAGACAAGGGGCGTGCCGTCGTCGAGCGTAACCACCTTGCCGTCTATGCGCAACGTGTCGCTTGAGAAGTTAATGCTATAGCGGTTGTCGAGCGAATCGGTGCCGTAGCCATAGGCTTCGACGGCAGATACGGTGGCGCAGGTGCCGTTCTCGGCATCCATGCCCAATGCCCCGCCATGCTTATAATGGCGTGTTCTGAAGAGATACTGATATTGATTGGTGTACAGATACTTATCCATCGGGATGATAAAGATGTTCTCTTCGCTCGTTTCGTTGTGTATAGAAAAGTTGGAAGCGTAGTCGTTGGCCAGCTTATATCCCTCTTCTTTCAGCTTGTCACACCATGTAATGCAGGCTTGCCATGCGTTTAGCTTCCTTCCGTCGGCCTCCAGCATGATGCTTTTGCCTTGTGGCTGACGTCCGTCGGTCCAGTTATCGTCGCTGTAAATCTCGGCGTTGAGAGCCAGTTTGGCCAACAGAAAGTAAGCCACGGGGCGTGTGAAGCGGCCGTAATAATTGTTTTGTTGGTTGCTGTGCGCCTCATTCAGGTAGGGAGCTACGTCTCTCAACTCGTCATAAACAAAGTTGAAGGTTTGGCTGCGGGGCACTTGCGCCACGTCAGAAGGCTTTGCTTGGCTATCTGTTACCAGCGGAATGTTGCCAAAAAGGTCCATGGCATAGAAGTAATACATAGCTCTTAGTCCTCTAACTTCGGCTGTTGCCTCTTGATATTGGGCCGTTGTGAGCATCGACTCATGCGCCTTGAGCGTCTCCAATGACGAGTTGCACAGCATGATGACCTTATATAGATAGCACCAAGTGTTGTAGAAGGGCGTGTCGCGAGGCTTCCATGTGTGCAAATACAGGCTTTGCCACCATCCTCCGTCATACCAGTCGCCGCCCCGGGTGGGCAGCATAGCCTCGTCGGTTGTGAAGGTGTTGAGGTCGTAAACGCCGTTGTAGGTGCCCTGCAAGCCTTGACTTTCTTCGTGGCCGCCAATGTAATTGTAGAGTGTAGCCACCGTGTTCAGCATCAGACTGGATGCATCGGCGTAGGTTTCGTCGCTGCCCAGGCGGTCGCGTGTGTCCTCGTTCAGGCAGGCCGACAGCGTGGTTGTGGCAATGAGTAGTGCGGAGAGCTTGCTCAGCCAGTGGGTTATGTTGTGTAAGAGAGCGGGTGTCATCATTTGGTAATGTTTAGATAAGAATTAGAAACTAATGCTCACGCCGAAGCAGAATGAGCGGTAAGGCGGAAAGCTGCGCTTATCGTCGATGCCCAAAGTGTTGTTAACCACACTGCTGTTTATCATTGGCGTGAGACCATGATAGGCTGTTATGGTGGCCAGATTGTTTACCGAGAGGCTCAGTCGCATGGCCGAGATAACGCATCTCTCGCTGTTTACAGGAATGTTCCACCCCATTGTGAGATATTCAATGTTCACGTAGTCGCCCCTTTCGAGCCAGAAATCGGTGGCCCTTTGGTCCTTGATGTTATGTCGGGGCGCGTCTTTCATGACGTTATAGTCGGGGAATATGCTCATATCCATATACGAGAACGACGTGCCGTTGAATATTTTGTGCCCGAAGGCCCCGTTGATTTGCGCCGACGCATCAAAGTTTTTGTATCTGAAGCTGATGTTCGAGCCCAGCATCCACTTGGGAGTGGCCTGGCCTGCCACGTATCTGTCGCCGCCATCCTCTATGTTTGTCTCTCCGTTCTTGTCCAAGTCGGCTATCACATAGCTGTAAGAGCCGTCGCTGTTTTGCTTCAGTCCTGTGCAATGAGGCAGATAGAACACGCCAAGAGGCTGCCCGATGATTTGATAAACAATGTTGTTGTTCTCGCCATGCAGCCCTGCTCCTATCAGTCCGCCTATGGGTACGATGTCTGAAGCCGTCATTTCCGTGCCTTTATAATTTCCGTTCAGCGATATGAGCTTGTTCTTCTGGAATGTCAGGTTCATGTTGATGTTCAGCTCCATATCCTTGTTTTGAATGGGCGTAACGGCCAATCCCAACTCCAAACCTTGGTTAGACATCTTGCCAAGATTGGCTAAGAGCTTGTTATAAGTGAAAGGTGGCACCGGAACATCATACTGATAGAGCATGTTCCACGTCTTAGAGTAATAATATTCTGCCGTTAGCATGATGCGGTCGTGCCAGAGTCCCATGTCGGCACCTATATTATATGTGCCTTTCGTTTCCCATTTCAGGTCCGGGTTTACGTTTCGCGGGTTCACCAAAGTCACTGCCGAGATGCCGTTCCAAGGCACTGTGCCGTTAGGCATGAACATATATAGCGAGTTGTAACTTTCTATTCCACCCAGATTTCCGCTCAGTCCGTAGCCCATGCGCATGATGAGTCGCGACAGCAACCGTTGTTTTTTCATGAAAGATTCTTCTCCAATGTTCCATTGGGCCGATACGGACGGGAAGAAACCCCACCTGTTTTGGCTGGCCACCATAGAGCTTCCGTCGGTTCTGACGTTCATCTTCAGCTCATATTTGCTCTTGTAAGCATAGTTGGCACCCAGCAAAAAAGACAGCAGTTTGGGACTGTCGTAGTCTGAACCCGTTGTTCCGTATGGGAAGATAGCCCCTCCTCCCAGGTTGTCATAGCCGAAGTTGTTGTTTGAGAATCCTTTTACCGACGTCCAGAACCCCCTCTCTCGCGTGATTTGATATTCGCTCAGAGCCGTGAGGTGCAGGTTGTGTCCGCTCTGCCAAGTGTGCTTCAGCTCGGCCATGACATTGCCCAGCCATTGCTCTTGCCTGTGCGTGCCGCGCCAGGCCTGCCCTTGTGCCCATACCCAAGTGGGACAGAACTGCGCGTTTTCGTTGTTGTTGTACGAGTAAGAGCCGAATGCCGTGAGGGTGATGTCACGGCTCACGCTGAAGAGCATCTGCGCGTGTGTGTTGAAAATCTGGCTCCGTTCGTTGTTCTTCTGCTGCAAGAGAGCAAACGGCGATGTTATCTGCTCGGCGTCGCCATTGCGGTCCCAGCCTCCTTGAGCGTTTCTTCCGGCAGGGTAGGTCGGGTTTTGTGCCGCGGCAGAATAAAACAGATGCTGCGCGTCAAAGAGATATTTGTTGCTCTGCGACGACCCGAATACGCCCATGTTGATGGTTAGCAGATTGTTGAAGGCTTTTTGCGAAAGGTCCATCTTAGCCACGAAGTTGGCCGAAGAGTTGTTTACCACCACCATGCTGTGTTGCATAACGCCCAGCGAAGCGCGGTAGTTGCCCTGCTCTGACCCTCCGCTGAAGGCCAGATGGTGGTTTTGCACCCAGCCTGTACGTGTGATGGCCTTCGGGAAATTGGTGTCGTAGCCCCCGTCATTGGCGTATAATCCCAGCTGCCGTGCCGTTTGCAGATAGCCGTTACGGTCTAGCATGTCCAGGTTTTTGCTTACTCTTTCAAATCCCACATTGCCGTCGTACGCGATATGAAACTTACCGCCGTGCCCCTTCTTGGTCTTTACCTGTATGACACCCGATGCGCCGCGCGTGCCGTAAGGAGCTGTCTCAGAGGCGTCTTTAAGGATGGTGAAGCTCTCTATGTCGGCCGGATAGATGCCTGACAGGGTGGCCAGGTCGCTGTAAACACCGTCTATGATGACCAGAGGGTCGTTGCCTCCTGTAAGAGAAGTGGTTCCTCTGACGCGCACGCTGCTCAGCATGGCCATTCGGCTGTCGCCTGTTGTGATGGCAACGCCGGCCGTCTGGCCGCTCAGCGCATCGAGTGCGGTAGTTACCAGTCCTTTGTTCATTCGCTTCTCACCCACCACATCATGTGGGCTGAAAACTGTTCGGGCGCTGTCTGCCACATTGTGTTGCGCCTTGGCCGCCTGCGTGAGGCAAAGCAAGCCCAGTATGGTCAGAAGGCTAGGTATATGTTTCATGTATGGCACTTTAATTGTTTTCGGGGGCTAAGATACGAAAAAATAGTTAATATAGGATTGATTTTAAAAACTTATTTTGTAATTTTGCTAAATAAAAGCATTTGACATTATGAAACACCAGCTATTGTTAACCGTCCTTTTGTCAGCTTTGCTGATTGTAGCCCCAGACGTGCTGCTCTTCGTGAAATATATCTTGCCGTTGCAGGTGATAGTGGTTAGCGTGCTGTGGTTTGTGCCTACGGCAGCCATGGTGGCCTCGCTCATCCTTTTATATTATGGTGTTTATCATAACACATTCTGGCGATTGTTCACCTCGTTGGCGCTTTGCGTGGGCTTTCCCAAGCTTCTTTTCCTGCTCTTGCAGGCGTTCTTGCCTGCCAGGCTGGCCCTCATTCCGCCCCTCTTGGTGATTGCTTTGTTTGCCTATGGCTTCTTCTTTGGCTGGAGGCGCATCGTGGTGCGCAATGCCGACTGTGTATCGCCCTTGCTTCCGCCCGCTTTCAACGGCTACAGAGTATTGCAGCTGAGCGACTTGCACCTCGGTACGTTCAAGCAAAGTCCGGGCTTTATACGCAAGCTGGTGAGCGTGGTAAACGCCCAGCACCCCGACTTGATAGTCTTTACGGGCGATTTGGTCAACATCAGAGGCGATGAGGTGCGACCCTTTCTGGCCGACCTCTCCAAGCTATATGCTCCTGACGGCATCTTCTCAGTGATGGGCAATCACGACTATTGTGAGTATGGTCAAGACCACTCGCTGCGCTTTCAGCAGCGCAACCAGCACATCTTGCAGTATATGGAGCACAAGATAGGGTGGCGGCTGTTGCTCAACGAGCATGTGATGCTCACGCGTCGCAATGCCCAGACGGGGCAAGATGAGCAGATAGCCCTTATCGGTGTAGAGAACATAAGCAAGCCTCCGTTTCGCAGTCAGGGCAATCTGGGCCTTGCCATGGGCGACTTGCGCGACGGCATTTTCAAGATATTGCTCAGCCATGACCCCACCCATTGGCGCAAAGGTGTGCTGCATCAAACCGACATAGCGCTCACCTTGAGCGGACATACCCACGCCGGGCAAATCAAGATAGGGCACTTCTCGCCTGTGAAGTGGACCTACAACGAATGGGGAGGTAAGTATACCGAAGGCGGCTCTATGCTGTATGTGTCGCTGGGAGTGGGTGGCACGGTGCCGTTCCGCTTTGGAGCGTGGCCTGAGGTGAATGTCATTACGCTCCGCAAGGCATAAGATGCGGAGCCCAACCCATGCCGCCCGCTGCTCTGAAGGGGTGGCGTCGAAGAGGTATGAAAGGCTTATAGCCTGGTTTTATCAAAGAGATAAACGAAGTAAACAGGCAAGGCGTGTATGCTGTTTCGGCCGGCTTCTGCATCTATGGGCTTCAAAGTGATACGCATCATCGGTCATGTATCCATGCCATACGCCCTCTTCAACTTTCGGCTTGATGCCCAATAGCCTTCCGAATGCGTCTTTATCTGATGATAAGAACCTCTCTATAAATATTCATTATGACGCTCTTAATGAATATGAACTGCCTGTTTTCGTAACCCATTGATGTGTTGTGTGACTTATAGCAGATTTACTTTACACCGTTTTAACATTAAAAATTAAAATGGGAA
>CABVAZ010000011.1:0-71129 GCA_902496445.1 uncultured Prevotella sp. | reverse complement strand
CTCTTCCGATCTCATTCATTCTGCGCAACACGTGCTGCTGCTGAAGAGGGTGTTGTTGTAGGCGGTGGTACCACTTACATCCGCGCTCAGGAGTCGCTTGTTGGCCTCAAGGGAGATAATGCCGACGAGCAGACAGGTATCAATATCGTGTGCCGTGCTATAGAGGAGCCGCTTCGTCAAATCGTTGCCAACGCAGGCGGCGAGGGCGCTGTGGTTGTTAATAAGGTACGCGAAGGCAAGGGCGACTTCGGCTACAACGCTCGCAAGGATACCTATGAGGATCTGCGTGCTGCCGGTGTTATCGATCCGGCTAAGGTGGCTCGTGTGGCTCTTGAGAACGCTGCTTCTATCGCAGGCATGTTCCTTACCACAGAATGCCTGATAGTTGACAAGCCCGAAGAGAAGCCTGCTATGCCCGCACAGCCAGGTATGGGCGGCATGATGTAATGACAAATACAATGTCATAAGGTTGTAATAAAGAGGGAGTCGAGTCGCTGTGGGTGGCTAGACTTCCTCTTCTTTCTTGGTTGCTATCATGAGCTTGGCAGCACTTTTTGTTGGTAAGCGTACGTCTTTGATAACTGGTGATTATGTCACGTGGGGTTATCAAAATGTCATATAATTAGTAGTAGATGGTCTTATTCATGCTAAAAAATATTAAACCAATAAACTTTTAACTTGATAATCTTGCAATATGTAATAAGATTGTGTAACTTGTGCAACACAGAAAAAGAAATACGGAGAGATCCGAAACCAAGATTTTTTTGATTTGTTTTAGTAGATTAGTTTTTAAGTAGTTTGTTTTTTTGAAAATCGGGCGTCGGGATGACATCCGATTTTTGCGTTTTTGGCCCTTTTAATCTTTTATTCTCACATTTTTCTTCCCTAAGGCTTTAATTCCGAAAAAAATGTATATATTTGCACCATAAAACGATTTGAATATGGCATCAACTGTAGAAGAGAATAACACAAACGGCGAAAAGCGAAGCCTGAGCTTCGTAGAGCAATTCGTAGAAGAGGATTTGGCAGCAGGAAAGAATGGTGGAAGAATTCAAACACGCTTCCCGCCAGAGCCTAACGGCTATCTGCACATCGGACACGCAAAGGCTATCTGCATGGACTTCGGCGTGGCTGAGCATTACAACGGTGTGTGTAACCTGCGCTTTGACGATACTAATCCCTCTAAAGAAAATAACGAATACGTTGAGAATATTCTGCATGACATCCAGTGGCTGGGCTTCAAATGGGGGCATATCTATTATGCTTCAGACTATTTTCAGAAGCTTTGGGACTTTGCTATATGGATGATTAAGAACGGACATGCATACGTTGACGAGCAGACAAGCGAGGAAATAGCCGCTCAGAAAGGTACGCCTACCGAGCCCGGAAAGCCTTCACCTTATCGTGACAGGCCTATAGAGGAGAGCCTTGAGCTGTTTAATAAGATGAATACACCTGAAGCTGTGGAAGGCTCCATGGTGCTTAGGGCCAAGCTTGACATGGCTAATCCGAACATGCACTTCCGTGATCCCATTATGTATAGGATCATTCAGACTCCCCATCACCGCACTGGAACAAAGTGGCATTGCTATCCTATGTACGACTTTGCGCATGGGCAGAGCGACTATTTTGAGGGTGTTACGCATTCGATATGTACACTTGAGTTCGTTCCTCACCGTCCTTTGTATGATAAGTTTATCGACTTCTTGAAGGAAATGGACGGAACGGCCGATAATTTACATGACAACCGCCCTCGACAAATAGAGTTCAACCGTCTTAACCTTACTTATACGGTGATGTCAAAGCGCAAATTGCATACGCTGGTAGACGAGCATTTGGTGAGCGGCTGGGACGATCCCCGTATGCCTACCCTATGCGGTATGAGGCGCAGAGGCTACTCTCCTGAAAGTATTCGCAACTTTATTCAGTCTATAGGATATACAAAGTTTGACGCATTAAACGATGTTGCGCTGCTGGAAGCGGCCGTTAGAGACGACCTGAACAAGCGTGCCACACGCGTAAGTGCTGTTCTCAACCCGGTGAAATTGGTCATTACAAATTATCCGGAGGGCAAATCAGAGATGATGGAGGCCGTGAATAACCCCGAAAATGAGGCAGACGGCACTCACCAAATCAGCTTCTCGCGCGAGCTTTGGATAGAAAGAGCCGACTTTATGGAGGATGCTCCCAAGAAGTTCTTCCGCATGACACCGGGCAAAGAGGTGCGTTTGAAGAACGCTTATATTGTGAAATGCACCGGATGCACAAAGGATGCAGAGGGTAATGTCACGGAGATACAGGCAACATACGATCCCTTGAGCCGCAGCGGAATGGAGGGCGCTAACCGTAAGGTGAAGGGTACGCTTCACTGGGTGAATGCCAATGACTGCCTCAAAGCAGAGGTGAGAGAGTATGACAGACTCTTTAACGTGGAGAATCCATCGGCAGATGACCGTGATTTCAGAGAGCTCTTGAACCCCGACAGCCTGCATGTTTATGACAATTGTTATGTAGAAGACTATCTGTCGCAGGTGAAAGTGGGTGACTATCTGCAGTTCCAAAGAATAGGATATTTCATGTTAGACCCCGATACAACGCCCGAAAAGCTCGTCTTCAATAAGACGGTGGGCCTGAAAGATACATGGGCAAAACAAATGAAAAAATAAATATTGAGCGAAGAAAGATTTCATACAAAAGCCTTTAAGTCATTGCTTCATGACTATGAAACGCAGGTTCGCAACGGCGAGTCGGTGTTCTTGGATGAAGATGACTTTATGGATGTCATTGAATATTATGGCTCTATCCAGCAAATGGATAAGGCTTTGCAGGCTATAGACTATGCGTTGACGCTCTATCCGGGCTCAGCCATGGCCTTAGCCTTCAAGGCTCGGGCTGTCATGACGACTGATCACGATACTCAAAAGGCCAAGGCTTATGCCGATGAGATAGCTGATCAGAGCGACCCCGAGTGCCTTTTGCTGCGCGCTGAGATTATGCTTAACGAGCAAAAGGGCGACGATGCGGATGCTTATTTAAGGAAATGCGCCAATGAAATGGAGGATGATGAGAAAGAAGACTTCATTCTTGACGTGGTGTTATTGTTCTCTGATTACAACCAGATGGACTTGGCAGCCAAGTGGCTCAAGCATTCGCATTACACCAAAGATGCCGATTACCAGGAGGCCAAGGCCCGTATTATGATAAGCCGTGGCGATTATGAGGGCAGTAAAAAAATTCTTAACAAGCTCTTGGATAAGGATTCTTTTTCGGCAGATTATTGGAACTATCTTGCCAGTGCACAGTTGTTGCAGGGCAGGCACGCCGAGACACTGTCCTCATGCGATTATGCTTTGGCCATCGAGCCCAACAATCTGGATGCCCTTTTCAATAAGAGCAAGACCCTGATGGCCATGAACCAGCCGGCAAAAGCACTTGAAGTGGCCCGCCATATCAAGCAAATTGTCCCTAACGACCCGTCGGCCGAGCTTGTCATAGGCATGTGCTTAATGGACATGAATAAGCTAGATAAGGCTTACGAGCACTTCCATAATGCTTATGAGATGGCTCTTCGGAGCAAGGATAACAACATTGTTGTCAGCGCTCTTGAGCAGATGACCTATCTGAATTGCCAGTTTGGCAAGAAGAAAGAAGCCCTTCGCGTTCTTGACGAGGCCAATGACATGCGCCGAAACATCGGCTTAGAAAGCAATCTGGTGCTGAGAGGCTTTGTGTACCTTAGCTTTGGTGATCTGAAAGAGGCCTCTGATTCGTTCAGAAAAGCCGTTATATTTGCCGAGAATTATACAGAAACGATAGTTACCATAGCCTCAATGGTAGTAGATTGTGGCTATTATAACATAGCCTACAGCCTTTTCCGCACCGTGTTGCTCAGCTCTGGCGACAACGAGATCAAGGCCGGTTGGGGCTATTATGCCCGTTGTTGCTACGAGTTAGACAAGCCTCAGGAATACCAGATGGCCCTGAAGCAAGCAATAGAGAATTGTCCTGACGAGGCAAAATCTATCCTGTCAGACCTCTATCCCGAGGGAACTGACGTGAAAGACTATGCCGATACGCCTACATTAGACGATATTAATAAGTTATGAATTTCATTTCCTCCCTCCTTGCCAACCTTAATTATGGCACGGTTTTTTTCTTGATGTTGCTTGAAAGCACTGTCATTCCGGTGCCTTCTGAGCTAGTTGTAGCCCCAGCATCCTATATGGCGGCTGACGGAAGTATGCATGCGTGGCTCGTGGTGCTCTTTGCTACCTTGGGAGCCGACTGTGGTGCCACCATCAACTATCTGGCCGGATACTATCTGGGCAGGCCTATCATCTATCGGTTTGCCTCCAGCACGCTGGGCAAGTTATGCCTTCTGTCGCCCGAAAAGGTGCAAAAGAGCGAGAAATACTTTGATGACCACGGCATGGTGGCCACCATTACGGGCCGTCTGATACCCGGTATACGCCACCTTATCTCCATTCCAGCGGGCTTGGCCAAGATGAAATACTGGCAGTTTCTGCTCTACACCACCATTGGCGCAGGCGTATGGAACTGCATTCTGGCTTTCTTGGGCTGGTATCTGCATCACTTGTTCCCAGCCATGTCGGCCGACATGTTGAACGATAAGATTATGGAGTATGGCGAATACATCAAGTTTGGCATCATGTTCTTGGTTGCCGTAGCCGTTGTTTACTTCATGGTTAAGTATCTGGTGAATCGTAGACGAAAGATAGAAAAATAATTTTCTCAAATACAAAAAAGTCCGGAACGAAGCAAAGTGCCCTGTTTGGCCGTCTCGTTCCGGACTTTTTTGTTAGCTGATGTTAGGCTTTTCTACTCCTTGGCCATGTTGTATATGTTTCTCATGTCATCGGCATCAATCTTCATGATGCTTCCTAACGTGATGGTTCTATCATGACTGCACTTTCTCACAAGCTCGTCTATTTCTTCCGAAGAAAGCACGTGTCCGTTGAGCAACTCCTTGATAGAAGTTGGCATACCTATTTGGTGATAGAACGTTTCCATAGCCTCAATGCCCAGCTCTGCCGTATGTCTTGGCGAAGTAAAGTCGTTTGTGATGCCCATCACGTTTACGGCGAACTGCACAAATCTGGGCACATTGGCCTCGTCTTGCTGCACATAGCGGGCCCACGACGGCCACAGGGCGGCCAGGCCAGCCCCATGTGTCACGCCGAACATGGCCGAGAGCTCGTGCTCAAGCTTATGTGTGGCGAAGTCTTTTTCTGATCCGCACTCCATCAAGTCGTTGTGCGAGAGCGATCCTGCCCACATTATCTGGGCGCGGTTGCGATAGTCTTTCGGGTCTTTCAGCACCTCAAACACGGCATCCTTCACCGTTCTCATCAGTGCTTCGGCCAATGCGTCGGTGAGCGTCATGTCCTGATACTTAGAGAAGTAACGCTCCATGGTGTGCATCATGATGTCTGTTGCCCCGGCAGCAGTTTGATAAGGAGGCAGCGTGAAGGTGCGCTCAGGGTTCATGATGGCAAACTTGCAGCGGCATAAGTCGCTGTTGCAGCCCCGCTTGCTCTTATCCTCGTCGCGCGTGATGACGCACGATGAGCTCATTTCCGACCCTGCCGCCGGTATGGTGAGTATGGTTCCCACGGGCACAACCGTCTTTGCCTTGGCTTTACCTGTCCAGAAATCCCACACGTCACCCTCATAGGGAACGCCGTAGCCTATGGCTTTAGAAGAGTCGATGACCGATCCTCCACCCACGGCAAGAATAAAGTCAACCTTCTCCTTCCTGGCCAAGGCGATGCCCTCCTTTACCTTCGACAGCAGCGGGTTGGGCACTACGCCCCCCAGCTCTACGAAAGGCATGCCGTCGGCTTGCAGCATCTGCTCCACCTTGTCTAGCAGTCCGGACCTCCGGGCCGACCCTCCTCCATAGTGAATGAGCACCTTATGTGCACCGAACTCATGCAGCAGCTGAGGCAGCTTCTCTTCCGACTGCCTTCCGAAGACCACCCTTGTAGGGGCATAATAGTTAAAATCTTTCATAGTTCTTATATCTTTAAGTTTTATAGTATATTCGGTTCCGTGGCCATACATCTCGGCTTGCCGTGCCTTGAGGTGCGGGGCGCCGGCCGGCCCGATGCTTATGGCTTTACAAAGTTACAAATAAGCCTCTCATCCTGTCATGTGTATAACTTTCTTTAACCATTTTTCTTTCATCTTCGTCTCTCCTTTTCGCCATTGGCGAGCCACTTGCCCACAGTGTGGCAGCACACGTTTCAAATCCTAAGATAAGTTTCGTTTACTCGATTTTTATGTGTAACTTTGCCGAAAACAATTTTTACTATGGACGATAAATCACGCATGCAACAACTTGTCACGAAGCTCAACGCGGCTTCTGACGCATATTATAACGGTAGGGGAGAGCTGATGACCGATTACGAATGGGATGCTTCTTTCGATGAGCTGAGGCGCCTGGAGCAGCAAACGGGCATTGTCTTGCCCGACTCACCCACCCATAAGGTGTCTGCCGACGACTATTCGGGGCAGAAAGAGCCCCACGAGTTTCCGGCCCTCTCACTGGCCAAGACCAAGAGCGAGGCCGACCTTGTGAAGTGGGCCGAGGGTCGTCCCATCTGGCTCTCGTGGAAGTTAGACGGTCTGACGCTGGTTGTTACCTACGACAATGGGCGGCTCACCAAGGTCGTTACGCGTGGCGACGGCCACGTAGGCACCAATATCACCTTCCTGGCCGATGCCATCGACGGCATCAAACGTGCCATTCCCTATACCGGACACCTTGTGGTGAGAGGCGAGGCCGTTATATCTTATGCCGATTTTGAGCGTTTCAACATGGAGAGCGACGAGGAATACGCCAACCCGCGCAACCTTGCCTCAGGCTCGCTGACGCTTAAAGACGTGAACGAAGTGCGCGCCCGCCACATTCATTGGATACCCTTCACCCTGGTTTATTCGGATGATGAGCTAAAGGGTTGGGGCAAGCGAATGGACTTTTTGCATGACCAGGGACTGTCAACAGTAGACCATGAGCTGATAGAACACCCCACGGCAGATGCCATTAGCAGCGTGGTGGCTCGTTGGACGGTGCTGGTCACCTCGCACAAGAACCCCTATCCCGTAGACGGACTCGTCATTGCCTACGACGATACAGACTATGCCCAGACCGGATCGGTTACCGGTCATCATGCCACAAGGGCCGGTTATGCCTTTAAGTGGCAGGACGAGAGTGCGCAAACCGAGCTGGATCACATAGAATGGTCGTGCGCCGCGTCTACCATATCGCCCGTTGCCGTGTTCAGTCCCGTAGAGCTTGAGGGCACAACCGTGCGCCGTGCCAGCCTGTGCAACATCTCTGAGTGCGAACGTCTGGGCATCCAAGGCCCCGGTACCAAGCTGTCGGTCATCAAAGCCAATAAAATTATCCCCAAAGTGGTGAGGGTGCTGGAGCCCCACGGCCAGTTTGAGGTGCCCGCAGAGTGCCCCGTTTGCCATGCGCCCACCACGGTAAGCATCAGCGAGGTGAGCCAAACCAAGACGCTGCATTGCACCAATGCGGCGTGTCCGGCCAAGCAACTCAAGAAGTTTGCACGCTTTGTGTCGCGCGACGGAGTGAATATCGACGGACTGTCTGAGCAGACTTTGCAGAAGTTCATCAACTTGGGATGGATAAAGACCTATGCCGACATCTTCAGGCTCAGGCAACATGCTGAGGCCTTGCGCACCATGGAGGGCTTCGGCGACAAGAGTGTGGCCAACCTGACCCGTGCCATAGAGAAGGCGCGCGACGTAGAAGCGCACCGCCTGCTCTTTGCCCTTAACATTCCGCTGGTGGGCAAAGACGTGTGCACCCGCCTGCTCTCAGCCTACTCGTTTGATGATTTAATCAGCAAAGCACACCTTTCTGACGATGCCGCCTGCTTTGCCTCCATCTCAGGTATAGGCCCGGAGAAGAGCCAGAAGTTTGTAGAGTGGATGCACAACCCCGGCTATTGGAACGCCCTCACGGCTCTCTTGCCCGAGCTGCACGTCACGCAGGCTTCCACAGCCCCCACGGGCAAGCTGTGTGACGGGCTGACTTTTGTGATAACGGGCGACGTTCATCATTACAAGAACCGCAATGAGCTCAAGGCCTACATAGAGAGTCAGGGCGGCAAAGTGACGGGCAGCGTGTCTAAATCTACCAGCTTCTTGATTAACAACGACGTCAACAGCACGTCGGGCAAGAACCAGAAGGCCCGCCAACTGGGCATTCCGGTCATATCCGAAGACGATTTCCTGGCCCGTTATACCGCGCAAAGCGAGGCCTGAAACATCGCCCCAACACGTGTGCCGGCCCATGTCTCACTCCTAATGTGAGAGTATGCCGTAGGCAAAGTTGGGGTAATAAAGTATTACATCTATAGAATGGTTAGGTAAAATGGGCAATTTGGCATTGCTAAAGTGCCCATTTTGTGTCTCAAAAAGGGCCATTTGGGCTTGCTAAATGCAGCTTTTGGCAGACTGAAATCGTACTTATTGAAAATGAAACCGTAACCTATTGCTAATGAATGGGTTGAGAGTTTTACTGCTGAATGTGCCGGAAGAAAGCCCAAGACAAATGCGCTTTGAATTTATCTTACACTTCGTAGAAAGCCCTTCGCCGTGCCGGCAGTGTGTGAGACGAACGAATAAGGCGGGCATCAGGCCTCGTAGGGCTTGGATGTCCGCCTCATATTGTGTGCCCGTTCGGGCCGTGAAGCAAGCTTAGAAGTGCAGGCTGATGTCTATGCCAGCCTGGAATGGGTTGCCCATTTGCGCGAAGGTGAGCTTCTGTCCTGTCGCTCCACTCTCCACGGCAAAGGTGTTATACTTGGTGTCGGTGATGTTGCGGGCCCACACATTGACGCCCAATCGCCCGAAGTCAAAGTAAGCGTGAGCGCCCAAAGTGGCATAGAAGCGCTGCTTCTGCGTGTTTTCTACGTTCCACCAGGTCTGTCCCTGCGCTATCAGGTTGGCACCCAGCGTGATGCTTCTGAGCGTGAAGCCCTCCGGAGTGTAGAGCAGCTGCGACTTATCTACGTCGAAACGATAGTCGGCAGAGGCACCCAGAGTGTGCTGGGGCACGTAAGGCACGTGCTGGTTCTTATAGTCTTGTTTCTTGCCTGCCACCGAATCGGTGTATTCATCAAACTCAGCGCTTGTGAAACCATAGGTTACCGACCAGTCAAGATGATTGTCGAGGAAGGCTCCGCGTGCCGTGAGCTCCATGCCGGTGCTGTGCGATTTGCCGGCGTTAACCATCATTCGGCCGAAGCCGTAGTTGCCTGCCATGACCGAAAGTTGCTGGTTGCGCACCTGCATATAGAAGGTGGCAATGTCAAGCTTCAGGCTATTGCCCAGCAAGTTGAGGTGTGCGCCCAACTCATAGTTCCATGATGTTTCGGGCTTGAAGGCTATTGTCTTGGCTATTCGCTCGTATGCTTCATCGTTATGCTCAAGGTTTACGTCGCCTCGCGCACGCTGTGCCGACTGCTGCAACTCTGTTTGCAGGATGTCAGAAAACATCTGTATGTTGAAGCCTCCCGACCTGTAGCCCTTCGAAACGGTGGCATATACATTGCTGTTGCGGTTGTCTATCATATAGCTCAGCCCTATCTTGGGCAGCAACTGATTGAAGTGGTCGCGCTCCTTGTGCTGAAGCAGCGAAGTGACCTTGGCCTTAACGTTCTGTCCCATCACGTTTTCGTCGAGGCTCATAGCTGCGCTTGTGTTGTAGTTGATGGCCACATTAGAGTAGTCGTACCTCAGTCCGAGAGTGGCAATGAGGCGTGGTGTGAGGTAGATGCTAGACTCATGAAATACGCCCACGTTGAGTGTTGGCGTGCGGAAGTAGCCCGGTATGGTGCCCAGCTGCATGCTGATGTTGCATCCTCCGGCCTTCTCTATGGCCAGTGCCGCTGCTGCCAGAGCCGCTTTTTGTGCTGCCTCTTGGCTCATGCCCATGCCCGTGAAGGTGGGAATCATCCTGGCTGCCATGGCGTTGAGCATACCCATATAAGCATATTGCGTTATCTGGTTAGACAGATAGCTGTTCATGTCGGCCCCGAAGGCTACGGGCGCATCAGTGCTCAGCCACTGATAAGATGCCGTAGCGCCCGTTGTCCACCGCCATTTGCCGGTAATGTTGCGCAAGGTGAACTCTTGTGCAACCGTGTTAGACAGCTGTCTCTCCTCCATATACATAAAGTCTTTGGGCTGATAGTCTATATCCATCATCATATAGTCTTTGAGCAGCTGCCATGTCGTGATGCTGTTAAACTCAAGGTTGTTGCCTTTATAGGTCATGTGCAGGCCTGTGTTGAGCATGTTTCGGCGATAGTTGCTTTGCCGGTTGGTATTGGGGTCGAGTGTAGAGCCTGCCTTGAGGTTGTAATAAGGCGATGTGATGTCGGCATCTTGCGTTTGCTGCTTGCTCAGAAGCAGTCCGTAGGGGAAGCCGTTCTGCTTCACGTACTGGTAATCGGCCAGCAAGCTGAGGCTGAAAGCATTCTTGCGATACATGAATTGGCCTTTTGCGCCTGCCTCATTCATCAAGTCGGCGTGCTTGCCATCAAACTGATTCTTGAAGAAACCGTTCTGTCCGTCGTAGAAACCGGCCAGAGAGAAGGCCATATTGTCGTTTATCTTCTGATAATGAGCTATCTCTGCCTTACGCCAGAAGTGCGTTCCGATGCTTGCCTTCACGTCTGTGCCCTGATAAAGGAAGGGGTCGCGATAGTAAAGACGCACCAGCCCGCCCTCTGTGTTCATGCCATAGAGGGTGCCTTGCGGGCCGTGCAGCACGTCTACACGGTTGAGGTCGTAAGTGTGGAAGTTGAGTGCGCTCTTGTTAAGAATAGGTATGTCGTTGATGTAAACGCCCACGGCAGGTGAGTTTACGCGGCTTCCGATGCCTCTGATGTACATGGAGCTGGTGTATCGTGAGCCATATTGTGGCATGACGAACGACGGTACGAAGCCGGAAAGCTCTCTGATGTCTTGCGTTCCCAGCCTTTCTATCTGCTGCCCGGAGAACGATGACGAGCTGAGCGGCTGAAAACGGAGTTGAAAACTCTCCTTGGGCAGGTTGACAACTACCACTTCGTCGATGTCGTAAACGCGTGAAGTGTCGGTTAGAAGTGTGCTGTTAGGTGAGTCGGCCTGAGCCGTTGCCATGGCGGTGAGGGCCATGGAGAGGAGTAGAAGTTTCTTGTTCATAAACCTATATTGATTATTCCTGATGCAAAGATACGAATAATCTTTGTATGATATTGTCCTTATTTATTATGATTTTAATGCCAATCGGCCCAAGAACAAGGCGGATTGGCATTAATATAGGTTTATTTATAGACGGAAGAGAGTGCTTTTGGGCCTGCTACTTCATCAGGTTGCGGTAGTTGCTGGGGCTCACTCCGGTCTTGTTTCTAAACTTAGAAGAGAAGTAATCAGGCGAGTCGAAGTTCAGCTGATAAGCAATATTCTTGATGCTCATGCCCGTTGTGGAGAGCAGCTCCTTGGCTCTTTGCAGCTTGAGGTCTTGCTGATAGAGAGCCGGTGAGATGCCCGTGTATTCCTTAAACAACTTTCTGAAGTTGCTATAGCTCACACCCATGTTTTCGGCAATCTGCTGTATGGTGACTCCTTTCTCCAGAGTCTCTCTGATGCGCAGGCGTGCTTTGTTTATCATCTCCACGTGTCCGCGGTTCATGTTGAGCTGTATGTTTCTTTCAAGGGCATACATTTTGCCCACCATGTGGTTTACAACGCCTGCCAGTACCTGCTGCGAGTAAGCCTCTTCTTCCATGGCTGCCTTCAGAGCCTCTTCGTATAGCGAGACAATCTGCTCAGAAAAGCCCACGTGATGGATGGGTTGGTTGACCGAGAAAAAGCCTGCTCTGACACGGTCGTCAACATTCTTGCCCTTAAAACCTATCCAATAGCTTTTCCATCCCACCTCGCTGTTGGGATAATAGTTGTGCCATTCGCCGGGAAAGAGCATGAACATGTCGCCTGTTCGAAGCCTGGTGAGGGGGTGATGATAGGATTCGAAGAAGCCTTCTCCTTCAGGAACATAAAGCAATTGGAACTCGTTGAGCACGCGTCCGCGCTTGATGTCAAAGTAATAACCGTCGGCGTGGCCTTTTGTGGGATAGTCTTCGCCGGGTGAAATTTCGTCATAACCCACGGTGCTTACGGTGAGTCCCCATAGTTTGTCGTGCTCGTTAACAACCAGATATTTGCTTTTCTGCATGAGTTTATAATGTTTTTGTAAATGCAAATATACGAAGAAACATTTTTATTGAATTATTTATTGTGCTAAATTTTTGATTTTTTTATTATTTAATAGGCGTTTAGTTGAAAAATGAAACAGGCATTATGACCTTTTGATATAGTTGTTATGGCATTGCAAGATGGGGTATGCCTGAGTGTTAAACAAAACGGGCTCATGCCTGAAATGTGCATGAGCCCGCTCCCTTATGCTGTGATTGGCGTTTGCAGCCAGATGAAATTGTTTAATATTAAAGAGGTATCGGGAATATGAGGGTGCGTATAACCCAGTAGCTGAGTATGCCGCCCAGATAGCCAATGAATGCTATCCACGACACGTGCTTCATATACCAGCCGAACGTTATCTTCTCAAGGCCCATCACAACAACGCCTGCGGCAGAGCCAATGATGAGCATCGAGCCTCCCACACCGGCACAATAGGCCAGCAACTGCCAGAATATGCCGTCGGGAGCAAATGCTCCTTCGGCGCCGGCAGGATACATACCCATGCACGCGGCCACCAGAGGAACGTTGTCTATAATGCTAGACAGCACGCCAATGATGCCCGTTACCATGAAGTGGTTGCCGTTGAAGGTCACGTCGAGGCCTTTGCCCAGCATGGTGAGCGCGCCGATTTCCTCCAGACAGCTCACTGCCATGAGGATGCCAAGGAAGAAGAGTATGGTGCTCAGGTCGATGTGGCTCAGCAGGTTAGACACCCTCTTTTGCAACCCTTGCTTGTCTTTGTTGTGCATCAAGTTGCGGTAGAACACCTCTGTAACTATCCACAGCACGCTCAGCACAAGCAATATGCCGACGAACGGGGGCAGGTTGGTGAGGCTCTTGAAGATAGGCACAAAGATGAGACCACCCACACCTATGCAGAACACAGTGGTGCGTTGGCCTTCTGAAAAATCGTGCGCATAACCTTCTGTTTCGATAGCTCCGGCGTTGCCATCGTCAAGGTTTCCGTGCAGCGTAAACTGCAGTACAAAGGCCGGGAGAACCATGGATATGAGCGAGGGAACAAGTATCTCGCTGATAACGCCAAGGGCTGTGATAAGCCCTTTGTTCCATAACATGATGGTGGTAACATCGCCTATGGGCGAGAAGGCGCCTCCTGAGTTGGCAGCTACAATAACAAGGCCGGCGTATATCATGCGGTCTTTGTGGTCTTTTACCAACTTGCGCAGTATCATGATCATCACGATAGACGTTGTCATGTTGTCTAAGATGGCCGAAAGAAAGAAGCTCATGAAGGCAATGCGCCATAACAAGGCTCTCTTGGTGCGCGTGTGCATGACGCGTCTCACCCAGTCGAAGCCTCCATTCTGGTCAACCACCTCAACAATCGTCATGGCGCCCATCAGGAAGAAGAGCGTTGTGCCGGTGTCGCCTAAGTGGTTCTGGATAATGTCATTAACGAAAGTGAGCACGTGGTCTACCCCTTTGCCCAGGTCGGGATGCGTCAGGGCGAGCAGACTCTCAAACTGTGGGTGCTCCAAGTGTACAAAGTAGGCGGGGTCGAGCATGTATAGCGTCCACACCGCAACGAACATAAAAAGCGCTATGGCTGCCTTATTGACCTTCGTAAGGCTTTCGAAGGCAATGAGCAGGTAACCGATAACGAATACGGAAACGATTACAATAGATAAAGTAGACATTTTTAATTAGTGTTTTACATTATTCGGCTGCAAAGGTAGTAAAACATTTTTTATTTGGTGTCTGTTTGCCTGTAAAATTGCAATTACAATATCATTTAAAAGTCAAAACTTTTAGTATAAAAATCAAATTACATAGATGGGGATTGAAAATAACATGTATCTTTGCAACCAGATAAATACTAACAAAAACCTAAAGCAAATATGAAACACTTTTTCGCTGTTGATCTTGGGGCTACAAGTGGGCGTACTATAGTAGGCACATTGCATGACGGCAAGATTGAATTGGAGGAGCTGACCCGCTTTGACAATAACCTTATACAGACAGGTGGCCATTTTTACTGGGATATATTCGCACTCTATAATGAAATAATAAAAGGTCTGAAGCTTGTGCACGACCGGAATATCGACATCACATCTATTGGTATAGACACGTGGGGCGTTGATTTCGTGTGCGTGGGCAGCGACGGTGCGTTGCTGCGCAACCCTATTGCCTATCGTGATCCGTTTACTACGGGCGTGATGGACCAATATTTTGAGGAGCAGGTTGCGCAGGAAGATGTTTACGATATTACCGGCATACAGTTTATGAACTTCAATTCGCTGTTCCAACTCTATGCCATGCGGAAAGAGAAAAACGCTGCCTTGCAAAACGCTGAGAGCATCTTGTTCGTGCCAGACGCATTGAGCTATATGCTCACGGGCAAGAAGATATGCGAGTATACCATCGCTTCTACTTCGCAAATACTTGATCCTAATTCTAAAGATTTGTCGGAAGCACTGCTCGTAAGTCTGGGGCTGAACCGCAAACAGTTTGGTGAGATGACGGCACCAGGCACTGTGATAGGGCCGATTACGGAAGAAGTGCAGCGCATGACAGGCTTAGGGCCTGTTCCTGTGGTGGCTGTTGCCGGCCATGACACGGCAAGTGCTGTGGCTGCTGTGCCCGCCAAGAACGAGCGATTTGCTTATCTCAGTTCCGGAACATGGAGCTTGATGGGTATAGAGTCTAAAAAACCGATTATTAATAAAAAGAGTTTTGACCTTAACTTTACCAATGAGGGCGGCATAGAAGGCACTACACGCTTCTTGAAAAATATTTGCGGCATGTGGCTGTATGAGCGTTGCCGTGCTGAGTGGAAGGCTGAGGTGGCTGCCGGAAAGAGCTCTGACACCGACCTCTCGCACCCCACTTTACAGGGAATGGCCATGAAGGAGAAAGCCTTTAGAAGCATTATCAATCCTGACGACCCTGCTTTCGCCAACCCGGAGTCGATGACTGAGTCTATCAAGAAATACTGCAAAGAGCACGACGAGCATGTGCCGGAGAGCCGTGCTGAGTTTTGCCGCTGCATATTCGACTCACTTGCGCTGCGCTACAGGCAGGTGTTCGGATGGCTGAAAGAGTTTGCCGACTTCGATATGGACACGCTTCACATCATAGGAGGCGGCTCGCTGAACAACTATCTCAACCAGTTTACGGCCAATTCGTGCGGCGTTACGGTGCTGGCCGGGCCTCAGGAAGGCACTGCTATAGGCAATATCATGTTGCAAGCAAAGGCGGCCGGTGAAGTGAGGGATATGTGGGCCATGCGCGGCATCATAGCTAATTCTATAGAGTTGAAGCGCTTCGAGCCTCAAGACAAGGCTGTTTGGGATGAGGCTTACGACCGTTACTCGGAAATAACAAAGTGATTTTAATAAGCTACTAATAATAAATTTCAAAAAAAACAATTGGATATGAAATCAGAACTCATTGAAAAGAACTATGCGCTTGCAAAGGAGCGCTATGCTGCACTCGGCGTGGATACCGACAAAGCACTTGACACTTTGGAGAAAACTCCTATCTCTCTGCACTGTTGGCAGGCCGACGATGTGGTGGGCTTTGAGCGTGGTGAGGCTGCTTCAGGTGGTATTCAGGCCACAGGAAACTTCCCAGGCAAGGCTCGCAACATTGACGAACTTCGCCAAGACATAGATAAGGTGACGTCATTACTGGCCGGAACGTTCCGTCTGAACCTGCATGAGACATACGGAGACTTTGGCGGCAAGTTTGTTGACCGTGACCAGGTGGAGCCTAAGTACTTTGAAAGCTGGATGCAATGGGCTAAGGAACACAATCTGAAGTTGGACTTCAACTCAACCAGTTTCTCGCATCCTAAGAGTGGAAACCTCACGTTGGCCAATCCCGACAAGGGCATCCGTGACTTCTGGATTGAGCACACCAAGCGCTGCCGCCGCATAGCTGACGCTATGGGTAAGTATCAGAACGATCCTTGTATCATGAATATCTGGATTCATGATGGCAGCAAAGACTATACCGTAGAGAAGTATCGCTATCGCGAAATACTCAAGGAGAGCCTCGACGACATTCTCTCTGAGAAGCTGCCTAATATGAAGTCATGCCTTGAGGCTAAGCTCTTCGGCATCGGACTGGAGGCTTACACCGTGGGTTCGCACGACTTCTACGCCGGCTACTGCTCTAAGAACAATGTTATCTATACCCTTGATACAGGCCATTATGAGCCTACAGAGAATGTTAGCGATGCCGTTTCGTCGCTCCTTCTCTTCGTTCCGGAGCTCATGCTGCACGTTTCAAGACCTATGCACTGGGATTCTGACCACGTGACATGCTTTGATGACAACACCCGTAACCTGTTTGCTGAGCTCGTGCGTGCAGGTCAGCTCAACCGCGCACACATCGGTTTGGACTACTTCGATGCTTCTATCGACCGCATAGGTGCCTACATCATCGGTACAAGAGCTACACAGAAGAGCTTGCTTCAGGCCTTCCTTGAGCCGCTTGACCTGCTCCGTAAGTATGAGGATGAGGGCAAGTACTTTGAGCGTCTGGCCCTTCTTGAGGAGGAAAAGACACTGCCTATGGGCGCTGTTTACGATTACTTTAACTATAAGCACAACGTGCCTGTAGCTGAAGATTACCTTGCTGACATCGAGAAATATGAGCAGGAGGTGACTTTCAAGCGCAAATAACCAACCATCTGTAGTACATTAATAAAGTTAGTAAATGCCTCCACGCTTCCTTTCCATCGGATAAGAAGGTGTGGAGGCTTTGTTAGTTGAGTTATGGATATATTAATTGGACTTATCATTATAGCCGTAGGTGCCTTCTGCCAAAGCAGTTGTTATGTGCCTATCAATAAGATTAAGAACTGGAGTTGGGAGAGTTATTGGATAGTACAGGGCGTCTTTGCCTGGGTTGTCCTGCCTCTCTTAGGAGCTCAGTTGGCTGTTCCGGCCGGCCATAGCTTCCTGGGTATGTTTGCCGGAGCATCAAGCTTTGACCTCTGGATGACCGTGTTCTTCGGTGTGCTATGGGGCGTCGGCGGTCTGACTTTCGGCCTCTCGATGCGTTACTTGGGCGTAGCTCTGGGCCAGTCTATTGCTCTTGGCACGTGTGCCGCACTTGGAACGATTATGGGTCCAGTGCTTCTCAACATGTTCTTCCCTGAGAGTGACGCGCTCAGCTCTCTCACTTTCTCGGTTATTGTGGGCGTAGTTGTCACGCTCATAGGCATTGCCATCATTGGTGTGGCAGGCTCTATGAAGGCTGCTTCGCTATCAGACGAGGAAAAACAAGCTGCCGTCAAGGACTTCAACTTCCCCAAGGGAATAGCCATCGCGTTGCTTGCCGGCTTCATGAGTGGTTGCTTTAATGTGGGCCTGGAGTTCGGAAAGAACATCAATTATGGTGATCTAACGAACCCGATGTTCAAGACTCTGCCTGCTACATTGCTTGTTACGCTGGGCGGATTTGTCACAAACGCCGTTTATTGCTTCTATCAGAACAGCAAGAACCATACTTGGAACGACTATAAGAAAGGCAGCGTGTGGGGCAACAACCTAGTGTTCTGCCTGCTGGCCGGAGCTCTCTGGTACTCACAGTTCTTCGGATTGTCGCTTGGCAAGGGCTTCCTGACGTCGTCAGAAACGCTCACCACGCTTTCTTTTTGCATTCTTATGTCACTCAATGTGGTTTTCTCCAATGTGTGGGGTATCATCTTGAAAGAGTGGAAAGGTTGCTCTAGCCGCACCATCACTGTGCTGATTATAGGTATCATAGTATTGGTTATCTCCACCTTCCTGCCTAAACTGATAGGGTAGGAGGATGCTGATACACCCTCAAAAGGAAAAAAAGCAGGTTGCAAAGGACGTGTTTGTCCGTGCAACCTGCTTCTTCTTTTCGTGGGCTCTTCACCTTTCCGGTGCTTCACTATATGTTGAAATACGATTCTAATTCCTTTTCTGCTGACTTGTTTTCATTGGTCAGGTCCTTTATGATAAGTCCGTTCTCCATCAGAGCAATGCGTGAACTAATCTCAATGGTGTGCTGTAGGTTATGGCTCGACACCACTATGGTGGCGCCGGTTTGCTTGTTATAGTCTACTAGCAGATGCTTTAGCTGATTCTGACTGCTAGGGTCTAAGAAGTTGAATGGCTCATCCAGAATGACGATGTCGGGCTTGTTGAGTAGTGCTCCCACGATGCCCACCTTCTGTTGATTGCCTGCCGACAGGTTGCGAATATACTTTTGATGTCCTGTTATCTCCTCAGTGAGAAAGGCATTGTATAATTCCAGCCGTTGGTGAGTGGCGTCTTTGCTCAGTCCGTAAGCTTTTCCTACGAACTCAAAATATTCATTAGGCGTAAGAAAGTCGATGAGAAAGCCTCCGTCTATATATGCCCCTGTATAGTTTTTCCACCCTTCCCACTGCGAGGTGGCAGGCACCTCGTCGGCTTCTTGATGGCTGTTGGTGAGCACAACCTGTCCGCAATCGGCGTCAAGCAGGTCGAGCATCAACCTGAACAGCGTTGTCTTTCCGGCTCCGTTGTTTCCTACCAATCCCAGCATCTCGCCCTGCTTGATGGTGAAGGACGGTATGTCGATGACCTTTTTCTCGCCAAAATACTTTGTAAGGTTGCTGACTTTTATCATATTGCTAGCTTCTTATAACAAGTCTCCCCGGCGTTTTGCTGCTGAAGCAAAAGTGTCGGGGAGTCTGCTTAGGGTTTATCGTATGTTCCTGCCGTGGCAGTTTTTGAATTTCTTACCCGAGCCGCAAGGACACGGATCATTAGGTCTGGGCAGCTTCTCCGCACGGTAAGGCACGTGGTTAACCTGCTGTGCGCCCTCTCGGGTGTCCTGACTGGCCGCTGCTTTCTGAGCCTGCTGTTGCTCATCGAGGTTAGCCTTCTGCTCGTTATAGCGCTGGCTGCGCTCCTCTGGAGCAGCCTCTTGCACCTCCTGATTTTCCATTTCAGGTATCTGGGCGCGCATAAGGATGCTTGCAATACGGTCGTTCATCTCGTTGATCATATCGTCCCAGATGTGGGCACTCTCAAGCTTGAACACCACGAGCGGGTCTTTCTGCTCGTAAGACGCGTTCTGTACGGAGTGGCGAAGCTCATCGAGCTGTCGCAAATTCTCCTTCCAGTCATCGTCGATGATATGCAGCAAGATAACCTTCTCAAACTGCTTAACCACTGATTTGCCCTCAGAGTCGTAAGCTTCCTTGAGGTTGCAGGGTATGTTATATATTCTCTTGCCGTCTGTGATGGGCACCATGATGCGCTCGTATATAGCGCCTTGCGTTTCATAAACGTTCTTGATGATAGGCCAAGCCACGCTCTGTATGCGGTCGGTCTTGCGCTTGAAGGCAGCCATTACAGACTGGTAAGCGCGTTCAGCCAAGTCGTTCTTGTTGCCGTTGTCAAACTCTTCGGCACTGAAGGGCACCTCATTGGCCAGTACTTTCAGGAATTGTTCCTTCACGCCCTCATAGTCATGGTTCTCAATGATGTTGAGCACGCGGTCCCAGATGATGTTGGCGATGTCCATACCGATACGTTCTCCCATCAGTGCATGGCGTCGTTTCTCATAGATCACCGTTCTTTGCTTGTTCATCACATCATCATATTCGAGCAGATGCTTACGAATACCGAAGTTGTTCTCCTCTACTTTCTTCTGCGCGCGCTCTATAGAATGAGAGATAACGGGGTGCTCAATGCGCTCGCCGTCTTCCATTCCCATTCGGTCCATGATACGTGCGATGCGCTCAGAGCCGAAGAGTCGCATCAGTTTATCCTCAAGCGAGACGTAGAATACAGACGAACCGGGGTCGCCCTGACGGCCAGCACGACCACGCAACTGGCGGTCTACGCGTCGGCTCTCATGGCGTTCGGTACCTATGATGGCCAGTCCTCCGGCAGCCTTCACCTCATCGGTGAGCTTGATATCGGTACCACGGCCGGCCATGTTGGTTGCTATGGTCACGGCACCCAGCATTCGTTGCTCATTCTTCACCAGCTCCTCAGGGTTGGCGTTGGCCAAGTCGATGTCGCTATCTTTCTTTCCTTTGCCCTTCTTGGCCTGCTCTATGAGCGTCTTTTCATAGGCTACGGCACCTTGCTTGTCTGTAAATCCTCTGCCGTCTGTAGCTACCCAGCATGGGCCCATGGCACTCTTGCCGGCCTCGGCCACAATCATAGCCTCCTTTTGGTGCAACTTAGCGTTCAGCACATTGTGCGGAATGTGGCGCATGTTGAGCATCTTGCTCAGCAACTCTGATATTTCTACCGACGTGGTACCCACCAAGCAGGGGCGACCGGCATTGCGCATGTCTTCTATCTCCTCTATTACGGCTCTGTACTTCTCGCGTGCTGTCTTGTAAACACGGTCGTCCAGGTCCTTACGGATAACGGGTTTGTTGGTAGGAATCTCCACTACGTCCAGCTTATAGATGTCCCAGAACTCGCCAGCCTCAGTACTTGCCGTACCGGTCATACCTGCCAGCTTGTGATACATACGGAAGTAGTTCTGCAAAGTGATGGTAGCGAAGGTTTGCGTAGCAGCTTCCACCTTGACGTGCTCCTTGGCTTCGATGGCCTGATGCAAGCCGTCGCTCCAGCGACGACCCTCCATGATACGTCCTGTTTGCTCGTCCACAATCTTCACTTGTCCGTCAAGCACAACGTATTCGTCGTCCTTATTAAACATGGTATAGGCCTTGAGCAGTTGTTGCAAGGTGTGTACGCGCTCGCTCTGCACGGCATAGTGGTTGAGCAAGTCGTCCTTCTTGTCGAGCCTGTCCTGGTCGCTCAGCCCCTTTTCATTCTCCAGTGTAGACAGCTCAGTAGTGATGTCAGGCAGCACAAAGAGGTCTGGCTTCTTGGTTTTTTGTGCCAGCCAGGCCGTACCCTTATCGGTTAGGTCGGCTGAGTTGAGCTTTTCATCAACCACGAAGTAGAGCGGTTCCACAGCCTTAGGCATCTCGCGGTTGTTGTTGGCCATGTAGTATTCCTCCGTTTTCAGCAGTCCTGCCTTGATGCCATCCTCAGAAAGATACTTGATGAGCGGCTTGTTCTTAGGCAGAGCCTTATATGAGCGGAAGAGTGCGAGGAAGCCTTCGTCTTGCAATTTCTGTGCGGCTTTCTGGTCATTCTCCTTTTGTGCGGCGCCAATCTTCTGCCTGGCCTCAGCCAAGAGTTCCGTAGCCTGCTTGCGTTGCACCTCATACAGTTGCTCAACAAGGGGCTGATATTCCTCATACATCTGGTCGTCGCCCTTAGGAATAGGGCCAGAAATGATGAGCGGGGTGCGGGCATCGTCGATCAACACCGAGTCTACCTCATCGACGATGGCATAGTTGTGTTGTCTCTGCACGAGGTCAGAGGGCGATATGGCCATGTTGTCACGCAGATAATCGAAGCCGAACTCGTTGTTCGTACCGAAGGTGATGTCGGCCTGATAAGCCTTGCGGCGTGCGTCAGAGTTAGGCTGATGCTTGTCGATACAGTCTACAGAGAGCCCGTGGAACTCGTAGAGCGGTCCCATCCACTCCGAGTCACGCTTGGCCAGATAGTCGTTCACGGTCACCATGTGCACGCCGTTGCCGGTCAGGGCGTTGAGGAATACAGGCAAGGTAGCCACAAGTGTCTTACCTTCACCCGTAGCCATCTCGGCTATTTTGCCCTGATGCAGCACCACGCCACCGAAGAGCTGCACGTCATAGTGCACCATGTTCCACTTTATCTTGTTGCCGCCTGCGGTCCATTCGTTGTGGTATATGGCCTTGTCACCGTCTATGGTGATGAAGTCGTTGGCCGGATTGGCAGCCAGCTCGCGGTCGAAGTCGGTGGCGGTAACCACGGTTTCTTCGTTTTCGGCAAAGCGTCTTGCCGTGTCTTTTACGATAGAGAAGGCCACGGGCATCACCTCGTTGAGCGCTTTCTCATACATATCGAGCGCCTCCTTCTCCAGTTTGTCTATCTGATTGAATATTGCCTCGCGCTCGTCGATAGGCGTTTCTTCTATCTTAGCCTTGAGTTCGGCAATCTTTTGCTTTTGCTCTTTGGCCGAGTCTTGCACATATTTCTGTATCTCCTTGGTCTTTTCGCGCAGCTGATCGTTGCTTAGCGCTTTTATTTCGGGATAAGCAGCCTTTATTTTCTCTACGTAAGGCTTGATAAGTTTCATGTCCCTGCTCGACTTATCGCCGAATAAAGACTTCAGAATTTTATTAAAGTTCATTGTTATGTATTTGTTTTATTTATATTCGTGTATGGATTTCGCCTGCAAAATTACAAAAAATATTTTGCAATTCAGCATGTTATGCCCTTCTTCCCATAATATAATTAGGGTAGGCCCTGTGGCTTGAGGGCCGGGCCAAGGCATAAGGATGTGTGGCTATGCCGCTGTGGCGCTGCTGCCCGATGGGCTATAGACAAGTTGTCACATGGCGCTCTGCCGCCACTCAGGCGGCCATGTTGGGAGCACGAATATGTATTGCTTTGCAATCAACTGATTGCCAGTGCTTTGCAAAATAGGCCTTTTTGCACGCCGAAATAGGCACTTTTGCAAGCCAAAACAGGCTGTTTTGCAACGCGAAATGATGTATATTGGAATGTGAATGGTTGTCTTTGGCCTCGGGAGAAACCTTCTTAAAGGCTTGGATAACCGACAAAATGTCATACCTGCACGCCTTGAGCTCTGGCTGACGGCATATCTCCTCAAAGCTCATCTTGCCCAAGGCAGCCTTTAGCGCAGGCTCAAAGGTCTGCGCTTCTACGCCTGTAGCCGCCAGTATAACAAGTAGGGCTGTGAGGTAACGTGTCATTATCTATTCGCTTTAAGTTTCTTGAAGTTTATATGACTTATGCTTCTGATAAGCAAAATCAGTGCCAAAATGGTTATCTCTATGTGCTCATGCTGTATCAACTGCCCTGTCAGGCCCAGCACAATGAGCACAGACCAGAGCGTCCACCAATAGTCCGGCTGTTTATTGCGCAGCCTCTTGATGGCCCGCCAGGCATAGAAGAGGGGCAAAGGATTGAAGAAGAGCAAGAGCAAATTGACCCTCACGCAAGGATGTTGAGAGAATATCATGAGCGTGAGCACGATGCCCACCAGTCCGCATAGCAGCATCAGGAAGAGGTCGAAGCCCCACATTGTTACCTTAAGCTTATGCTCGGCGGCGGTAATAGCCACACCGATGAGCGCGAGAATAAGCACGCACGCCATGGGAGAGGGGAACGGCGCGGGCTGCTCTACATCGGCATTGGGCTGCAAAATCTCTTCGGTGCTGCTCACCAAAGGCTTGCCGTTGTAGGTGGCATGCTCAAAATCCCTCATCAGATGCATGGGCAGAAACTGCTGTTCGGCCTTTGTGGTGGCCCGGTCGGCCTCTACGCCCAGCAGCATGTCCTCTCCAAACTGCGTCCAGGGATAGTTTTGGTTGAACTCATGTATCATATCGCGAAACGAACAGCCCGCTTTGGCAGGCGCATGATACACCACCTTGCCGTGAAGATGGTTCACTATCATGTCTCGGGCGCGCGATGTGCAGTTGTCATAAAAAAAGTTGTAGCGGTAAACAATATTCTCCGGCAGCACGTTTTGCTGCAAAGCAAGCGTGATGGCATACTTGTCGGCGTTGCTGATGTTGAGCTTTTGCTCTGTTACGCCCCTTCCCTCGTAGGCATATTGGGCGTAGAACGTCTCAAAATCTTCCACGTCCATGCGATAATCGGTAAGGCCGAAGATGAACCGGGGGATGAAGTAAGGCTGGCTGGAAGAGAACATGCCGTAGTTGATAACCATGTCCTTGCCCGTGGAAGTGTCGTGATAGCGCAAGGCGGTGTGCCCGTATTGCGCGTAAATCTCATGTCCCGGACTGCATGTGAGCAGGCTTATCGTGACGTGTTCCATCTGCTTGATGCCTGCCGACGTGTCCTCGCAGCGTGCCCTCGCAGAGCCTAAGCAGAGCAGGAAGAGAACCAGAAGAATGCTTTTAAACTGTTTCACGATGCAAAATTACCTTATCTTTTTCACTTAACATGCTTTTTTCTCGTTTTTTTTCAATAATTTTGCACGCAATATATATGTGCACGCCTTTGCCCAAAAAGCTAGCAAAGAGAGGCAAGGCCCACGCACACATTGTTTATATAAACAAAACAAGCATGAAGAAAAGCATAGCGGCTGCTCTGATTTTCATGTCAGCCACAGCAGGTTTTGCCCAAAGCGGCACCAATTCTCCCTACAGCCAGTATGGTCTCGGACTGCTTTCTGATCAGTCTAACAGCCAGTCAAGGGGCATGAACGGCCTGGGATTGGCGTTCTCATACGGCGACCAGATAAACTCACTTAATCCGGCTTCTTACTCAAAGATAGACTCGCTGACGATGATTTTCGATGTAGGCATTGCCGGACAGCTCACCAACTTTCAGGAAGGAGGGCGCAAGATGAATGCCAAGAATGCCAATTTTGAGTATTTTACGGCGGCCTTCAGAATGTTCAGACATGTGGGTGTGAGTTTCGGACTGGTGCCTTACACCAACGTGGGCTACAAATATTCTAACACCAAGAACGTGAATGCCTTTCCCTCAACAAGCACCACACGCACCACTTACACCAACACCTATTCGGGCGACGGCGGCTTGCATCAGGTTTACCTGGGCGCAGGCTGGGAACCTGTGAAGGGGCTGTCGGTGGGCGTCAACGGCTCTTATCTTTGGGGAGACATCAACCGCACGGTGACCAACAGCTACAGCGACAGCTACGTGAACACCGTGTCGAGAGAGTATTTGGCCTCGGTGAGGTCGTATAAGGTGGACTTCGGCGCGCAATATACGCAGCGCGTGGCAAAGGCCGACTGGGTTACGCTGGGCCTTGTGTACAGCTTCGGACACAAACTGAACTCTGACCCGCAGGTGCTCTCACGGTCTTACAACTCACAGTCGGGCGTGGCAGACTCGGCTACCTATATCTTGGACAACGGACTAGAGCTGCCTACCACTTACGGAGCAGGACTTATGTGGGACCACAACCACCAGCTGAGGCTCGGCGTAGACTATACCATGCAGAAATGGGGCAGTGTGAGCTACCCGCAATATATCACTGAGAACAACGTATCGCGCTTCGAGCTGGCCAACGGCCTGTTTAAAGACCGCCACAAGGTGACGCTCGGCGTGGATTATTGCCGTGGCGACCGCGACCGGCGCTTCTTGGGACGCGTGCATTATCGTGCGGGCGTGTCGTATGCTACACCTTATTTAAAAATAAACGGGCAAGACGGGCCTAAGGAAATGTCGGCCAGTCTGGGCTTCGGTATACCCTTCTTGCATGGCTATAACTCGCGTCAGATACTCAATGTGAGCGCTCAGTGGGTGCGCCAAGACTCCAAAACCTTCATCAAAGAAAACAGCTTCCGCATCAATATCGGTCTGACCTTCGATGAGAGATGGTTTGCTAAGTTCAAGATGGAGTAGGCTCGTCATGCGTAGAAGCGTTCTTCTCATCATCCCCTTGCTGGCCATTTGCGTGCTCGCCGGTGTGCTGTCAGCCTGCGACGAGCAGCATGAGCACACGGTGCCCGCCATATTGGATCGCGACTCCGTGCCCATTATGGTTACGCAGGGCGTCAATACACTCATATCAGATTCTGGCGTCATCAAGTACAGAATAGTGGCTGAGGAGTGGATAGTGAACGAGATGAGGAACCCAAGCAACTGGACATTCAACAAGGGCGTGCTGCTTACGCAGTTCGACCAGACCATGCACATACAGTCATACATACAGTGCGACACGGCAATCTATTATGACAAGCTGAACAAATGGGTGCTACGGGGGCGCGTAAGGATACTCACCAAGCAGGGATTGCGCTTTTCGAGCGAAGAACTTTACTGGGATGAGCAGACCCATGAGATATGGTCGCACCGCTTCTCAAGGCTTGTGACGCCTGAAAGAGAGTTGCAAGGCAACTATTTTAAGAGCGATGAACGCATGACAAAATATATAGTGACTAACACCAAAGGCTCGTTTGAGCGGGGTGACATAGGGTTAGGCGAGACCAATCCACGCGACTCTATGAGACAGGCGCAAAAGGCTGACAGCGCTAAAAAGGCTCAGGCCAATCTTGCGGCGGCTCTCAAACCCACTGTGAAAGGGCCTTCTACGATAAAGAAAAAACTTTAAAGCATTGAATATAGATTTATCTCTGGTAGCAGGAATCATCATCACGATGATACTCTCGGCCTTCTTCTCAGGCATGGAGATGGCTTTCGTGTCTTCGAACCGGATGCTGGCCGAGATGGATAAAGATAAAAACGGCATAGCACAACGCTGCCTGTCAGTCTTCTTTCATAACCCTAACGGCTTTGTATCCACCATGTTGGTGGGCAACAATATCGTGCTGGTGGTTTATGGCATTCTCTTTGCCAGCATCTTCGACAACCTTTGGAGAAGCATGGGCATAGACTATCAGGCCACAGTGGTGGTGCTCGACACCGTGGCCAGCACCATCGTCATTCTCTTTACGGGTGAGTTTCTGCCCAAAACATTCTTTAAGAGCAGCCCCAACACGCTGCTCACCTTCTTCGCTCCGTTGGCTTACATCTTTTATATAGTGCTTTGGCCCATCAGCCGGTTCTCTACTTTCCTGGTAAGAATCATGCTGCGCGCAGTCGGCATAAAGATTACGGAGGAGCAAAACGATGGCTCTTTCACTAAGGTAGACTTGGATTATCTCGTTCAGTCGTCTATCGACAACGCCAAGAACGATGATGATATAGAAGACGAAGTGAAGATTTTTCAGAACGCCCTCGACTTTCCCGACACCAAGGTGCGCGACTGTATGGTGCCCAGGACAGAGATTAATGCCGTGGAAGAGAACTGCTCGCTGGGCGAACTGCAGCAGATGTTTATAGAAAGCGGCAACTCTAAGATTGTTGTTTTCAAGGGCGACATCGATCATATCATAGGTTATATCCACTCGTCTGAGATGTTTCGCAATCCCCAACAGTGGCATGAGCACATACGAACCATGCCTTTTGTGCCCGAAACGATGGCAGCTCAGAAGCTCATGAAGATATTCTTGTCAGAGAAAAAGTCGCTGGGCGTCGTGGTGGATGAGTTCGGCGGCACCAGCGGTATCGTGTCGCTCGAAGATATAGTGGAGGAGATATTCGGCGATATAGAAGACGAACACGATGCCACACACTATGTTGCTAAGAAGCTGGGCGACAATGAGTACTTGCTCTCGGCACGTCTTGAGATAGACAAAGTGAACGAAACGTTCGACCTCAACCTGCCCGAAAGCGATGAATACATGACTATTGGCGGGCTCATCCTGCACGAGTATCAGTCGTTCCCCAAACTCAACGAGGTGGTGAAAATAGGGAAGTTTGAGTTTAAAATACTCAAGAATACCATGACGAAAATAGAATTGGTGAAGCTGAAAGTTATGACTTAAAGCAATTTTCTTAGTAATTTTTTGCTTTATTTCCCTTTTTATTCGTATTTTTGTACGCATTTTAGCAAACAAAGAAATAAAAATAAGTAAAAACAAATAATATCAAATGGCAGCATTAGGAAAAATCAGAAGCAGAGGCGTCACGCTGATTATCATCATCGGCTTGGGCCTTTTTGCGTTCATTGCTGAGGAAGCCTTTCGTTCTTGTAACGGCATCAAGGGCGAGGCAAGGCAGCAAATTGGAGAAGTGTTAGGTGAGAAAATCAACGTGCAAGACTTTCAGGAGCTCGTTGACGAGTATCAGAATGCCGTTAAATTTACTACGCAACGCGACAACCTTTCAGACGATGAGCTGAATCAGGTGAAGGATCAGGTATGGCAACAACTGGTTAGCAACAAGATTATAGAGAATGATGCTGACAAGCTGGGCCTCACTGTGACTGACGGAGAAATACAAAACGTGCTGGCAGAGGGTACCAACCAGATGCTCAGACAAACTCCCTTCATCAACCAGCAGACGGGTCTCTTCGACGTAAATATGCTCAAGCAGTTCCTCAACCAGTACAAGCAGGCTCAGACATCCAACCCCCAGATGGCAGAGCAGATGGAGACGGTTTACAACTACTGGCTCTTTGTTGAGAAGAACCTGCGCTCGCAGCTACTCCAACAGAAGTATCAGGTGCTCTTGGCCAGCTGCATCTTGTCTAACAAAGTAGAGGCTCAGATGGCTTTCAAGGATGAAAACGAAGAGGCACAAGTGCAACTTGCCTCTATCGCTTACAGCACCATCAAGGACGCCGATGTGAAGGTTACCGATGAAGACCTCAAGGCTAAGTATGAAGAACTCAAGCCTGCGTTCTATCAGCCCGTGGAGACACGCGACCTGAAGTATGTTGATTTCCAGATAAAGGCATCGGCCGCAGACCGTGCTCAGCTGCTCAAAGAGATGAACGGCTACCAGAAGCAGCTTGCAACAGTGACCGATCCTACTCAGCTGGTGTCTAGAAGTACTTCGCAGGTTCCTTATCTTGGCGTGCCTGTAAGCTCAAGCGCATTCCCACAAGACATTGCTACGAAGTTGGACTCTATGGCTGTTGGCACTACGGGTGTGTATGAAAACAAGCAGGACAACACCTTTAATATAATACGTATCTATAGCAAGAGCATGTTGCCTGACTCTGTTCAGTTCCGCCAGATACAGGTGGCAGGTGCTTCAATAGATGAGTCTCGCGCTAAGGCCGACAGCATTCAGAAGGCTCTTGCCGGTGGCGCTAAGTTCGAAGACTTGGCAAAGAAGTATGGCCAGACAGGCGAGAAGATATGGTTTACTGGCGCACAGTACGAACACGCAACGTCTATGAGCCAAGACAACAAGCAATATATCGAGGCACTGCTCAATGGTGAGGTGAATGCCACACAGAACCTTGCTCTTGCTCAGGGCAATGTTATCCTGCAGGTGCTCGATAAGAAAGGAATGAAAGAAAAGTTTAATGCGGCTGTTATTAAGAAGGTTATCGACTTCTCAAAGGCTACCCGCAGCAAGGCTTACAATAACTTCAGCGAGTTTGTAACCCGCTCTACTTCGCTGGCAGAATTGCAGAAGAATGCTTCTAAGTTCGGCTATCAGGTTCAGGACCTGAACGATTTCTCTACCGCACAGCATAACGTTGGTGGTGTAGGCGGCGCAGGAATACGCGACGCTATCAAGTGGATCTTCTCTGCAAATGAGGGCGAAGTGTCGCCATTGTTCGAGGCCGGAAACAACGACCACATGCTTGTGATGGTGGTAACACACATACATCCGCAGGGCTATCGTCCTTATGACGATCCTCAGGTGAAGGAAATCCTGACCCGTGAGGTTATTCGTGACAAGAAGGCCGAGATGATTATGGCTAAGCTGAAGGGCGTCAACAGCATCGCAGCCGCTAAGGCCAAGGGTGCCAAGGTGTCTACTGTAGACCAGATTACGTTTGCTTCGCCAGCCTTCATCCCCGCTACGGGTGCTGCAGAACCCGCCGTTTCAGGTGCTGTAGCAGCTACTAAGGCCGGACAGTTCTGCAAGAAAGCCATCAAGGGTAATGCCGGTGTCTACATGATACAGGTGTTGAAGAAGTCTATGCGCGCCGGAGCCAAGTTTGATGTGAATGCTCAGATGCAGCGCAATCGCCAGCAATATCTGCAGAGCGTGGGCAACTTTATGCAAGACTTGATGCTTCAGGCAAAGGTGGTAGACAACCGTTACCTCTACTTCTAATGTAAGCAGATACATAAACTATAAGATAAAGAGCCACACAAGCGTTGTTTCAGGCAATTGTTTGTGTGGCTTTTTCTTTTTCTTAGGCTTCATGTTGACAAACACCTTGCTTTTCTTTGTTTTCTGAAAAAATGAATGTACTTTTGCATCAAGTTATACTTTGAGAAATGATACAGGCTATGATATTTGCCGCAGGGCTCGGCACAAGATTGAAACCACTTACAGACACTATGCCCAAAGCACTTGTTGAGGTGGGCGGTGAGCCTCTCTTGCAACGTGTGCTCATGCAGCTAAAGGCTATAGGAGTGGGACGCGTGGTTGTGAATGTGCATCATTTTGCCGATATGATCATTGACTTTCTTAAAGCAAACGATAATTTCGGCATGGACATTCAGGTGAGCGACGAGCGTCAAAAGTTGCTCGACACGGGCGGAGGATTGCGTCATGCCCGCCCTCTTTTCCTGCCCGACACACCCATACTTATTCATAATGTAGATATTCTCAGCAATGTAGACTTGCTGAAGTTTTATTATCAGGCCCCGCTCATGACCTGTCCGTCATGCGGAGTGCCACATCTAAGAGCCGACGCCACGCTTCTTGTAAGCGAGAGGCATACAAAGCGCTACCTGCTCTTTGACAATCAGATGATGTTAATGGGCTGGACGAACATTGAGACGGGCGAGGTGAAGAGCCCCTATGCATGGGTACGTCAGGCTGACGCTGCCACCCTGCGCCTTCGCTTGCGCCGTTTTGCTTTCTCAGGCATACATATCTTCAATCCAACGTTATTCTCTGACATGGCTGAATGGCCTGACAAATTCAGCATCATAGACTTTTATTTGAAGGAATGTGCGCGTCACAGCATTCGGGGTTATCTTCAGAAAGATCTCAAACTGCTGGATGTGGGCAAGCAAGACACCCTGAAAGAGGCCGAAACTTTTCTGAACGACATTAAATAAACGTTTTAATTTAAATTTCAATATATGCAACAGAAGATTATCATTCTTGATTTTGGCTCACAAACCACGCAGCTCATAGGCCGCAGGGTGCGCGAGCTTGACACCTTCTGCGAGATACTTCCTTACAACAAATTCCCCGAGAACGACCCCTCTGTTATTGGAGTCATCCTGAGCGGAAGCCCTTATTCCGTTCATGACAAGGAGGCTTTCAAGGTAGACTTGGGCAAGTTTGTGGGCAAGCTGCCCGTTCTGGGCATTTGCTATGGGGCTCAGTTTATTGCCTATTCGGGCGGTGGTAAGGTAGAACAGACGGGCACCCGCGAGTATGGACGCGCCAATCTGGAGACCATTGATACTGCCACGCCGCTCTTCAAGGGCTTTGAGCGAGGCTCACAAGTGTGGATGAGCCATGGCGATACCATTACGGCCATTCCCGAAGGCTTCCACGTAACAGGCTCAACAGCCGATGTGAAGTATGCCGCTTTCGCCAACGAGCAGGAGCGTGTGTGGTGTGTGCAGTTCCACCCAGAGGTATATCACACCTTGCAGGGCAAGCAACTGCTGAAGAACTTTGTGGTAGATATCTGCGGCTCCAAGCAAGAATGGAGCCCTGCCAGCTTCATAGAGTCAACTGTTAAGGAGCTCAAGCAGCAGGTAGGTAACGACCGTGTCATTCTGGGACTGTCGGGCGGAGTAGACTCAAGTGTTTGTGCCACCCTCTTGCACCGTGCCATTGGCAAAAACCTCACCTGTATCTTTGTAGACCATGGTATGCTTCGCAAGAACGAGTTCAACAAGGTTATGGATGCCTATCAGGGCTTGGGACTTAACGTGATAGGCGTGGATGCGTCAGAAAAATTCTTCAAAGACCTGGAAGGAGTGACCGATCCTGAAAAGAAACGCAAGATAATAGGCCGCGACTTTGTTGAGGTGTTCAACGCCGAAGCCAAGAAGATAACCGATGCCAAGTGGCTTGCGCAGGGCACGATATATCCCGACCGCATCGAAAGCCTGAGCATTACGGGCATGACCATCAAGAGTCACCACAACGTTGGCGGTCTGCCCAAGGACATGAAGCTTCAGCTTTGCGAGCCCCTGAAGTGGCTCTTCAAGGATGAGGTGCGCCGTGTGGGCCGTCAGTTGGGTATGCCTGAGCGGCTCATCAAGCGTCATCCCTTCCCGGGCCCCGGTCTGGCAGTGCGTATCTTGGGCGACATCACCCGCGAGAAAGTGCGCATTCTTCAGGATGCCGACGACATATACATCGAGAAGATGCATCAATATAAGATGGAAGATGGCTCTGAGCTCTACGACCATGTATGGCAGGCAGGCACCATCTTGCTCTCTACGATACGCTCTGTGGGCGTGATGGGCGACGAGCGCACCTATGAGCATCCCGTGGCATTGCGTGCCGTGACGTCTATGGATGCCATGACGGCCGATTGGGCACATCTGCCTTACGACTTCCTTGCCGATGTTTCTAACGAGATAATCCGCAAGGTGAAGGGCGTAAACCGCGTTTGCTACGATGTAAGCTCAAAACCACCATCGACAATAGAATGGGAGTAACAACAAGATAATAGCCTTACGGATTTGTCCGTAAGGCTTTCTTTTTTCTAAAATACGGCATTTTGGTCTCTGAAAGTGCCTATATTGGACTGTAAAAAGGCCTATTTGGAGCCGTAAAACGGCCGTTTTTACTTTTCTGAATGCATTTTATGATAATTCTAAGACGATGCGGCTATTATTTGACTTCCGTCAAGAAAGTCTTTCAGACCGCTCGGAATAGGGAAAACTATTTTGGCATTCAGAGAAGTAAATCTAACTTTGTGCCGATTAAAGTTTAAAATTTGAATGTTATGACAACTAAGTTAGAGATTGTAAATACTGAGAGAGAAGCATCAGCCACCATGCGTATGATGCGCATTATGTCAGAGAGACGCGAGGCACTTGCAGCCGTTAAGGCCAAGAATGTAGAAGCCTAATGGCGCAAAATGCCGTTTGATGGCCTGTGGCACAGTATGGTTCGCCCTTAGGCCACCTGCTTCTAGCGTTTTAGCTCAACACATTTAGAAATCCCCTACGCGGGTAGCAGTAATCATAAAAAGCCGGACTTTGTGGTCCGGCTTTTTTTTCTTGTAGTCAAGACATGCTTCTTGTGCTTTCAGAAGCATGGGCGCATGGCTCATTTCTTCTTCAGCTCGTCGCGTATCTCGGTCAGCAGCTTTTCTGTAGCGGTAGGTTCCGGGGTGGGAGCAGGTGCTTCTTCCTTCTTCTTAGCCAGCTTGTTGATGCCCTTGACAAGTAAGAACACGCAGAAAGCGATGATGATGAAGTCGATGAGAGTCTGTATGAAGTTGCCATAATTAATAGTGGCACTCTTCATCTCAATGCCATCTGCAATCTTTTCAGTGGGCAATGTGACCTTCAGATCAGAAAAGTTCACGCCTCCGATGAGCCATCCTATGGGTGGCATAATGATGTCGTCTACGATGGAAGAAACAATCTTGCCGAAGGCGCCGCCTATGATGACACCTACAGCCATGTCTACTGCATTGCCTTTTACGGCAAAGTCTTTGAATTCTTGGATAAATTTACTCATTTGTCTATATACGTTTGATTATTAGAATTTCCTTTTTAAGATTTGCCACATAGAGTTTGCATTCTTGTTGCTTTGTCATTCAGCCTCTCTTATAATGGCTTGTTTGCCTCCTATTTTAATATTGTTTAATACTCATTGCGATTGCAAATATAGGGATTTTTTTGTATCTTTGCATCGTAAAAAAGAAAAAATTTATCACGATTTAATTCTATAACACTTTAAATAATTTTTCAAATTACAATGGTAAAAGTAGCTATTAATGGTTTCGGTCGTATCGGCCGTCTTGCATTCCGCCAGATGTTTGAGGCAGAAGGTTATGAAGTTGTTGCTATCAACGACCTGACAAGTCCTAAAATGCTTGCTCAACTGCTCAAGTATGATACCACTCACGGTGGCTATCAGGGCATCATCGGTGGCGAGAAGAAACATACTGTAGAGTACAAAGACGCTCAGTATGCAGAGGATGGCAGAACAGTTACTGTTCCCGGATCCATCACTGTAGACGGTAAGGAGATCACTATCTATGCAAAGCCAAACGCAGCTGAGCTGCCTTGGGGCGAGCTTGATGTAGACGTTGTGCTCGAGTGCACAGGCTTCTATACATCAAAGGCTAAGTCAGAGGCTCACCTGAAGGCTGGCGCAAAGAAGGTTGTTATCTCTGCTCCTGCTGGCAACGACCTGAAGACTATCGTTTTCAACGTTAACCACAAGACCCTTACCTCAGACGATAAGATTATCTCTGCTGCATCTTGCACCACCAACTGCCTCGCTCCTATGGCTCAGGCTCTGAACAATGCATTCCCCATCCAGACGGGTATCATGCAGACCATCCACGCTTACACGGGCGACCAGATGATTCTTGATGGTCCACAGCGCAAGGGCAACCTGCGTCGTAGCCGTGCCGGTGCTTGCAACATCACACCTGCTTCTTCTGGCGCAGCTAAGGCTATTGGCTTGGTTCTTCCTGAGCTCAACGGCAAGCTCATCGGTGCTGCTCAGCGTGTTCCGGTGCCAGACGGCTCTACCACTCTGCTCTATGCTGTAGTAAAGGGTAAGGACGTAACGGTTGAGAAGATCAACGAGGCTATGAAGGCAGCTTCTAACGAGAGCTTCGGTTACAACGACGAGGAGATTGTTTCTTCTGATATCCTCGGTATGCGTTACGGTTCACTCTTCGACGCTACTCAGACAATGGTTGTTAAGATCGACGACGACACCTATGAGGTACAGGTTGTTTCTTGGTATGACAACGAGAACTCTTATACTTCTCAGATGGTTCGCACCATCAAGTACTTCGCTGAGATGAAGTAATCACACGATTATTATCACATAATCATCATAAAGGGCTGTGCGCATTTTCGTAGCACAGCCTTTTTTCTTAGCCATCGCATGTCATGCCTAGGCTCTTCTTCGCAATGCAGGCATCCGTAGTAGTCTGGGCGTTGAACCAAGCTCGTGCAAGGCTTGTGGATGAATTGACGTCATTAAACTGTTATAATCTCTTAAAAGATTTGCTGTTTAGGTGATAGTTTTCGTATCTTTGCTATGTGAAACAACTCATAACCATACTTGGCCCTACGGCAAGTGGTAAGACTCAGCTTGCCGCACGCTTAGCCTATGAACTGAAAGGCGAGGTGATTTCGGCCGACTCGCGCCAGGTGTATCGTGGAATGACCATCGGGACGGGTAAGGATTTGGACGACTATGAGGTGTGCGGAACACACATACCCTATCATCTCATAGACATTTGTGAGCCCGGAACAAAGTATAATCTTTTTAAATATCAAGAAGATTTCTTTACGGTATATGAGACTTTACAACGTAAAAACGTACAGCCCATCTTGTGTGGTGGTACGGGCCTCTATATAGAAGCCGTGCTCAAGGGCTATCATTTGTCGCCCGTTCCGCAGAATGAGCAGTTGCGTAGCTCGCTAGAAGGAAAGACATTGGCAGAGCTTACCGCCATACTCGACCAGCTCAAGCGGCAAAATCACTCTGTGATGCACAACACTACGGATGTTGATTCTTGCCAAAGAGCCATTCGGGCTATTGAAATAGAAACGTATAACCTGCAACATCCCACTCCTGAAAGAGAACTCCCGCCCGTTAGCTCTCTGGTGGTGGGCGTGCAGATAGACCGTGATGAGCGTCGCCGAAAGATTACCGACAGGCTGCGCAAAAGGCTGGAGCATGGCTTGATAGAGGAGGTGCGGGGCCTCTTGGAGAGCGGCATACCGGCTGACGACCTTATTTATTATGGTCTGGAATATAAATATGTAACAGAGTATGTAATAGGCCGGCGCTCTTATGATGACATGTTCAAGAACCTTGAAATAGCTATCCATCAGTTTGCCAAGCGCCAGATGACGTGGTTCAGGGGCATGGAGCGCAGAGGGGTGCGCATACATTGGCTCAACGCCATGTTGCCGTTAAATGTTAAGTGCGACAAGATAAAGGAGTGGATGAATGAGAATGAAGAACAAAAGCTATGACAGAAAATAACAGATGGGGCATCCTTTTTTGCCCTAAGGGAGGATTGCTCAACAGTATGCACCGCCGTTGGCAGCGCATAGAAAAAGCCCTCAACGCCCAGCACGTGCAGTATGACATGGTGCAGAGCGAAAGCATGGGCAGTGTAGAGCGGCTTGTGAAGATGATGATAAACAATGGGTATAAGACCATCGTGATTGTTGGAGGCGATTCTGCCCTGAATGACGCCGTCAACTGCCTCATGCAGGTAGACAAGTCGGTGCGCGACACCATCTCGTTAGGCGTTATACCCAACGGCATGATGAACGATTTTGCCCGGTTCTGGGAAGTGGAAGAGGGTGACATAGAGCATAATGTGGCTGCATTGAAGCGGCATCGCATCAGAAAGATAGACCTGGGGTGCATACGATATACCAACCGGAAGGGCGAGAAGTGCCGGCGCTATTTCCTTAACTGTGTGAACGTGGGCTTCATCGCCGCCATCATGAACCTCAGACGGCAGACCCATCACATCTTCGGATCGCGCGCCTTGTCGTTTCTCTTCTCATTTATACTGCTCATCTTTCAGCGACTCGACTATGCTATGCACATACACATCAACTCTGACGACATCAAACGTAAGGTCATGACAGTGTGCGTGGGCAATGCTACGGGCTATGGACAGACACCCAATGCAGTGCCTTATAACGGGTTGCTCGATGTGTCTGTGGTATATCATCCGCAAATGACGCAGCTCTTTGAGGGCATATATCTCTTTGTGAAAGGCAAGTTTCTCAATCACCGCAGCGTGCATCCTTACCGCACGCAAGAGGTGGAATTCTTGAAAGCCGACCACGCTTTGGTGGGCGTAGACGGCAGGATGATAAGTGGTTCGCCTGTGGGTCCTTTCAAGATAACGGTGGATCAAGAGGTGGTGAACTGGATTCTGCCCAGCTAGACAGCTTTACGCCATCAACCCATCTTGGCGATGTGCTGCAGTTGCTCGGCCTCGTCAATGCGTATTTTCTTGCCTTTTGTAGTCACCAAGCCCTCTCCTGTGAATGCCGATAGGGTGCGTATGGCGTTGCTGGTAGTCATATTGGCCAGGCAGGCAATGTCTTCCCGGCTCATGTCTACGTCTAACCAGCCTTCTGGGCTCAATCCGTAGTTCTTCTTCAAAAAGAGCAGTGCGTCGGCAAGTCGGGCCCTGATGTGCTTCTGCGTGAGGTTGATGGTGCGCGTGTCGGCGTCACCCAAAGCCTCAGACAATATCTCTATGAAGTAAGAAGCCACCTTTGAGTTTGTCTTAACAAGCTTGTCGGCCAGTGCGCAGGGCATCTCCAATATGATGGAATTTTCCAGGGCAACGGCCTTGGTGAGATAGTTTTGATGGGCAAAGTGTGCCCTGTAGGCAAACAACTGCCCTGGCTTGAATACACGTACTATCTGTTGGCGGCCGTTGATGCCGTCCTTATACACCTTTACCTTGCCGGTAATGGCGCACATAATGGCGCGCGGCTCCTCACCTTCGTGGTATATCAGTGAGTTCTTGTGGTATCTTTTTACCGCTGTCTTCTCCTTGAGCTCTTCCTGTTGTGCCACGGTGAGCATGCTCCACAATGGCTTGAGTATCTCAGCCAGCTCGTCATTTGTGCCAGACAGCGCTACTTGCTTTATCATACAATCGTTTTATCCTTGGTTACCTAGTGTTGCAAAGATACGTAATTATAAGTATAAAATCAAATCTTTTTACGAAAAATGTGGTCTCCAACATGATTATTTCCCGATTTTGAATAATTGTTTGTGAAATATTTTGCGATTTAAAAGAGATTGATTAACTTTGAAGTGTGAAGACGTCATGAAGCATGTCCGCTCGTAGAGCGGTCTTGATATAACCATTAATACCTTAAACAATTATGAGTTATCTACGATTTGAAAAATCTCTGATGACCAACCTGCAAGAGTCATTAACACGAGAGCTGTTGCGCACTAACCGCTCCGGCGCCTATTCTTGCTCCACTATCGTAGACTGTAACACACGTAAATATCATGGACTTCTAGTCGTCCCCGTGCCTGAGATGGACGAGGACAACCACGTATTGTTAAGTTCTTTGGATGTTACGGTTGTTCAGCATGGGGCTGAATTCAATTTGGGCTTGCACAAATATCAGGGAAACAACTTCAGCCCTAACGGGCATAAGTATATTCAAGAGTTTGATTGCGACAAGGTGCCTACAACTATTTATCGTGTGGGAGGTGTAATACTGAAGAAGGAAGTGGTGTTTCAGCACTACGAGGACCGCATCCTCATACGCTATACCTTGGTAGACGCCCACTCGCAAACCACGCTTCGCTTCCGCCCCTTCCTGGCTTTTCGCAGCGTGAAGCAGTTTACGCACGAGAATAGCGTGGCTAGCCGCGACTATTATGGTGTAGACAACGGCATCAAGACGTGCATGTATGCGGGCTATCCCGATCTTTACATGCAGTTTTCTAAGAAGAATGAATTTCATTTCCAGCCCGATTGGTATCGTGGCATCGAATATCCCAAGGAGCAGGAGAGGGGATATGCGTCTAATGAGGACCTCTATGTGCCGGGCTACTTCGAGATGCCGATACGCAAAGGCGAGAGCATCGTGTTCTCAGGCTCAACGTCTGAAATCAAGACAACGGGGCTGAAGCGACTTTTCGAGAAAGAGTTGACGAGCAGGAAGCCACGCGACAATTTCTTCCACTGCCTTGTTAACGCCGCCCATCAGTTCCATAATCTGCAAGGAGACGAGTGTTATCTGCTGGCTGGCTACCCTTGGTTTAAGTGCAGGGCACGCGACACGTTCATCTCATTGCCGGGCTTGACGCTCTGCCTGGAGGAACGCGATTACTTTGAAAAGGTCATGCAGACTGCGGCTAAAGGGCTGCGTGAGTTTATGGAGGGCAAACCTCTGTCGGTTAAGATATATGAGATGGACAAGCCTGATGTGCCGCTCTGGTGCATCTGGGCCATTCAGCAATATGCCCGCGAAGAGGGTGTGGAGCGTTGCCTGAAGCTGTATGGCTCTTTGTTGTCAGATATTCTTACGTTCATTGAGAGCGGAAAGCATCCTAATCTGAGCTTGAAAGAAAACGGACTCCTTTATACTAATGGCAAGGAAGAAGCCGTGACATGGATGAACTCTACGGCCAATGGGCATCCCGTTGTGCCGCGCTCAGGCTATATAGTGGAGTTCAATGCCCTGTGGTATAATGCTCTGAAGTTTGGAGAGCGTATGGCGCACGAGGCCGGGAACGATGACCGGGCTACACATCTCGGTGCCATGGCCGAACACTGCAAGACGTCTTTCGTAGATACCTTCCTCAATGAGTATGGTTATCTGTATGATTATGTAGACGGGAAGATGATAGACTGGAGCGTAAGACCCAACATGATCTTCGCCGTCGCGCTCGATTACTCACCCTTGGAGCTGTCGCAAAAGAAGAGCGTTTTGGATGTTTGCACTCGTGAACTGCTCACCCCCAAGGGGCTAAGATCGCTTTCGCCTAAGAGCGGAGGCTACAACCCCATGTACGTCGGTCCTCAGGAACAGCGCGATTATGCCTATCATCAGGGCACGGCATGGCCTTGGCTGGGCGGCTTCTACCTGGAGGCGTGCCTCAAACTGTATAAGCGCACCAGGCTCAGCTTCGTAGAGAGGCAGCTTGTGGGCTATGAGGATGAGATGTTCTGCCATTGCCTTGGAACTCTGCCGGAGCTCTTTGACGGTAATCCACCGTTCCAAGGAAGAGGGGCAATATCATTTGCCATGAACGTGGCAGAGACACTGCGGACTTTAGAATTGCTTGAGAAATATAACTTTAACACCATGGAGGGCATAACGAAATGAAAGTATTAATGTTTGGATGGGAGTATCCCCCACATGTATATGGCGGATTGGCTACGGCTAATTTCGGTATTGCTGAAGGCCTCCATGCACAGGGCGACGTAGACATCACGTTATGTTTGCCTAAGCCCTGGGGCGATGAGGACCAGACCAATGCGCACATCCTGGCCATGAATTGCGTGCCCATCGTGTGGAGAGACGTTGATTATAATTATGTACAAGGCAGGGTAGGGAAGATTATGGACCCTAACTTGTACTTTAAACTGCGTGACCATATATACTCAGACTTCCGGTATATGAACGTAAACGACCTCGGAGCCATGTCGTTTGCGGGCGGTTATCCTGCCAATCTGCATGAAGAGATTAACAATTACTCTATCATTGCGGGTGTCGTGGCACGCACGTTAGACTTTGATATTATCCACGCACACGACTGGCTCACCTTCCCGGCAGGCATACATGCCAAGAAAGTGAGTGGAAAACCATTGTGCATACATGTTCATGCTACAGATTTCGACCGCTCGCGTGGTCACGTCAACCCTACGGTATATGCTATAGAGAAAGACGGTATGGACAATGCCGACTGCATCATGTGCGTGAGTGATTTGACGCGCAACACCGTCATCAATCAGTATCATCAAGATCCTAGAAAGGTGTTCACGGTGCATAACGCCGTCTATCCGCTGCGCAAAGAGCTGCAAGACATTCCCCGCCCAGACCATAACGGTAAGGAAAAGGTGGTTACATTCCTTGGCAGAATTACCATGCAGAAAGGTCCTGAGTACTTTGTAGAGGCTGCTAACATGGTGCTTCACCGCACAAAGAACATCCGTTTCTGCATGGCGGGGTCGGGAGATATGCTCAATCAGATGATATACCTGGCCGCTGAGCGAGGCATTGCCGACAGATTCCACTTCCCGGGCTTCATGCGTGGCAAGCAGGTTTACCAATGCCTGAAAGACTCTGATGTCTATGTCATGCCCTCGGTGAGCGAGCCTTTCGGCATATCGCCACTCGAAGCCATGCAGTGCGGCACGCCTACCATCATCTCTAAGCAGAGTGGTTGCGCTGAGATACTGAGCAATTGCATCAAGGTAGACTACTGGGATATTCACGCACTTGCCGACTCTATCTATTCTATATGCCATAACAAGAGCCTCTTTGAGTACCTTCAGAAAGAGGGGAAAAAGGAAGTCGACCAAATAACATGGGAGAAAGTAGGCGCGTGGATACATCAGCTCTACTTGCAAACGTTGGGCTGGAAATAAACAATAAATACTTTAACAGAACAATCAACCGTCAAAAAATGAAAACAATTTGCTTATACTTTGAGATACACCAAATCATACATCTCAAGCGTTACCGCTTCTTTGATATTGGCACAGACCACTATTATTATGATGATTTTGAGAATGAGAGGAGCATCAGCGATATAGCGGAGCGCTCGTACATGCCTGCCCTCAACACCCTCTTGGACATGCTCCGCACCCATAAGGGCTATTTCAAGGTAGCCTTCTCGCTCTCCGGAGTGGGCATGGAACAGCTGGAGATACATGCGCCGCAAGTACTTGAGAAACTACAAGAGTTGAATGAAACGGGCGGAGTGGAGTTTCTTGCCGAGCCTTATTCGCATGGCTTAGCCTCACTGATAAACGAAGAGAGTTTTGCCAATGAGGTGAAAAGGCAGGCAGCTAAGATATATGAGTACTTCGGACAGAAGCCTCAGGTGCTTCGCAACTCCTCTCTCATCTATTCAGATGATATCGGATTACAGGCATCTCAAATGGGCTTCAAGGGTATGCTCACCGAAGGAGCCAAGCATGTGCTGGGTTGGAAGTCGCCACATTATGTTTATCACTGTGCGTTGGCACCCAAGCTGAAACTTCTGTTGCGTGATGTGGGGTTGAGCGATGATGTGTCCCTGCGCTTCAACAACAGCAATTGGGAGGGCTATCCACTCTTTGCCGACACCTACTGCGACGAGATTGCCGCGACGCCACCCGAAGAACAGATCATCAACATATTCATGGAGTTGTCTGCTTTGGGCATTGCACAGCCGCTGTCAAGCAACATTCTCGACTTCCTGCATGCCATACCCGACTGTGCTAAGGCACGTGGCATCACCTTCTCTACACCTACTGAGATATGCAAGAAGATGAAGAGCGTAGGTGAACTTGATGTGCCCGACACTCTGAGCTGGGTAGATGAAGAGCGTGATGTGAGCTGCTGGCTGGGTAACCCCATGCAGAGAGAAGCCTTCAACAAGCTCTATTCCATCGCCGACCGCGTCAGAATAGCCAACGATCCGCGCATCAACCAAGACTGGGATTACCTGCAAGCCAGCAACAATTTCCGCTTTATGACCACCAAACCGTCTAATGTAGGGCTTGACAGAGGCATATACAGCAGTCCGTTTGATGCCTTCACCAATTACATGAATATTCTTGGCGACTTCATGAGCCGTGTCAACTCGCTCTATCCTGACGATATAGACAATGACGAGCTGAACTCCTTGCTCACCACTATCAAGAACCAAGGTGATGAGATAGAGATGAAAGATAAGGAAATAGAACGTCTGCAGGCCAAAATAAGCAAGATAGAAGCAGAGGAGAACGAGCTGCTCGAAAAGAAAGAAAAGGCATCTTCACACACCAGAAAATCATCTCAGACAACTAAAAATGCCAAGAAGAGCAAGCTAGAAGCCTCTTCTAAGTAATTCTGCCTGATAATTTATTGAGATATGTCAAGATTGAAAGACTGTCGCTTTAGGGCACCACAGCCTTTCAATCTTATTTTTTATAGCTTTGTTCAGTACGTTTCTGTTAACAATTATGTGGCTTTTGATAATACTGTTCATTCGTCCGTCGGTCTTTTTAACATGTTTGTAGTCAAACATTTACGTTTTTTTAACCGCTAATCCTATCTTAATACAATAAATATATCTAACTTTGTAACAACAAATTTGATCTATACGAGATTTATTAACTTAATTATTTATCATATGAACAAAATTTTACGTTACTCGTTTTTGCTTGTTATTGGATTGTTGGGACTCCAAGCACAAGCTGAAGAGAAGTCTGTTATTGAGATTAGTTCTACTACCGGCTCTCTTACTTTTACTGATTTCAAGGGAATAGGCAGTAGTTATAAAACTCCAATACAGTCAGGTTTGCCAGGAAGTGATGGTAATACTTATACTGGATGGACTAAGACAGAGTGTATGTACAACTCTAATACAAAGGTTCTTCAGATGAAAAAGACTACTGGAAAGCTGGTCTCTCCTGTTGTAAACTGTAACGGAGGATACACAATAAAGGTCACATTTGGTTCATACAGTAATGGAATTAAATTGTCTATTGGCGATATGACTACTACCGTCGAAGACTCTGGAGAGGGAGAAGATGCTCAAACTAAGGTGGCAGAGCTGACTACAACAAGTTCTTCCGCTTCTTTTACTTTGGCATCTGCAGGTAAGAATGCCGTTTATGTTAAGAGCATAGAGCTGATCCCGGCAGGCGGCTCTCAGCCAGGTGAAACGGTTGCAGCTCCTACCATCAGCGGTGAGACACCGTTCAAAGAGTCTACCACGGTTACGATTTCAGGCCCTGAGAACTCTACTATTTACTATACCACAGACGGACAAGACCCTGACGACCGTGCCACACAGTACACAGCACCCTTCACACTCGATGCTACAACAACCGTAAAGGCTATCGCTTATGTAGGCGATAAGCAGAGCACTGTTGCAACTAAAGAGTTTGTAAAGGCTGTTCCAGCTAAGACCTATACCGTGGCTGAGGCTCTCCAACTCGTCAACGGTGGCAACATCCCTACAGACACAGTTGAGGTTAAGGGTATTGTCAGCACATATAAGTCAAGCCAGAATACTAATCTCAGCAAGTATGGCAACCTTTCTTTCTACATCTCTGACGATGGTCAGGCTGCTTCAGAGCTTGAGGCATACGCTTGCTATGATCTGAACAAGGCAAGATTTACTTCACTCGACCAGCTCGCACTGGGCGACACTGTTATCGTTCGTGGCATTCTGAAGAGCTTTAATGGCAAACCTGAGTTAGACAAAGGTTGCTACCTCACTTATCACGGCAAGGTTGCTGTTGTTAAGGAGTACACCGATGCTACTGTAGCTGAGGCTAATGCTTTCACAGCTGAAAAGAATTATGTAAACCTGAAGTTCACTAATGCTACTGTTGCTTATGTAGATGGCGACTACGCTTACGTTCGTGAAGGTGGCAAGGCCATTATCCTGCAAGGTCTGGGCATCGCTATGAAGCAGGGTCAGACACTCAATGGCTCAGTGAAGGGCGACTTCACGCTTAAGGGCGGACTTATTCCTAACTTCCTTAAGAATGACGATACCAATGCCGACAACCTGGCTGTGACGGGCGACTCTACCGGCGTTGATCCTGTTAAGTGCACTGTTGCCGAGATCGTTAACCACAAGGCAGACTATATCGTGGTTGAGGGTACTATTACATCAGAGGTATCTGGCAAGTACACCAACTATTACATCAACGATGCTGAAGGCAACAAGGTTCAGATTTATGGCAACATTGATGTAGTGAAGGATGCTCAGGCAGACACCAAGTACAGTCTGGAGGCTCTTGTGAATAGTGCTTACAACAAGGCTGTAGAGATACGTCCTATCAAGCTCACCGTTGTTACTGGCATCAATGACATCAAGGCCAATGCTGCCAAAGCAGACAATGTTCTCTACAATCTTGCAGGCCAGCGCGTTTCAGCTGCTTACAAGGGCGTTGTAATCAGCAACGGAAAGAAGTTCTATAACAAGTAATCAACTCAACTTTTCATCTATATCCAAGAGGCTGCCACATAGCGGGCAGCCTTTTTTATGCCTTTCCTTTTGCCACCCTATCCGCATCTCAATGCCATGAAAGACGGTAATGAGCACCCCAGAGAAGGGATAAATCTGTTTTCATTGCATGATTTCATACTTATGTCATATCGTTGCATTGAAAAAGAAACAATACTTTGCGACCTTTGCTAACGTGAATTAACTCATGCCGCAATGCCCAACTCATCGGCGGCGGCCTAATATATTGCGTATGAAAGTGATGTTTGTAGTTCAGGGTGAGGGCAGAGGCCATCTCACGCAGGCCCTGACATTAGAGCGAATGTTGCGTGAGAATGGTCATGAAGTGGTGAGAATACTTGTAGGAAAGAGCCGGGCGCGCCAGCTCCCCGATTTCTTTTTGCGTAAGGCAAAGGCACCTGTCGAAACGTTCCAAAGCCTTAACTTCATCCCATCGTCCAATAATTGTCACATAGCTCATGTGCGCACGGCGTTTTATAACTTGCTGCGCACCCCCAAATACCTTTATGGCATTCGTAAGATATACCGTAGCATACAGGAGAGCGGAGCCGATATAGTGGTCAATTTTTATGAGATATTGTGTGGCATGACGTTTTATCTGCTTCGGCCCAACGTGCCTCAGGTTTGCATAGCCCATCAATATCTCTTCCTGCATCCCGATTTCCGGTTTTCTCAAGCTCATCCTTACAGCCGCCGGTGGTTGTGTCGTTACACGCGCCTCACCTGCCTGGCAGCTACCAAGGTGCTGGCCCTTTCCATGCGGCCTTATGCCGACTGTGCCGGCGAAAAGCTCTCTGTGGTACCTCCCTTGCTCAGGCAGGAGGTGCTTGATACTCCCCGCCACCATGGCGATTACATCACAGGCTACATGCTCAATGCGGGTTTCTCCACACAAGTCATGGCATGGCATCAGGCACACCCCAGCGTGAAGCTGCGCTTCTTCTGGGATAAGAAGGGAGCCAACACGGTAACCAAGATAGATGACACCTTGTCTTTCCATCTCATAGACGATGAGGCTTTCCTCCACTCACTGGCCAACTGCAAGGCTTATGCCACTACGGCAGGCTTCGAGTCAGTGTGTGAGGCGCTGTATATGGGCAAGCCCGCCCTCATGGTTCCCGTACATATAGAGCAGGAGTGCAATGCCTTCGACGCTGAGTGTGAGGGTGCCGGCGTAGCCGCTGAGCTGTTTGACCTCGATAAGTTGTTGCGTTTTGCCAACACCTATTCAGAAGATGTAGACTTCAGAATGTGGGAGAACTGCTCTTCCGTGCGCGTCATCGCCTTGCTGGAGAGTGCTTATGAGGCCGGCACTCATGCCGTGAGCGGTTTGTCCGACGGCACAGTCTCTCACTGGCTCAGATTGTAATACCATCTCTTGCGCTTATCTTTCTCAGCGTGTGGCTGCCTCTTTTCTGCTTCTTTACGGCTTAAACGGCAGGCTGCCTGCCTTTTTGTCACAACGTTTTCAAGGTATAAGTAGGCTGGCACGGTCTGTCGCTTGTCTTTTCAAATGACCCGTGCGAGTTGCTGAGATGATGTATGCAGTTGTGCAAAAAAAGTATTTCCTTATCGTCGTCCGCTAGCTTTATGTTGTCCTTAAGTGTACTTTGTTCCGTAAATTGTTCTTTTTATGCCCTTTTTCGGTAAATACTTAAAAATATAAGCACAGATTAGCATGTGATTTGGATATTCTTCGTAATTTTGCATCATCATGATGATGGATAGAGCAGAGCAGCTGTACACTTTTCAGTTAAGCAAACTCACCTCCAGTACACGCATTTGGGTCTACCGGCAGGGCTACATACCTTGCCGGGTGCTATGCATTAGCTTCTTTCTGTCCACCCTGCGTGGTTTGGTATCTGTCATTTTTAATCAGCAATACGGAGAAGCATGAACAACAAGAATTATACCCCCGGTTTCAACCCTCCCTTCTTTCCTATGTTCCTAGCCACCGGCTTTGGCAGTGGCTTCTTTCCCTATGGCCCCGGAACGGCGGGTTCTGTGGTGGCCTTGCTCATCTGGCTGGTCTTGTTGCATTGGCTTTCTGTGGGCGTGCTTACGGTGCTTACGCTGGTTCTCGTGGTGCTTTTCACGCTCGTGGGCACTTGGGCTACGGCCAAGGTGCAGCCTTTTTGGGGCGACGATCCCAGCCGTGTTGTGGTAGATGAGATGGTGGGCATGTGGATGGCCTTGTTGGCCGCGCCCCTCTTTACGGCCGGTCAGCAGCTAGTATTAGGACTGGTTGCCCTCGTGCTCTTCCGCTTTTTCGATATAGTGAAACCGCTTGGCATCAAGCGTTTAGATCGTCGTCAGGGCGCCTTTTGGGTGATGGCCGATGACTTGCTGGGCGGGTTTTATGCTTTGTTGATATTATGTGTGGCAGGCATCATTCTCAATTTCTCAAGCTGAGGCGTGGGCTTCTGCTCTTCATCAAGGCCGAAATGTCGTCGGTAGTAGCCACTGCCGTAGACTATGGCGTAACCATTCTGCTCACAGAAGGGCTGGGCATCTATTATGCCCTGTCCAATCTCGTGGGCTGTGTGTCGGGAGGAGTGACCAATTGCTGCATCAATCTGAAGTATGTGTTCGGCAATTCGGGTCGTAAAAAGAAATATGTTGCCCTGCGCTATCTTTGTGTTTGGGCGCTCTCCATCCTGCTCAACTCCACCGGTACGTGGCTCTTCACCGAGCTCTCGGGCTTCAATTACATCATTGTCAAGATGATAGTGGGTGTGGCAGTGGGCATCATCGTCAACTATCCCGGCCAGAAGCTGTGGGTGTTTAGAAAGGTTTCAGACGCCCGGGCCGATGTGGCCGGCGGCGCATGGCTGGGTGACGATACTTTTAGTGACGAACAACCAATAAGTAATAAAGAAATAAACGAATAGCAAAAAATGAATTATAGGGATTTCTTACAGAAGGTGATATATCACGTCATCGACCCTCTCATCAAGGGAATGCTGAAGTGTCACATCACGCCTAACGTGGTAACTACGTTGGGATTTATCGGAAACATGGTGGCAGCAGCCTTATTCGTCATGGCAGCTTACGATGCCGCCGACGACTATCCGGATGCCGATTTCTACGCAAACATAGTGTGGGGTGGGGCGGTAATACTCTTTTCCGGCCTCTTTGATATGATGGATGGCCGCCTGGCACGTGTAGGCAACATGACCAGTAAGTTCGGAGCGTTGTGGGATTCCACGCTCGACAGATACAGCGAGCTGATTAGTCTCTTCGGCATCTGCCTCATCTTCATCAACACAGACTGGTTCTGGATGGGCGTAACCACCTTTGCTGCCATGATAGGTTCGGTCATGGTGAGCTACGTCAGAGCTCGTGCAGAGGGCACGGGCATAGAGTGTAAGGTGGGCCTCATGCAGCGTCCTGAGCGCGTTGTGGTTACTGCCGTGACCGCTATACTGGCCGGCGCGTTGCACAATCTGTGGTGGCTGGCCGGAGGAATGATAGTCATTGCCGTGCTGGCCAATATCACTGCCTTCTGGAGAGTGGCCTATTGTTATAAAGTGATGAACGGCAAATGAACACGCTCATCATCATTCTCATTGTGGCTGTCCTCGTGGCTGTCAAGCCCACGAGGCGCTTTGCCCTGTTCATGTTGCCCTGGGCGCTCTTTGGCATCTGCTATGACGCCATGCGCCTATATCCCAACTATCGGGTAAACCCCATCGACGTGCGAGGCCTTTACGACTTAGAGAAGTCTCTCTTTGGCATTACCGTAGGCACGCAGTGCGAGCTTGCTGCCTATGCCGAGGCTTGCAAGGGCTCGGCCCAGGCCATCTTGGCTGCCGGGAAGGTCATCCCCAGTGAGTTCTTTGCCCTCCATCACGCGCCCTTTATGGATATTCTGGCCGGCCTTTTCTATCTTTGCTGGGTGCCGGTGCCCATGGGCTTCAGCATCTATCTCTTTGCCAAGGGCGGCAAGTGCCGCAAGTATGGATCACGGTTGGCCTGGGCGTTCCTCACAGTCAACCTGATAGGCTTCGTTATCTATTATGTTCACCCGGCCTCACCCCCATGGTATGCCATGCACTACGGCTTTACGCCCGTACTGGGTACCCCCGGCAACGTGGGCGGACTGGGGCGTTTCGACGCTCTGTTGGGCTTTCCGGTATTCCACTCCATCTACGGTCAGAACGCCAATGTGTTTGCCGCCATTCCCAGCCTTCATGCCGCTTACATGCTGGTGGCATTGTTCTATGCCGTCAAGAGCGGTAGGTCGCGGCTCACCTGCGCCCTCTTTGCCGTCATCATGTTGGGCATTTGGTTTACGGCCGTCTATGCCGGGCATCATTATTGCATTGATGTGTTGCTGGGCATACTTACCGGTGTGGTGGGCATAACCGTATTTGAGAAGCTGATTATGCGCATTCCGCTCATGACCCGCACCTGCTCGTGACACATCAGGCATAGTCAGGCCGATTCTTAAACCATGCTTTTCGCTTTGCGAAATAGGCATTTTTGCCTTGCAAAACAGGCGTTCTTGCAAGGCAAAAAGGCCCTTTTCGTTTTTCTGCCCAGTCCTTGTCTTATAGCCGGCGTCAGTGTTATGTCATGTCGGCACGCTTTCCCTGCCATCGCTTATGCCTTAAAACATTATGAGCAATAAATTCGGCTGTTTCGAAAAAAACATGTACCTTTGTGCGTCAGATAGTTGTGTGCCGCGGCCATACTCATCGGTTGGCCTTCTGGCACGGGATAAGCAAATAAGTTAAAAATTAGATACGCCAACATGGAATTAGCAAGTAAGTATGATCCACAAGCCGTGGAGTCGAGATGGTATCAGTATTGGCTGGACCATAAGTTGTTCAGTTCGAAGCCCGATGGGCGTGAGCCTTACACCATAGTGATACCTCCTCCCAACGTAACGGGTGTGCTCCACATGGGGCACATGCTCAATAACACCATTCAGGATATTCTTGTTCGCCGCGCCCGCATGGAGGGTAAGAACGCATGCTGGGTGCCCGGCACCGACCATGCCAGCATAGCCACAGAGGCAAAGGTGGTGAACAAGTTGGCCGAGCAGGGCATTAAGAAGACCGACCTCACGCGTGAGGAGTTCTTGGAACATGCCTGGAGCTGGACAAGAGAGCATGGAGGCATCATCCTCAAGCAGCTGCGCAAGCTGGGATGCTCGTGCGACTGGGACCGCACGGCCTTCACCATGGACGAGAAACGCTCTAAGGGCGTCATCAAGGTGTTTGTAGATTTATATAAGAAAGGCTACATTTATCGTGGCGTGCGCATGGTGAACTGGGACCCGAAGGCGCAGACGGCCCTCTCTGACGAGGAGGTGATATACAAAGACGAGCACTCTCATCTCTTCCATCTTAAATATTATGTGGTGGAGCAAGACAAGGTTGCGCGCAAGGACGAGGGCAATGTGATACACAAAGACGAGAAAGGCTACTATGCCGTTGTGGCTACCACACGTCCTGAAACCATCATGGGCGACACTGCTATGTGCATCAACCCGGCCGATGTGAAGAACACCTGGCTCAGCGGGCTGCATGTCATCGTGCCTCTCGTGGGCCGTCAGATACCTGTCATAGAGGATAGCTACGTAGACATTCAGTTTGGTACGGGCTGTCTGAAGGTTACTCCGGCACACGACGTAAACGACCATGCGCTGGGTTTGAAGCACGGTTTGCAGACCATAGACATCTTCAACGACAACGGCACCATATCAGAGGCGGCAGGCCTCTACGTGGGCATGGACCGCATGGATGTGCGCAAGCAGATTTCAAAAGACTTGCAGCAGGCCGGACTGATGGAGAAGATAGAGGACTATGACAATAAGGTGGGCTTCTCTGAACGCACCAATGTGCCCATCGAGCCCAAGCTTTCCACGCAGTGGTTCCTCAAGATGCAGCACTTCGCCGACATCGCCTTGGACCCCGTGATGAACGATGACATCGTGTTCTTCCCCAAGAAATACAAGAACACTTACCGCCACTGGCTTGAGAATATCAAGGACTGGTGCATCAGCCGACAGCTTTGGTGGGGTCACCGCATACCGGCTTACTACTTCACCATGCCTGATGGCAAGCGCAACTACGTGGTGGCCGAGACGGCCGATGAGGCTCTGGCTGAGGCTCAGAAGCTTAACCCGGCGGTGAAGGCTGCCGACCTGGAGCAGGAGAGTGACTGCCTGGACACATGGTTCTCGTCGTGGTTGTGGCCTATCTCTGTATTTGATGGCATCAACAACCCCGATAATGATGAGATAAAATATTATTATCCCACATCCGACTTGGTTACCGGACCCGACATCATCTTCTTCTGGGTGGCCAGAATGATTATGGCGGGATACGAATATCGCGGCACCTATCCTTTCAAGCACGTCTACTTCACCGGCATCGTGCGTGATAAGCTGGGCCGAAAGATGTCTAAGTCGCTTGGCAACTCGCCCGACCCCATCATGCTCATAGACAAGTATGGAGCCGACGGCGTGCGCATGGGCATGATGCTCTCAGCTCCCGCGGGCAACGATATTCTCTTTGATGAGAGCCTGTGCGAGCAGGGCCGCAACTTCAACAATAAGATTTGGAATGCCTTCCGCCTGGTGAAGGGCTGGCAAACAGCCGACGTGGCACAGCCCGAAACGCTGAAAACAGCCGTGGAGTGGTTTGCTGCCAAGCTCAAGACGGCCAATGAGGTGATGGAAGAGCAGTTCCGCACTTACCGTATCAGCGAGGCTCTGATGACCGTTTACCGCTTGTTCTGGGACGAATTCTCCAGTTGGTATCTCGAAATGGTGAAGCCGGAGTACGGAAAGCCCATCGATAAGACCACGTATGAGGCTACGCTGCACTTCTTCGACGTGCTGCTTAAGATGCTGCATCCTTTCATGCCTTTCATCACAGAGGAACTTTGGCAGCATCTCTACAACCGTGGCGAGGGCGAAAGCATCATGTTGGCAACGCTCAACGTGCCTGCTCCCACTGATGCCGAGCGCAAGCTGGTAGATGATATGGAGGTGGTTAAGCAAATCATATCGGGTGTCAGGGCTGTGAGAAATCAGAAAAACATCGCCCAGAAGAATGTGCTGACGCTTCACGCCATCAACGCCAATAAGTCTGAACGCTACAACGGCATCATCATTAAGATGGCCAACCTGGATAAGATAGAGGTGGTGACGGAGAAACAAGCTACCGCCTCGCAGTTCATGGTGGGCACGGAAGAGTTTGAAGTGCCGGTGGGCAATCTGATAGACGTGGCCGCTGAGGTGGAGAAGGCACGCAAGGAGATAGCTCACTTGGAAGGCTTCTTGCAGGGTATACGCAAGAAGCTGGGCAATGAAAACTTCATTGCTCATGCGCCGGAAGCCGTTGTGGCCCGCGAAAGAAAGAAGGAGAGCGACTCTCTGGAGAAGATAGCTTCGCTGAAAGCTACCATAGAGGAACTGGAAAAGAAATAACGATTTACTATAGAAAGGGTCAATTCATGCTTGAGTTGACCCTTTTATCTTTTTCAAAGTAGGGGAGCGCTTATTCGTAATCATCTACTACGGCATTGACAAAGTCCATCATGGGCTTCATCACCTTGAATATCCGTGCGGCTTCTTTCGTCCATTCGTTTCCCTCAAAGAAGTCATCAGGCACGGCATGCCAGCACGAATAGTCTTTCATGCGCAGGTAGTCAAGATACTTATAGTCGCGAGGAAAGCCCTTGGGAGCCGTCTTCAGCGCTGTCATACCAAATCCCTTATCGCTCACCTTGTCCTCTTCCCACGTGCCTTCGTTGGGATAACCGAAGTTGTGGACAAACTCTCCGCTTGTCACAATCTTGAGCCAGTCCTTCTCATTGGCCATGATCTCATTGCGGCATGCCGTGAGTATGTTGGTAGGCAGCCAGTAAACGCCACCGCCCAGGAAACATTTTCCCGGCTCCATGTGGATGTAATAGCCTCCATGCAGGCTCTTCTTGCCTTTTGCGGAGATATATGCGCCAAAGTGACGCTTATAAGGCGACTTGTCGGGCGAGAACCTGATGTCACGATAGAAACGGTACATACAGTCTTTGGGCGTGAGGTAGGCGATGCTTGAATCGAAGTGGGAGATGGCCTTGATGGCCTCGCCCACGCCCTGTTCGTATGATGCCAGTGCTGCCTGATAATCATTCTTATGCTCTTGAAACCACGGCCTGTCGTTGTGAGCGGCTATGTTTCTCAGAAAAGTCATGATGAGTTTTGTGTCCATTTTGCTTGTTTCCTTATTTCTGTTTGTTGCTTCAAACGGGGTTTACCCCTTTTTCTGCTGCTGCAAAATTACTAATAATGTTTTGTTTTTATTGCATGAAGAGTGATAAAAAAACTTGTTTCTGTTATGTCCATACATCCTGATTTTGTCATCTATATTCGTTGATAAGCGTACAGTTGTAACCTCTTTCTTCCTCCAATTTCTCCTTTATAAAACGAGAATGTACATTTTTATGCACATAAATTTTGAAAATCGTAATATATACCCTATCTTTGCCAAAAACAGAAGAATCAATTATGGAGGCAATAACTGTTAGCGAATTCTGCAAAACTATAGCTGTGGTCTTCAATAAGACTGCCCGTGGTGAGCATGTAATGTGTAGACGAGGTTCACGAATCTTTGCACTTCCATGTAATTTTGATGTGATTTCTATGCCACCCAATACCACCCTTAAGACAATATATTGGTTCTTAGAGCGTTATAAATGAGTAGATGCCCGATGACATTACACCCACATTACACCCACATCACACCCGGAAGAGAACGCTAAATGAGGTCAAATGGTTGACAGGCACACTTTTATGTCAAATCCTCTTGTATATGGAGCCAAAGCTCCTGATGATTTTTTACTTTGCTAAAGTATATTGATAAACTTAGAAACTGAAGAAATATGACACAAGACGAACAGTGGTTGGATATGTGGTGGAAGTATATGGACTTCATGAGGAAGAACAAGCGCCGACCGTCTAAGTACAAACCTGAGGAGCGCTTCTTGGTGAATTGGGCGAAGCACAACCGCAAGCTCATTAACAAAGGACAGTTTCAACCCAGCAGAATGAAGAAGTTTATGGAGTTGAAACGTGAGGCTGAGAAGTATCAGCGTGTCAATCAGTACATGTACGTGAATGGTGGCATTGTGGAAGAGTAATGGTAAGCATGCCCAAGGGCATCATGGCGTTGATGAGGCTCACCTTTTGGTAGCCCTTGTAGTCGTTGGGTGTGATGTCACGTTCCGTCAGCAGTCCCTCGTCAAGCAGAGCCTGACGCATGGTTCCCTTTAGTAATGGCGTGCGGGGTGTCACCCATTGCGTGCCGTCATACAGGGCTATGTTGGAGTAGGTGGTGTCTGTGAGCAAGCCATGCTTCACTATGATAATCTCATCTGCGTCACCTTTCTGCCTCGCCAGCTGCTCCAAGCTCCTCCGGTCAGCGCTTTTATAAGTGTAATCGATGTCATCGCAGCCTATCAGACGCAACTTTCTGATGGCGCGAACATGATATTCCTCTGCCTTGACGAGTAGTATGCCCTGCTCTGAATATTCCACGTGCACCTTCAGTATGCCGTCTTGTGGCCACTCGGTACGGGCCAGCTCGTCTTTCAACAGAGGCACATGGGCACCGGGAAAGAAGTGCCTCATGGTGCGTTCCATGCGTGCTTGATGGTAGGGTAGGTTGTGGGGCGAGCCTCCCTCTATCCTGATGGTCTCAACAAATGGGTACATACGTTTTCTCTATCACCTCCTCATATTCTTTTTTGCAGTCGCTTTTAGCCGTGATACCACCCCCGGCTTTAAAGTATAGCTTGCCGTTCTCTTTGTCGATAAATCGGATAAGCACACAACTGTCCAGCTTACCGCCTTGGCATACACCCGCAACGCCGGTGTAGAATCCTCTGTCATAGCCCTCTGCCTGATGGATAATCTCCATCGTCTTTCGCTTGGGTGCGCCCGTGATAGAGCCCGCGGGCAGTTGCGCCATGATGATGTCGCCCAGATGGCTGCGGTAATCAGCAGGCAGCACACCTGCTATCTCCGAACTGGTTTGCAGAATATCGCCACAGTTGGTGTTCAGCTTTTCTACATAACGGTATCTTCTCACCGTTACCTTTTCGGCCACCTTGCTCAGGTCATTGCGTATCAAATCCACTATGGTGGCATGTTCAGCTGCTTCCTTCACGTCATCCATGAGCACCTGTTCGGCGTTGGCCACGCTGCAACTGATGGTACCTTTCATCGGGCAACTGCTGATAACGCCTTGGTTGATGCGCACGAACGTCTCGGGAGAGAAGCACACAAAGCGGTCGTTTAGCCATAGCTTGTAGCGCGCCTTGCTGCGCATGAAGATCTCTTTCAGCGTGAGACTCGTGTCAATGGGCGTTTTGCACGTCAGATTGGCCAGGTAACTATTGCCTGCCAACATGTTTTGGTGTATGATGCTGAACCGCTTTGAATACTCCAGTGCGGTTAAGGGATGAGGCTGCCAGGTGAAGGAGGCTTGGTTGTCGGGCGTTTCCACCTTTGCAGAATTGCTCAGATGAGGAAAGTCAAACAGCAGTTCAGTGTCAGAGATGTCGCTCACCCGTTCCACCAGACATTTGCTTTTGTCATAGCTTATCAGGAAGAAGAAGGCCCCAGAGTGTTTGCCCCAAGAGTTGATACGTGATGCTGCCGTCCGGGCATCTATCCATGTCATGCTCCTTCCTCCTTTGTCAAGGCCTGCAACAAGTTGTCACATCCGTCCTCAATAAGGTCCAGCGCCCATTCAAAGTCAGCGTCCCCGCCGTAATAAGGGTCGGGCACCGAAGTGCTCTTGGGGTGTTTTTTCAAGTAATCGGCCATCTTGATAACCTTTTTTCTGTCGCTTTCGTTGTGCGCCATAGCCGTCACTGTGCGATAGTTATCGTCGTCCATGACGATGATATAATCAAACTTTCTGAAGTCAGAAGAGGCATCTATCTGCCTGGCCACATGGTCTATTCTCAGTCCGCGTGCCGCTCCGTGCCTTCGCATTCGCTTGTCGGGCAGGCTGCCCACATGCCAGTTGCCTATGCCGGCAGAGTCTATCAGGAAGTTATCTGTCATGCCGGCAGAGTCTACGTCGCGCTGCATGACAGCCTGGGCAGCCGGCGAACGGCATATATTGCCCAGGCATATAAAGAGCAATGCTATCTTCTTCATACCATGAATAGGTTGGAGTGATGTGCAAGCTAAGGCTGTCTTGCCTGCGCTTAATTCTTGAACGAGTGTACGGGAGCAGGTATTCTGCCACCACGGTTCACCAGTCTCTCAGCTGAGAAGGTGTTGACGGGCATGATAGGAGCCTCACCCAGCAGGCCGCCCCACACGATGCTCTCGCCCACTTTCTTGCCTATGACGGGTATGATGCGCACTGCGGTGGTCTTCTGGTTCACCATTCCGATGGCAGCCTCGTCGGCTATGATGCCGGCGATAGACGTGGCCGGTGTGTCGCCCGGTATGGCTATCATGTCAAGGCCCACGGAGCAAACGCACGTCATGGCCTCCAGCTTCTCTATGTTCAGCGCTCCCACATTCACGGCATCTATCATGCCCTGGTCCTCGCTCACGGGTATGAAGGCGCCTGACAGTCCGCCCACGTATGAGCTGGCCATGATACCGCCTTTCTTCACCTGGTCGTTGAGCAGGGCAAGAGCGGCTGTTGTGCCCGGCGCGCCGGGTTGCTCAACGCCTATGCACTTCAAGATGTCGGCCACAGAGTCGCCCACGGCAGGCGTAGGAGCAAGGCTCAGGTCTATGATGCCGAACTGCGCGTGAAGCCTTCGGCTGGCCTCTTGAGCCACGTATTGACCTACGCGCGTAATCTTAAAGGCTGTTTTCTTGATGGTTTGGCACAGCGTCTCAAAGTCAGCTTCTTTCTTGCCGCTCTCCTTGGCCCGCAAGTCCATCTGCTCAAGGGTGTACTTCACCACGCCGGGACCCGATACGCCCACGTTCACCACGGCGTTGCCCTCGCTCACGCCATGAAAGGCACCGGCCATGAAGGGGTTGTCGTCGGGTGCGTTGCAGAACACCACCAGCTTGGCCGGTCCTATGCAGTCTTGTTCTTTCGATTCTTCGGCGGCCTCTTTCACTATGTCGCCCATCAGCCTTACGGCGTCCATGTTCAGTCCGTTCTTGGTACTTCCCACGTTGACGCTTGAGCATATCAGGCTGGTAGAGGCCAGCGCCTTAGGTATGGAGCGTATGAGCAGCTCGTCGCTGGGCGTCATGCCCTTGCTCACCAAGGCCGAGAAGCCGCCCAGAAAGTTCACTCCCACGGCCTTAGCCGCGTTGTCCAGCGTCTGGGCTATCTTCACATAGTCGCCTGTGGTGTGGCAACACGACGCACCTATCAAGGCGATAGGCGTCACGCTGATGCGTTTGTGCACGATAGGAATGCCTATCTCGCGCGATATTTCCTCACCCGTAGCCACCAAGTCCTTAGCCAGTGTGGTTATCTTCTCATATATTTTGCGGCAGCAAGTGTCTAGGTTGCTGTCGGCACAGTCTAGGAGGCTAATGCCCAACGTGATGGTTCTCACGTCAAGATTCTCCTGTTCAACCATGCGGTTGGTTTCAAGCACCTCTGATAAGTTAATCATCTTTCAGCCTCCACCTTATTTAAATTCTGTGCATCTGGTTGAATATCTCCTCCAGCTGTATCTTGGTCTGCACGCCAATCTCCTCGCCCAGCTGGGTCAGTTCGGTGCTGAGCTGGTCGAAAGACTTGGGCGAGTTCTCCACGTTAACAATCATCATCATGTTGAAGAAGCCCTTCACGATGGTCTGAGTGATGTCGAGTATGTTTACGTTACTCTCTGCCAGATAAGTGCACACCTTGGCAATGATGCCGGTGTTGTCCTTACCCACTACGGTAATAATAGCTTTTGTCATATTCGGTTTCTGTTTTTTACAGGTTACAAAGTTAGCGTTTTCCGCGAAATATCAAAGCAAAAGCGGCATGTTTTTTGCCCTTGTGCGTCATTACAGTTTCTGTCCGGCATAGTTGCATTGTCCCTCAGCCTCCGGCGGCTGCGCGTTCTGCGTGCAGAGTGACGGTCCTACCGCACTTTCTTTCGGTTGGCCTTCCCGCCCTGCGGGGGGCTTAGTCGGCCTCCTCGCTGTCTTCGTCGCTGCCTGTGTCCAGCTGCGTGTCGGCCTTGATGCTCACTGCGCCTGCGTTAGACACGGTGAGGATGAGCGGGATATATTCATCGCTCATGGTGTCGGGCGAGCCTACGCTGGCGCCGAAGCACAGCTCGTTGCCTGAAGCATGGTCGAACACGATGCCCAGCAATGCCCCTTTTCGTCCGTAAGCATTGTCGGTGAACTGCGAAAAGTCGGCTTTCGTAAACGTACGGTTGAAAAACTCGGTCCCGTCGCTGCGTGTTATCTTCAGGTTGATGCGGTTGTCGTAATATTTTCTGCCCGACTCGTCTTCCGTCTTGGGCAGTGTGGCGTCGGGATAGCGCGACACCGTGACCGTGTATTCTGTTCCCAGCCAGTTCACCTTGCGGGGTATGGAATACTTAGACAGGCTGAGCACAGAGGGCTGTGCCTTTACCACCGGCTTCTTCGTGATGATGTCATTGCTTTGCGGAGCCTTCTTGCAGCCCGCGAAGCTCAGCAGAAGCCCGGTCAGAAGGGGTATGATGAGGTAATGTTTCATTACTTGTAGAGTTAAAACACAGCTGCAAAAGTAATCATTTTTTTTCATATAATGCTCGACCTGCCGTTTAAATAGTGCACGAAATCATTACCCTTGCGTCCCGGAGGCGGTCAGCCCGTAGCATGGCCCTCTTTGCCTCGCTTTGTAAAATAGGCCTTTTTGCGTTGCGAAATAGGCATTATTGCAAGCCAAAATAGGCATTTTCGAGTTGTAAAAAGGCCTGTTTGGGAAAAGTCCCCCGACCACTCTATACACTGCCCTGATAGTCTCTCCGTGCTTCACTCATTGTTTGTGAGGTTTGTGGGTGTGGTTGGTAGACACGAAAGTGGGAGATATGAGCTTTTGGCGAGAGCTTGCTTCTTGCCCTACTCTCTGTTAAACATGACTAAAACTTTTGCTTTATCCGTCCTTTTTGTAAATCATAATTTATAAATTCGCTATATTTGCATAAAGTTTTAATTATGATATAAGATTATGGAAAAGCTTATTGACCGCCCTTATTATATCCATCTGATGCGTCCTTTTATCGGAAAGAACGTAATCAAGGTGCTGACAGGCCAACGCCGAGTAGGAAAGAGTTGCATCCTAAAACAATTAGCCTCCAAAATAGTACAGCAAGATGCTGATGCCAATATCATATCAATCAACAAAGAATTAGAGGACTTTGCTTTCATTCACACGCATGAAGATTTGAGCAAATACGTGAATGCGCAACTGAGGCAAGGGGTAGCTAATTATCTCTTCATCGATGAAGTGCAGGAAATAAATGACTTCGAAGTAACGTTGAGAAGCCTCCAGGCTTCTGAGGCTTGCGACATTTACATCACTGGCAGCAATGCCAAGATGTTTTCCAGCGAATTGTCTACTCATCTCTCTGGTCGCTATGTGGAGTTCAAAATTCAGAGTCTCTGCTATGATGAGTTTCTGCTGTTCCATCATTTGGAGCCATCTAACCAATCGTTGAGAAACTTTTTGCTTTATGGCGGAATGCCTTATCTTACCCATCTGCCCCTTGAACGGGATGTGGTCTTTGAGTATCTGCAGAATGTTTATAATACCATACTCCTGAAAGATGTGGTCAAACGTGAGGGTATACGTAATGTTGAGTTCTTGGAAACCTTGGCTTTATATACAGCAGATAATGTGGGTAACCTTTTCTCAGCGAACAATATCAGTAAATATCTTAAATCGCAGCACGTTAATACTTCGCCTACTCAAGTCATAAACTACTTGCGTGCCATGCAAAATGCCTATCTGATACAGAAAGTACGTAGGCTGGATGTCAATGGCTTACGTATGTTTGAGATAGGTGATAAATACTACTTTGAGGATTTGGGACTGCGCAACTGCCGCCTGAGCTCTTCTGTTCAGCAAGACGTCAATAAGCTTATTGAAAATGCCATTTATCTATATCTGTGCCAGCAACGTTTTAAAGTGTTTGTAGGACAAATACCAGATGGCAGGGAAGTGGACTTTGTTGGGCTACGTGACGACAGACGTATCTATGTACAAGCCACCTATCTAATGGCAGACGAAGACACTCGCAAGCGCGAGTTTGGCAACCTAAAAGCCATTAACGACAACTATCCCAAATATGTTGTCAGCTTGGATGAATGGACCAGCGGCAGTAATGTCGATGGAATACAGCATGTGCACCTTGGCGACTTCCTGCGGATGCAACTGACATAATACTGCCATACAGGTGGGCTCTGAATATTCTGTCAAGACGTATTCGCCAAGACAAGACGTATCAAAACGTAAGTTGAAGGGGGTGTGTAGTAAATATCGGAGTTTAAGATGCTTCCTTGTATATACTCATAAAGAGTGTTGGCTATCTCCCTCTTCCCTTCTAAATCGCCATAACCTGTCGATGCCTTCTTCTACAACGCCCTTTTCGCATTTCAAAAATGCTTGTTTCGCGTTGTGAAAGTGCCTATTTTGCGATGCAAAACCCATGTTTTCACCTGCTGAAACGCACCTTCGTGCGTCCGCCCACCGACTGACATGCAGTGAAAGAATCCTCGCATCCCACCCATAGGGACGCGCCGCGGAGCGTCCGCAAGCTAAGAACCATCAAGCGATCATCCGCCCTTACTGTCTCTCAAGCGCCTTTATATGGTCTAAACACTTCTTATTTGTTCACTTGCCGGCCTGTCCTCATACCCTCGCCCCTCTCTTCTGTTTGCTACACATGGCCCTTTTTTCATCGCTTTTGGCCTTTCCCGATACACCTTATTATATATATGGCATTTCAGCTCTATTCTCTTGTTTCACCTTGACCCGACTTCCCGTTTGAAAACATACTATTTGAAATTGACCTAAGGCAATTATCTTACAATCTGAAATATTTAGTGTTGCTAATCCACTATAAAACTTATAATTTTTAATCATTCCTGCATTCGAGCCCCGTAATTTTAATTTTAACACAATATATTTGCTAAATTTTTAGTTAAATAGTTGCATATTGGTAAAATAAAATGTAATTTTGCAAACAAATATCGAAAGTAATTAAAAGATTAATGTAATATTTGAGGTTTTATGGGAAAAAGACTTAGTTTGGTTTTGGCATGCCTCTTCCTTTCTATTGGAATGGCTATAGCCCAAACAACAGTTTCAGGAACCGTCACTTCATCAGAGGATGGACAACCCGTCATCGGTGCTTCTGTTATGATACAGGGCACGAAGACTGGTGCGGCCACTGATTTGGACGGACATTTCAGAATCTCGTCTTCTCAATCTAATCCTACTTTGGTGATTTCCTACATCGGAATGAAGACGAAAACAGTAAAGGGTGGCAAAGACATGAAGATCGTGTTGGACCCCGAAAAGGCTCACGAGATTGGTGAGGTCGTCGTAACAGGTATTCAGAAGATGGACAAGCGACTCTTCACCGGTGCCACCACAAAGGTGAGTGCTGACGATGCCAAGCTCGATGGTGTGGCCGATGTGTCACGTGCTTTGGAGGGTCGTGCTGCCGGTGTGAGCGTTCAGAACGTGTCGGGTACCTTCGGTACGGCACCTAAGATTCGTGTGCGTGGCGCCACATCTATATATGGTAACTCCAGCCCTCTGTGGGTTGTAGATGGTGTCATCATGGAAGATGCTGTGAATGTATCGGCCGACGACCTTTCGTCTGGTGATGCCACTACGCTGATATCCAATGCCATAGCTGGTCTTAACGCCGATGATATCGAGAGCTTCCAAGTGCTTAAGGATGGTTCGGCTACCTCTATATATGGTGCACGCGCCATGGCTGGTGTGGTTGTTGTGACAACCAAGAAAGGCCGCGCAGGACATAGCTCGCTCAACTATACGGGTGAATTTACCTATAGGCTGAAACCCAGCTACGATAATTACAACATCTCTAACTCGCAAGAGCAGATGGGTATATATAAGGAGATGGCTGCCAAGGGCTGGCTGCAGTTGGCCAACCTCGTTAATAGCTCTACTTCAGGTCTTTATGGTAAGATGTACAAACTCATTGATACGTACAACACTACCAACGGACAGTTTGGCCTGCCTTACACCGACGCTGCAATGAACGCTTACCTGCAGCAGGCTGAGTTCCGTAACACCGACTGGTTCGACCTTCTGTTCCACAACAATCTGGTGCAGAATCACAGTGTGAGCATTTCTACAGGTACGGATAAGGCTAATCTTTATGCCTCTCTGTCAGCTCTTTATGATCCGGGATGGACGGACGACAGCGACGTGAAGCGTTACACCGCAAACCTGAACGCATCGTTCAACCTGTCAAAGAAACTCACCGTGACCTTGCGTACAAACGCCAGCTACCGTGATCAGACCGCTCCGGGTACGCTCAACCAAAACGTTGACGTGGTGAGTGGCGAGGTGAGCCGTGACTTTGATATCAACCCCTTCAGCTATGCGATGAACACATCGCGTACGCTTGACCCTAACGACACTTACACACGTAACTACGCTCCCTTCAATATCTTCTCTGAATTGAAGAACAATTACATCAACGTAGACATGACCGACGTGAAGTTCCAGGGCGAGGTGAGCTACAAACCAATATTCGGTTTGGAAATCAACTTGTTGGGCAGCTACCGCGTTAACCACTCTAACCGTGAGCATGTGGTCCTCAACCACTCTAACCAGGCAGAGGCTTACCGTGCTGGTGTAGACAATCCTAACATCATGTACAGTAACACCTATTTATATACTGACCCTGATCAGAAGAATGCACTGCCTGTGTCGGTAATGCCTATCGGCGGTATCAACATCTTGAACCTTAACTCCGTGAAGCAAATGGACTTCCGCGGAACGGTTAATTATAACCATGTATGGAACAACACACACATTTTCAATGCTTTGGCAGGTATGGAGGCCAACCGTGCCGACTATGATGCCAGCGAGCATGATGTATATGGTGTTGACTATGACAACTCTCGTATCGTAGTGAAAAACGTGATGCGTGAGAAGCAGATGAAGGAAGAGGGTACAGAGACTGACTCTTATGCACGCTCTTGGAACCGCCGTCTGGCTTACTTCGGAAACATCAACTACTCTTATAAGGGTATCTATTCATTCAACGTGACGGGCCGTTACGATGGTTCCAACCAGTTGGGCAAGTCACACAGCTCACGCTGGCTGCCTACATGGAACGTCAGTGCAGCTTGGAACGCACATGAGGAGAGCTTCTTTAAGAACTGGATGGACAAGACCAAAGGCGCGTGGTCGCATGCTACGCTGCGCTTGAGCTACTCTCTGGTAGGTGAGCAGACAACTGCATCCAACGCTTTGGCCATCTTCCGCTCAACCACTTTGTGGCGCCCGCAGGGTGATATGCAGGAAATTGTGAACTATCTTTCGCAGCCGGCTAACTCTGAGCTCACTTACGAAAAGAAGCGTGAGTTCAACTTGGGTATCGACCTTGGCTTCCTCAACAATAGAATCAACCTTGTGTCTGACTTCTATTGGCGTAAGAATTATGACCTGATGGGTTATGTAAACACACAGGGTACGGATGGCTTCGTACGCAAGTTTGCCAACGTGGCAAGTATGCGCTCACACGGTATTGAGACCACCCTTTCTACAAAGAACATCGAGACTAAGGATTGGACGTGGACAACCGACCTCACTTATTCGTACACCAAGACCACTATTACCGACCTGCTCTCGCAGAGCCGTGTTATTGACTTGGTGTCAGGTTCAGGTTTCGCACGCAAAGGCTATCCTCATCGTGCCTTGTTCTCCATTCCTTTCGTGGGTCTGAATGACGAAGGTATTCCTGTTATCATCAACGAGAAAGGTGAGGTAACTTCTACTGATATCAACTTCCAGGAGTATGACAAACTCGACTTCCTGAAGTACGAGGGTCCTACAGAGCCTACTACTACTGGTGGTTTGAACAATATGGTTCGCTTCAAAAACTGGCGCCTGAATTTGTTCGTTACTTACTCATTCGGTAACAAGCTCCGCCTCGATCCTGTGTTCTCTTCTGCTTACTCAGACATGGCAGCCATGCCTAAGGAGTTTAAGAACCGTTGGGTGATGCCGGGTGATGAGAATAGAACTTCTATTCCTGCCATCGCTTCTCTGCGCCAGTACTATAATGAGGCTTATGAGAACCATCTCTCTTTTGCATACAATGCATATAACTATTCTACCGCACGTGTGGCAAAGGGTGACTTCATTCGTCTGAAGGACATCTCGCTCACTTACGACTTCAATGCCGGATTGGTTAAGAAGCTGGGACTCAGCAACTTGTCTCTCAAGCTCGATGCTACCAACCTCTTCCTGCTCTATTCTGACAAGAAGCTTAACGGACAGGATCCAGAATTCGTGAACGCCGGTGGTGTGGCATCTCCTCTGTCTAAGCAGTTTACCTTCACGGTAAGGCTCGGCTTATAAGGAATTATTAAAAAAGTATTATATCATAAATAACGAAATATATGAAATCTTTCAAATATATAGCTCTTTCTCTGGCTCTCGTGGGAGGGATGACCTCTTGCTCTGACAGCTTCCTCGACCATGAGCCGGATGAGCGTACACATATTGATAATGCTGAGAAGGTGCGCCAACTCATTGCCGGTTCTTATCCTGAGGTAAGCTTCGACTGGCTCGGCGAGTTGTCTAGTGACAACCTGATTGATAACCAGGCTCCTCACCTTCCCTCTAGTCCTAACGACAAGCAGATACTCTCTCACTATAACTATGCATCTTATGCTAAGTATGATGAGGAACTCTATCGCTTCGAGCAGGCACGTAGTGCAACCTATTCTTCTAGCGATTCTCCCGGTCAGGTGTGGAATGGTTACTACAATTCCATCGCCGGTGTGAACTATGCTTTGCAAGCAGCTGACTCTATCGAGCATACTTCAGGTGCTACATCATCGCTCAATGCTTCTCGTGCTGAGGGTTTGCTTGTTCGTGCTTGGGACCACTTCTGCTTGGTTAACCTGTTCTCTCAGGCTTATAAGGATCCTGAGACTAGCAAGAAAGAATTAGGTATACCTTATATAACTAAACCTACTGATGTCGTTTCACCGAAGGTGGAACGTCCTTCAGTGGCTGAGACTTATGCTGATATCCAGAAGGATTTGGAGGCTGCACTACCTCTCGTTTCTGATGAGAATTACACTACAGCACCCAAATATCATTTCAACGTGAATGCGGCTCATGCCTTTGCAGCACGCTTCTATCTTTACACCCGTCAGTGGGAGAAGGTTATCCAGCAGGCCGACCTCGTGTTGGGCACTGACTCTGCATCTCTTGCCAACATGATGATGAAGTATTCTGTGTTTGCTGGTTGCTCTTCCTCATCTGATTATGCCATTGCTTGGCAGGATCCCTCACTGAACAACAACCTGATGCTTACAACCACTTACTCGCTGATGGATCGCCGTTGCTTCGGCTACCGTTATTCTTTGGCTGGACCTAATGCCCAGCAGGTAATGATGTTCCACAGCAACTCAGTCCTTTATCCTCACTGGATTGCCAATCCATTAATGATAGTAAGTGGTATGACGTTCTCTAACTCAAATCACGACTATGGCTATTTCAGCGCTAAGGTAGGCGAGCGTTTCCAATACACAGATAAGTTGGCCGGTACAGGTTACGTGCACACCATCCAGCGTACGTTCACAGCTAACGAGTTGCTCTTGGAACGTGCTGAGGCAAAGGTTATGCTTGGTCGTTATGACGAGGCTTTCCGTGATATGCAGCTCTATTGGAGCATCTCCATCCACTCTATGGAAGCAAATGATTATAAGTCGTATGCTGACAATGGCTATTGCATAGAGCTCACCAAGGCCAATCTCGTTAAGTACTGGGGTGATCCTGCCAATGCCAACTGCTTCGCTAATTGGGACTTCACCAAGAACATAAGCAGCAGCTATGTAGTGCCTGCTGAGGCTGTTCCTTACATGAACTTCATCAACGATTTCCGTCGCTTTGAAACGAGCTTCGAGGGTCTTCGCTTCTTCGACCTTAAGCGTTGGGGCGTTGAATACAGTCACTTTGTAGGTGTCAATTCTCAGGAAATCAAGCTCACTTCAAACGATCCACGTCGTGCAATCGAAATTCCATGGGAGGTTGAGTCAGCTGGTATGGCTTCTTCCAGACCTGTAACAACTCCTGATGGCGCTCCTGATTTAACTCAGAATATTAAACCCGAGACTTTGGTACGTAAGTAATCATAAAAAGAGGAAAAGATAATATGAAAGCAAAATTCAATATACTGTTTCTGGCTATCATAGCCTTACTGTCGGTAGGTGTGTCTTCTTGCTCTGATGATGATGATTTTACACCCACCATCTTCGACACTACAGACTATCCGCTGGATAAGTCAAGTTACACCTTCGCACTCGATACGTTCTGCAAGGTTAACTTCCTCGAGCCCTATAATCTGCACTTCAACTATAAGTTTGAGGACATGGGCTCGGATATGAACAAGAACCTTACACCGGCAGCTTATGATAAGAGCGTCGACCTGGCTGTGCTTACCAAGTATCTCTGGTATGATGTGTACAAGTCTGTTGCTGGTGAAGCCTTTTTGAAAGAGTATTCTCCACGTATCATTTCCATTACGGGCTCCAAAAACTTCAATGCCTCTCAGGGCACTGAAACCCTTGGTGATGCCAGCAGCGGTGTGAAGATTAATCTCTATAATGTGAACAATCTTAATGTGGCTGACATCGACTTGATGAACAAATACTTCTTCCAGACCATGCACCATGAGTTCGCTCACATTCTGGACCAGTCGCATCTTCGTCCTACGGCCTTCAACACAGTGTCGTCAGGTCACTACGATGCAGCCAACTGGTCAGAGACGCCAGACTCTATCTCAGTGGGCTTGGGCTTTGTAAGCCCTTATGCTTCAAGCGCAGTAACTGAGGATTGGGCAGAGACAATGGCTTCGTATATCACGTTTGATACTGTTCGTTGGTCCAATCTCTTGAGATCTGCCGATTTCGATTGGGAGCAGATAGATTATAAGAGTGATGACTATAACACCGAATTGGCTTCTTACTATTCTGCACGGCCTAAGACAACGAATGTTACTCATAACCAGGAGACAGGTAAAAATGACACTACTTATACCTTCAATTCTGCTAAGGATTCGGTATATTACATCCTTCGCACACACGGAGAATCTGTAGGTGATGTTGTAGGTTATCTGCATAAGCTGAACAATGGTAACTATAAGCTCTATCGTAAGGTAGTGTCACGTAATGCCGATGGTCTGCCTTTGCCCAGTACATCAGGTAAGTTGCAGTTCCTAAACCAGGATGGTTTGGACGGAAGAGAAATTATCCTAAGAAAGGTAGAGTATGTTCGCTCTTATCTTAAGAGCTATTATAACATCGATTTGGACAAGCTTCGCAATGAGGTTCAGACGCGCGAGTATCTCACCAATGCTGATGGCAGCATCCTTATCCGAAATGGTGCTACAGTCAACCGACTCAATTCGCCTGTTACTGGTTACGCTACCCTGATGGACTCTTTGCGTCAGGAGGTTTACAAATATAATAGTTTAAAGCAATAAGCTTTTCAGTTAAAAAGATTATATATTATGAATAAGATATTATCATTTGCAACTATATTGGGAGCGGCCCTCACTTTTGTGGCCTGCTCTCCCAATGAGGAAGATGACATCTTCGACCAGAGTGCAGCTGAAAGGCTGAATGCTGCCAGCGAGCTTTACTCTTCTCGTCTCACTGCACAGCCCAATGGATGGGTTATGCAGCTCTATCCCACGCTACAGGATCAGTATCCTTACGGTAACGGCTACATCGTTTTGATGCGCTTTTCCAACGATCACACTGTTAAGGTGGGCATGAACAATGTCTTTACCAACAACACTTATGCTGAGGACAGCTCGCATTGGGATGTCATAACTGATGATGGACCTGTCCTTTCCTTTGATACTTATAATAAGGTGTTCCATCTTTTCTCTGATCCTTATGACCTGCCCTTTACTGGTTCGAAGGATGTTCCTAACAACGAACAAGGTAAGGGCGCTGAGGGAGACTATGAGTATATCATCGTTGATGCACCGGAAGATGCTTCATATATGATGCTCAAAGGTAAGAAACGCGCTACTTACAACCTGCTCACTCCTATGGAGCAAGGTGTTGACTATAAGTCTTATCTTCAGGATGTAACTTCTTTCCAATCTAAGATGTTCCCAGCTGGTTATTCCATACCTGATTATCTTGTTGTGGGAGACTCTGTTTACAACTTCACAGATGCTGGTCAAGGTCTGCCCAACATCTATCCTGTTGGTACGGATGCTGTTATCAACCAGAACTTCAATCCGTTCCTTATTACCAAGTTGGGTAATGACTATTATCTTCGTTTCAGAGATTCAAAAACTTATGGCGATAAAACCGTGCAGCGGTTCAAGTATGATGCTTCGCAAGACAAGTTTATCTCTGTAGATGATGAGCAATGCTATATTGAGGGTAATCATCCTGATTCTGTGTTCTATTCTCATCTCAAAACGCAGTCTTCGGTAAGTCGTTATACACCGACACTTCTTGCTTCAGATTCATATAAGAGCATTGTTTCTTCAATCGATGCTGAGTTTAAGAAGGTAAACAAGAATTACTATGTACGTTCTGTCAGTATCCGTAATCTTGCAGGTAGCTATGTCTTGAGTATAGACTATAGTGGCAAGACCCCAACTACCTATATTGATTATAATTTAGATATGGCACAGACTGATAAAGGTGTGAAGTTCTCATATACCGGAGCAGAGAAAACAGCTCAGAATATCCTCAATCGTGTGCCTTCTATCAAGACACTTATCGACGCTATTTGCGCTAGTGAGATGAAGATCTCGGGTGGTGAGACTTCTTTCGACCTCAGATATATCCGTCTGACTTCAACGTCTGACCAGAATTTCTGGTTTGTTATGAATATCAACTAATTAATATTTAGCATTATGAAAAAGTCATTACTGTTTATGGCTGCACTTACATGTGCAGCTCCAGGTTTTGCTCAAACACTGACAAAGCCTGTTGTAACTAACAGGCAATTGCCTGTTTTGAATCAGAGAATGGAGGCTCAGCGTGTTGATCAAGCAGCTCCTGCTGTTCGACGTTCGGTTACCAATGGCGTATATTATTCTCGCCCTACAGGTGCTTTCTATCGTGCAATGACACCGCAAGGTAGTGGTACTCTTTTCACTACCCTCTATACACCTCTTACAAAGAAAGTAACCTTTCATGCTACACCCGCTACTGCTTCGTGGAAGCAGGGTGGTAACGCATTGAACGTTACTGGCAACTTGCAGTATTCTCCTACATTCGGTTGGACTGAATGGACGCCAACTCTTGTAAATAATGCTGATTCTTTCTCTGTTGGAATGAACAATCTTTATGCTATGGGCGTTGCTCGTGGCGATAGCCGTTTCTCTTCATATTCTGCTTATGCCTCTTATCTGAATTGGGGTTTGACGGGTACTGATTCTATTCAGTATATGTATGCTTCTGATGACCATGCTGGCTATCTGTCTAATGGATCACTTTATACTAATACTCAGGTTTGGGGTGCTTTATCTACTGATTATATGTATGGTACAGGTACCGTTACCGAAGATGATGAAACAGGAGATTTCACTTGTGTAGCTGTTTCTCAAATTTATGGTACAACAGCTGCTCCTCTCTATGTTGTGTCTGTTCCTGTTGCAGGTGCCACGTTCTCAACTAATGGCCCTATCCCTGCAGGTAAGCAGCTCACTGCCTACATAACTGGCGTAAAGACAAATTCTAATGGCAGAAAGGTGTACGACGATGAAGATGTTCTTGATACTCTTTATGCATCTTCTTCTGATACAGTAGATTTTAAGCAGAAATATACTGTTAATAAAAAGGTCCGTTATGAAGGATCTGTTATCTTCAGTAAGAAGACTATTGATGAATTCGGAAATGAGACCAATGCTCCTTTCGTTATCCCCGAGGGTAAGGAGTTTGCTATTGTAGTTACCGGCTTTAATCAGGATGGCGTAGACTTTGGTATAGATGCTATGAATATGCCAAGCGAGGATTCAACAGCCGTTGCTAATTTTGAAGTAACCAACGGCACCTCAGCTTATAGTCATTATTACAGATCTTGTGCTGCAAAGATTGGTATTTATGGTATGTATGACGGCGTTCTTACAAACCAGAAGGATATCTATAACTTCCAGACTCCTTCTTTGGACTACAATGTAGTGAAGATCTCTGACGATGGTGCTACCGACCTCACATATGGAGCTTCCGCAAGTGGCTTCACTAATGGTGGTAATGGTGTAGATGGAGTGGTTGTAGCTACATCTATGGCTTTCTTTGATGAGAATGGTACAGCTAATTATGATATTGAAGATCTTCCTGATTGGGTTACGAAAGTGAATGTAGAGACAGTCAGTTCTAACGCACGCCTTTATCTGCTTTCTTTCACTGCAAACGCTCTGCCTTCAGGAACAACAGGCCGCGTTGCTAAGATTCACTTGACAAAGGCTGACCGTGGTCTTGTTGCATCTGATGACAATGTCATTGAGCTTGTTCAGGGTGATGCTGCAACTGGCATAAATGCTGTTGAGAGCAATGCTGCTGCTAAGACTCACACCGCAATCTTCAACCTCGCTGGTCAGCAGGTTAACAAGGATTACAAGGGCGTTGTGATCGAGGATGGCGTAAAGCGCATCAACAAGTAATCAATTATTGATTATTTCTATTGATATAGGAACTTATTTAAATTACTTTAGATACACTTAAGTTCTTAAGAAGGCCGCTGCCCGGATGGGTCGCGGTCTTCGCTTTTAATCAGTCTATGTCTTCTTATAAGGCTTCAGCCCCTTTTGGTTTTTCCTTTTCTTTTTCTATATATACACAATTAAGTCGTACAATCGGTCGAATGTACGCACAGCTAATATGTATCATAAAATCATATCCAAGTGTATGGACGCTCGTTCGAGCGTTCGCACCAAACCCTCATCAGTTGTAGTGGCCGTGCCTTGTGCCGGCCTCGCACCAACCCCACACACCAACCACACATCCTACCTGTAGGGACGCTCGTTCGAGCGTCCGCAAACAACGAACAACCAACCCGTAGTCGGTCGTTGGCGCATGTTTATAACATATTGATAACCATCCGCTTGTCCTTCGCTTGCGGACGCACCACGGTATGTCCCTGCGGGCAGGTGGGATGACTGGTGCGAGGCCGGCACAAGGCGCGGCCACTACAACAG
>CABVAZ010000010.1:0-78461 GCA_902496445.1 uncultured Prevotella sp. | reverse complement strand
ACTGCTATCCCCAGGCTGCGGTCGCTCTGCTCCCTGGCCTGGGGTTACGGATGAGAGAGCCTCTACGAGGCTCCGTCTGATTGCAGTCATCGCATAGTTCTTCGCCATGGGCGAACCTCCTTTTCGTTGTCCATATCCTCGTTTAGGGACACCAAATGCCACTAACCTCTCAGCCCCGAAGGGGGTGAATTATCCATAACCCCAGTTTGGGCGAGCGGAGCGAGAACAGACTGGGGAAGTTCCCTGTAATCATTCTATTGCGATAATCAGCAGTTGTAGTGGCCGTGCCTTGTGCCGGCCAACATCCTTGTGCACCAGAGCTTGTAGGAATACATCTTCAGGTTGTTGAATGCACGTTCCTTGTTGGCCGGCACAAGGCGCGGCCACTACAATGGATGCGTGGTGCAGACAGTCATGAGGGCCCCGGAGGGGTTGACTAGCATCTATGATGCGCTACCCGATGTGCAGTGTCCTTATGCTTGTTTATCTGTATGATTTTCGCTTGCGGACGGCCACAAAGGGCCGCGCGCTGCATTGGATGCGCTTTTTGCATGATGTTGCGTGTGTTGCTTGTTTTCGTTAGCGGACGCTCGAACGAGTGTTCCTACATTAGGATGTAGTAATGGAGTAGTAGGGCGTCTCTCCTAAAGCAGAAAAGCCCCGTGCTCGGAATGGTTTTTTAATCAACTCTTGTTCAAAGTGCACTATAAACGAAATGTCTCCGGCTTGGAAAATGAATATTCCAACCGGAGACTTTTTATTTTCTTGCGTGGCAAGAAGGCCAACATCAGCCCCTTGCTTAGTCTTTATCCTTGTTAGCTGCGTCTATGGTCTTAATCTTCTGCCGTGTTTCTTCAAGCTCGTCTTTCAGTTTCTGTATGCGGCGGTTCATTTCGTCTATGAGACTGTTGCCCTTCTTGCTGCTCACGTTGAGGAAGCCCAGGTTGTTCTCATAGGTGTTAATTTCCTGCTTGAGTTGCTCATAATGATGCATGAGGCGCGAACGCTCGTTGTCTAAGGCGCTTGCTCCACGCTCAGCCACCTGCTTGAGGTTGTTCTTGAAGTTGTCCATACGCCGACGCGCAGCCGACACATGCAGCTCGTTGTATATCTTGTCGAGCACCTCGTGATAAGCCTTATAAACCTTGTCCTTTTCCTTGTAGGGCACGTGACCTACGCTGTTGAACTGCTCGGTAAGCTCTTGCACCTTCTGCTGAACATCGTCGCCGGCGTTCTCAAGCAAGGCTTGCAGCTTAGCTATTATCTCACGCTTCTTGTCAAGGTTGGCATGTTCCTCGTTGCGTGTGCCTGCTGTGGCGGCGTTGCGAGCCTCAAAGAAGTGGTTGCAAGCGGCGAGGAAGTCGTTCCACAGCTTGTCGCCGAGCTTCTTAGGCACCATTCCGATAGTCTTCCACTCCTTTTGCAAGGCAATGAGTTTGTCAGACGTAGACTTCCAGTCGGTTGAGTCGGTAAGTGCCTGAGCCTTCTCTACCAGAGCCTTCTTCTTGGCTGCGTTTTCAGCAAACTGTGCTTTCAGCCCTTTGAAGTAAGCTCCCTTGCGCGTAAAGAAGTCGTCGCAGGCAGCACGGAAGCGTTCGAAGATCTTTACATTCATCTTCTGAGGCGCGAAACCAATGGTCTTCCATTCTTTCTGCACCTCTATAATCTCCTTGGTGTGCTTCTCCCAATCGGCCGAACCCTTGTTCTCTTCCTTGGCAATGGCCTCCACCTTCTCGCAGAGTGCCGTTTTACGAGCCAGGTTGTCCTCTTCCTTGGCTCGAAGCTCCTCAAAATGCTGCTGATGACGCTTGTTGATAACCGTGCTTGCAGCCTTGAAGCGAGTCCATATCTGCTCTCTGAGGTCTTTGGCAACGGGTCCTGTCTCACGAAACTCCTGATGGAGCTCCTGCAACTGATGGAAAGCGCTGATGACGTCGGGCTCGTCGGCCAGTTTCTCAGCGGCCTCGCAGAGCTGTGTCTTCTTCTCCAGGTTCTTCTTGAAGTCGTATTCGCGTGCTTCGTTGTTGAGCTTCAGCAGGTCGTAGAACTGCTCTACGTAGAGCTGATAGTTTCGCCATAGCTCGTTGGCATTCTCAGCCGGCACGGGCTTAATGTCTTTCCATTGCTGCTGTAGCGTCTTAAATTCCTGATAATTTTTGTTTGCTTCCTCGGGTGAAGTAATCATAGCCTTGATTTTCTCGATGATGTCGAGCTTCTTTTTCAGGTTTTCCTGCTTCAGCTCTTCCATCTCCATGAAGGCTTTTTGGCGCTTCTCCTTAATGATAGACATCTCAGCTTTGAAAGCCTCCTCATCTTCGTCAGACAACACCTGATATTTTTCGGGGTCACCTCCGGCCTCGAGATAAGCTTTTTGTTGTGCTTCCCGCTCAGCGAAGTGCAACTTGTAGAACGTAGACTTGAGATATTCCACCTCGTTTTTATCGGGTGTCTCATCGCTGTTGGCAATCTCTTTGATGCGTTCAACAATTTCTTTCTTTGAGGTGTATACCTTGTGTTGGGGCTGTTGCTCTGCCTCTTTTTGCTCGGGCTGAGCCTCTTTCTGCTCCGTCACATTGTTTTCCACTGGCTTATTTTGCTCGTTAGAGCCGGTCTGCTCTGTTACCTCCGCGTTCTGAGCGGCGGCATCGGCAGCCTTTACTTCTTCTGTTCCCTGGTTCAGGGCGTTGTCTTGAGAGTCCATCATTACTACTTTTTAGTTTATGATTCGGTATTCCACAAATGCGTTTATAAGGTGCAAACTTAGGCAAAAAGTTTGTTTTTTCCTAATTTTCAGACGTTTTTTTTGTTTTATGGCTATTAAATGAGTTTTTTTCTGCGCAGAATCCACCAGCAGACCCCCGTAACCAGAACCGAAATGATGAGTGCGACGACAAATCCATATCGGTAGTTTTCCAATCCGTTAATGAGGTTCATACCGTAGAAACTGGATATGAGGGTAGGGAACATGAGCACTATGCTCACCGAGGTAAGTGTACGCATGGTGGTGTTCATGTTGTTGTTGATGATGCTCGAATAGGTGTCCATGGTCGATTCCAGAATGTCGGAGTAGATGTTTGTAGTCTCCCTGGCCTGGCTCATCTCAATGTTCACGTCTTCTATAAGGTCGGCGTCGAGCTCATCCACCTGCAGCTTAAACTTCAGTTTGGCCAGCAAGTTCTCGTTGCCGCGTATGGATGTGATGAAGTAAGTGAGCGAGTCTTGCAGACGGCTCAGTCCGATAAGGCTCTCGTTGTTCACTTCCTTGTCCAGATTGCGCTTGGCGCGTTCTATGAGGGCGTTGATTTGCTTGAGTCGTTTCAGATACCACACGGCGCTTGAGAGGAATAGTCTGAAGATCATGTCTACATAATCGGTGAAGCCTTCGCCTCGTTTTTGCTGGTAGCTCACAAAGTCGAGCATCATGTTGGTCTCGAAATTGCACACCGTGATGGTTACGTCGCGCTTGTGTATGATACCCAGTGGCACCGTGGTGTAGGGCGTGCGCGAGCGTATCTCCTTGACGTAGGGAATACGCAAGATGATGAGCATCCATCCGTCGTCATACTCATAGCGTGCGCGCTCGTCGGTATCGCTAATGTCTGATAAGAAGTAATCAGGTATATGATAAGTATCTTCCAACTGCTGTTGTTCCTCTTCGGTTGGGCACGTCACCTGTATCCAGCAACCGGGCTGCCATTCTTTGATGGCATTCAAGCTTCCGCTTATGTTCCAGAAAGTCTTCATAGTTTGCTAATCTCCATAACATTATCAAGCATGGGGATTAGCGTTGTTGTTGGCTATCCTCACGCCTGTAAGATGAAATAATCCGCGTGATAATCGTCCATATATTGATTTTAATTTTTAATCGGCTGCAAAGTTAGCACAAAAAAGAGAAAAACGCAAATAAAAATTTAGTTTTTTGCCCTCAGAAACCGTTATGTAACACGATAGTCTCCTTATGTAATATAAGGTGTGGCGGCCGAGGTGCCACGGCAGGGCTCTAGCCCCTGAAGAGCGAGAAGTTTACGCTGCCGTAGGCGCGATGCTCCAGAAAGCCCTCATGCTCAGAGAAGTCGTACTGCTTTCCGTGTTCAAAGACAAACAGTCCGCCGGGCTCCAGCAAGCCTCCGCCCAGCACCAGATCGGGTATCTGTGGCAGTTCGGGCAGTGTGTAAGGTGGGTCGGCGAAGATAAGGCCAAACTGTCTGTGGCACGACTTGATGAACTTGAACACGTCGCCCCGTATGAGCAGGTTGTTCTCTGCGCCTATCTTCTTCATGCACTGGCTGATGAAGGCGGCATGGTCGCGGTCTTTCTCTACACTCACCACCTGCCTGCAGCCGCGTGACAGCATCTCGAGCGATATGCTGCCCGTGCCCGCAAAGAGGTCGAGGGCATCTACCTGCTCAAAGTCTATATAGCCCTTGAGCACATTAAAGATATTCTCTTTGGCACAATCCGTGGTGGGTCGGGCCTTGAAAGTGCGCGGTATGTCGAAGCGCCTTCCCTTGTATATTCCTGTTATAATTCTCATCTTCCTTGCAAATAAAGCGTAAGTAAGTCGAAAGGCATGTCCTTGAGCCTTGTCATGGCGGCCCGGTTAAACTCTGCCGTGGGTCGGATGGCATACACCCTTTGCAGAAACTCGCGCAACTGGCGGTCTAGCTCGGCGGCATCGGGCAGATTGCCGGCCAGGTAGAGCTCGTCTTTCTCGTTGTTGAATCCGCAAACCTGCCATGCGTGCAGAATGTAGTAAACCATGTCAGACACGTGCTCGGTGCAGAACGTATTGCAGAATCTGAATCGGTTCTGGCGGAAGCTGAACACCTCAACCTTATGTTCATGAAAGTATACGAACATCTTTGACCGCGCTCCGGCAAAGCTGCGGCGGTGCAGATAGCTCCACACGGGCTGGCAGAGCGGCAGGTATTCTGCTTGCTCAAAATGCCCCTGTATCACGTCGAACAAGTCTTTGTTTATGGCAAACACGGCCACCGACTCCAGGTTGGGCAGCACACAGCTGAGCACCTCATCTGTTTCGCGGCAGCTGTACGTATAGAAATAGAGCTTTCGCGCTGCGTCCTTGTCGTATTCGTCGATTGGTACGAGCAGCACGGGAGCATCTATCATCACCCTGGCCTGGCGATAGCCGCTTTTGAGCAGTTCAGACACGTCGAAAGCCTCGCGCAGGTTGGCCGCCATGGAGATGTCTTTCCGCACGCGATAATTCTCATAAACCACCTGATACTGCGCCCTCGGCGCAGGCACAGAAAACGACAGTTCCTCATCGGCTATGCGCAGGGTGAGCACTGTCATGCTGTTGATGTTATGTTTATTCCCAGTTGCCAGCATTGTTGTTAGGTTGTGTCAGGTCTCCAATCTTCAGGCCCGGATAGCGTCCACTCTCGTTGGCCGTCTCTATAAGGTTGGCCACTGAGTTTTCGTCCATGCCGTTAAGGTATTGCTGATATTGCGCTCCGCACTCCATGAGGGGCATCTGTTTTCCGCTCTTGCTGAGCTGTGTAGTGGCCGAGAGCGAGAATTTCTCGGTGCCGTCGAACGGTATATACTGGTAGCCCTGCTTCAGATAGCCTTTGCTGATGAGCACGTCGAAGCTGCCGCTATAGGCACCCACGTCCTTGCGGTATTGCTCTTCGGCAAGCCGTATGGCCACCAGCCTCTCCTTGACAGCTGCCTCACGGCGGGCCGTCTCACGCTGAAAGCGAATGGGCCCTGACACGCTGAGCGCGCAAACCGCAATAAGAATGGCCACGCACAACAGCAATATAAAATTTGTTTTATTCCTCACGGTTCTTCTCAGAATATTTGCTTACTTTTGCAAAAGTACAAAAGATTTTCTTAATAAGTATATGTTTCAAGATGAATTAACACATCTGGTTCTTCAAGCTTTCGGCTTTGAGCCCACGGCAGAGCAGATGCAAACCATCCGTACCTTTGCCGCCTTCATGGCAGACAGGGAGCAGAGACCCCTCATGATTATGCGTGGGGCTGCCGGAACGGGCAAGACAGCACTGGCAGGTGCCATTGTGCGTGCCCTGACTGGGTTGAAGCAGCGTGTGGTGCTGCTAGCTCCCACAGGGCGTGCGGCCAAGGTGTTCGGGCTGCGAAGCGGCCGGCCGGCCTCTACCATACACCGTCGCATATATCGTGAGCAACGTTTCACGGGCACCGACAGCCGGTTCAACCTAAACGTGAATCTTGCTGTTGACACCTTATTTATGGTAGACGAGAGCTCCATGATAGCCAATGGCTACGGACAAGAGTCGGCCTTCGGCTCGGGCAGGTTGTTAGACGACTTGGTGCAATATGTTTATTCAGGACGCGGATGCCGGTTGATGCTCATCGGAGACAAGGCTCAGCTGCCCCCGGTGGGCGAGACGGAGAGCCCGGCACTGAGTGCCGATGCCATGAAAGGCTATGGGCTGCACGTTTGGCAATGCGACCTTACGGAGGTGCTCAGGCAGAACCAGCACTCAGGAATACTGTTTAATGCCACCCAAATACGGCATTTCATGACGCAAAATAGGCCTTTTCAGCTGCCCAAAGTATGCTTTTCGCAATTCACTGACATACAACGTGTTACCGGAAACGACCTGATAGACTCTCTGGAGAGTGCCTACAGTCGTGACGGAGCCGACGAAACCATCGTCATTACGCGCTCTAACAAACGGGCCAACATATATAATCAGGGCATCAGAAACACCGTGCTTGACTATGACAGTTTGCTGTGCAGGGGCGATATGTGCATGGTGGTTCATAACAACTATTACTGGATAGAGCGCGAGAAGCAACGCCTGAAAGATGAAGGCATGGAAGATGAGGCGAAAAACTTGCCCATATCGTTCTTGGCCAATGGCGACAGAGCCAAAGTGACAAGTATACACAACGTGCGCGAACTCTATGGCTTCCATTTTGCCGATGTCTGGCTGGTGTTTCCCGATTATGACAATTACGAGCTGCAAGCCACCGTCATCCTGGACTCGCTCACCACAGAGGCCCCCGCACTGACCAAAGAACAGAGCGACAAACTGTTTAATGCCGTGATGAATGATTATGCCGACGTGCCCACAAAGGCCGAACGGCTCAAGGATGTAAGAGAAGATGAATACTTCAATGCCCTGCAAATAAAGTATGCTTATGCTATGACGTGCCATAAGGCGCAAGGCGGACAGTGGACTAATGTGTTTATAGACCAAGGATATATGACAGACGATATGATTACGCCAGATTATTTGCACTGGCTCTATACCGCTTTTACACGGGCTACGGACAAGCTTTACCTCGTGAACTGGCCCAAGACGCAGATAGAAGGAGATGTGCCCGATGAATGGTAATGCAAGCATGGTAATGGAGTTGAACGTTGAGGCGCTCACCAATATGTTCAGACACTGCAACGAGAAGTATTTCGGCGGAGCACTGCCCCTGCCCATTCTGAAGCTGTCTCACTCAAAGACCCGATTGGGCTATATGTCTTTCACACGACGTGTGACGCTGAAGGGGGTGAGGCTTGAGAAATTTGTGATTAGCATTTCCGATTATTACAACATGACAGCAGAGCAAGTAGAGGATGTTATGACGCATGAAATGATACACTATTCCATCGCCTTTAGCGGGGCGAAGGACACCTCTGCGCATGGCGTAATGTTCCGACGCAAGATGAATGCCATCAACCAACGCTACGGAAGGCACATCAAGGTGATGACGCCCACAAGCGATTGGACTCCCCGAAGGGCACCGGTGGTTGCCGATTGTCTGGTACTGGCCACAAAGATGCGTGACGGCAGGTGCTTTCTGTCGGTCGTCTGCCCTGGCTCGGCAGGCAAGCTGGAACTTCAGATGAGAGGCATTCCGGAGATAGCCTGGCATGGCTGGTATGTTTCTGCCGACCCTTACTTCAGCAAAATGCCCAAGGTGCGGAGCCTTCGAGGGCGAGTGGTCAGTGAGGAAAAGTTGGAACAGTGGTTGCAGAAGATGACGCTTATACGATAGAACGTGCAAGAAAAGAGTGAAGGACAGTTGGAAAGAAGAGGAAGCACTTATCTTTCTTGTTCCTTCAAAGGTATATAGTTTTCTTTGTAAAAGAATTAAAAGAGAAAGAAAGGAGGAATGAAAACCAATTTTGAACGACGATCACAAGAAGACAAACGCCATCAGGCTCCATTCAGTAGCATCTTGATGCAAGCCGATTCAGCAACGCGAAGAGTGCTCGTTTGCATTCAAACGGTTGCGGGAACAACGACTTGCAAGGAAGCCCAAATAGCTCGATTATCTGATTGGGCCAAGGCAAATGGTTGTAGGCTTTAGGCTCATTCATCAGGAATTTACGAAGAACTTTTCTCTTTTTTTTATTAACACCGATGACAAGAATACCTTTATTTAGTATTGGCTTGATGATGTATTCGCAGTGTACTTATGTGTGGGCACACTGCGGAAATGCAGAAATGATTAAGTCTTATATATTCTTCAATTGATTATTTTACGGTCTTTTCCTTGCAATTTTTTGGCAAGAGCTGTATCTTTTTTTGAAGAAAATAGCTACCTTTGTAGCTCGTTTATTCTTAAAAACATCTAAACAATATGAAGAAACTACTTCTACTTTTATTGACTGCCTTTTCGTTGGCAGTGAGTACGGACGCACAGACGTCAACGGATGGCTTAATGACGGCCACTCCAGCCGGCACGCTGAAAACTTATGAGCGTGGAGGTTATAGTTATTATACCAACAACGGTTATGTGCGGCGCGGTGCTCAAACGGGCGATATGGATGTGGTTTTTGCCAACGATGGCCGTACTGTCTATATCAAGGATCCTTTGTCAAAAGCCCTTACAGGCGTGTGGGTGAAAGGTACGTTGAGCTCTGACGGCTCTACTATCACATTGCCTTTGGGTCAGCCCATCGCCTATGATCTGACCCAAAAGGATTCTGTTGTATTGGCAGTGATGGACTATGACGATGAGTATGAGGAATTTTCACAGAACACAAGTGTCAAGTCGCTCACCTATACGATAAAGAACGATGTGATTACATTAAATGGAACCTCTACATACGTCATTTTTGCTGCCATGTGGCAAAAATCTAAAAATTGGGCTGAGTATGGAGACTATAGCTCAAAGTATACGCTCAAGACCAAGGACGACGAGCCTGTCACAGTGCCCTCTGACCTTAAAGCTGATACTCTTAAGCTGAAAGGACATACTTATATGACAAATGCCGATGTGGCATACAATGTGTTGATGGGTCAGAAGGGTAATGACGTATACCTGAAAGGCTTATTTACCGCTACTCCGGACGCATGGATAAAAGGTACGCGTAACGGCAATAAACTGACCTTCCCTTACGGTCAGTATCTTGCACCTACACATAGTGGTACAACCAATTATTATATGATAGCAACCGATCATGCCAATACCAGCAAGATAGAAGATCTCGTGTTGAACTATGATGAGGCTACAGGTAATTATACCACTGGCCAATATGTTGTTCTGAACACTGCTAAGAATGTGGTGTACCTTGTAGAGGCATTAGACAAGGTCGTTATATCCAAAGAAATGCATGAAGGTGCTTACAATGTGCCTTATGAGGAGGACTTCAGCGGCGGACTGTCTGATTTCACCGTTATTGATGCCAATGCTGACGGCATTACATGGCAGCCCAACACCATGAGTATGACGGCTGAGTATAACTGGTCTACTACGCATAGTGCAGACGACTGGCTCGTGAGCCCGAAGATTGCCCTGAAGGCAGATACTTCTTATGTATTCACCGTGAAAGCACGTAGTATGGCAGGACAGCTCGAACGCATGGAGGTGAAGATGGGTTCGGCCGCTGTTGTTGATTCGCTGACACAGACGGTATTGCCAGTCTTTGACGTAAAGACTGAAGATTTTACGGATTTCCAAGCTACAGTAACTGTTAAGAAAGACGGAGTTTACTGCTTCGGTCTTCATGCCCTGACGGATGCAAACGGCAATGGTCTGTATGTGAAGAGCGTGCGCGTGGAGAAGGGCGTGGCCTCTGGCATCAATACTATTACTGCTCCGACACGCGTGACGAACAAGGTTTACAGCATTGACGGCCGCCTTGTAAGGAAAGGCACAACCAGCCTTGAGGGTCTGGCTAAAGGCATGTATATCGTCAACGGAACAAAAATTGTGGTTAGATAACATCCTTCCGCGACTTTCGAAGGCTTAAGGAAATAAGAGGACTTGCGGTGTGAACAACATGCTGTAAGTCTTCTTTTTTTTGTTTTTGGAATCAAGTTTGTATACCTAGTTTTATAGTATAAAAGAAGTGAGAGTGCTTGCTGGTATACAAAGAGTGATTTTTTTATGCTATGCTTTTGCGTCTTTAAAAAAATATCTTTATCTTTGCAATAAACCAAATACATACAGGCATGAAGCACACAATCCTTATACTCATCATGGCGCTACTGCCTATGGCGGTTACTGCACAGCAAAAGAAACAACGATGCGTATCCAACATGATGCACACCATAGTATATTTGCACGGCGACTCTACAGGCGAAGGCTATTTGCGCAACGTGCCTGAAGTATACGACGAGCAGTTACGGCTTGTGCCCCTGAACATGAAGCTTTTTTCGAAAGACCAGGTGTATGACATCAACAAAATAGACAGTATGAAGTCATGGTTTGACGAAGAGCCTTACATGATCACTCATTGGGAACGCGCTTATGTGAACATGGCTTTCGGCAACAACACGCCCATGGTGTCAGAGCATCCCGCCTTGCTCATGCAGGTGTATGACGGCAAGAGCATTCGGGCTTATTTGGCTTATAATCGCCTCGTAGGCATGAGAGTGGTTTATCAGTCATGCGCTATGGACACGGCCAAGGCCCTTTTCAATGAGGGCAGCAGGCTCACCGATAAGCGAAAGAAGACGCTCAGCGAGGAGTTTGCGGCTTATCCCCAGCTGGTGAAATACATCAACAACATGGAGAAGGACGTGCTGAAGACGCGGCCCGGCTTGCTGCTCAGAGAGATTGACAGCCAGCTCACGTGGGGCGTGAAGGCTGATAGACAGAGACCATAGAGCGGAGTTGGCACAAGAAGGGCATATTTTATGAGCTCATTATTGTGGAATGACGCTTTATTTCGTATCTTTGCATAGAAATAAGAAGGAAAGAAGATGATAGACAGAGCCACAGTAGACAAGATTTTAGACGCAGCCAATATAGTGGATGTGATTTCTGAATTTGTGTCGTTGCGCAAGCGCGGAACAAGTTATAAGGGGTTGTGCCCCTTTCATGAGGATCACACCCCGTCTTTTTCTGTGTCTCCATCTAAGGGCATCTATAAATGCTTCTCATGCGGCGAGTCGGGCAATGTGGTGAACTTCATCATGAAGCACGAGCAACTCACCTATCCGGAGGCATTGAGATGGCTGGCTCATAAATATAATATAGAGATACAAGAGCGCGAGCTGACCGACGAGGAACGTGAGCAGGAAAGCGAGCGCGAGTCGATGTTCATCGTCAATGAGTGGGCTGCCAAATACTTTGAAGACATCCTTCATCATGACGTAGACGGGTTGGCTGTGGGTATGCAATATTTTCGCAGCCGTGGCTTTCGCGACGATATCATTCTGAAGTTCGGCCTGGGCTTTAGCCTGTCCAACCGTCATGCCTTGGCAGACGCTGCGCTGAAGGCCGGCTACAAGCGCGAGTTCCTGGTGAGTACAGGGCTTTGTTATGAGCGAGACAACGGCGAGCTGACAGACCGTTTCGCCGGTAGGGTTATCTTTCCGTGGCGTAGCATGAGCGGAAAGGTTATAGCCTTTGGTGGCCGACTGCTAGACTCGCGTACCAAGGGCGTGAACCAGAAATACGTAAATTCGCCGGACAGCGTCATTTATCATAAAGATCATGAGCTGTATGGCATCTATCAAGCTAAGAAAGCCATACAGAAGCACGACCTTGTGTATATGGTGGAAGGCTATACCGACGTGATTGCCATGCACCAGTGCGGCATAGAGAATGTGGTGGCCAACTCGGGCACGGCATTAAGCCTTCATCAGGTGCGCATGCTGCATAAGCTCACCGACCATATCGTGTTTGTATATGATGGCGACGAGGCCGGTATTCACGCTGCCTTGAGGGGCACCGACTTCATCCTCTCTGAGGGCATGAACCTGAAGGTATTGCTCTTGCCCGACGGCGACGATCCCGACAGCTTCTCGCGTAAGCATACGGCAAGTGAGTTTGAGAGCTATATCAAGGATCATCAAACAGACTTTATCGTCTTCAAGATAAGTCAGTTGCTCAACGGGGTTACTGATCCTGCACGCCGTTCCGAGGCCATCAACGACATTGTGCGGAGCATATCAGTCATCAGAGACCCTATTTTGCGCGACACATACATACGTGAATGCTCATCGCGCACAGGCACATCAGAGCAGACTCTCATAGCCACGATGAACCGCTTTATACATGCCGACCGTGAGCAGCAACAGCGTCAGGCTGGCAATACGCCGCAGGCTGTGGCCTCTCATCCTGAGCCTTTCACCCGCGCCGAGCCCATGCAACAGGCCAGTAAGGTGGAGGATATGATTATTCAAACGGTCATCAGGCATGGCAATGACATCATATTGCGTGACATAGAAGACGAGAACGGCCACCCCGTGAACCTCACCGTGGCGCAATACATCAGCTACAGCCTCTCTGCCGATGCTCTCTCGTTCAGTAAACCTATATATAACACCATCTTGGGAGAAGCCGTGGAGCACTGTGCTGACCCGGAATTCCGTACAGAGGCTTACTTTGTACATCACCCAGACATTAACATCTCAACACTGGCATCGCAAATGAGCGCAGACACTTTTCATGTGTCAAAGAGCTTGCTGAAGCAGGAGAGTGAGGCTGACTTGCGCGACCGAGTGATGCACATGCTGCTTGACTTCAGAATGGATTATGTAGAGAACAGGCTGAAAGAGTTGAAGACGCGCGTGGTAACCGAGCAAGACCCCGAGCAGCAAATGCAAATAATGCAAGAACTGAAGAAGATGCAAGATGTGCGTAACGCCATCGCTCAGAAACTGGGCAGTAACATTGTGATTTGAAAAGATAATGAGAATAGGAAAGATACTCAGCCGCTTATGGCAGGACGATGACGTCAAAGGCAGAACGATGGCACGTAACCGTCGGATAGTGAGCCATGCCCTGAGGTCACTCAACTGCGACTATCATTGGGAAAAGAGCAAAGATTCCAAACTCGTGAGGTTTGATTTCCAAAGCGGTCATTTCACTATAAGGCTTGACAGCAATCATCCTTATGTGCGACTGGTGTATCCTTTCTTCTGTGAAACGGAAATGGAGAACGCCGACATCGTGAGGCTCTTATGCAATAAGTTTAATCTTGATGCTCATCTCGTGCGTTTCCTTTATACCGTAGACGGCAAGACAAACCAGGTGGGTATGCACATGGGCTGCGACTTGTTGCTGTATGACCACAATGCTGCGTTTGTTCTCTCTGATGCCATGACCGACATCTTTGGCTGGCAACTGTCGTTCTCCAGACAGCTGCGTGACTTGGAACAGCAGAAACAACGCAACGGAGTGGGCGACGTGGAGCTCACCGGAGGACAGATTGCACGAGAGCTGTTCCTCATCAGGGAGCAAGAGCTGAGCCATCAGCTTCTGGCAAAGGGATGGCGTGGTTCTGACAAGATGAGCATAACCTTACGGCAATGGATGGATGAGGCCTTTGGCTTGGACGATTTTACGGCCGAGAAGCTTCTTTTTACCTTGCCCGAGGCGCGCGAACTGATGGATGCTGAGGCTATCAATGGGCTGGATCTTAGTCAAATCATGATAGCTGATGGAAAGTTTAAAGCCGACAATGTGATGTTTCTGCTCACCTTCAGCCAGGCTAAAGCACCTAAGGAAAAGCGTGAGGTTGTCTTCCTGATGCAGCAACAAGGCACTAGCGAGCATACCTTATACTATCGTGTCACGGCCACTCTGCTGCCTATAGGGGTGAGTCCGGGTACGCCTGTCAGAAGCAAGAGTAATGTGCCGGAGTCGCGGTCTGCTCTCATCGGCTTTGATGTGCAGCCGGATAGCAGGCGGCTTTCGGAGTTTGAGTATATCAGTAAAGAGGCTCAGGCCAAGCTGGAAGAGGGTAAGATAGAAGAGATGACAGCCGATGAGCGCATCATAGCCGACTGCGCCAACGGCTCGGTGGCCTTGCGCTTGTATCAGGGACGCAGACTCTTCATGGCCGGCAGATGGCTGGAGGCCCTGCAATGGCTGGGTGACGCCTTCGCTTATCTGCATCGTCATGTGGCAGAATTGTCGGCTATGCAGCGTGACAGCTTCTTTGAGGTGTGCTACATGATGGGGTTCTGTCATACAGAATTGCGTCAATATGCCAAGGCCTATTATTATCTGGCCTTTACATTGGGCATCAATAGGGTGAACTATACAGAGGAATACATCAACTGTCTGGCCAACAGTCACGACTATCGTGCCCTTCCTTTCATAGAGGGAATGCTCAACAATTTGCAGCAGATTAGTGAGGAGAATGGCGAGGACGGCAGCTTGCCGGAGGAGCTTGACGGGTTTCAGCACTTCCTCATACGCCGAAAGGCTTATGTGCTTATAGATATGAACAGACTGGATGAGGCCTCCAAGCTGCTCATGACGATGCTCGACGACCCTGAGAATGGCAATTTCGCCCTCACGGAGCTGTCGTATATACAACGATTGCGTGATAAGAAAAAAGGCGAAGACGCATCTAACAAATCATCTGATAAGGTATGATATACATACATTGGATATTCCTCCTGCTCTATTCCATTATCGCGTTAGTTGCCATCATTATCGTGATAATGGACAACCGGCAGCCTGCCAAGACCTTGGCATGGGTATTGGTGCTCTCCTTCATGCCCATCGTGGGCATCATACTTTATTTCTTTTTCGGTCAAAACATACGCAAGGAACGCATCGTATCACAGAAAAGCCTTGACGAACTCACCAAACGGGCCATGCTTGAGTTTGTAGAGCAGCGCAACTTGCAGATTCCGCCGGCTTATAAGAACATCATCAACCTCTTCATCAACCAAGACTGGGCACTGCCTTTCAAAGACAATGAGGCAGAGATATACACTTCCGGATATGAGTTTTTTCCGGCCCTGCTGGCTGAAATAGGGCGGGCCAAGCATCACATACATATCGATACCTTTATTATAGAGGATGACGCGTTGGGCCGGCTTATAGCCGATGCTCTCATAGATAAGGCTCATGAGGGCGTGCAAGTGCGACTGATATATGATGATGTGGGTTGCTGGAATGTGCAGAACAGCTTTTTTGAGCGTATGCGCGAAGAGGGTATAGAGGTTCATCCTTTCATGCCCGTGAAGTTTCCTGCTTTTACCAGTAAGGCCAATTACAGAAATCATCGCAAAGTATGCGTCATCGACGGCACGGTGGGCTTTATAGGTGGCATGAACCTAGCCTTGCGTTATGTAAAGGGAACAGGCACACAAGCGTGGCGCGACACGCACATGAAGTTGCGCGGAACAGCTGTTTATGGCTTGCAGCGTGCCTTTCTGATGGATTGGTACTTCGTTGACCGTACGCTCATCACCAGCCGCGACTATTATCCACCCCATCAAGTAGTGGCCAATGAGTGCCTCGCCCAGGTGGTGACAAGCAATCCCACTGATGCCTGGCCGTCTATAGAACAAGGTTATCTGGGGTTGCTCACAAATGCCCGTAGGTATATTTATATGGAGACACCTTATTTCTTGCCTACTGAACCTATACTCTTTGCCATGCGTATGGCAGCCCTGTCGGGAGTTGACGTGCGCCTGATGATACCTTATCGCAATGATTCCAAGCTCGTGGCATGGGCCAGTATATCTTATGTGCAGCAAATAGTGAATGCCGGCGTGAAGGTTGAGCTTTATAAAGATGGGTTCAACCATAGCAAGTTGCTCATTTGTGATGATGAGGTTTGCACATGCGGCTCGGCAAACTTGGATTTTAGAAGCTTTGAGCACGATTTCGAGTCGAACGTATTCTTCTATGACAAGTCCATGACCCTTAGGCTGAAGCAAGTTTTCGAAACAGATGAGCGGCATTGCGTGTCATTCTCAGAGTGGAAGAGCAAGATTAAGAGCTCGTTCTGGCAGCGCCTCTTTGCTTCTGTGGTGCGTATGCTGGCTCCCTTGCTATAAGCTCTCTATAAAATAAACACGGAGACTTCGTGTTTGCGAAGGCTCCGTGTAAGGTATTTACCTATGTCCTGGCATGTTCGTCAGAGCATCTTTTTGCCGGTTTTATTTCTCAGGTATCTGCTCCAAGACAGCGGTGAGCAGGTTCCAGAAGGGTTGCGCAGTGGCTATTTCAAAGCGCTCGTTTGTGGTGTGAGGCGACATGAGCGTAGGACCAAGGCTCACTACATCCATTCCGGGATATTTGCTTAAGATGACAGAGCACTCCAGCCCGGCGTGGTCGGCCTGCACTGTAGCCTCTTTGCCGTTCTGCTCTTTATACACTTTCTTCAGCAGATTAAGTATCTCGCTGTCGGGGTTGGGATCCCAGCCGCCATAGCTTCCGCTCAGTTCAGTCTTCATGCCTGCCATGTTGAAGCAGCTGGCCAGCTGAGTGGCAATATATTCCTTCATGTCCTCTCTGCTTGAGCGTGCCAGTATCTTGATGGCAGCCTTGCCGTCTTCAATGTCTACGATGGCCAGGTTAGAAGATGTCTCCACCACTTCAGGATAGGTAGGAATCATGCGCAGCACACCGTTGTGGCAAGCAAAGATGGCGTCCACCAGATTGTCTTGTATCTCCTGTGGTACGACGTATTCAGGCTTTTGGGCATCCTCAACATAGAATTCCACTCCATGCTCAATGGTCTTAAACTCATCTTCTATCATCAGTCGCTGAGCCTCTACCATCTTCTTCAGTTCCTCTTTCTTATCAGCAGGCAGCGTCAGAACCACCTCAGCCTTGAACGGTATGGCATTGCGCATGTTGCCTCCATGCCAGCTAACCAGTCTTGCGCCCAGTGTGGCAATGGCTTTGCGTACCAGTCGTACCATCTCTTTGTTGGCATTGGCCCTGCCGGCATTGATTTCCAGTCCGGAGTGTCCGCCTCTCAAGCCTTTCAGAGTGACCTTCACGGCGGTGTCGCAGTTGTTTTCTTCCGACTTATAAGCCAGAGTAGACGTGATGTCTATGCCGCCGGCCGAGCCGATAACAAACTTGCCCCATAGCTCAGAGTCCAGGTTCATCAATATATCGCTGTGCAGTTCGCCTTCAGGCAGATCGTTAGCGCCATACATACCCGTTTCTTCGTCGCGTGTGATGAGGGCTTCTATGGGTCCGTGCTTCAGATTCTTGTCTTCCATAACGGCCATGATGGCAGCCACACCCATTCCGTCGTCAGAGCCCAATGTCGTTCCTTTGGCGTGAACCCATCCGTCTTCTATGTAGGTTTCAATAGGATCGGTCTCAAAATTATGGTTACTGTCCGGCGCTTTCTGCGGAACCATGTCCATATGTGCCTGCAAGAGCACGCATTTGCGGTTTTCGTAGCCGGGCGTAGCGTCCTTTCGCATCACGATATTGCCTGCCGGGTCTTTGAAAGCTTCTACGCCGGCGTTCTTGGCAAAGTCGAGTAAGAACTGCTGTACCTTTTCTACATGTCCTGACGGGCGTGGAATTCTTGTCAGCGCATAAAAATTACGCCAAATGCCTTCAGGCTTTAAATTCTTGATTTCATCCATATTAGTTTAATTTAAGGGGTTGATAATATCCATCTTCCTGCGTCTTGTGAAGCCCAATGCTATCCATGCCATGATGCCCAGCAGAGCAACAAGAAGCGTTTGTATGGTGTGAACAATTAGTACGAAGTAGAGAGCTTGTGTCTCGCCTATGCCATAAAGTATGAGCATCGTCTTCACGGCGAAGTGCCAGGGCCCGGCTCCGTTGGGTGTTGGCACGATTACGGCAATGCTTCCAACCACAAACGACACCAGCGCACAGGTTATGCCAAGGTTGCTGGTGAAGTCGAAACAAAAAAAGGTGAGGTAGAAATGTAGAAAGTAGCATACCCAAATGGCCACTGAATATATCATATAGAGCCAGCCATGATCTACGTTGCGCAGCGAGGCTATGCCTTGCCAGATATTGCTGACAGCTTCCTTTACCTTATTAAATAAGGTGAGCTTGCGCATAGCCAGATATAATGAGATGGCTGCAGCTATGCCGCAGATAAAGGTAACCAGCCACCCCGTAGTGGAAAATTGCCCAAGAATGGTGTCGAGTCGGGTGCCTGTGCGCGAGAAGAAAGTGCCGAACACTCTTACTTGCAGCACAAAGGCCAGGGCGGTGATGAGCATGATGATCACCGTGTCTATGGCACGCTCTGTCACCACGGTGCCTAATGCTTTTGAAAAAGACACATTGTCATATCTGCTCAGTATGCCGCAGCGGGCAAACTCGCCCACCCGGGGCACCACAAGGCTCAGTGCATACGACATGAATACTGCATTTACGCTGACCCACGAGCGGGGATGCTCATTGATGGGCTCAAGAGCTAACTTCCATCTCCAGCCTCTGAACATCTGCGCAAGCACGCCAAAGGGCAAAGAAAGAAGCATCCATGTCCAATCCATGTCGTGAGAGAGGAAGTGCTCGACGCCCTTAAAGTCGAAGCCGCGGTACATCCAATATAAGATAGCACCGCCCAAGCAGAGGGGCAATGCTATCTTAGCTGTGCTGGACGTTATCTTTTTTGTGTTCATTGTGAAAGCAAAGTTAATGAAAATGCTTTTAAATACAAAATAAAATGCCTAACTTTGCAAGCAAATAAGGATAATTTATGAAATCAGTAAGGCCCAAAAAGAATCTGGGGCAGCATTTCCTCATCGATTTGAACATTGCCCGCCGCATTGCAGATACTGTGGATGCTTGCCCCGACTTGCCCGTTCTGGAGATAGGTCCGGGCATGGGAGTGCTCACTCAATACCTTGTGCAGAAGCCCAGAGAGGTAAAAGCTGTTGAGATAGACAGCGAGAGCGTGGCTTATCTTTACGACAAGTTTCCCAAGTTAAAAGACAATATCATAGCCGAAGATTTTCTGCGTATGGATCTGACCAAGGTGTTTGGCGGCAAGCCATTCGTGCTCACCGGCAATTATCCTTACGACATATCCTCACAAATATTCTTCAAGATGCTTGACAATAAGGAGCTTATACCCTGCTGCACCGGAATGATTCAGCGTGAGGTGGCCTTGCGAATGGCTGCCCAACCCGGTAATAAGGCTTACGGCATTTTGTCTGTTTTCATTCAGGCATGGTATGATGTTGAATATCTCTTCACCGTAGACGAGAATGTGTTCAACCCGCCTCCCAAGGTGAAAAGTGCCGTCATTCGTATGACACGCAACAACGTCACCCAGCTGGGATGCGACGAGAAACTGTTCAAGCGTATGGTGAAAGCAGTGTTCAACCAGCGTCGCAAGATGCTGCGTGTTAGCCTCCGGCAGATGTTCGGCAGCGCTGTGCCCCACGAAGGATTCTATGACCAGCCTGTCATGACGAAACGTCCGGAGCAGCTTTCTATTGCCCAGCTCGTAGAACTCACCAACACTGTGGGCGCAGAATTGCGCTCCTTAGGGCTTGCCGATTAACACTTTACGCGTTGTGTTGCCTTGCTTCTGAATATAGGTACCTGCCTTCTGAGGCTGGGCTATGCGCAAGCCTTCCAGCGTATACCATTCGGCCGGCTTCGTGCCGGTTTCTTCTTGCGAGTTGATGGCCTTGATGCCAGTGGCTGCCTGACGGAAGAAGAATTTGTGCAAGTCGGCCAAATTAATCGTCTTGCCCAGTCCGTTGAATGTCAATGTTCCGTCTCCGAATGTTGCGGTAGTGAAGTCACTCAGGGTGATGCTCTCCTCTAATCCCGATGTATATTGCAGCACCAGCGTGTCGTCGCTGGCAGCTTGTGCCGTCAGGCAACCTGCCATAGCTGCTGAGAGTAGCAGTTGCTTAATCATGATTATGCATTTTTTGTTTCGGGCAAAGTTACTGCTTTCGGTTGGATTAGGCAACGATTATGTCCGAAAACTCATTCTTGAGCCCCTTTTTTGTGCTTTCAGCCTTGCCCAAAGGGCAGGGTAGTGGGCAAGGTGATGGCAGAAAGTTGAAAAAACAGTCTGTTTGCTTGCCTAATCGGAAAGAAATACCTACATTTGTGCATGGAAAAACATTTATAGATATAGAATATATGTTAGACGTAAAAAAGACTTTGAATGACGCCCACGACCGTATGGAGATGGCAGCCGACTATTTAGAGGAAGAGCTGGCACGCATACGTGCAGGTAGGGCTAATGCGGCTATCCTTGATGCCGTGCGTGTTAACTCTTACGGAAGCAAGGTGCCTCTCAACCAAGTGGCCACCATCATGATTCCTGATCCCCGCACCATAGCCATCAAACCGTGGGACAAGAAGGCCATTCGCGACATAGAAAAGGCCATCATGGACAGCGATGTAGGCATCACGCCTGAGAATAACGGCGAGGTGGTGCGCCTGAATTTGCCACAGCCCACCGAGGAGAGAAGACGCGACTTGGTGAAGCAGTGCAATAAGATAGGTGAGAAAGCCAAGGTGGAGATACGTAACGTGCGCTCCGATGTAAAGGACAAGCTCAAGAAAGCCATTAAGGATGGATTGTCAGAAGACAATGAGAAGGATGCCGAACTGGACCTTCAGAAACTGCATGACAAGTTCATCAAGAAGGTTGAAGCGCTCCTTGACGCGAAGCAGAAAGAAATCATGACGGTTTAAGATGCACGGACTCGTTATTAAAAGCACGGGCAGCTGGTACACCGTCAAGACTGACGGTGGCGCTGTGCTGCCCTGCAAAATAAAGGGTAACTTCAGGTTGAAGGGCATTCGCTCTACCAATCCCGTGGCTGTGGGCGACTATGTTACGATTGTAGAAAACCAAGAAGGCACGGCTTTCATCACCGATATAGACGACCGAAAGAACTATATCATCCGCAAGTCGCCCAACCTTTCTAAGCAAAGCCATATTCTTGCAGCCAACGTAGACCAGGCGTTCCTCGTCATAACGGTTAATTATCCACAGACTTCCACTACCTTCATCGACCGCTTTCTGGCCGGTGCCGAGGCGTATCGCGTGCCCGTGGTGCTAGTCTTCAATAAGCATGACTTGCTGGATGCCGACGAGCTGCATTATCAGGACATGATGATAGACCTTTATCGTACGATAGGCTACGAGTGCAAAGTGGTGTGCGCCTCAACCGGCGAGGGCATAGACAGTCTGCTGCCTATGCTTCGTGACAAGGTAACATTGCTCAGCGGCAACAGTGGCGTGGGCAAGTCTACCCTCATCAACGTGATGCTGCCGGGGGCTAACCTGCGTACAGCCTGCATCAGCGACGCGCATAACACGGGCATGCACACCACCACGTTCAGCGAGATGCTTCCCGTGCCGGGCGGAGGCTGGCTCATCGACACGCCGGGCATTAAGGGCTTTGGTACTTTTGATATTGAAAAGGAAGAGTTGACAAGCTACTTTAAGGAAATCTTTCGCTTCTCAAAAGACTGTAAGTTCAGCAACTGTACCCATACGCACGAGCCGGGATGTGCCGTTCGCAAGGCGGTGGAGCAACATTATATAGCCGAGAGCCGTTATCATTCTTATCTCTCCATGCTCGAAGATAAGGATGAGAGTAAATACAGGGAGGCTTTCTAGGATGGGCTGCGTGCGTTGGTTCATGCTATTGTCTGCCGTCTTTTGCTTGTGCGCCTGCAAGCAGCAGAAGGGCAGCCAGGCTTGTCTACAGCAGGCAGACAGCTATGGTCTTCCTCACCACGGACTCAGCCTGGTGGTGGAAACGCGGCGTGAGGGCTTAGTGAGCCGACTTTTTGAACAGCCGCTTTCGGTTACATTCTATTATGCTGACAAGCAACATCGCCCTGACAGAATAATATACGTGCAGCCGGATGCCGGCCGCTGTGAGTGGCGTGTGCTCTATACCGACAGTTCTTTCGTGATAGCTGAGGGTGAGAAAGGGCGCACAGAGTATGTCGTACATGATGGCTTGGTGGTCTGCCGGCGCCCTTTGGGCAGTGCTCTGCCCACCTGTACCTATCATTATGACATTACGCGCCACCTTCAGCGCATGGGCGATGACTACTGGATATGGCAGGGGGCGCAACTGCAAGAGTGGCAGGTGCGGTCGCACGACAACCGGAACATGGTGACGCGCTACGTAAGCTACGACGACCAGAAACCACTTAGCCAAAGCGTCATGGCCTATATTGTGGCCAGGGAGTGGGGCAAGCGGTGGCTTCTTCCATTCCTCATGAATGGCAACTTTGGCGAGTTGCCTCCACAGACACCCTTTAGAGTGAGCTATGACGACGGTCACTTCGAGCTATATCCTTCTACTTTCGATGATAAAGGCAGGCTGAGTGAGTGCCGTGATGTGGAGCGGCGCACGGTCAGCACGTTCTATTGGAGATGAGTAAAGTGTTTTCTCTGCTATTTGACAATACAGGTTGCAAGTTGGCTTCTGTTGCTTGTTGGATGGCACATGTTTGTTAGCCCATCCTTACAGCAAGGACTATAAATCTGTTCTTCAACTTTTTTCTTCTTTAATAACACTTTTGTGGCCTTTATGGGGCTTATAGGAAGGAAAGGCCCCAATAGCCCCAATTGTCCTGTTTGGCCTCCTCCCTTCTTTGCATGCGATTGCTACTTGATGCTCCAGGGTTATATTCTTGTCTGGTACATCTGTTCTTTGAATTCTCCATCTTCTAGAAATCTCTGTTTAATCCATTCAATAAAACCCTATAAGGCTATCTTGGCTGATAGGCCACTTATGAAGTCTATAAAGCAGGATGAAATGTATATCAACTGCGATTTTAAGTGAAATCCTATTCCACCCATTCCACCCAGTACGTAAGATGTTAATACATAATTGGTTAGATGGGATAGCTCTTAGGAATACATCCTACCCATATCTCACCCACCTTCCACCCAAACCATGTGTGTTCCAAAATCTTTGTAAGTGCGCTTGTAATTATTTGATAATCAATTCTTTACGGAATGATTTGCAAAACAGGCCTTTTTGCCTTGCTAAATGGGTGTTTTTGCCTTGTGAAATGGATGCTTTTGCCGGGCTAAAAGCATGGTCTGGACTTTTAGTTAGGTATATTACGTAAAAAAGAATGTCAGAGCTGGGAAGTGATAAAAAGAGGGACACACAATGCGTGCGCCCCTTTTGGATGGTTGCAGCCCCTTATTCAGATGGCATATTTCATTATGCGGTCTGTTTGCCGCGGCTTTTTTTATCTGATGGTGATGGTATATTCGCTCATGAAGCTGGCTCCCGGCAAGAGCTGGTTCATCAGATATTTATCCTTAAACTCACCATTATACTCTGCCCAGTCGTGTATGCCATACCATGGCTCTATGCACACAAAGGGTGCATGCTTGCCTGTCGGGCTCCAGATGCCCACAGCAGGTGTCTTGATGTTGAGCGTTACCACGGGCTTGTCGTCATCGCCCAGCAGTTCGATGTGCCTGAGCTGGCTGCGGTCGAAGATAACGGCGTCGTCGGCAAACGTTTCTTCTGTGAAAGGCCATACGCCGTTTTCTGTCTCCACCTTGTGGTAGCCCTTGGCCAGACAGCCCCCCACGTTGCCGTAAAGGCGCTCGGGCGTGGCGTTGTCAAAGCGCAACCTGCCCTTCAGAGGCTCGCCCTTCTTGGCTCCCGGCACCAGGAAGGCCGGATGACCACCTATCTGAAAGAAGATGGTTTGCTTGTCGGTGTTCTCTACATGCCACACTACGTGTATGGTGTTCTTCTCCAACCGATAGCTAATGGCAAGGTTGAAGTGATAAGGATAGCACTTGAGCGTTTCCTCAGAGTCTGTCAGCGCGAAGGTGGCACGGTCGGTTCCTTTGCTTATCAACTTGAAGTCGGTGTCGCGGGCAAAGCCGTGACGCGACAGCTTAAATTCTTTTCCGTCAATGCGATAGGTGTCTTTCCACAGTCCGCACACTATAGGAAAGAGGATGGGTGAGTGGCGGTTCCAATACTTCTCGTCGCCATCCCAAAGATATTCCTGCCCTTTGTTGTCTTTGATGCTCTGCATCTCAGCCCCATGCTCGCTTATGCTGAGCGTGAGAAAGTCGTTCTTGATTTGTTCCATTCAGCTTATGTTTTTAGTTCATTAGAATATGGATGCAAAAATACTAAAATACTTTCTACTTTCGGCCAAACCGTTCAACTTTTTCGCCAAGCTAAAGTAGATGGCTGCAAATGGGTGATATATCGCTCTTTTTTCGTAAATTTGCAGCATGAATATAGAAGAAGTGAAAGACAAGCGTGTGGCTGTGCTGCTCTCGGGCGGTGTAGACAGCTCTGTGGTGGTGTATGAGTTTGCCCGTTTGGGGCTGCATCCTGACTGCTTTTACATCAAGATAGGTCCTGAAGAAAAGGAGGAATGGGACTGCAACTCTGAGGAAGACTTGGAGATGGCCACGGCTGTGGCCTCACGTTATGGCTGCAAGCTGAGCGTCATAGACTGCCACAAGGAGTATTGGAGTGAGGTGACGCGCTACACCATGGAGAAGGTGAGGGCGGGATTTACGCCTAATCCTGACGTGATGTGCAACAGACTCATCAAGTTTGGCGCCTTCGATGCCAAGGTGGGACACCTTTACGACCTCATAGCAACGGGCCATTATGCCCAGACAGAGTGGATAGACGGCAAGAAATGGCTTACTACGAGCCCCGACCCGGTGAAGGATCAGACCGACTTCCTGGCTCAGATATACGATTGGCAACTGCGTAAGGCCATCTTCCCCATAGGTCATTACGTGAAGGATGAGGTGAGACAGATAGCTGAGCGCGAGCATCTGATAAACGCCAAGCGCAAAGACAGTCAGGGCATTTGCTTCTTGGGCAACATAGACTATAACGAGTATGTGCGCCGATACCTGGGCGAAGAGCCGGGCGACATCATAGAATTGGAAACCGGAAAGAAGATAGGACGGCACAAGGGGCTGTGGTTCCACACCATAGGGCAGCGCAAGGGCCTGGGTCTGGGAGGCGGACCATGGTTCGTAGTGAAGAAGGATGTACAGAGGAACATACTATATGTGAGCAACGGCTACGACCCTGAGACTGCCTATAGGAGTGAGTTCTTGGTGCGCGACTTTCACTTTCTCACCGAGGAAGTGAGCCAGCAGCGCGTCACATTCAAGATACGTCATACGCCGGAATGTTATTTTGCCACTGTAGAGCCCTTGGGCAACGGCACTTATCGCATACACTCAGACAAGCGTATACATGGTGTTGCGCCTGGACAATTCTGCGTGGTGTATGACGAGCAGCACCATCGTTGCTTCGGATCGGGCGAGATAGCCATATAATCGGTGCTCTATCTCACCACCCGAAGGGCAACCCCCAATGGTAATCGGCTGTGCACCTACTTCTTGGCATGCCGTGTCAGGAAGTCGCCGTACTGGTTGCGATAGCCGTTGAACACGTTGATGTCTACATCTCCGTGCACGCCTTTCACTCTGCCGTCGGGCGAAAGCTGCCAGTAAATCAACTTCACGTTGGGCTTATACTGCCCGTAGCGCGCTATCCACACCAGGTAGTTGTCTTCTATGTCGGGAGCTAAGTCAAGATATTTGTTGATGAAGAGCTGATTGGTATATAGTATAGGCCTGAGCCCGGTGCGCTGGTGCACCGTGGATAGCCATGTTCTCATGCTGCCCAAAAGCTTCTCTATGCCTCCCATGGCTTTTATTTGCGCATCGCTGGGCTCCACGTCGAGCACCGGCGGCAGGTCTCCCTTTCCTATATGGCACACGTTCAGGAAGTGTGCGGCCTGCTGTAGCGCGGGCGACGTGGTGGATAGGAAATGGTAAGAGCCCACTCTGAGCCCTGCCTCACGCGCCGCAAGATAGTCGGCATGATAGTATTTGCTGGTTACGGTTGTGCCCTCCGTGGCCTTGATATACACAAAGCTGACAGGGTAGTCTACTTTTCCTCGTATCTTCTTAGCGCTCAGTGAGCCCAAGCCCACAATGCGCAGCTTGCTCCATGTTATAGGGTATATCTTTCCGCCTTGTTCGTGTTGGTGGCGCGACACGTCTATACCATAGATGCGATCGGCCGTATAGGTGAGCTGCTCGCCCTTAAACACACCGTTTTTCCATGTTCCGGCTTGCAGATAAGCGTGTGGCGCACAGAAAAAGCCGTAGCCGTTGAGCTTGCCATTGGTCCAGTGGCCACTGTAGTAAGAACCGTCGGCACCGTATAGCTTGCCATATCCATCGGGCTTTCCGCCCTTTGTCTCGCCATAGTATGAGCCTTTGGGCTGAGCCAAAGTGATAGGTAGTCTGCCCCTGCGAGGCACGAAGGCACCGAGCCGCGACAGCTCTTTTCTGGCTTTTGATAGGTCTATGGGCGTGTGAACTCGTGCCGGTGTGAGATGGTTGTAAGTCTGTATGAGCCTGAAGCCATGGTTGTAGCTTCGCAGCGGGTGGCATCTCACAAGCGTGTCGGTGCGTGTACGGTAGATGGTGGTATAGTCTAGGGCCAGTCTTTGGCCGTCTCTTATGCATCCAATGGCTGCTGACAGGTTGTGCAACGAATCAATCTGCCTTGACACATACTGCGAATATTCGGCTATGTTGTTGTAGCCATAGTCTTTTACGCTGTGCACCCGCAGGTAGTAACGCAGCTCGTTGCTCTGCGATTCCCATCCGGCCAGTTGCTTGTCTATACGTATATATAGGTCGTCTAGCATTCTGTGCAACCGCTCACTGCCATAGTTAATGGCGTTAGACGGCTGCGGGTCGTGGGCAATGAGCAGCCTGCCAAAGCATGAGGGCAAGAGGCTGAGCTGGTTTACCCAATAGGCGCGGTGCCTCTCTCTGTGGGTAGCGACGGAGTCTTTGCTCACCGTGCCGCCGCTGAGAGTGGTGTCGTTGTCGATGGAGGCAAAGTAAATAGCCGGCACGCCATCTATGGTGAGGGTATAGTAAGAGTCTGTCTGTACCACGGCTTCTGCTCCGTCGCCCTCTTGCCGGTTGATGAGATAGAGAGCAAAAAGTACAGCGGCCGAGATAATGAGGATGGGGTAGGAGGGTTGCATCAGCCTTCTGGCGAGGCTGCGCAGTCTTGTTGGGTTAAGATAAGAGCTTTTCACTTTTCTTGTTATACACTAGCATCGTTATATTAACTAGGTGCAAAGCTAGTGATATTTTTTTGTTCAGACAAATGTAAGCCCTTTTTTGGCGCACAAATCTCTTTTGGGTGCCCTGCCGGCGCGTCTGGCAGGTGGCTCTTTGGGCTGTTTGGTGGGCTCTTAATTATATAATGAGAGAGTGGAAATAATGATTTGAAAGATAATAAAAATGTTAAAAAGCATATTTTTATTTGCTTATTCTTTATGTAATCCTTAATTTTGCAAATCGAATGAAGCTAATAGAAAGATATATATTGACCTTCGTGCTCTCCCTGATGATTGTTTTCATGGGGTCGGGCAGGGCTATTGTGCAGTGTTGCCACCGTGGCTACATGAGTGTCACGGCTGTTGAGACTGCCCAAGGGCATGGTTGTGCCGAGCCTGTACGCAAGTGCATGAAGGTGAAGGTGGTGAAGCTGTCACAGTTCAGCCAAGCCAGTCAGGCTTCGTTCCAGTTTCATTCATTTGCAGTCGCCTTGCCGCTATTCTTAATGGCGGTGGGTTTTGCCTTGCGGCAAATGCCCTATACGCACATGTGGCCAAGGCTGCTGAAGGCGTGGAGCAGTCCTCCTCGGACCCAGCTCCATAAACTTCGCCGACTTACGCTCTGATAATGGTTTGCCTTTGACGGTGTCACAGGCAAGTGGCCTCGTCGTGTTTTTATTTTCAGCAAGTGCAAACCATTTAATAACGTAAAAAGTATAATGAGACGAATCATATTGGTGGGTGCGGCAAGCGCGCTCACATCGGTGGCATGGGGACAGCAGATGAGTGCTGACTCTACTGCTACAAAAATGCAACAAACACAGAATATAGACGAAGTAGTGGTGCAGGTGCGCAAACCAGGCGTTAGACGTATGGGGCTGATGAACGGCCTGGACCTCTCGCGTGGCGAGCTCTTCAAGGCGGCATGCTGCAACCTTGGCGAGAGCTTTGTGAACAATCCGTCGGTAGACGTGAACTACTCTGATGCCGCAACGGGTGCCAAACAAATCAAGCTTTTGGGCCTGAGCGGCGCTTATGTGCAGATGCTCACGGAGAATATACCCAATTTCCGCGGAGCTGCCATGCCTTACAGCTTGGGTTATGTGCCCGGTTCGTGGCTCAAGAGCATTCAGGTGTCAAAGGGAAACAGCTCGGTGAAGAACGGTTATGAGGCCATGACAGGACAGATAAATGTGGAATACGTGAAGCCAGAAGACCCTGAGGGTGCTACGGTGAACGTATATGGCAACACCATGTCGAGGCTGGAAGCCAACGTGGATGCCAATATGCACCTGAAAAAAGACAAGAGTCTTGCCACTGAACTGCTGGCCCACTTTGAAAATGAGTGGAGTCATCACGATCAGAACCATGACGGTTTTCAGGATAATCCGCTGGTCAGACAGTATAACTTGCAGAACAGATGGTATTGGAAACAGGGCAACTATCTCTTCCACGGCGGACTGTCATTGCTCAATGAGAGTCGCAGGAGCGGACAGACTGAGCACGACGGCATGGTGATGGCCGATGGACAACCTATGTATAAGATAGGTATAGACACCAAACGCTATGAGGCTTACATGAAGCATGCCCTTATATTGAACGCCGAAAGTGGCGCAAACATCGCCTTGATGGGTTCGGCTACCATGCACGAGCAGGATGCGCAATATGGCTTTAAGACGTATGGCGTGAACGAGAAGAACGTATATGGCTCGCTGATATATGAAACCAACATGGGCGAATATCATAACCTCTCGGCAGGATTGAGCATTAACTATGACTATCTTGGCCAGAATTATAGACTGACAAGACCGGAGGAGGGTGGCAGTGTGAGCGCCCCCGAGCGTGAGACAACGCCCGGCGCCTATGCGCAATACACCCTTAACCTGCATAACCGCTTCACGCTGATGGCAGGAGCGCGTGTGGATCATAGCAGCCTTTATGGCACTTTCTTCACTCCACGTTTCCATCTGAAGTGGATGATGAACGATTATGTAACGTTCAGGGCATCGGCAGGAAAGGGCTATCGCAGTCCGCACGTATTGGCAGAGAACAACTTCCTGATGGCTTCGGGCAGGCAACTGGTGATAGACGAGCCGCAGCAAGAGGCCGCATGGAACTATGGCGCGTCGCTGGCTTTCCTTATCCCGGTGGGTGGAAAGACACTCAAGCTGAATGCTGATTATTATTATACTGATTTCTTGAGGCAGACGATTATCGATTACGATACCAATCCAGGCGTACTGCATCTTACTGGTCTTGACGGTAAGAGCTACTCACACACCTTCCAAGTGGATGCTACAATCAACCCTTACAAGGGTTTGGAACTCTCAGCGGCTTACCGTTACAATTTGGTAAAGGCCAACTATGGCGGCAAAATGTTGTGGAAGCCGTTGCAGAGCAGATATAAGGCACTCTTCTCTGCTTCATATAAGTCGCCGTTGAGCATCTGGCAGTTTGATGCTACGCTTGCTTTGAACGGTGGAGGCAGGTTGCCAGCTCCTTATACAATGGCTGATGGAACGCAGTCTTGGGCCAATAACTTCAAGGCTTATCCTCTTCTCAACCTGCAGGTAACGCGCTCGTTCCGTCATTTCCAACTCTATGTGGGTGGTGAGAACCTTACCAATTATAAGCAGAAGAGCCCTATCATAGCAGCTTCGGAGCCCTGGAGCAGCTCGTTTGAGCCTACTCTTGTATACGGTCCGGTAACGGGAGCCATGGGTTATGTGGGCATCCGACTTTATTTAGGCAAGCACATGGAGCAATAAACTCCAAATTTATAGGTTATAAAATAAGTATCATTTAAAATAAAAAGTGTTTATGAAGAAAGTTATTTTTTTGTTCGTTATGCTGCTCTCTGTAGTGGCTGTTTCGGCTAAAGACACCAAGACGGTTGTGTTCACTACGGTTCCGCAGATGCATTGCGCTAATTGTGAGAATGTAATTAAGAAGAACCTGCGCTTCGAAAAGGGTGTGAAGGAGATAGAGACAAGCGTGGAGAACCAGACGGTGAAGGTTACTTATGATCCTAAGAAGACTGACGAGGAGAAGCTCAGAAAAGGCTTTGAGAAGTTCGGTTATACGGCTCGCCAGCTCAAACCGGGCGAGAAGGTAAGTCTGGATCCTAACGAGAAATGCACGAATATGTAAACATTGTTCGTCATCTTATATAAAAAAGGCGGGTGCTCATCAGCATCCGCCTTTTTCTAACAGTTCATCGCTCACATCGTAAAAGTCTGTCATGCGCTTAAAAACCAGGTTAGCGCCTTCGTTGGCCAGTGCGCTGTCGGGCAGTGGTCCGCTGTTTACGCCTACTGTGAAGATGTGTGCCGCCACGCCAGCCCGCACGCCTAGCGGAGCATTTTCTATCACGATGCCCTGCCAGGGCATCAGTCTTCCGCATTTGCTTAGCCCCATGAGGTAAGGATCGGGATTAGGCTTGCCCTTGCTAACGTCGTAAGCTGTCACGATATGATCGGCTGTCAGAAAGCCTTTGAAGTCGTTCAGCAATCGCTTGATGAGCGGTTTCTGTCCGCTTCCGGTCACTACTCCTATGGTGAGGCCGTGGTCTTTGATCTTCTGCATCAGCTCTCTCACGCCCGGAAAGATGTGCGTTTCCGGCAGACTATGAAAGTAATGCGTCTTCACATCATATATCTTCTGAGCCTCTTCCTCGCTTATCTCCCTGCCTTGTTGCTTCTTGATGTAGGCCCTAATGGTGTCTACGCCACGCGCGCCCTCTGTTGCGTAAGAGTCTTCTGCCGTGAAGTGAATGCCAAACTCCTTGAGAGCTTTCACCCAGGCAATGGCATGGTTGGGCATAGAGTCATATAGCACGCCGTCCATGTCGAACAACACACAACGTGGCGACAGGCATTTGCCCTGCCATTCAGGGTTTTGTTGCAGTGAACGATTATAAGCTTCTATTTCTTTCTCAAACATACTCAATATATTAAATGGATGCAGGCCGGAGCCCACATCCATCGTCTTAAGAAATATTGTTGAGCTGATGGCTTATTGCTCTTTAGCCAAACGCTCCTGAATAGCTTTGCTCTCAGCCTCGTAGCCGGGCTTGTTGAGCAGAGCAAACATATTCTTTTTGTAGGCCTCCACGCCGGGCTGGTTGAAGGGATTAACCCCCTCGATGAGTCCGCTGATGCCACATGCCTTTTCAAAGAAGTAGATGAGCTGACCCAAATAATACTCGTTGAGCAGCGGCATGCTGATGCGTATGTTTGGAACGCCGCCATCTACGTGTGCCAGGCGTGTTCCCAGTTCGGCCATCTTGTTCACTTCGTCTACGCGCTTGCCTGCCAGGAAGTTCAAACCATCCAGGTTCTCCTCGTCAAAGGGGAAGTCCAGCTCGTGGTTAGGTGTCTCAACAGAGATGACAGTCTCGAAGATAGAGCGCTCACCATCTTGTATCCATTGTCCCATAGAGTGCAGGTCGGTGGTGAAATCGCAAGCTGCCGGGAAGATACCTTTATGTTCCTTGCCCTCGCTTTCACCGTAGAGCTGTTTCCACCATTCGGCCATGAAGTGCAACTTGGGTTGGAAGTTGGCGATGATTTCAATCTTCTTGCCGGCCTGAGTGTAGAGTCCCTGCCTTACGGCTGCATATTGTGCGGCGATGTTCTCACCATAAGTAACGTTGTCTGCGGTAGCTTTCTCCATGTCGGCAGCACCTTCTATCAGTTTAGTGATGTCGAATCCAGCGCATGCTATAGGCAGCAGGCCCACCGGAGTGAGCACAGAGAAGCGTCCACCCACGTTGTCAGGAATGACAAACGTCTTGTATCCTTCCTTGTCAGCAGCAGCCCTTGCGGCTCCCTTATGAGCGTCGGTAACGGCTACAATAACATCCTTTGCCTCTTCTTTGCCACGCTGTGCCTCGCACTGCTTCTTGAGAAGACGGAAGGTGAGTGCTGTTTCGGTTGTCGTACCCGACTTAGATATGTTGATAACTCCGAACTTCTTATCCTTCAGATAAGTGGTAAGTTCAGAGAGATAATCCTCGCCAATGTTGTTACCGGCAAAGGTTATGACAGGGTTTTTCTTATCCTGGATGAGCCAAGAGAAGCTGTTAGAGAGAGCTTCTATCACGGCACGGGCTCCCAGATAAGAGCCTCCGATACCGGCTACAACCACAACGTCGCACTTACTGCGCAGCGTGTTAGCTGTGTCTTGTATCTCCTTGAGAAACTCGGGCGTGATGCTTGATGGCAGATGTAGCCATCCCAGAAAGTCGTTACCCTTGCAAGTGCCTTTCTCTAAAGCCTCTTGAGCTGCCACCACTTTGGGCTCCATGGCAGCTACAGTACCTGGGTTAAGGAACTGTTCGGCCTTTGTAATGTCTAAAGAAATGTTCTTCATTGCTTTTATCTAAATGAATCTGTTAATAGTTTTATTTCTATTTGTGGTGAAATACGTTCGTAAAGGATGTTGTAAACGGCATCCAGAATGGGCATGTTGACGTGCAGATGGCGGTTAATCTCCTTCATACACTTTGTTCCGAAATAGCCTTCAGCTATCATCTCCATCTCTATTTGCGCGCTTTTCACGCTGTAGCCTTTACCTATCATGGTACCGAAGGCGCGGTTGCGGCTGAAGTTTGAATAGCCTGTAACGAGCAGATCGCCCAGATAAACAGAGTCTATGATATTCCGTTCTATCGGATGCACCGTCTTCATGAAGCGTTCCATCTCCTGCACGGCATTCGACATGAGCACTGCCTGGAAGTTGTCACCATAGTTAAGACCCGAGCAAATGCCGGCTGCTATGGCATATACATTCTTCAGCACGCTGGCATATTCTATGCCGATAACATCACCCGACACCTTTGTCTTGATGAAGTTGTTGGCCAGAACCTCTGTGAAAGCCTGCGCCTTCTCGCGGTTCACGCAACCCACGGTGAGGTAGGAGAGCCTCTCCAAGGCCACTTCCTCAGCATGGCTGGGGCCACCGATGACGGCCAAATTGTCGTAAGGCACGTCGTAAACCTGATGAAAATACTCCGAACAAACCAAGTTCTCTTCAGGCACGATGCCTTTGATGGCCGTCACGATGTATTTGTCTTTGATGCGCGTCTTGAGCTTCTTGAGGTGGTTTTTCAAGTAGGGCGACGGGGTAACAAACACCAACGTGTCAAAGTCTTCCACCAGTTTGTTTATGTCTGATGAGAAGAATATCTCGTCGGTGTTGAAGTGTACTCTCGTTAGATAGGCCGGGTTATGCGACAGCCGCTTGAAGTCCTCTATCCGATCATCGCGTCTCATGTACCATCCTATATGGTGCGTGTGGCTCACAATGATTTTCGCGATGGCTGTTGCCCACGATCCTCCGCCTATGATAGCTATCTTCCCTACGTTGAACATAATGCTTATGTATGCGGCAGTGCTGTCTTTTCTTAATGCTTATTGTGCCAAGGCGTTGGCCTTGTCAATCCATTGTTGTATCACTTCTAGGCTAGGCTTCTCGTAGCCGAGCTTATATTTCTTGTTTATCTCGCCCAGTTTCTGCTGCAGTCCCTGTGCCTTTTCGTTTCGAATGTCGCTTATCAGGTTGAAGCCAGCCTTACGCAGCACGTACATCCAGTTTTCTTCTACGCCCAGGGCGGCCCATTCTTTCTGGCTGCTTTGAGGCATCTTCACTTCTGGCTTGAGCTGTGGGAAGAGCATAATCTCCTGTATATTCTCCTTGCCTGTCATGAGCATGACGAGTCGGTCAATGCCTATTCCGATGCCGGATGTTGGGGGCATGCCGTATTGCAGGGCGCGCAAGAAGTCGTGATCGATAATCATGGCCTCGTCGTCACCCTTGTCTGCCAGTCTCATTTGCTCTTTGAAGCGCTCTTCCTGGTCTATTGGGTCGTTCAACTCAGAGTATGCATTGGCCAACTCCTTGCCGTTTACCATCAGCTCGAAGCGCTCTGTGAGCCCTGCCTTTGAGCGGTGCATCTTTGTCAGGGGGCTCATCTCTACGGGATAGTCGGTGATGAAGGTAGGCTGAATGAACGTACCCTCGCAGAATTCTCCGAATATCTCGTCAATAAGCTTACCCTTTCCGAAGCTTTCGTCCAGGCCTTCCATCTTGAGCTTGTTAACAGCTATGTCGCGTATCTCGTCCTCGCTCTTGTCTGTCAGGTCGTAGCCTGTCTTCTCCTTGATAGCATCCAGGATAGGCAGTCTGCGGAAAGGAGCCTTGAAGGATATGATGTTGTCGCCGTTCTGCACCTCGTCTTTACCGTTCACGGCTATGCAAATGGTTTCTAAGAGTTTCTCCGTGAAGCTCATCATCCAGTTGTAATCCTTGTAAGGAACATATAGCTCCATACAGGTGAACTCCGGGTTATGATAGCGGTCCATACCCTCGTTGCGGAAGTTCTTGCCTATTTCGTAAACGCCTTCGAAGCCTCCTACGATGAGACGCTTTAGATATAGCTCGGTGGCAATGCGCATATACATGTCGATGTTGAGCGCGTTGAAGTGCGTGATGAATGGTTTTGCCGATGCTCCGCCCGGTATGCTTTGCAGTATAGGTGTCTCTACCTCCGTGTATCCGCGCTCGTCAAAGAACTGGCGCATGGTTCTGAGCACCGTGGCACGCTTCAAGAAGGTTTCCTTCACGCCGTCGTTCACAATAAGGTCTACGTAGCGTTGGCGTGCGCGTTGCTCGGGATCGTCAAACTTATCGTATGCCACGCCGTCCTTATATTTCACTATAGGCAGCGGCTTGAGGCTCTTAGAGAGCAGCTTGATGCTTTCTACGTGCACTGAAATCTCGCCCATCTGTGTGCGGAACACATAACCTTTCACGCCGATGATGTCGCCGATGTCGAGCAGCTTCTTGAATACTTTGTTGTATAGGTCCTTATCTTCGCCTGGACACAGATTGTCCCGGCTGATGTAAAGCTGTATTCTGCCTTTGCTGTCTTGCAGCTCCGCGAATGATGCCTTGCCCATAACGCGGCGGCTCATCATTCTTCCTGCTATGGTAACTTCACGCTTCTCGTCGTCTTTGAAGTTAGCCTTTATGTCATCGCTCCATGCGTTGACGGGGAATTCTTCTGCCGGATAGGGGTTAATGCCCATGTTGCGAAGCTCTTGCAGGCTTTGTCTGCGACCTATTTCCTGCTCGCTCAGTTCTAATATATTCATCGTTGTGAAAATCTATTGATGTATTGTTATATGATGCAAAGATGACGCAAAACACCCGGCAAGGCCTGTTCTGTTTGTTGAGAGCGTTATGCCGCAGTGTTGCTTATGTTCTGCAAAGATACTAAAAAGAATTGATACCTGCCGTGTTTTTATCCTTTTTAATAATAGGTGACTGTGCAAAAGATGTTTGTCTTGCGCGTCTGTCGGGCTTGCCGGGCCTGTCCTAAGCACGCAAAAGGAGCGTCTCGCAGGTTGTTTGCTGACGCTCCATGTGCGGCAAGGCTTCGTGTGGCCTGTCTTTTTTCGTTGTGTTTACACCTTTTTATATATTGGGTGTAGGCTGTAGTTAGCGAAATCCTCCGCCAAATCCACTTTGTGGCCTGCCTCCCATAGGTGGTCGCATACCTCCTCTGTTGCCTCCTGGTCTGCCGTCCCCTCTGCCCGGGCCGCCAAATCCGGGCCCTTCCGGTCCGCGGCCACTCTTTCCTCCGAAGAAGTTCAGCCTGTAGTTAACCTTCAACATGTCGTAGCTGTTGATGCTGTTATATTCAGTATCGGTGCGTTGTGCAGCGTTAATGGCTCTGGTAAGGTTGCTCTGCTGGTGCAGAATGTCATATAGTTGCAGCGACACGGTGAGGGGCTTGCCCTTCAGGAAGCTCTGCGACAGCTGCGCGTTCCATATCAGTTCGTTGGTGTTGAGCGACGCGTCGCTGTATCCTCTTCGGCTGTTCTGCTTGATATCAGTAGAGAGACTCATGCCCCAGGGCAGCGTAAAGTCGAGGTCTATGCCGTAGGCAAAGTTCCAAGTGTCTAGGTTGCTCGATGGCTGAAGCATGTTCTTTGAGTGCGTGTAGGTGAAGCTGCCCTCCGGGCCTACCTCCATCCATGCGTTGCGATAGCTCATGGAGAGTCGCTCAGAGATGGTTGTAGACCGTGTGATATTTTTCAGCGAGCTCTGATTGCCTTGGCTCAGGTAGGCCACATAGTGGTTGTATCTTGCGTTGGTAAAGGTGTTTACGTTCCATACACCAGCCGAGTCGATCGACGTGTTGAGCATCAGGGCGCCCATCATGCTCCAGTTGCCGTTGATATTCTCCGGTCTTGTGGTCTTTCCGCCTGTTGTTTCGTCATACGTCACCATGTTGCTGATGCTGTTGAGGGTGTTGGTATAGTTGAGGAAAGTCATCACCGATTGTTGGTGCGAAGCCCTATAGCCGTTGTAGAAGAGTCTGAACTGATGGGTGAAAGCCGGCTTCAGTCCGGGGTTACCCTTGACAATGTTCAGCGGGTTGCTGTCGTCTGTGATGTCAAGCAGGTCGGTCATGCTGGGCTGCGTGGTTGTTCCGTTATAGTTGATGCGCAAGTTGCTCTGCTTGTTAAAGCGGTATCTGAAGTCGAGAGTGGGCGCCCAGTTCAGCACCGTACGCACAGTGTCGGTGTGAATGCCCAGATAGTCTTGTGTAAACTTGGTGCGTTGGGGCTGCATCATTACGCCGAAGTTAAGCCGCATCTTGTCTTTTGTTATGCGCATCATGAGTCTTAGCTCATGCGTATAGGTGCGATACTCAGCATATCGGCTCAAGTTGGTGTCTAAGTAACTGTCAAGCGGGTTGCTCAACAGTGCCAGATAGCTGTCCCACGAGCGGTATTCGGGGGTCAGACCGCCAAAGAAATTCTCGCCCAGATTGCTGAAGTCGTAGGTGCTCTTATCACTCTTGCTCAGCGAGTAGGCATACTTATAGCTCAGCTGCAGATAGGCCTTGGGCCATAGTGGTTCGCTGTAAGTGGCCTGCACGTCATAGCTCCATGATGTGGTAGGGGTCAGACTGTATCGGTTGGTCTGGTAGGTGGAGTCCTCACCCAGGGCGTTGAGCACCTGAAAGAGATGTACGTTCTGTGTAGAGAGGCTCGTGGCATCATTCTTGCTGCGCTTGATGTCGCCCCTCAAAGTCACGTTACGGCCGTTGCTGCTCAGCTTTCTGTTCAGTTGCAGCATGGCTCCCAGGCTCTTGGTCTCGCTATAGCTTATGCTGTTAGTGACTCGTCTGTTCACCATAAGGCCCTGTTGGCGCATGACTTCTATGGCCGCGTCTTCCAGCGGGTCGCTGGTATAGTCGTAAGGATCCTCGTTGTATGTGGCCGACTGGCTGCGTGTGCTGCCGTCAGACGTAGAATATTTCACGTTGGGACGGAACATGATGTTGGTCATAGAGTCGGGATTCCACTCCAGTCTGTACCTGAAGTCCCACGAGTTGCCGCGTGCATACTTTTGCGTAAGGCCGTTAGAGAAGGCTCCTTTGGCCGCCACGAAGCTCTCGGTAGACGTTTTTGTGCGCGTATCATCATCGTTATGGTTCCATCTCAAGCTTCCGTCCATCTGCAAAGTCTTGCCATTGTCGTAGTTAAAGTTCACTCCCAGCATCTTGGTAGCGATCAGTCCGTTGCGCCCACCGCCTCCTCGGCCGAACCCTCTGTCGTTTACGTTGTTGGCATTGCCTAGCACCATGATCTTTGTTTTGCCGCTGAAGTAGCCTCCCATGCCCCTCTCGGCATATCTGCTTTGGCTTCCCACGCCCAGGTCTATGTTGGCCAGCACGCCCTTATTCATGCCTTTCTTGATGCCGAAGTCAAGCACCGTCTGCTCATCTCCGTCGTCAATGCCCGTCACGCGTGCCAAGTCGCTCTGCTGGTCGTAGGCTTTCACCTTTTCTATAATAGAGGTGGGCAGGTTCTTCATGGCAGTCTTGGTGTCGCCCGTCATAAATTCTTTGCCGTCTACCAGAATCTTCTTCACCGTCTTACCGTTGATGGTTATGGTGCCGTCGTCGCTCACCTGCGCTCCGGGCAGGCGCTTCACCAGCTCCTCAACAGCCGATCCCTCCGGCACACGATAGGCAGAAGCGTTATATTGAAAGGTGTCTTCTTTCACCGTTACCTTGCTGGCGTAGCCCTCTACGGTGGCCCCTTGCAGCATGATGGCGTCGGCGCTCATGGCTATTCTGCCCAGTTGCGTGGCCTTGTTGCCCATCAGCCGCACGCTGTGTGTGTAGGTGCTGTAGCCCACGCTGCTTATCTTGATGATGTAGTTGCCGTCTTTTGCCACGTTCATACTGAACTTTCCGTTGCTGTCGGTCAGCGTTCCGGCCACCAGCGAGCTGTCCTTGCGCAGCAGTTTCACGGCGGCTTGCATCACGCCTTCGCCACTGTCTTTGTCATACACTGTGCCACTCACGCTGCCTTGGCCCCATGCCAGTGAGGCGAAGAGAGCCAGCACACATGTTAAGACGTATCGTCTTGCTTTGTCAGTCATTTTCTTTGCTTTCATGTTTTTATGATGAATAAAACGGTAAGAAGTTTAGTCAAGAAATCAAAAAGCCAACGAACAGCCCCTTTTATAGTATAAAAGCCATACATTTAAGTTGTTTTAAATAATTAATATAGTCTTCTCTGTTTCGTCGAAGAATCTACCTTGAAAGTGCTCATAGTTGCGCCGTTTTTTCAAATAGGCCTTTTTGCACGGCAAGAATGCCTATTTTGAAGGCCAAAAGTGCCTATTTTGAACTGCAAGAGTGCCTATTTTGCAGAGCGGCGATGCTTAGCTTGCGGGTGGAAGACGGCTAAATGGTTGGCTCATAATGGCTTTCGTGGTGGATTGAATACTTCTGTAGAGTGGGCTAACGACATGCCCTTCGCTGGCCACCACGCTGCTTGCAGATGCCGGAGCGGGTGAGACAGAGGAGCTGCAACCCACAAATAATGTGAGCCAAATGCTTGTTTCTGAGAAAAAATGCCTAACTTTGCACCCACAAAAATCACAGGGGTACTTGAACACCCCCTTTAACAAAACAAGAAAGATGACACATAACAAGCAACAAGTGAGTGTGCTTTTCATGCTTTTCAGCATACTCTTTTGCGTTTGCCTCATTGCGGCAAACATTCTGGAAACAAAGCAAATCTCAGTATTCGGCATCAGTCTGACGGGCGGTCTCATCGTCTTTCCCGTGTCTTACATCATCAACGACTGCGTTTGCGAGGTGTGGGGCTATCAAAAAACGCGCCTTCTGATATGGACAGGATTTGCCATGAACTTCTTCTTCGTGGCCGTTGGGGCTCTTTGCGACTGGATTCCGGGCGCGCCTTATTGGAACAACGATGCCGGTTTTCATGCCATCTTCGGCCTGGCTCCGCGCATTGCGGCCGCTTCGTTCCTGGCTTTCATCATCGGTTCTTTTGCCAACGCCTATGTCATGAGCAAGATGAAGCTGCACGACAAGGGCCGCCACTTCTCCTGGCGGGCCATACTTAGCACGGTGGCCGGCGAGAGTTGCGACTCTATTATCTTCTTCCCGCTGGCCTTGGGTGGCGTTGTGCCGACATCCGAACTGCCCAAGCTCATGATTTGGCAGGTGTTTCTGAAGACTCTTTATGAGGTTATTGCCTTGCCTGTAACCATCAGAGTGGTGAGAGCGCTGAAGCAGTATGAGGGCGAAGATGCCTACGACGAGGGAGTGAACTACAGCATTTGGAAGGTTTTCAGTTTAAATAAGACAATATAATCATGAGCGAAAACAGACAAGACGAAGGGTTGAAGGCCCTGGGAAAGAAAACAAAATATAAGATGGACTACGCGCCGGAGGTGCTCGAAACATTCGTCAACAAGCATCCCGGCAACGACTATTGGGTGCAGTTCAACTGCCCTGAGTTCACCTCACTGTGCCCTATCACGGGGCAACCCGACTTTGCCGAGATACGCATCAGCTATGTGCCCGATGTGAAGATGGTGGAGAGCAAGAGCCTCAAACTCTATCTCTTCAGCTTCAGAAACCATGGCGACTTTCATGAAGACTGTGTAAACATCATCATGAAAGACCTTATCAAGCTCATGAACCCTAAATATATCGAGGTAACGGGCTTCTTTACGCCACGCGGCGGCATAAGTATCTATCCCTATGCCAATTATGGAAGGCCCGGAACACGGTTTGAGAAGTTGGCCGAATATCGTTTCAACAACCATCTGATGAATAAATAATCCAAGCCAGACGAGAGACTCACATGCGGCAATAAGCCCTGAGTCTCACGCCGGCTGAGGGCTTCTTGAGCCTCAGAAAGTGTCTTGCCAGGACACTTTTTTTATGCTTTAGCTTGTAATCAATCGTCACGTTACTTGACTTTTCGCAATTCTTTTCTTAACTTTGCAATGCACATATCATTGCGTTATTATCATGAAAAGAATTTTTTTACTATCCTTCTTTATGGCAGCTTGGCTCGCCCCGGCCTCTCAGGCACAGACTGTCAGCGGTCAGCAACGCCCCAAAGTGGCCGTGGTGCTAAGTGGTGGCGGGGCCAAAGGCATGGCGCACATCGGCGCGCTCAGGGTGATAGAGCGGGCCGGCATACCCATCGACATTATCACGGGCACGTCTATAGGCTCTCTCATAGGCGGACTCTATGCCATAGGTTACGACGCTGAGAAGCTTGACTCGCTGGTACGGGCGCAAGACTGGGGCTTCCTGCTCTCAGACAAAGCCGACCTTAAGGAGAGAAGCCTGGGCGAGCGGAAGATGGACAACACCTATTTTATTACGCGAAAGCTGCAATCCGGCAGTATGGCTAGCGTGAAGGTGGGGGGCGCTATAGAGGGTAAGAACCTGGCCAAGCTGTTCAGCAGGCTCACAGAGGGCTATCATGACTCTATGAGCTTTAGCCGTTTGCCCATCCCCTTTGCCTGTGTGGCTACCAATATAGTGGATAACACCGAGGTAGACTGGCACAGCGGCGTGCTGGCACAGGCCATGCGGTCGAGCATGAGCATACCCGGTGCCTTCACACCCGTGCGCAAGGGCGACATGATATTGGTGGACGGAGGCCTGCGCAACAACTTTCCCGTTGACGTAGCCAGGCAGATGGGGGCCGATTATGTGATAGGTGTCACCCTGCAAGGGCCTCCCAAGACGGCTGATGAGCTGGAAAAGAGCGGACAAATCATCAGTCAAATCGTCGACGTAAACTGTAAGAACAAATACGAGGAGAACAAGAAAGCCACCGATATTCTTATCTCTTGCAACACACAAGGCTACTCGGCGGCCAGTTTTAACTCTAAAACCATCGACACACTAGAGGTGAGGGGCGAGGCCGAAGCCATGAAGCACTGGGACGAGCTGATGGCCCTGAAGCGCAAGCTGGGGCTCAGCGAGAGCTATAAACCGCAACCGCTCACTCCGCCCAGGCCTGAAAACCATGGCGAAGACGAGCAGAATGCCCAACCGTCTGACAGCACGCAGAGTGGTAAAGAAATGGAACTGGCTCTTGGCGTGCGCTTTGACAACGAGGAATATGTGTCGCTGCAGGCCTACGGACAATATAAGCCCAAGGCCGACAAGCCGCTGGCCACGGCCCTTACGCTGAGACTTGGAAAGCGTATCATGGCTAAGGGTCTTGTAGAATGGGCGTTCCACCGCAGCACAAAAAGTACGTTGAGCTACACTTATCGGCACAACGACATCTATACTTATCAGAAAGCGCGACGACAATCTAATATTCTGTATAACCAGCATGAGGTGAACTGGAACGTTGCCGACTTCAATGTGCGCAACTTCAACGTGAAGTTGGGGGTGAAATACGATTTCTATAACTACAACGAAGTGCTGCATGGAAACGACGAACGCCGGTGGTCTGGCAACCTGGAGCAAACACATCTGTGGAGCTACAACGCCTCTACGTCTTATAACTCTGAGGATAAATGGTACTTTCCTACGCGTGGTGCGGCCTTCAAGGCGGCTTATGCCTATTACACATCCAACCTTGTGAAGTATGATGACCACAGTGGCTACAGCGTGGTGAATGCCTCATGGAGAATGAACTTCGGCCTTACGCACAAGCTCACACTGCAACCTATGGTCTACGGAAGGCTGGTGTTCGGGCATAGCATGGAGCAGCGCACCGACGATAACGGCACTTACGAAACCAATGTGACGCCCTTGCCCCTGCTCAACGTGGTGGGAGGTAACGGCTTCCATAAGTATCTTGATAACCAGCAGCTGCCATTGGCCGGAGTGAATTATATAGAGGTGGCCGACAATAAGCTCGTCGCCATACAGATGAAACTGCAACAGCAGATAGCCGACAACAACTATCTGCTCTTCAAGGCCAGTGCAAGTGAGCACGCAGACAACCTCAGCAGCCTCCTCGATCATGGGCCTAAGATAGGCGTAGAGGTGGCCTACTACTACGATCTGAGCTTCCTCGGTCCGATAGGAGGCAGCTTCGGATGGAGCAGTCTTACCCATAAGCCCACGCTGTTCATTAATCTTGGCTATTCGTTTTAATAGCCTACGGATGATAAAAACTTGCACACTGGCAATATAAAGTGAGCAGAATGATAGCTAAAAGCGCAAAAAAGTGCTAAAAGTTAAGCGTTGCTGATGCGCGGGCTAGGCTTTTTGCGTATATTTGTAACAAGGAACAAAAGAACAGGAGAGAACAATGAAACAGAGAATAGTCATATCAAGGCACTTCAAGAGTGAACTGGCCAAAACACTCTCTGAAACAGAACACGACAGCATCTTCGTGCTTACAGACAGTAATACCTACAAGCTGTGCTGGCCCGTCATAGCTAAGTTTTTCACATTAAGGCATGCCCATGTCATCACTATTCCCTCCGGCGACAATCATAAGACACTGGAATATCTCACTAAAGTGTGGCTGGCTCTTGACGAGAACAATGCCACCAGACACTCATGCATGATAAACTTGGGTGGCGGAATGATAACAGACTTGGGCGGATTTGCTGCCAGTACGTTCAAAAGAGGCATCGACTTCGTTAATGTTCCCACCACGTTGCTTGCCATGGTGGATGCTTCGGTGGGCGGTAAGACGGGCATTAACTTCAATGGACTGAAGAATGAGATTGGCGTTTTCAACGAATCGAAGTTCGTTATACTTGATACGTCGTGGCTGAAGACGCTGGATAATGCCAACATAAGGTCGGGTTATGCCGAGATGCTCAAGCATTCGCTGCTCAGTAATGAAAAGATGTGGGCGCAACATATATCATTCGATTTGGCAACTCCCGACTTAAACCAGCTCTCAGACATGGTGAAGGAGAGCGTAGCCGTGAAAGAACGCATCGTGAACAGCGACCCGCTGGAGCACGGAATGCGCAAGGCGCTGAACCTGGGACACACCGTGGGCCACGCCTTTGAGTCTTTCTCGTTCCGCAAGAACAACGGAAAGGGGTTGCTGCATGGCTATGCCGTGGCTTTCGGACTGGTGTGCGAGCTTTATCTGTCGGCCATTAAGACGGGCTTCCCAACTGATAAGATGCACCAGACGGTGAGCTTTATACGCGACAATTATGGCACGTTCGACATTACATGTGATGACTATGCCGAGCTCATCAGGCTCATGCACCACGACAAGAAGAACGTGGGACAGCACATAAACTTCACTCTTCTCTCTGACGTTGGCGGCATTCAGGTCAACCAGACTGCCACTGAGGAAGAGATAAAAGAGGCACTCGACTTCTTCAGGGAGGGCTGAGCCGAGTGCCACTCTGTTGCCTCAAGCGTCTATACGCTGTGCTATGAGGGGCGTGGTGTAGGCATAAGGAAGGTAGGCAAGTGACGGAATGTAGCGTGTGATGATGAGATTTGCCCGCTTGCCTCGCGTGATGCTGCCGTAAAGATGGGCCACGCCCATGGCCGCCGCGCCGTTTATGGTGACCGCGTTCAGCGCCTCTTCTGGCAGCAAACGCATCTTGATGCAGGCCAGCGACATCACAAACTTCATGTCGCCGGATGGCGTTGAGCCCGGATTATAGTCGGAAGCGAGCGCCACGGCCAACCCTCTGTCTATCATCTTACGTCCTTTGGCGTAGGGCATATTCAGAAAGAAGGAGGTTCCGGGCAGCAAAGTTGCGATGGTGCTAGATTGCTCTAGCAGGCTGATACCCTCATCGTCAGTGCTCTCCAAATGGTCTACCGACAGGGCATGATGTCGCAAAGCCACTTGCAAACCGCCTGTCACGGCGAGCTCGTCTACGTGTACCTTGGGCTTCAAGCCATACTTGTAACCTGCTTCCAATATTCTTTCTGTTTGCTCAGGAGTGAAGAATCCCTTGTCGCAAAACACGTCTATATAGTCTGCCAGTTGTTCTTTTGCCACTTCAGGCAGCATCTCGTTAACCACCAAATCAACATATTCAGCTTGTCTGCCCACATATTTGCGCCCCACGGCATGTGCTCCCAGAAAGGTGCTTACCACATGCAGGGGTGCTGTTTCCTTGATGCGGCGAACCACACGCAGCATTTTCAGCTCGTCGGCAGTGCTCAGTCCGTAGCCGCTTTTTATCTCTACGCAGCCCGTTCCCTTGGCATGTATCTCGCGAATGCGGTCCATAGCCTGCTCGTAGAGGCTGTCTTCAGAGAGCGAGTGCAGCAAGTCGGCTGAGTTAAGTATTCCTCCTCCGCACCTGGCAATATCGGCATAGCTCATGCCCCGTATCTTGTCTACAAACTCTTGTTCCCTACTTCCGGCATAAACCAGATGGGTGTGACTGTCGCAGAAGGCAGGTAACACGGTGCCCCCATGGGCATTTATTTCTTTGTCAAACTGCCCTTGAGGAGGCTGGTCGCTGCTTCCGAAGCTCTCTATACATCCATCTCTCACCGTGAGCCATGCTTTTTTGAGGCTCGTCACCGACTGCATCTCCTTGCCCCGCAGGCGCCCTTTACCCTCAGGAAGGATGCCTGCAAGGAGAGAAATATTAGAAATCAAGCTTCTCATGATGCATGAATTCAACCGATTTTGCTATATACGGATACATCACACAGTCTTTCTCAATGAACGGAACCATCTGTCTGTAGTCGTTGAAGAGCCGTTCTATCACCGGCGAAGAGCGCAATGGCCGCCTGAAGTCGAGTGCCTGAGCCGCATTAAACAGCTCGATGGCCAACACACGTTCGGTATTATGTATCACCCTATAGAGCTTTGTGCCCGCATTAGCGCCCATGCTGACGTGGTCTTCCTGGCCTTGCGACGTGGGAATGCTGTCTACCGAGGCCGGCATACACAGCATCTTGCTTTGGCTTACGATGCTTGCCGCGGTGTATTGTGTTATCATGAACCCGCTGTTCACGCCGGGATTGGCCACCAAGAAGCTGGGTAATCCTCGCGTACCCGATACCAATTTGTAGATACGGCGTTCTGATATGTTGGCCAATTCAGACATGGCGATGGCCAGAAAGTCCATGGGCAGGGCGATAACCTCACCGTGGAAGTTGCCTGCCGAAATAACTAAGTCCTCGTCAGGGCACACCGTTGGGTTGTCGGTTGTGGCGTTTATCTCTATGTCTGTGATGTCTTGCACATAGTGAACCGTGTCTTTCACCGCTCCGTGCACCTGCGGAATGCACCTGAACGAATAGGGGTCTTGCACGTGTTTCTTAGGTTGTGAGATAATCTCACTGCCTTTCAGAATGTTGCACATGTGGGCTGCCGTCTCCACTTGACCCTTATGTGGTCGCACGGCATGCACGGCAGGGTTGAACGCTTCTATGCGTCCGTCATAGGCTTCGAGTGACATTGCGGCTATATAGTCGGCCCAGTTGCTCAGCCGTGTGGCCTCTATGATAGACCAACAGCAGAAGGCTCCCATGTTCTGCGTGCCGTTGAGCAGGGCCAAACCCTCCTTAGAGGCCAGCTTGATGGGCTGCCACTGCATCTCTCTGAGTATCTCTGCGCCCGTCATACGCTTGCCTTTATACTCCACCTCGCCCATTCCGACGAGTGGAAGGCAGAGATGGGCCAGCGGAACCAGGTCGCCAGACGAGCCCACGGAGCCCTGCATGTACACGATGGGGTATATATCGTTGTTGAAGAAGTCTATCAGTCGCTCCACGGTTTGCAGGTTTACGCCCGAATAACCATACGAGAGCGACTGTATCTTGAGCAGTATCATGAGCTTCACTATCTCGTTGGGCACCCTCTCACCAATGCCGCAGGCATGGCTCATCATCAGGTTGACCTGCAGTTGTGACAGTTGGTCCTTAGAGATGTTGATGTTGCACAGACTTCCGAAGCCCGTAGTAACACCGTAAACCGGTTCCTTCGAAGTGGCTATCTTGTCGTCCAGGTATTTTCGGCAGCGCACGATGCGCTTGCGCGAATCCTCTCCCAGTTCCAGTTTGTAGTTGCCTTTCAGGATGTCCCACACCTTGTTCAGGGTGAGATGTCCTGCGCTTATCACATGTGTTTTTCTTTCCATTGATATATCATGTTAGTTATTAATTGTTGGTAATATTGCTTTACGAGGCTCAATCATTGCTCTGTGCCGAACGCTTGGTCGATGATGCTGTCGTCAACCAGGTTAGGCATTGTCACCCTTAGCGTCTGGGTGCGATCCATTTCGCGCCTGATGGCATCCATGGAGCCGCTGTTGCGAGCCCACGAACGGCGTGCTATGCCGTTGTTGACGTCCCAGAAGAGCATCTCACGTATGTTGTTGTCGGCCTGTTCGGAGCCGTCTATCACCATGCCGAAGCCTCCGTTAACCACTTCGCCCCAGCCTACGCCGCCGCCGTTGTGTATGCTCACCCACGTGGCACCGCGGAAGGAGTCGCCTATAACGTTCTGTATGGCCATGTCGGCACAATACTGTGAGCCGTCGTAAATATTAGAAGTTTCGCGGAAAGGCGAGTCGGTTCCGCTCACGTCATGATGGTCTCTGCCCAGCACCACGGGTGCTTTGAGCCTGCCCTCGCGTATGGCTTTGTTGAAGCCCAGGGCTATTTGGGTGCGCCCTTCGCAGTCGGCATAGAGTATCCTGGCCTGCGATCCGATGACGAGATGATTTTTCCCAGCCTCCCTTATCCAGTGGATATTGTCGTCTAGCTGATGCTGTATGTCCTCAGGAGCGTGGCTTCTCTCCTCCTGCAGAGCCTGCAGAGCGATGCGGTCAGTCTCTTCCAGGTCGGCCGGATCGCACGATGTGCACACCCATCTGAACGGTCCGAAGCCATAGTCGAAGAACATCGGCCCCATGATGTCTTGCACATAAGAGGGATAACGGAACTTTCCGTCGGGGCGCAATATATCGGCTCCCGCCCTGCTACTCTGCAAGAGGAAGGCGTTTCCATAGTCAAAGAAGTACATACCCCTAGCCGAAAGCTTGTTGATAGCGGCCACCTGCCTTCTGAGCGATGCCTGTACAGCCTGCCTGAACTGCTGCGGATTGTCGGCCATCATGCGCTTGCTCTCTTCGAAGGAGAGCCCCACGGGATAATAGCCACCCGCAAAAGGATTGTGCAAGGATGTCTGGTCAGAGCCCAGGTTCACCTCTATGTCTTCCCGGGCGAGCCGCTCCCACAAGTCAACAACGTTGCCCACGTAGGCCATCGATACCACTCTCTTCTGCTCTATGGCCTTGCGTATGGCCGGCATCAGCTCATCCAGGTTGTCGTGCATCTCGTCTATCCACCCTAGTTTGTGACACTTCTGCGCAGCCTTGGGGTTTATCTCGGCCACCACGCTCACCACGCCGGCAATGTTGCCTGCTTTGGGCTGTGCGCCGCTCATGCCACCCAAGCCCGACGATACAAACAGCGGGATGGGGTTGGTGGCATGACGCTTGGCATCGTGCATCACTCGCCGGGCTGCATTGAGCACCGTTATGGTGGTGCCGTGCACGATGCCTTGCGAGCCGATATACATATAGCTGCCCGCCGTCATCTGCCCATATTGGCTCACGCCGAGAGCATTCATGCGCTCATAGTCGTCTTGCTTGGAGTAGTTGGGTATCACCATGCCGTTGGTAACCACCACCCTTGGGGCATTCTTATGTGAGGGGAAGAGGCCCAGAGGATGGCCGGAGTACATCACGAGTGTCTGTTCGTCGGTCATTTCACTCAGATACTTCATTACCAGACGATATTGGGCCCAGTTCTGGAATATTGCTCCGTTGCCACCATATATTATAAGTTCGTGTGGATGTTGTGCTACCTTAGGGTCAAGATTGTTTTGTATCATCAGCATGATGGCTGCCGCCTGCTCTGATCGGTGGGGATATTCGGCCAGCGGGCGCGCCTTCATCTCATAGCGTGGGCGGTATCTGTACATATATATTCTGCCATATTGTCTCAGCTCCTCGGCAAACTCGGGTGCCAAAGCGGCGTGCAGATGTTTGGGAAAATAGCGCAGCGCGTTGCGCAGAGCCAGCTTCTTCTGCTCTGGTGTGAGTATGTCTTTGCGCTTAGGGGCGTGGTTCACACTTGTGTCATACGGCATAGGCTCGGGCAAAGTGTCGGGTATTCCGGCACGAATGTCATTCTGAAAATCTTCTAGTGTCATCATATTATGGTTTAAGGTTATTGTTATTATCGTTTAAGGCGGTGTGACTCACAGGCTATGACAAAGGCTCACAGCTTGCTTTCCACGATTGTCATGATTTCGGCTTCCTTCTTCTGCGCCTCTTCAGCCAGCCTTTGGGCCTCGGCAATAAGCTCGTCGGCTTGCTCTTTGTCCTTGAGCGAAGAGGCGTTTATCCTCACGTTGAGGCCTGCACCCAGCACAGCTGAGCGAATGGCCAGGGCACCCACGCCGGCGTCTGACACACTGTTGGGGTTGCCTTTCTCTGCCATTTCGCGACAGATGCTGAGGCCTTGAATAGAGGTTCTCATTGTTTCCAACGGCACTTGTGCGGCATAAAGAGTGGCTTGTTGTATAGACGCAGAGCGCAGAGCCTTCTCCTCGGTCGTTTCCTTGGGCATACCGAAGGCTGCCATGATACGGTTAAAGGCTTGGGTGTCTTCGTCTATGAGCTCCATGAGCCTGCTGATGAGCTTCTGTCCCTGCTCAGCCCAGCGTGAGAATTCCTCCCATCTGTCATCCCATCCGCGCTTGTGTGCAGACAGATTGGCCACCATTGTGCCCAGAGCGGCACCCATAGCGCCCATGGCCGCGGCTATTGTTCCGCCACCGGGAGCGGGCGATTCGCGTGACGTTTCGAGCGTAAAGTCGGTCACGCTCAGGTCGGCCAGCCGCTTCTTGCCTTTGTTCTGCTCATCGTCTATAAGATATTCAATCACCTTCTCGCGCGGGTTGAAAGGCTTTAAGTCGTCAAGACTCATCGACTTAATGGCCATCTTGATGATGTCTTTTTCGGGAATGCCCTCTGAACGTTGCTGCAAGGCCAGATAGTGGCGGCCCGCGTCGATGAGCACACGCTTGGGTATGAGGCCCACGATTTCGGTTCCTGTCACTCGCAATCCCCGTTTCTGCGCACAGCGGCACACCTCGTCGAAAGCCTTGTGCAAGGGCGTTGTGTTGATGTCTGTGATGTTCATGGACACTTGAGCAATGCCATAGTCGTCTATATACCACCCTATGGCCTTGGTGCCCTTGAGTGTTCCGGGCTGCATGATGATGTTTCCGGCCGCATCGCGCATGGGCTTGCCCGTTAGCTTACCTCCTTCGCGCACGGGTCGCCCTTTCTCTCTCACGTCGAAAGCTATGGCATTTGCCCTGCGTGTGGATGTGGTGTTGAGGTTGAAGTTAACGGCTATGAGAAAGTCTCTGGCTCCTACGGCCGTACATCCTGTCTTGGCCACGGCCTCGTCGAATGGTCTGGCTCCATAGTCGGGCGCCTTCTCAGGGCATGACAATTTGTCTCTAAGTGCCTCATATTCGCCCTCACGGCATACAGCCAGGTTCTTCCTCTCCGGCTTCAGCGTTGCCGCTTCATAGCAATAGGTGGGCACATGCAGCTCATTGGCTATACGCTGAGCCAGTTGGCGGGCCCATGTGGCGCACTCCTCAAGCGTCACTCCGCTCACCGGAATGAGGGGCAGCACGTCGGTAGCCCCCATGCGCGGATGCGCACCATGGTGCCGACGCATGTCGATAACCTCGGCAGCCTTGCCCACAGCCCTGAATGCGGCCTCTAAAACAGCCTCGGGCGAGCCCACGAAAGTAACCACAGTGCGGTTGGTGGCCTGCCCCGGATCAACGTCGAGAAGGCTCACTCCCTCCACGCTCTCAATGACTTGGGTTATCTGCTTGATGACTGTCATGTCGCGACCCTCGCTGAAGTTGGGCACGCATTCCACTATTCTCTTTTTGCTGTCCATAGATTATTAAATTTTAGGTTGGTGGTTTCAGACCACAAACTTACGAAAAATCTTTCTGATTATCAGCAAAAAAACAAGAAAAAAAGCCTTACGGCATGTTAACTCCTTGCTTACAGCGATAAGGACTCATGAGTGGGGCTGACTAAAAGCGTGCTTTTTACATTCCCAAATAGGCATTATTGGCTTGCAAAAGTGCCTGTTTTGACTTGTGAAAGTGCCTATTTTGAAAATGGCGTAGCAGCCACTGAGAATATAGTCGGCGAATGGGGTGGGGGATATTCTGTTTTTTTGTGTTTCTAGAAGAACTGTTGAAATGAAAATAATGGGGCATTTCTGATGCCCGAACGGAAAGAAATACCTATATTTGCAGTCGAGAATTAAATTTATAACTAATAAAGATGAACAGATGAAAAAGATTATCTTGATGTTGGCCTTGGCCACGCAATTCATGGCGGCATGTGCCCAGCAGCCTGCTGACAAGGCTGATTACCAAAGGAAGGTGAATGATATAAACCAGCAATTAGAGTCGTTAGTGAATGAGTATAAGCAAATGGTATCTCAAGGCACAGCGCTCACCGACACGCAAAAGCAGCGGGTGGCTGTCATAGAGAGTAAGGCCGACTCGCTCGACGGCGAGCAAGTGAAGCTGGTGATGGAGATAGCCCGCAAGTTTAAAGACTCTTCTTTTCCTGCCGCATACGTTGCCGGCACGATGTACAGCATGAGCTATGACCAGCTGGCTGAGGTGATGGACCCCAAGGCAGCCTACTATAACGACCCCAGTCTGAAGCAGGCCCGGCAGATGCTCAAGAGCATGGAGAAACGCAAACCGGGGCAGCTCTTTCATGAACTGAAGATGAATGACATGACCGGAAAGGCTGTCAAGCTGAGTGACTGGGCCGGTAAGGGCAACTATGTGCTGGTGGATTTCTGGGCTTCATGGTGTGGACCATGCCGCCAGGAGATGCCCAATGTGGTGGAAGCTTACAAGCGCTTTCATGCAAAAGGATTTGAAGTGGTTGGCGTGAGCTTCGACAACAACAAGCAAGCATGGACCAATGCCGTGAAGCAGTTGGGCATGGAGTGGCCCCAGATGTCTGACCTGAAAGGCTGGCAATGTGCCGCCTCGGCCATCTATGGCGTAAACTCCATTCCCAGCAACGTGCTTCTTGACCCCCAAGGCAAGATAATAGACATCGACTTGAGGGGCGAGAAGCTGCAAAAGAGGCTTGAGGCTATCTATGCCAAGTGAGCCGCTCAGAGCAGCGGAACGAGCAGATAGCCCATGTAGATGAGGAAGGTGGCGGTGAGCACGGCCCCTTCCCATCGCTCCAGGGTGAGCTTGGTGTAGGAGAAGAGCCATAGCATGATCATGGCTGTTACCATTACCGAGAGGTCCATCATGGTGATGCCTTGCATGTGCATGGGACTTATTACGCCCGTTACGCCTAATATAAAGAGAATGTTGAACACGTTGGAGCCCAGCACATTGCCTATGGCAATGCCGCTGTTGCCCTTTCTTGCGGCCACAACGCTTGTGGCAAGCTCGGGCAGAGAGGTGCCGCCGGCCACAATGGTGAGTCCGATGACGGCTTGGCTAACGCCCAGCAATGTGGCCACCTTTGTGGCTCCGTTGACAAAGAGCTCGCTGCCTAGGATGAGGGCGCCCAGTCCTGCAATGATAAATACCACGCATAGCCATAGCTTCATGGGCTTTTTGGCAGGTTTGTCATCGTTTTGTGTCTGTGGGTCCTGACCTGCCGTCTTGAAGGTGATGACCATAAAGATAGCGAACATGGCCAGTAAGATGGCTCCGTTGAGCCGCGATATTTTGCCGTCGAAGCACATCATCATGAGCAATACGGAGGCTACGAGGGCAAAGGGTATGTCCTTGCGCACCGTGGTGAGGGTGATGTTGATGGGAGTGACCATGGCTGCCACGCCCACGATAAGCAGGGCATTGAAGATGTTTGAGCCTACGATGTTGCCCACGGCAAGGTCGGGCGTGCCCTTGAGTGCCGATACCAAGCTCACGCAGAACTCAGGCAGCGACGTGCCCATGGCCACAATGGTGAGTCCGATGGTGAGTTGCGATACGTTGAAGCGCTCGGCCAAGGCCACTGAGCCTTCTGTCATACGGTCGGCTCCCCATAGTACGAGGATGATGCCTAGAACGATCAATACTGTGTTGAGTAGCATATTGTTAGATGAATTAATGGTAATGCCATCTTGCTGATGGCTTTGCAAAAATACAAAAAATCCCTGAGTACTCACGTATTCAGGGATTAAATTCTAACAATCACACAATTAATATCGAAATAACACCTATGAAACATTAACTTCTAACTCTCTATAAGCCTCTCTGCAATAAGCGTTCCAAAGCTTGGAATGTGCCAGTATGTCAGATGTGTGTGCCCAATATGTCACATTCATAGATGCTCTTCTTGCGTGATTTTATTATAAACCTTATTCTTTGGCAGGCTCTTCAGCCTTCTCGCCTTCTTGCAGGCGGTTGTCGATGTTATCGCCTTCGGTGGGCTTCAGAGCCTCCTCAAAGTTGGTAATGCCAGCTTTTACCAGGATGTCATACCATTGCAGCAATTTCTTGATGTCGCTGTTGTGCACGCGGTCGCGGTCGAAGTTGGGCAGCACCTCAGCAAAGTAGGCCTGCAATTCGGTTGCGCTGGCCTTGCGCCAGTTGAGTGAACAGGGCTTTCCGGCCTCCTTGTCACGCACCTTAGCCAGTACGTCGGCCAGGGCAATATCCTCGGCGTCGGTATACATAGCTATGTCGGCCAGGCTGCTGATGCGGTCGGTTGCAAAGGCGGGTTGCCTTTTATGTGTTTCGTCCAGTGCCTCTACAATGAGATTAGACTTTCCTCGGCTCACCAGCTTGTAGAGTCCTGGCTTGCCTGCTATCGAAAGAATTGTCTGTAACATAATGTTGTTTACTTTATTTTATTAAGAATATTGTCTATCTGAGGCAACAGCGGCTGCGAGCCGTCGTTGCATATCACGAAGTCGCTTTTGCCTGCTATCTCGTCTTGCGGCAGTTGCAGGTCAATCCATTGCTGTGCCTTCTGCCTTGAGATATGGTCGCGTTGCATGATTCGGCTCAGCCTTGTTGGCAGCGGAGCCGTAACACACACCACCTTATCTATATGTGTGCGGCGGTAGAAAAAGCTGTCGAAGAAGATGGCACTCTCCAGCCAGCTCAACCCCGACTGCTCGAAGTCGGCAGCCACGGCGGGGTGCACGATGTTGTTGACAGCCTCTTTATGCTCTCGGCTCTGCATGATGAAGGTGGCCAGCACGGCCTTTTGCATTTTGCCTTGCGCAAACAGTTGGCTGCCCACCAGTTGGCTGAGAGCCTCTTGCAGGGTCGCTGACGAGCGCATGAGCCGTTTTGCGGCATCGTCGCAGTCGTAAACTGTGATGCCGCGCTCAGTCTGCAGCAAGTGGCTGATGTATGATTTTCCCGTTCCTATACCGCCGGTAAGAGCTATCTTCATCATCGTTGTTCTATTAGATAGTCTACCTCGTCAATCACGGGGTGGGCTGCTTGTATGCCGTTGGGAACGGAACGCAGGTGAATGGGGCAGTAGTCGCCCTTGTTGTTCTTAATCTCGTTATAGTCTACTATCAGCTGAAAGCCGTTGGGCAGTATCTCCTTTTTGTCGGGACTCTTGGGCAGGCGGCGCATCATGTTGGCTCCCACAACAAACTTTACGGCCACTTTGCTGGGGAAGGTGCGCAGCTCCTTGTCGTCGGGCATGTTGATGGCAACGATGGGAACCTCTACGCTGCCCTCTGTCATGATGTCGGGATAGAGGGTCATTTTAACCTTGTTGGGCATGAATTTGGCACCTTTGACGTGTGCCAGACTCACGTAAATGCTCTTGGGCTCGGTAAATCCGCTCACGCGTTGCTTCACGGTGAAAGCCTCGCGAATGCTGTCTAGCAGTCGCTGTGATGAGTAGACCAGCACGCTCTCTGGCTCGAAGCGCACCTGCGCCAAATAATAGTTGTGTCCTGGCGTAGCCCTTCCAAGCATGCGTACGGCAACCTTCTTGTGTCGTCCGTAGTTGTAATAAAATTCGAGCTTGTCGGTCTTCACCGTGACAATCTTAGACGACTTGAACAGCTGCTGGTATATCTGCCGCTGTATGTCGGCCACGGGAATGGAGCCGTGCCCCTTGCCTTCGGCATAAGTCATGAAGTCGAAGCTCAGCGGATGCAGCTTATGCGCATAGAGATAGTTGGCTATGGCGAATCCCTTGTCGCGTACCGTGAAGCGCACCGTGTCGCTGATGTCGTTGGTGATGACGATGTTTCTGGGCACGTTGGTAAGGTTAACCTCTACACATACCTCGGTCTCATACGTCTCGTTGAGCGTCATGAGCAGCCAGAATATGCCACTGAGGCAGAAGAAGAACAAAAACACCAGAAGTTCCTTGTTCTTTGTTGAGAGCAAGAAACTTCTGATTGCTTTTATGATGTGTGAGCGTTCCACCACCTTCCGGAAGCTGATTATTTCTTTACGTCGGCTTGCTGCGATTGTGCGTCGGCGTAAACAAAGTTCTTGTCTACGGTAATTACAACGCCACGGGCTATTTCAAGATCAATGACATTCTTTGCCAGGTCTATGCGCCTTACGGTTCCGTGCACGCCGCCACCTGTCACCACGTGCTTGCCTTCGGTGAGCGAGTTCTGAAACGCGCGTATTTCTTTTTGCTTTTTCTGTTGAGGTCTAATCATGAAGAGCCACATAATGACAAAGATGGCCACCATCATGACTATCATACCCAGTCCGCCTCCGTTTGACTGCTGGGCTGCTAATAAGAGTGCTGTGTACATAAATAGGATATAAAAATGATTTAATTGTTATTTTTCTCGTCGTCTGTCTCCTCCTCTTTCTGCTCTTTTTCAGGCATGTCACCCATCTTCTTGAGCATCTTGTGTGAGGCGATGAGGTGGCGCGCTATGGCGTCGAGCATGCCGTTGATATAGCCGCCACTCTTGGGTGTGCTGTACAACTTGGCCAGGTTGACGTATTCATTGATAGTAACCTGTATGGGAATGTTGGGGAAGGTGAGCATCTCGGCAATGGCTATCTGCATGATCACCACGTCCATGTAGGCCAGTCGGCTGAAGTCCCAGTTGCGCGATGTCTCGCTCATATACCTCTGATAGGTGTCGGCGTTGAGGATGGTGGCTCTGAAAAGCTTGATGGCGAAGGTGCGGTCCTCATCGTCTTTGTATTCCGGCAGCAGCTCCTGCTCGCTCTTGTTTTCGGGCCTGAAACGCTTGATGGTCTTGATGACAAAGGTGTCTACAATGTCCTTGTCATCATTCCAGTAGAGGCTCTTTTCCTCAAGAAGGGCGTAGAGGTCGTCGTTGTCTTGTATAAGGGTGCGATAAATTTTCCGCCACACCTCACGGTCGGCCTCATAAGAGCTGTCGCTCTCTGCCATATAGTCTTGATAAATGGTGCTTGCTTCTATCTGGTTGCACAACTTTCTCACGGCTTCTATGTCGTCGTCCCAAGTCATGCTCTTGCTGCTCAGAAAGTCGTTCAGCTGGATATTCTCCTCCAGTTGCACGGCAAACTTGTTGTAGGCAAACTTGTTGTTGGGCGCCTCTGTGCCTTCGCGCTGTACTTTTTGCGTGCCCACGTCCACTCTGTGGCGCTCTTCTTTGGTCACAGCAACGATTAAGCCCAAAAGATAATTATATAAGTCGTATGCTTTGGAGAGGCTGAAAAGTAATTCCTTTTCGGCTGTGTCAATGTTTTTGCTGCCATTCTGATAGTATGCATAGGTTAACTGAACTATCTTCAATCTTATCAATTCCCTGTTAATCATCGCTACGTTAGGTTGATTGTTGTGTTTCTATTGTTTTCTGATTTGCAAATGTAAGAAAATTACCCCAACCTTGCAAATTATCATGCCCTTTTTCTTTCTTTTTTAATATAAACCTTGCTTGTTTCAGGCAAAATGCGTAACTTTGCACCGCTTTTTTACTAAGCACTCAAGGTGTGATGGTGAATTAAGGCAACATTTATTATTTCAACTTAATTTTAGAGTAACACAAAAGTAATGAAAGAGATTAACGTTACAGGTCAGAAGCGAACAGACCTTGGAAAGAAAGCTTCAAAGGCTCTCCGCAAGGAGGGAATGGTTCCTTGCAACATCTATGGTGAGAAGAGAGACGCCAATGGCAAGGTAGAGGCTATGGCCTTCGCCGCTCCGATGAGCGAGCTGCGCAAGGTGGTTTACACACCTCATATCTATGTCATCAACCTCATCATCGACGGCCAGAGCCATACAGCTGTGCTCAAAGAGCTGCAGTTCCACCCCGTTACCGACGCTCTGCTGCACGTAGACTTCTTCGAGGTGAACGACAAGAAGCCTATCACTATTGGTATTCCTGTTAAGTTGCAGGGCTTGGCACAGGGTGTTAGAGACGGTGGCCGCATGAACCTCTCTATCCGTAAGATAAATGTAACTGCTCCCTATCAGGTTATTCCTGAGCACCTCGATATTGATGTTACAGGCCTTCGCTTGGGCAAGAGCATCAAGGTAGGCGAGCTCTCATTCGATGGTCTGGAGATCGCTACCCCCAAGGACGTGGTTGTTTGCTCTGTGAAGACCACACGTCAGTCGGCTGCTGCTTCTGCTACTACCGATGATGCTGCTGAGGGCGATGCCGCTGAGGGCGACGCAAAAGAAGCTCCTGCTGAATAACATCGCGAATGGATAAGTACTTGATATGTGGCCTCGGAAACCCCGGAAGCGAATATGCCGGGACCCGCCACAACACAGGATACATGGTATTGGACGCTTTTGCTAAGGCGTCCAATATTTGTTTTGAGGACAAGCGCTATGGCTTCGTGGCCGAAACATCGCTCAAGGGCCGCAAGGTGATACTGCTCAAGCCCACCACCTTCATGAACCTGAGCGGTAACGCCGTGAGATACTGGCTCGGCAAAGAGCACATCGACCAGCATAACCTGCTCGTAGTGTCGGATGATGTAGCTCTGCCCCTGGGCGATTTCCGTCTCAAGGCAAACGGAAGCAATGGCGGGCACAACGGGCTGGGCCACATACAGCAACTCATAGGCACCGACTATCCGCGCCTCAGAATGGGCATCGGCAACGACTATCCCAGAGGGGGACAGATAGACTGGGTGCTAGGCCATTATAGCCAAGCCGATATTGAGCATCTGCAGCCCGCAATAGACCTGGCCGTGGATATTATCAAAAGCTTTGTGCTGGCTGGGATAGACAACACCATGAACCAGTACAACAAGCTGGGCAAGCAGTCTAACAGGGCTAAGTGAGCCCCCAGAATGCTCTCCAACCCCCGGCAGGTCAGTATAAACATTTATATTTAATAAGGAGACGATACATGAGTGACATAGCAAGAATAGACAAGTGGCTGTGGGCGGCACGCATCTTCAAGACGCGCTCGCTGGCCGCGGATGCCTGCAAAAATGGCAGAGTGACCATGGAAGGAGTGAGAGTGAAGCCAAGCCACACCATTAAGGCAGGCGACACCGTGAGCGTGCGCAAGCCTCCCGTAACCTATTCGTTCAAGGTGCTTAAGCCCATAGAGCAGAGGGTGGGAGCCAAACTGCTGGTCGGAGTGTATGAGAACGTAACCGATGCCAAGCAATATGAATTGCTGGAAATGAGCCGAATAAGCGGATTCGTAGACCGGGCCCGGGGCACAGGGCGACCCACAAAGAAAGACAGGCGGCAGATGGATGCCTTCGTAGAGCCTGCCTTGTTCGGGTTTGATGATGAGGAGGACGATTGGGATGACGAATCAGACGATTAATATAGCTCTCTTTGTGAGCGGAAACGGTACCAACTGCGAAAATATCATCCGATATTTCAGCGGATCACACACCGTCAATATAGCCCTTGTGCTGAGCAATAACCCCGATGCCTATGCCCTGAAAAGAGCTAGCCGACTGGGCGTGCCCACCATTGTGGCAGACAAGAAGCATTTTGCCGACCCTGATGTCATACTGCCACTGTTGAACAAATATCACATTCATTTCATAGTTTTGGCAGGATTCTTGCTCATGATACCCGACTTTCTTGTTAGGAAATATCATCATCTAATGCTCAACATCCACCCCGCGTTGTTGCCCAAACACGGTGGAAAAGGAATGTACGGCCGCCATGTTCACGAGGCAGTAAAAGCCGACGGCGACACCGTGACGGGTATGACCGTGCACTGGGTGAGTGATGTGTGCGACGGCGGTGAGATACTTCGGCAATACAGCGTACCTCTCTCGCCCGATGACACCGTAGACGACATAGCCCGCAAAGAGCACGAGCTGGAGATGCGCTATTTCCCGCAGGCCATAGAAGAGATCGTCACTTCCCATGCCCGGGAAATACTGGCTGCACAGAATGCACCTATGCCGTAGCAAAACCTCTCTATAACCTTTCTGCTTCCTGCATTTTAAGCGTGATTGATAATTCGGCGAGTCTGTCTATGTGGGCTTATTATTGTCTATAATACATGGGCTATGAAGCCTAAAATGCCGTTTCTGTAAGGCGGAAGTGCCTATTTCGATCGCCAATTATGCCTATATTGGAGGATAATTATACTATATACATGAGTTTTACAACAAAAGCTATTCCACCCATTCCACCCAGCGATGTAATATGTTGACATATAGATGTTTACATATATGTTAATCGTCAAATACATTGCACACACATCTCACCCACATCTCACCCACATCCCACCCATTCATCTTCTTTTATCCCCATTTTACAGGGCTTTATATAAATCGCTGTGTGGATTGTTAACATGGTTTTACTTTCGCCATAACAAAGCGCATTTTGCTCAGTCCGCAGTTAGTCCTTGGCTTGCGTAGAGGCATAAATGCTACGCTTGTGTCAGCATTTCTGCGGCATCGTGGCAAATATCAAAGGCCTTGTCAGCATTATTTCACGGTGTCGGCAGCGGCTATCTTGTTGGCAGCCTTCTGTGCCTTGGCGTTTGCCATATAGCCGTTGACCTGTCTGTGAAAGCCTACGATGTGGCTGTTTATCCTCAGCGCCATAGTGTCGTCTTTCAAGAAGACAAAGTCGGCCACCGTGCGCTTCACCTTGCTGTCGGGTATTCGCTTCATCCTTGCGTCAAGAGTGTCGTGCATGAGCACCAGCCTTCCGTTGAAAATGCTCCACTTGGTGTAATGGGGCACAGGAGGATACTCTACCAAGCTCTCAGCGAGAGCATTGCCAGTCTGCATGACGAATCCCACGCCCTGTGCCTTGCTGTGCCTCTTGAGGGTGAAGCCATACTCTCTGGGAATGAACACAAGGCTCCTTATAGAGTCGGGTATCTGCGCTTCCATCTGCGCCGTTGTCATGGTGTTGCTCTTCCTGAGCACGGGTGTCACCTCATAGGTCCATGTTCCCTTGAGCTGATCCAGGTCTATCACCATGAGTGCTTCGCGCTTATTTTTGGGATTGAGCATCAGTCCCACCCTGTCGCCCGTGGCTGGCGAGCCAAAAACTTTATTGTTTTTTATGGCTGGCAGGATGTTGAAGGTGTCGGGATCGCCTCCGGAATTGGGCAGAAACACGATAGACGAATCTGACGATCCGTCGCATGTCAGTCCGTAGAGAGTGCTGTCGCCTTTGGCATTCACCGACTTATCTATGGCTCCGTGGTCGCCGTCGGCGGCATTGTCGAAGCATCCTGCAAGCAGAACCATGCACGCTATCAGGGCGAGAGGAAATATCTTTTTCATAAAAATCATGTTATATTGAGTATGCAAAGTTAGTCAATAATTGCAAAAAATGAGATGCATCTCTCGATTTTTGGAATTTTTTATCTAATTTTGCACGTCAGATGTGTGCCCTTTTAACCTTTCGCCTCAGGTGGATGTGCGCGAGGGCCTTCACTGCAACATAAAAAAGAAAACAACGTTATCAAGGATATGGCTAAAAGAAAAATCCAGTTTAGTCTCGTTTACAGAGACATGTGGCAGAGCTCCGGTAAGTTTCAGCCACGCAAGGATCAGTTAGAGCGCATAGCTCCGTTAATTATTGACATGGGCTGCTTTGCCCGTGTAGAGACCAACGGCGGTGCCTTCGAGCAGGTTAATCTGCTGGCAGGCGAAGATCCCAACGCTGCCGTTCGTGCCTTCTGTAAGCCTTTTAATGAGGTGGGCATCAAGACGCACATGCTAGACCGCGGTCTGAACGCGCTGCGAATGTATCCCGTTCCTGATGATGTGCGGCGCATGATGTATCGCGTGAAGCACGCTCAGGGCGTAGACATCACGCGCGTGTTCGACGGTCTGAACGACATACGCAACATAGCGCCCTCCATCAAGTGGGCCAAAGAGGGCGGCATGACCCCGCAGGGCACGCTGTGCATCACCAACTCGCCAGTGCACACGCTAGAGTATTATGACAAGTTGGCCGACGAGGAGATAGCAGCCGGCGCCACAGAGATATGCCTGAAGGATATGGCCGGTATTGGTCAGCCCGCCTTTTTGGGGCAGCTCACCAAGATGATAAAGACCAAGCATCCCGACATTGTTATAGAATATCACGGCCATTCAGGTCCGGGTCTGAGCATGGCGAGCGTGCTTGAGGTGTGCCGTAACGGTGCCGACATCATCGATACAGCCATGGAGCCCCTTTCATGGGGTAAGGTGCATCCCGACATTATATCTGTGCAGAGCATGCTGAAGAATGCCGGGTTCGACGTACCCGAAATCAATATGGATGCTTATATGAAGGCGCGCGCCCTGACACAGGAGTTTATAGACGACTGGTTGGGCTACTTCATCAATCCACAAAACAAAATCATGTCGTCGCTGCTGTTGGGCTGCGGACTGCCGGGTGGCATGATGGGCAGCATGATGGCCGATTTGGGCGGCATACGCACCACCATCAACAACCTGCGCAAGAAGAAAGGCGAGGAGGAACTCTCGATGGACGACATGCTGGTGAAGCTTTTCAACGAGGTGGCCTATGTATGGCCGCGCGTGGGTTATCCACCACTCGTAACCCCCTTCAGCCAATACACCAAGAACATCGCGCTGATGAACCTTCTCTCGCTCGAGCAGGGCAAAGGCCGTTATGTGTATATGGACGACTCTATGTGGGGCATGATATTGGGCAAGAGCGGCCGCGTGCCGGGCAAGATAGCTCCCGAACTGGTGGAGCTGGCCAAGAAGCAAGGCAAAGAGTTTACCGATGTAGACCCGCACACGCTGCTCAAGAACAATCTGGACGACTTCAAGAAAGAGATGGACGAGAACGGCTGGGACTACGGACAAGACGACGAAGAGCTCTTCGAGCTGGCCATGCACCCCGAGCAGTATCGCAACTATAAGAGCGGACAAGCCAAGAAAAACTTCCTGGCCGACCTGCAGAAGGCCAAGGATGCACGCCTGGGCGCTAAGGTAACCCCCGAAGAGGCTACCGCCTTCAAGCACGCCAAGGCCGACGCCATCGTGGCTCCTGTAAAGGGACAGCTGTTCTGGGAGTTCCAGGGCGACGGCGAGGCAGCACCTGCCGTAGAGCCTTACATCGGCAAGAAATATGCCGAGGGCGACGCCTTCTGCTACATCCAGGCACCATGGGGCGAGTTTGTAACCGTGCCGGCCGACCTGGGCGGCAAGCTGGTAGAGATAGATGCCAAGCAGGGAGCCAAGGTGCGCAAGGGTGACGTTATCGCTTACATAGAGCGCGAGCACGCTGAATAATGGATTATCAGACTATCATCGACAAATATTATCCTGAGGACAATGCCCTGAGGCATGTTCTCATCACTCACAGTCAATCTGTAGCGCACATGGCGCTACAGATTGTTTCTTCTCATCCCAAACTGAATTTAGACCCCGATTTTGTGCTGGCGGCCGCCATGCTGCACGACATAGGCATCTTCAGGTGCGACGCGCCGGGCATCTATTGCTACGGCACCGAGCCCTACATCTGCCACGGACGCATTGGCGCCGAGCTGCTAAGGGCCGAGGGGCTGCCACGCCTGGCCAGGGTGTGTGAGCGGCACACGGGGGCCGGCATCACCAGGCAGGAGATAGAGAAGCAGCATCTGCCGTTGCCCGATCAGGATTTTCTGCCGGAAACGACAGAAGAAAAACTCATCTGCTATGCCGACAAGTTCTATTCAAAGTCGCATCTTGAGCGCACCCGCACCGTTGCCCAGGCAGAGCAGAGCCTGGCACGCTTCGGCCAAGACGGCGTGAAGCGATTCAGGGAATGGGAGAGAATGTTTGGATGATGAAACGTTAAAAAGGGCTCAGACCAAAGTTTTTTGTCATATAATAGCTAATTTTGCAGCATCTTAGGTAGTGTTATGCGCATAAAGTGGACTGTTTTTATCGTGTTTTTCTGTGCCGTCTTCGTGATGGCAGAGGGCAATATGCCCTTTTTTAAACGTGCTGCCAACAAAACCGCTGACAGCCTTCAGACCGACACGCTCAGGTACGGCGCCAAGCAAGACACTACACAGATGGACTCGCTCTCACTGGCTATCTATCATCACAACCGCATGATAGACGACTCGCTGCACCGCGACTCGCTGCTCAAGGCACAAAGTAACGGCATCGACGCGCCCGTGAACTTCACCGCAGCCGACTCTATCGTGTATGACGCACAGAGCAAGGTGGCCCACCTGTATGGCAATGCCACGGTGGATTATCAATCCATGAACCTCAACAGCGACAAGATATACCTTTGCATGGACAGCTCGCTGGTGCGCGCCACGGGCACCAAAGACTCGGCTTCAGAGGGCGGCATCAAGGGCAAACCCGTTTTCGCGCTGGGCAACGACAAATATGAGAGCGACACCATGGCCTATAACTTCAAGTCGAAGAAGGGCATGATAAACGGTGTATATACCGAGCAACAAGACGGCTTCTTGCACGGAGAGATAGGCAAGCGCGACTCTTCGGGCGTGATATACCTCAAGCATGGCCGCTATACAACATGCGATGAGCCGCACCCCGACTTCTATATAGCGCTGTCTAGAGCCAAGGTGCGTCCGGGCAAGGACGTGGTGTTTGGTCCGGCCTATCTGGTAGTGGCCGACGTGCCGCTGCCGCTGGCCATACCTTATGGTTTCTTCCCTTTCACCAAGAAATATTCCAGCGGATTTATCATGCCGTCGTATGGCGACGAGCAAACGCGTGGCTTCTACCTGCGCGACGGTGGTTATTATTTTGCCATCAGCGACAAGTGGGACCTGAAGTTGCTGGGCGAGATATACACACAGGGCTCATGGGGCATCAGCGCAGCCACCAACTACAAGAAGCGTTACCGCTATAGCGGCAGCTTCTTCCTGAGCTATCAGAACACCAAGACAGGCGATAAAGGTATGCCCGACTATAGTGAGGAAACCAGTTTTAAGGTGCAGTGGAGCCACAGGCAAGACTCTAAGGCCAACCCCTTCAGCTCACTGGCAGCCAGCGTGAACTTCGCCACCGAGAGCTATGAGCGCAACAACCTCAACAGCATGTATAATCCGCAAACCCTCACACAGTCTACCAGAACATCAAGTGTGAGCTGGAGCACCCAATTCTCAAGCATAGGGCTCAGCCTGAGCGCCACAACCAACCTTTCGCAGAACATGTGCGACTCGTCTATCGCGCTCACTCTTCCCGACCTCAACTGGTCGGTGAGCCGCTTCTATCCCTTCCGCCGCAAAACAGTGGTGGGCAAGGAAAGGTGGTATGAGAAAATATCAATGAGCTATACCGGCCAGATGTCTAACTCCATCACTACCAAGGAAGACCATCTTCTGCACGCCAATCTCATCAAGGAATGGCAGAACGGCATGCAGCACAACATACCTATCCAGGGCAGCTTCACCTTATTTAATTATCTCAACCTCACGCCCTCGTTCAACTTCACCGACAGAATGTACACCAAAAAGGTGAACAGAAGCTGGGACGATGCCACCCAGACGGAGGTGCGAGACACCACTTACGGCTTCCATAACATCTACAACTGGAGCCTGTCGCTTGCGGCAAGCACCAAGATATATGGCTTTTGGACGCCAAGCCGCAAGATTTTCGGTGACAAGATAGTGGCCATACGCCACGTCTTCACCCCGCAAGTGTCTCTAAGCTATTCGCCTAACTTCGGCTCCCGGCGCTACGGCTACTATGACAGCTATCAGTATACCGACGCTAACGGCGAGGTGCACCTCGTGTCTTACTCTCCTTACGAGGGTATGCTCTATAGTGTGCCGGGCAGTGGAAAGAGTGAGAACATATCTTTCAGCCTATCCAACAATCTGGAGATGAAGGTGCGCTCAGACAAAGACTCTACGGGCTTCAAGAAGATAAGTCTGATAGACGAACTGGGACTGGCCATGTCTTACAATGCCGCAGCCACATGGCACAGATGGAGTGACCTGACCATGAACCTCAGACTGAAGTGGTGGAAGAGCTATACCTTCAGCCTCAACGCACAGTTTGCCACTTATGCCTACGAGCTCGACAAGGACGGAAAGCCCTATGTGGGCAATCACACCGAGTGGGGATATGGTCGCTTGCCACGTTTCCTGGGCATGAGCCAGAACTTCTCCTTCACTCTGACGCCCGACAAGCTGCGCAAGCTGTTCGGAGGCTCAGACGATGATGACAGCAAGAGCAAGAAAAACAAGAATGGCAATGGCGATGATGAAGGCGTAGACACCAATATAGAGAGCAACGTAGACGACACCATGGAGCAGGGCAAGCACGGTGCCAAGCGCAACAACATGGCATCTACCGACGACGACGGCTACATGCGCTTCAGCATGCCATGGTCGCTCACCGTGGGATATGGCATCACCATGCGCGAGAATACGAAGGGACGGTTCCACGTAAAGCACATGCGCTATCCTTATAAGTTTACGCAAACGCTCAACATGAGCGGCAACATACGCATCAGCGACGGATGGAACATCAACTTCTCTACGGGCTACGACTTCGAGAATCACGACGTGAGCATGAGTACGGCCAGCCTGTCGCGCGACTTGCATTGCTTCAACATGAGTTGCTCCATCGTTCTTGCGCCTTACACGTCTTATAACTTTACCTTCCGTTGCAATGCCTCCACCCTCACCGACGCGCTGAAATATGACAAGCGCAGCGGCATAAGCAACGCCGTGCAGTGGTATTAATGCACAACTGCCACGGCAAGGAGTGTCAGCGTGAATAGAAGAATTGTGCAAGTTAATTTGGCAGAAAAGAAAAAAAACATTATCTTTGCACGTGTTTTGGTCCCGTAGCTTAGCTGAATAGAGCGTCAGATTCCGGTTCTGAAGGTCATGGGTTTGAATCCCATCGGGATCACTTTTTAATTCCTAAACCATTCAGAAACATGGATATTACCGAAAGATTTATTCATTACACACAGTTCGACACACAGTCGGCTGAGGACTCCCAAACCGTTCCCAGTACCGCTAAGCAGCTCGTCTTTGCCAAGTATCTCAAGGAAGAGCTTGTGCAGGAAGGGCTGAAAGATGTAGAAATGGACGACATGGGATACATATATGCCACGTTGCCCGCAAATACTAGCAAGGATATTCCCACAATAGGCTTCATCTCTCACTATGACACTGCGCTGGATGCCAGTGGCGCCAACATCAAGGCACGCATCGTGAAGAATTATGACGGAGGCGACATCACCCTCTCAGAGGGCATTGTTTCTTCGCCAAAAATGTTTCCTGAGCTGCTCGCTCATAAGGGTGAAGACCTCATAGTGACCGACGGCACAACGCTGCTGGGCGCTGACGACAAGGCCGGCATAGCCGAGATAGTGCAGGCTATGTGCTATCTGCGCGACCACGACGACATCAAGCACGGTGACATACGCGTGGCCTTCAATCCCGATGAGGAGATTGGCATGGGCGCACACCACTTCAATGTGCAGAAGTTCGGCTGCCAATGGGCTTATACCATGGACGGCGGCGACCTGGGCGACTTGGAGTATGAAAACTTTAACGCTGCTGCAGCTAAGATAAAGGTGCACGGCGTGAGCGTACATACAGGTTATGCCAAGGGCAAGATGATTAACGCCGCGCGCGTGGCTTGCGAGCTCAACGCCATGATACCGGCCAACGAGATACCCGAAACCACCGAAGGCTATCAGGGATTCTATCATCTGCTGGGTATAGAAGGCCATTGCGAAGAGGCCAAACTGTCGTATATCATTCGCGACCACGACCGTGACAAGTTCATGGCACGCAAGCAGTTTATCACCGATTGCGTGAAGAAGCTCAACGAGAAGTATGGTGAGGGCACCGTAGAACTGAATCTCTACGACCAGTATTATAACATGAAGGAGAAGATAGATGCCAACATGCACGTCATAGACTTGGTGCTCAAGGCTATGCAGGAGTGTGGCGTTCCGCCAAAGGTAGAGCCTATACGTGGCGGTACAGACGGCGCGCAGCTCAGCTTCAAGGGGTTGCCCTGCCCCAATATCTTTGCCGGTGGCGTAAACTTCCACGGTCCTTACGAGTTTGTCTCCATTCAGGTGATGGAGAAGGCCATGCAGGTCATCGTAAAGATATGCGAGCTTACGGCCGGATACAACAACTAATCAGTATGCAAGCACGCTCATGCTATCTGCATGGGCAGGGCTTTGAAAAGACAAGAACATAGCATGTTGCCGTGTCATGATGTATGCGTGGCACGGCAACAGCTTTTTTTGAGAGAGTGCTTTTGTGCTATAGAGCCTTCACTTTGACGATGGTGTCTGTGCAAGACGGGCTGTTTAGTGCTTCACGCAATTATCCAAAACACCTTATAATATGGCAGAACTCCCCGAACTCGTAAAAGATCTGGCGCTCATACTTGTAGTGGCAGGCGTTGTAACCCTTATTTTCCGCAAGCTCAAGCAGCCTATTGTCTTGGGCTATATCGTTGCCGGATTTCTTGTTTCTCCCCACATGCCTTACACCATGTCGGTGCTCGACCGTGCCGATGTGCAGACATGGGCCGACATAGGGGTTATCTTCCTGCTCTTCTCCTTAGGGCTCGACTTCTCCATCAAGAAGATTCTGCGCATGGGCTCGTCGCCCGTCATAGCTGCCTGCATCATCATCACGTGCATGATAACGCTGGGCATGACGGTGGGGCACGCCTTTGGCTGGAAGCGTATGGACTGTATCTTCCTTGGCGGTATGCTCTCTATGAGCTCCACCACCATCATATATAAGGCTTTTGATGATATGGGCCTCCGCCAGCAACAGTTTGCTGGCATGGTGATGAGTGTGCTCATTCTGGAGGATATTCTGGCCATTGTCATGATGGTGATGCTCTCTGCCATAGCCGGAGGCAGCAATCCCGACGGCTCACAGATGCTGCAAAGCGTGCTGAAGATAGGCTTCTTCCTTGTGCTGTGGTTTGTTACGGGCATCTTCGCCATACCTCTCTTCCTGCGCTCCGTGCGCCGGCTCATCAACAGCGAGACGCTGCTCATTGTGTCGCTGGGGCTCTGCTGCCTCATGGCGGTCATCTCCACGCAGGTGGGTTTCAGCTCGGCTTTCGGAGCGTTTGTCATGGGTTCCATCCTTGCCGAGACGGTAGAGGCCGACAAAATCATCAGGCTTGTAGAACCGGTGAAGAATCTTTTTGGCGCCATATTCTTTGTGTCGGTGGGTATGCTGGTAGACCCTCAGGTGCTCGTGTCTTATTCCGTGCCCATCATTGTGCTGGTGCTCACCATCCTGCTGGGGCAGGCAGTGTTTGGCTCGTTGGCTTTTCTGCTCAGCGGCCAGCCCTTGCGCAATGCCATGCAGTGCGGTTTCTCCATGGCGCAGATAGGTGAGTTTGCCTTCATCATAGCGTCGCTGGGACTCTCGCTGGGTGTCATCAGCCAATATCTCTATCCCGTTGTGGTGGCCGTGTCGGTAGTCACCACCTTTCTCACCCCTTACATGATACGTGCCGCCATACCTTGCTATGGCTTGCTGGAGCGCCATCTGCCCCGCGTATGGGTGCGCAGGCTCAACCATGCCCGCGTGGGCGTAGAGGCCGATGCCGACAACAACGCCCATCTGTGGCGCCAGCTGGTACGTGCCATGCTTGTCAACACACTCATCTATGGCATACTCTCGGCGGCCGTCATCGGGGTTATGTTCACCATGTTTCTGCCTTTTGCGCGCCATTGGCTCAGCCCTGGCTTGGCCAATGCCCTGTGCGGCGTGCTCACCGTGGCACTCATCTCGCCCTTCTTGCGCTCCATCGTCATGAAGAAGAACCACTCAGAAGAGTTCCGGCAGCTTTGGGTAGCCAGGCGTCTCAATCGTCTGCCGCTCATCTCCACCGTGCTGGCGCGCCTCGTCATTGCCATGGGCTTTGTGTTTTATGTATGCAATTATCTCACCCATTTCGCCCCAGCGTTGCTCTTCAGCATTGCTTTGGCTGCCATCATACTTATGATTCTATCCCGTGGGCTCAAACGCCGCAGCATCAGCCTGGAGCGGCTGTTTGTGCAAAACTTGCGTTCGCGCGACATCGAAGCGCAGGTGCACGGCCGTAAGAAGCCGCTCTTTGCCAATCACTTGCTCGACCGCGATATACACTTTGGCTCGTTCGATCTGCCTGAAGACACACAGTGGGCGGGGCAAACGCTGCGCGACCTGTGCTTTCGCAATCGCTTTGGCGTGCTGGTGAGCAGCATTTTGCGCGGCAGCCAGCGCATCAATATTCCCAATGGCTCTACCGTTTTGTTTCCCGGTGACCGACTCGAGGTCATCGGCGACGACAGTCAGCTGGCAGCTTTCGGCGCTGCCGTGCGCGATAATGTGGTGGAGGAAGACCCCGATATAGAGGAAAGGGAGATGAAGCTGCGCAAGTTTATCGTCACCACGGGCAGCTCGTTTGAGGGTAAGACGCTCTCAGAGAGTGGCATACGCGATAAGTACAACTGTATGGTTGTGGGCGTAGAAGAAGGCGAGCAGTCGCTTTCTGCCGTTCCGCCGTCGCGTCGTTTCGAGGCCGGCGACATCGTTTGGGTGGTAGGAGAGAAGAATAATCTTAACACGTTACTGGCACAATGATAGTTTGTTTGGCCATTGTTGGCTATTTTCTTTGCCTCTTGGGCTTGTCGTATGCCATCACGCGTACGGGCGGCAACGATGCTTTTTTTCGCGCCGAGCGGCGCTCACCGTGGTATATGGTGGCCTTTGGCATGATAGGTGCCTCCATATCAGGCGTTACGTTTGTGTCTGTTCCCGGCATGGTGCTCAACACACAGATGACCTATTTGCAAATGTGTCTGGGCTTCATTCCCGGCTATTTTGCCGTGGCATTCGTTCTTCTGCCGGTGTATTATAAGTTGCGGCTCACCACGATATACACCTATCTGCGCCATAGACTGGGGCGCAAGTCCTATCTTACGGGCTCAGGCTTCTTCTTTCTGTCCAAGCTCACGGGCTCAGCCGTCAAGTTTTATGTGGTGTGCGCCATCTTGCAGCATTACTTCTTGCAGTCGTTTGGTGTGCCCTTTCCCGTCACTGTGGGTGTGCTGGTCATACTCATCTGGCTCTATACGCGCCGTGGCGGCATCCGCACCCTGGTTTTCACCGATGTGTTTCAAACGTTCTGTATGTTGGCAGCCCTCCTTCTCATCGTGTGGCAGGTGATGAGCCAGCTCAACATGTCAGTGCCCCAGGCAATAAGTGCCATCGCAGCCGACAGCCATTCGCGCATATTTGTCTTCACGGATATGGCCAGTACGCAAAACTTCTTCAAGCAGTTTCTTTCCGGCATGTTCGTGGTTATTGTGATGACAGGCTTGGATCAGGATATGATGCAGAAGAATCTCACCTGCAAGTCGCTTCGTGACGCGCAGAAAGACATGTGCGCCTATGGCTTTGCTTTCCTGCCCGTCAACCTGCTGCTGCTTGCTCTTGGCGTGCTGCTGGTGCTGCTGTCGGGCAAGATGGGTATGCCCCTGCCCGCTAAAAGCGACGACATGATGCTCATGTTCGCAGCCGGTGGAACGCTTGGGCCAGTGGCTCAGGTGCTGTTTGTGGTGGGCATTGTGGCGGCATGCTTCTCCAGTGCCGACTCGGCTCTTACGTCTCTCACCACCAGCTTCTGTGTGGACGTGTGCCGAAGGGCAGACGATGAGCGGCTGCGCAAGCGCGCCCACTTGCTCATAGCCCTGTGCTTTGCCCTGTTCATCGTGGCTTTCGACGCTTTCAACTCCACCAGTCTCATCGATGCCGTCTACACCCTTTGCGCCTATACCTATGGTCCGTTGTTGGGCATGTTTGCCTACGGACTGTTCACCCGCAAGAGTGTGGCCGACCGTTGGGTGCCTTATGTAGCCATTGCCTCCCCGCTTGTCTGTATTGTGGTGGCCTATGTGTCAGAGCGCTGGCTGGGCTATACCTTTGGATATGAGATGCTTCTCATCAATGGCATGATGACTTTCGCTGGCCTATGGCTTACGCAAGCCATTGCCGGGCACGGCCATGAAAGTGTCGGAGCGTAGCTGTGGTATTCATCTGACTTTTATCCCCAAAAGTAATAATGCCTTTTTTGCGTTGCGAAAGTGCCTATATCAGTTAGTTGAAAGGGCTTTTTCGCCATGCAAAATAGGCATTCTTGTTTTATAGTTCTTTCTCCTTTCGCGAAAAAACATCAAAGTCAAGAAGCTGAATTCCCAAGTGATTGTTTGACCTATAGGTCCAAAATTATCCGAATTTTCTTGTAAGTGACTGATTATCAAGAGTAGTATTTTATCTTAATAAAAAGTGATGAAGTCAGGAAAGATTGTAAGGCGATGAAGTCTTACCAATCTTTCTTTCTACTTAAGAATACTTTCTTTTAAATTGCATCGGGGTTAGGCTTACCGGCTTGCCACCTTTTAGTTATTCAAGTTAGGTTACTGACAGCTATGGTTGGAGGGCTTTGTGCAGGCCATGGGTAAGTTTATGAGCGCAATGAGCATAGCCGTCTTGATGATTATTCAACGATGCACACCAACATCTTACCCATGACAGGTCCTCGTCTTGCTGTAATGCACCCATCTGCACAAAGCGGGCGCGGCTAATAGTAATAGCCACGCCCTGCTGTGGATGTAATCAAATAGCATATTCCTTGGTGCTCTTTGCTGTGCGATTTACGCCAATTCGTGGTTTTTAAGCAAGTAACTCATGTAGGGTTATTGGGCTTGCGCTCTCTTCACTTCTTTGGCTTTATTCTGAATCCTACCGCGGCATTAGTTGCAGAGCCTGTGGCTTCTACCCGAATTTCACCCGCATGATTCTTGAATTTCACCTTCTTTCCGTCTGTCAGGCAAGTGATGCTCTTAACTTTACTGCCATCAATGCAATGTATGGTAAATGGTTTGCCGTCCCATCGCAGGACGAAGGCATAGATGATACCATCCTTGCAGGTGAGCCGGATATTATTCTCTATAGCTGTCTGGTAGGGGCGTGTGGCATAAATGCCTTCACCATAGGTGTGAAGCCACTTGCCTATTTTCAGCAGTATCTGCTGTTGGTCTTTCGGAATTGTGCCGTCGCTCTTGGGCGAAACATTCAGGCAGAGGTTTCCACCACAAGCAACGTTGTCCACAAGGTTGCGGATAATGCCGTCGGCATTCTGCAATTTAAGTCCCTCTATGTATCCGAACTTATTGCCAATGGGGTCGTCCACCTGCCAGTAGCGGCCATAAGGCTTGCGAGGTGCACGGCTCTCACGTTCGAAGTCAATGATGCTGCCCGCAAGATAGGCACGGCTTTTCGATTGTATGCTGACCTCTTTCTTCCACTGGTAAGCGCTGTTGTAATAGTAACGTGCCAGGCGCAGCTTCCATGGATCAAGTGATCGGTAGTTTATTCCGTTGTCGAAATAAATCAGGTCGGGATGATACTTATCGATAATCTCCATTGTGCGTAACTGCCATTCATTCAGAAAGGCATCGCTTTGCGGATGCCGTCCTTCCTCGGCAGCTTCGTTGATAACGGCTTCGGTAGCCCCTCCTCGTACTGCGGTCGGCATAGCCTTGGGCCCCATGCCGCTCTGCTGAGTGGGCTGCTGAGGCGGACCGTACAGGTCTGCATATTCCGGCAAGAAGAGGTCGGTGGAGTCGTTGGGCAATTGACTGGGATACATGAAATCCCAATTCTCTATACGGTGGTTCGATACCCCAAATTTCATACCCTCGGCTCGCACAGCTTCGGCCAGCTCGCCTATTACATCTCGTTTGGGTCCCATCTGCTTGGCGTTCCATCGTGTCAGTTTGCTGTCGTACATAGCAAAGCCGTCGTGATGCTCGGCTGTAGGTATGACATAACGAGCCCCAGCTTTGCGGAACAGTTCTGCCCATGCTTTCGGATCAAACTTTTCGGCCTTGAACATCGGTATAAAATCTTTGTATCCGAACTTGTTCTGCTTTCCCCAGTGTTGCCGGTGGTAGTCACTCATGGCATTATACATGTGTTTGGCATACCACTCACTGCCTGCTGCTGGCACACTGTATACACCCCAATGAATAAAAATGCCGAATTTGGCGTCCATAAACCACTTTGGCGTGTGGTAGTTCTGTTCCAACGACTCCCAGGTTGCCTCAAAGGGTCCTGCGGGCGATTGCTCTAACTGCTGTCGGCTCACAGGGATGGTTACACGGTTGTCACCTCCAGCAAGCAGCAGTCCGGCTTCAGTGGCTTTGCTTATCCACAGATTGGCCATCTGCTGGTGCCCGGCTGCCGTGGGATGTACGCCGTCCCATATCCAGTAACGGTCGTTGGGCTGACGTCGCTGTAGCTGATTGAACAGACTGTCGTAAGGTATACAGATGGCGTGTTCTTCTTTGGCTATCTTTCGCACAATGGCAGCTAGCTTGTCTGTCATGTGCTGTCTTGCTGCCGATGTGGTCTTTGCGATGAATGGCGTGCCCAGCATAAGCTTCAGGTTGCTGTTCAGTGCCTTTGATTTTTGCACATAAGTACGGTATCTGCTTTCCCAATCCTGATAATTGAAGCTCTCGTCTGTAGGATGATCCTTCAACCATTGGCCCACATCGTTTGTGCCTATAAGTATGGAGAGAATGTCGGGGTGAAGGTCTCTGACATCTTTATCCCACCGTGCTTCCAAATCGGCAAGAGTATATCCTGAAATGCCTCTGTTAAAGAATTGCAGTCCGCTGAAAGGCTGCGTGCTGAGATAATGGGCCGCGCAAAGCATCATGTAGCTGTGTCCGTAGATGTGGTTCAAGTCGGTATGGTTACGCTTTTCTGAAGGCATCATGCTGCCCCCGCTTCGTCCCCATCCGCCGTCTGTCACTGAGTCGCCGATGTAAAGCACACGTTGGGCCGAGAGTATCTGACAGCCAACGATGAATAAACAACAAAGAATAATTTTTTTCTTCATACACGTTTGGGCACCACTTCGGTTTTTGGTATTATATTATGTCCGGAGCCTGCAAAATGTTGGCCTCCGGATTTGTCCCTGTCATGAAATCACTCAACCCAGTGGTGCGTTGTGGAGCAGCTATTCATCAACACGGACGCAGTGTGGCTTTAAATAAGATCAGAGAAACAGATTGCTTCGATAGATTTATTTATGCTATGTAGCTGTTTTCGGCTTCAAAGTTACTTGTTTTTCCTTAATTATCAAAATGAGAAGCGTCAAATAATAACTTGATGTGTGCCACTGCCTCGCCTTCTTGTTGTGGCGCCGGCAGAGGCTGACGGCATGTAATGGTCCTGTGTGGCTGTGTATGGCCAAGACTAATAGGGATGTCCGGGTATGGGCAAAGTAAGGGGGCAAGCCGTGAAAGCCTGCCCCCTCTTGTTGGTTTATGCTGCGCTTGTTGTTCTGCGCCTGGTAGTTCTGTTGCTAATGAGCTAGGCGAGCTTAGCCCAGGCTCTGCAAGTAGTGCTGCGCGTCTAGTGCGGCCATGCATCCCGTGCCGGCAGCCACGATGGCTTGCTGGTAATGCGGGTCGGCGCAATCGCCTGCGGCGAACACGCCCTCTACGCTGGTCTGTGTAGAGCCGGGCTGCGTTACGATGTAGCCTTGCCCGTCTAGCTTCAGGCTGTCTCTGAACACGTCGGTGTTGGGCTTATGCCCGATGGCCAGGAAGAAGCCGTCGATGGGCAGATCGTAGTGCTGCTCGTCGGGCTCGCCCTTGCGCTTCACCAGATGCACGCCCTGCACGCCGTTGTCGCCGTAGAGTCCTGTGGCGTTGTGCTCAAAGAGTATCTCTATCTTGGCGTTGTCTTGCACGCGCTTCTTCATAATGTCAGAGGCGCGCAGATAGGGCTTGCGCACAATCATATACACCTTGCTGCACAGTTGAGCCAGATAAGAGGCTTCCTCGCAGGCTGTGTCGCCGCCTCCCACCACGGCCACCACCTTCTTGCGGTAGAAGAAGCCGTCGCATGTGGCGCAGGCCGATACGCCCTCGCCCTTGTATTTCTCTTCGTCGGGCAAGCCTAGATACTTGGCTGATGCTCCCGTAGCGATGATCACGCTGTCGGCCTGCAGCTCGTCGCCCCTGTCGGTAGTCAGGGTGAAGGGCCTCTTGCTGAGGTCGGCCTTGGTTATCACGCCGTCGCGTATGTCAGCTCCGAAGCGCCGTGCCTGCTGCTGCAGATCCATCATCATCTGATTGGCATCCACACCGTCGGGATAACCGGGAAAGTTCTCCACCACAGTGGTTGTGGTGAGCTGCCCGCCCATCTGCATTCCGCAGTAGAGTACGGGGCTCAGGTTGGCTCTTCCGGCATAGATGGCAGCTGTATAGCCTGCCGGACCGGAGCCTATGATGAGGCATTTTGTTCTTTCCATGAGCTTATGGGCTTAGGTTTATTCGGCCAGAAGCTTCTCTATCTCCTTGGCAATGTGCTCTATCTTCTCAGTGGGCTCGAAGCGTGCCACCACCTGGCCCTTCTTGTTGATAAGAAACTTGGTGAAGTTCCATTTTATCTCCGGGCTCTCCTTGTAGTTGGGGTCGGCCTCAGAGAGCATCTTGTCCAGGATGGGGTAGATGGGATGCGTCTCGTCCCAACCGGCAAATCCTTTCTGCTCTTTCAGAAATTTATACAGGGGCTCGGCATCCTCTCCGTTCACCTTAATCTTCTTGAACTGAGGAAACTCAGTGCCATAGTTCAGCTTGCAGAAACTGTGTATGCTCTCGTCGGTGCCCGGAGCCTGCTGGCCGAACTGGTTGCAAGGGAAGTCCAGAATCTCGAAACCCTGAGAATGATATTTCTCGTAAAGCTTCTCCAACTCGGTGTAGGTGGGAGTGAAGCCGCACTTTGTGGCGGTGTTAACTATCAGCAGCACTTCGTTGGCATACTCCTTGAGAGACACTTGATTGCCTTTCCTGTCTTTTACAGTGAAATCATAAACTGTTTTCATCTTCTTTACTTTATATATATAATGATCTGAATTGATTATTTGCAAAATTACAAATTTAAATTCAAAACAACATGAATTTTTGTCTTAAAAGTACTAAATTGCTCTTTGCGGGGGCAATGTTTTTAGCGTGCTGACAGCACTTGTAGGGAAAATCCTACATAAAATAGGGAAAATATCTTTGTTTCTTAAAAGATAATAGCTTATCTTTGCGCATGAAAAAGATAAGAACAATCAAAAAATATGTGCGATATGAAGACAATTACTAAATTCTTGGCGGCGATGGCTGTCGTGGCCGCACCGCTGGCACTGGCCGGTTGTGATGACGACTTGGACGATTGGGATGATTACTATTATGATCCTTATTATTGGAACGACTATTACGACAACTGGAGCTGGAACAATAACTACAACGACGAGTACGGCTCTACCAACGACCGCCTGCTGCTGGAGGCTCAGACGCTCTGCGGCGACTGGCAGGGCAACATGCAATACACCTACCTTGACGACCAGTCGAAGCAACGCGTAACGGAAACCTACTTCACCGACATGGAATTCTACCAGTATGGCAGCAATGCCAACTCGCTCAGCGGTAACGGTACGGAAACCGACTATGCCCTTGACGAGAAAGGCAACATTGCCTACGACAGCAACGGCAGGCCCATCAGCCAGACGCTCAAGTTCACATGGTATGTAGACGAAAACAGCGTGGTGACAAAAGACGGGCAAGAGTCGGCCAATATCTACATCCGTTACAACAACACCGGCTCCGTATTTGTGTTAGATGCCGGTGCCTCGACCGACGGTCACGGCTTCTTCTTGGGATATGACACCAAAGAGAAGAAAGACCTCTTCAATGGCTACATGATTGGTACCAACACATCAGATGTCATTCTCTTCGACTTCGAGCGCGTCAACACTTCAAACGCCAAGGCGCAGGGCACCGGGCAGATGCTGCTCAAGCCCAAGGCAAGCTTCGGATTTGCCAACCGCCTCACCGTGAAGAGCGCTGCCACAGGCAAGCTCATACGCCGATAGGCAAGTAGGCTGAAAAATAATCATTGAGGTGTCGCCCCCACAGCGGAGCGGCACTTTTTTTGTGTCCCAGCAACAGACATAGTGTTAGCTTCAGCGTGAATAAAAATTGCAAATGGCATAAAAAACATGAAAAATATAACTAAAAGACAAGAAAAATAGAAATAATGCTTGCAACTAAATAATAAATAAGTAACTTTGCAAACCCATTAGAAACAAAATAAACAATCAACAACAAACAGAACATGAGCAAACTCGTAATACCCAAGAATTATCATGCATTGCTTGACAAGCACCAAACGGAGCTTAGCATCAAGCTCATCAAAGACTTCTTTCAGCAAAATCTCTCAACCGAGCTTCGTCTCAGACGCGTCACGGCGCCTCTCTTTGTGCTCAAGGGGCTAGGCATCAACGACGATCTGAACGGCGTGGAGCGACCCGTGTCGTTCAACATCAAGGACATGGACGGAGCAACAGCCGAAGTGGTGCACTCGCTGGCCAAATGGAAGAGGCTCACGCTGGCCGACTGCGGCATACAGCCCGGCTACGGCATCTACACCGACATGAACGCCATACGAGCCGATGAGGAGCTTGACAATATACACTCGCTCTACGTAGACCAGTGGGACTGGGAGGCCGTCATCACACCCGAGCAGCGCACCGTGTGCCATCTCGAGCAAACCGTGAGGCGCATCTATTCGGCCATTCTCCGAACGGAGTATCTCACGTGCGAGTATTATCCGCAAATAAAGCCCTTCCTGCCCAAGGACATACATTTCATGCACAGCGAAGACCTACTGCAGCGTTACCCCCATCTCTCGCCCAAAGAGCGTGAGGATGCTGCCTGCCGCGAATATGGCGCCGTGTTTGTGGAAGGCATAGGAGGCAAATTGAGCGACGGCAAGAAACACGACGGCCGGGCCCCAGACTATGATGACTGGTCTACGGTAGCCGAGAATGGAAAAGCCGGGCTCAACGGAGATATCCTGATATGGTATCCCGTGCTGGGGCGCAGCCTCGAACTGTCGTCTATGGGCATCCGCGTAGACCGGGAGAGTCTCTTGCGCCAGTTGGCCATCGAGGGACAAGAGCAGCGCGCCAATCTTTATTTTCACCGTCGCTTGCTGCAAGGCGAGCTGCCTCTGAGCATAGGAGGCGGCATAGGCCAGAGCCGACTCTGCATGGTGATGTTGCACAAAGCTCACATCGGTGAGATACAGGCCAGTATATGGCCGGAGAGCATGAGGACTGAGTGTCAGCAGGCCGGCATACCGCTGATCTAATTAAGAGCAACACCTACACACACCCTAAAGTAGGGACGCACCGTGAAGCGTCAACACATTTAGGGTGTGGTTCTACTGTGTCTTTTAATCTTTCATCTTTCAATATATGTCTTCTGCACTGCATTAAAACCACATCCTAACCTACGGGCTGTTGGGATGACTGGTGCGAGGCCGGCACAAGGCGCGGCCACTACAACTGATG
>CABVAZ010000009.1:0-80100 GCA_902496445.1 uncultured Prevotella sp. | reverse complement strand
GCTATTTTTTTGCACCACTAAGTTAAGTGATTTTTTTGACATGGCCAAATCCTGAGCAACTTTTTGTTGCTCAGTACGTTATAAAATACTAAAGACTATTGGGGTGCGGATATAAGGATTACAAAATAATATGGCAAAGAAAAATCAGTCTTCAAGACTTACTACTCAGCAAAAAGCTCGTCATGGACAAGTTGGCATTTTCTGTCAGCAAGCCCAGATTCATGACAAAACGGTAGGTGATGTTTCGCATCGTGTGAAAGATTACCTCAGCAACAAATACCCCCAGTTGACCTTTGATTATTGGAATAGTATCGAAAAATCCAAGATTAATGAAGCTTTACAAAAGGTTGACCCATATCTTGGTCAGACCTTATTTGTCTCTAATGCTAGAATCATTCCTGATGGTGGATTAATTGTAGTAAAGGACGATAATGACGATTGGAGAGTGGTACTTGTTTCTGAGGCGAAACACCAAGGCAAGGACAAAGAGAACATTGAGAAAGGTAAACTCGTTGGTGCTAATAACGATCAGGATTTGATGGAAGCTGGCAATGCTATTGAGCGTTCACACAAGAACATTTCAGAAATCGCGAATTTCATGCTCGCGGAATCCTACTTCCCTTATGTCCTTTTTCTTGAAGGAACAAACTTCCTTACTCAAACCATTCACGTTACCCGTCCTGATGGAAGAGTTGTTACACTTGAATACAATTCGGGTATGCTGAACCGACTTGACCGACTCACAGCTGCCAATTATGGTATGCCTATTAATACCAATCTTTGCAAAAATATGTTTGTAAAGCCCAAAGACAAAACCATCATGCTTCAAGCTGCTTCAATCTATACGCAAGGCGATGGCGAAAGTTGGGATAAAGGTGACATGTTTGAGATTATGCTGGACGTTGCAGAAACTTCGTTACAGATGTTAGGTAGTGATTTATTCAAGCAGTTAACAAACAATTAATCATGGTACGACAGGCGACAAACGAACTTCTTCAAAAAGCAAGAAAATCGAAGAGCGATGAATTTTACACTCAGTTTTGTGATATAGAACGTGAATTGCAGCATTACACGGATTGTTTTCATGAAAAGGTCGTTTACTGTAATTGCGATGATGCTCGCGTTAGCAACTTCTACCGCTACTTCAAAGAGAACTTTGACACACTCGGTCTTAAGGCATTAATAGCTTCTTGTTACATAGATCAGTCGCATGATTTGTTTGATAATGTACCGAAAGAGAAAGCTTTTTACTGTATTTATAAAGGTAACTTAGACACAGAAAAAGTTCATTACTTCAAGGGCGATGGAGATTTTCGCAGCAGGGAATGTAAAGAGTTATTGCAGCAAGCAGATATCGTCGTCACAAATCCACCCTTTTCATTATTTAGAGAGTTCATTTCTCAAATAGTGAAATACGGAAAGCAGTTCCTTGTTATTGGTAACGTGAACGCAATTACTTATAAAGAGATTTTTGAACTGATTCAGCATGACAAAGCATGGCTTGGAGTTAATCTTGGACGAGGTATCTCTGGTTTTATTGTCCCCGATTATTATGCACGTTATGGCACGGAAGTTAGTATTAACGACCAAGGTCAAACAATTATTGCAACAAATGGTTGTTTATGGCTTACCAACCTTGCTCTTGATCAGAGATATGAGGATATTATTTTGACAAAAACTTATCAAGGCAACGAGTCTTCCTATCCTAAGTATGACAACTGTGATGGTATCAATGTGAATCGAACGCAAGATATTCCAAGGGATTATAATGGCTTGATGGGTGTGCCTATAACTTTTTTACACAAGTACAATCCAGAGCAGTTTGAAATTGTCAGATTCCGCAAAGGAGATGACGGCAAGGACTTGCAAATTAACGGCAAATGTCCTTATTTCAGAATTCTGATAAGAAACAGGCGGTTAGCAAAATAAATGACATCAGTAATCTGAGTTTTCAATTAATTTGTAGCGATAACCTTCTAAGACTCGTTTTTCTTAGGTCTTCCTCTTTTTCTCCCACCTTTTTCGACTTGTATCCCGGTTCACACCCGACTGGGATGTCAAGCCCAAAAACCTTTGCAATCTCTACCTGCTTCCCGACAAAAGGTGTTATCTTAGTGGCATGCCCCTGTCGCTCAATACATCTTATGTTCCTCATTTCGTCAAGCATGTTCAGCGAAGAGGCGAACATGCTGTGAAGGTCTGTTGTCTTCCAGATGTGTCTGAAATATGATCCGATGACAAGTCCGACGAACAAGACGAACAGCCTGCCGGTCTTGCCGTCCTCACTCCAATTCCGCTGTCTGTCAGAGCACATCTCCGTCTTCATCTGCTGGAAGTACTTCTCCTGCTTGTCTCTCAATTTGTAGTGGGCTAGAGCTTGTGGGGGATGTCAGATCCAGCCCGAGTGTTACAATGGCGACAAACCCTAACAGTCTGAGTGAGTCGTTGTACTTCTTCTCGTTCTTCTCAAAAGATATGGCATGTCTACCAATTGCTTTCGCTCGGCAGGAGGCATGTAAAGATATGCCTTAACCCAACTTGCAGCCTATATGTGTATAATTCTTTGATTCTCAAGTATCGTTTTTTTTTGAGTTCAGAAAAATGTACCACACAAATTTTTCGCCTTCGCTTTAAGGGAGGAGAGGTCAAGTCGAGTTTCTTGTACAAATCAGAGAACTGTTTCTCGGGCTCTGTTCACTGCCGTACTTCAATCTGGTTACCGTCGATCCGCTTTGCGATAGTACTTACGACTATCTGTGTACTGACTATTCTCATTACTTCCTGCCATGCAATTCTGCTTTCCTTCTGTTGACAAACTTTAAGAGTTCGGCATGCCGTGTGAACTAAAAGCTGCAAGTTGGGTTAAAGGGCATCTGATAAGGGTGCCTTTTTTGTTTTTCTCAAAAGAAATTCTTACCTTTGCAATGTAAGAAACAAACTAAAAACCAAATCATGAACAGATTATTTGCTTTATTGTCGATGCTCTTCGTAACATCTTTGTTGTCTGCACGCACTGCCGACTCACTCGTTTTTCACCTTTGGCCTAATGGCGCACCTGAAAGTAATGGACTGGCGGGGCCAGAGGTGCAGCTTGAAGGCGGTAGAGTTGCGAATGTAACAGATGCCACACTAACCGTATATCCCGGCTATTATCCCAATGGCACAGCTATTATCGCCTGTCCGGGGGGAGGCTACGTGAGGCTTGCGATGAGCCATGAAGGTTATGACATGGCGGAGTGGATGAACAAGATGGGCATAACGTTTGCCGTACTGAAATATCGTATGCCAAACGGTCATGCCAGTGTGCCATTGGCCGATGCTATGCAGGCCATGCGCATCATGAGGCAACATGCTGCTGAGTGGGGCGTGACTCGCATTGGCATCATGGGAGCTTCGGCAGGTGGGCACTTGGCTTCAACTCTGGCCACACATTATACGGCAGATACCAAGCCCGACTTTCAGGTGTTGCTATATCCCGTAACCGATATGCAGTGTCATCATGGCAGCACACAACAGCTGCTGGGTGCTCATCCATCGCAAGACCTTTTGCGTTTATATGATAATGCAGCCCATGTAGATTCGCTCACTCCCCCTGCTTTCATCGTTATGAGTGGCGACGACCATGTGGTTGGCTTAAAGTCTCCGCTGGCATATTATTCGGCCTTGGTAGACCATGGCGTGGCGGCCGAACTGCATATCTACCCCGATGGAGGCCACGGATGGGGATTTAAGAACGAATTTAAGTGGAAACAAGACTGGACAACCGAACTGGCTGATTGGCTTCGTCAGTTGGGTGCTAAGCGAGGCAACAAAGGCGAAACAGATGTGCAACGTATGAGCTGGAGACGTGTGTCGCGTTTCATGCCGGAAAGCTTCTATGCATCAAAGGAGGCTCAGGACATTGCCACACGCATCATCTATTATCAGGCACCATCGGGTGGATGGGCCAAAAACATTAATTACCACTTCAAGTATACACCCGAACAGATGGCAGAGCTGAAGAAAAGCCTGAACGGACCAACCATTGATAACGAGTCTACCACACAAGAGATGAAATTTCTTGCGCATGTATACCGTTATAAAGCACAGTCCAACTGGCGCAAAGCATTCATTCATGCAGTTGAATATCTGCTCAACGCGCAGTATGTTAATGGGGGGTGGCCACAATACTGGCCCAAGAAGAATATTGACAATGGCTTAGACTATTCCACACATATCACATATAATGACAATGCCATGGTGAATGTGATGGATGTGCTTAAGGCTATTGCAGAAAACGATGCTTTCTATGCACCGCTGAAGTTGGACAAGAAGCTACGTGAGCGGTGCCAAGCAGCTTTCGACAAGGGTGTAGAATGCATCCTCAATACGCAAATCATAGTAGACGGCAAGCCCACAGTGTGGTGTGCCCAGCACGACGAACTGACATTGCAGCCCGCCTCTGCCAGAGCTTACGAGCTGCCTTCGTTTAGCGGGGCTGAGTCGGTTGGCATCGTTCAGTTGCTTATGAATATTGATCATCCTTCACAGCGTGTCATTGATGCCGTAAAAGGTGCTGTGGCATTCTTCCGTTCGCATGAGATAAGGAATATTGCTACAGAGCATTTTCGCAACGCACAAGGCATGAATGATATGCGTGTTGTGCCCTCAGAAGGCAATGTTCTTTGGGCCCGTTTCTATGACCTCAGCACACAGAAGCCTTTCTTCTGCGGTCGCGACGGTGTGAAACATAGTAGCGTTTATGACATAGAGCGTGAGCGCCGCGCGGGTTATGGATGGTATACCAATGCACCTGCAGCTGTGTTGAAGGCTTATCCGGCATGGCTTAAGAAAGTTGGAACGGCAGAGTAGTAGCGTCTGGACCGGGCTTACATCAGGTCTTGGTAGGCCTGGTCCATTTCTTGCGTAAGCAGTTCAAAATATTCTGGCTTTCCACATGCTTTTAGGTAGACGCCTTCGAGGCCCAACTTATCGGCGTCTTGCCATGGGTCGTCGAACATTTGGTGCGTGAGGGCCGTCATGCCGTTTACCATCAGTCTCAGTACAGTAGTCTGTCTGAAGTGCTGCTTGTCAGGATTGGCGGTCTTGATGCCGTGCGCATAGCTCTGCATCACGGTTCTCACAACGCCCCTTATGGCCTTGTCTGGCTTCAGAAGTTGCGTGTCATTGGTGAGTTTCAGTCCGCTGAGGTGTGTTGAAACGCTCATCAGACGTCCTTCAAGCAACGATGTAAGTTGCCTTTGATACTCATGCGTGAGTATCTGGAAGTTTTCGCGTGTTCGGCACGCATAACGCAGGAGCACCTTAACGGGCGTGTCTTTGCTGAAGTGGTGCAGCCTCATCCCTTCAACAGCCTGGTCATAATTATCAAACGTTATGGCCATGAGCAATGGCATCATTACATGGGTGAAGTGTTGTGCAGTGTGCTCATACTGTGCGGCAACTAATTGCTTCACCATTCGTCGGTCAGCCTGTTTGTAACTGTCAGGATAAGTGCCTTCGGTAAGTCCGGTAAAAAAGCCGTCGAAGAAGGCTCGCGTCATGGCTGCTATGGCTTTCTGTTGGTTCATCTGTTCATTCATAGGCTGCCAAAGTTAGCTCATTATTTTCATTTACGCAAGTACTTTGTGCCATGTTTTTACTTTTTTCTCTCAGAAAGTTTGGTTGTTAGTGATATTTTTTATACTTTTGCACTGTCAAAACAAGAATAGGGGCGTAGCCCAGTTGGTTTAGAGCGCTGCAGTCACATTGCAGAGGTCATCGGTTCGAGCCCGATCGTCCCTACCTAAGAGCAGAAAGAAGCTGGAACATATTGTTCCGGCTTCTTTGTTTTAAGCAAAATCGGAGCAGTTATCAATGGAAACCGTATTTTTATGCCACTTCCTTCTTGAACAGTATATTAATTTTGTTACTGGTTCGTAAGCACTAATTGACATAGGTCAGCTTTTTTCTCTTTTACGAACAAATAACTATAAAACATCTTTAATTAAATGAGATTTTATGCTTATATTTGCAAAAACAAAAAGAATCACATGGGGAAAAACAACAAATTTGTCATTGAATTAATCAGAAACTGCTTATTCACTTTATTTATAGCGGTATTGGTTTGTATAGCCGGGAGTTGCACAAAAGATGACTCTGACTATAACTCTAGATATGAGTTTATATCTACGAGCAGCGGCCCTATCAAGGTTAGGAAAGACACCCTTATCAATTTAAAGGTGGATTCTGTCATTCCTGACATCCCAAGCGATTTGGATTCTTATGTTCAGAAGGAGACTCTTTATCGTTATGTTGACACGATGGCCGCCCGTTACTGGTATAAGGTAAGGCTTGGCGATTGGTGTAAGAAGTATGGGTTATCCACAGATTCCATCTATATTGCGAAGAAAATAATGTATTCTAATTATATTCCTCGAACGAGAACAAGACATATCTTCGCTTTTCCGTATGTTCCTTCTAAAGAACATCACATGGGGTTCTTGTATATTGCTCCAGAGGACAAACACCTTCAGGGAAAGAATATCATAGGTTATACAGGAGGTGTAGAAATTGAAACCATAGATGGTATAACTGGCAACTGTTGGACGATTATTTATTATATAGGCTATGACCAAAGGGGCAATAAGATAGATATATATTATCCTTGTTCGCCTTATGACCTGGAATGGCATTATTATTTAAGATAAAGAATAAAAACATGAAACATTTTTTACTTACTACAGTCAGTGCTTTGAGCTTTTTATCGCTCAACTCTTCATGCTCATCAGACATAGACGATCAGCAGGAAATTTACAACATGCCTTCTTGTCAGATAGAACAGCATAATGAAAACTCTTCTGAAAATGGCATCGCTATTCCAGACTCGATAATGTGGGGACATCATGATTTCCAGAACAACGATACAAAAATGGATTTAGCTGGGTCTAATGATGCTCAAGCCATGGTAGGTTATGGTTATACAAGTAAGTCTGTAAGTTCTGGTAAAACAAAAGTTAACTATAGTAGTACGAGTCCTATTGTTATTGGTGCAGGGCTACCAGGTGGAACTTACTTTGTTGAAATAATAGCCGTTACAAAAACCTTGAATTCTTATAGAGCTGAAGATTTAATTATCCCCAAGAAACCAAATCCAGAGAAAAAAGACATGGGTCTTTTTACCGCTGGCTATTTTGCAAAGAAATTAGGTTGGTACTCCGATGAGCCACAAGAGGATGGGGATAAAATTTTTAACGGCACAACATATTTGATACACTTCCTTTATGATTTGAGTGGTGCGCAATTAGACAGATATTATCCTTGTAGACCGGAGAATTTGGTTTGGAACTATACCTCTAAAATAAGCGACGAATAATACTGTCATTCTTCTGAAAAGACATTTTAGCAAACCCCCAAAAAGTGCATGAAGTGAGTATATTAATGCACCTTTGGCTATTTATCTGACATTAGAGGCCAACCTTTGGCATCGGTTCGAGCCCGATCGTCCCTACCAACACACAGAATAAAGCCGGGGCAGTAAAGTTCCGGCTTTTATATTCTAACTTGTGTAGTTGAAAGACGTTGTATCAAATTATATTTTTTGCTTAGCTTTGCGCTTTTTATCACACTATAAGAAAAAAATGTGGTTTAGATATTCCACCCATTCCACCCAAATCTTAAATCATTATATATCAACGAGATAGAAGAAAGGGTGTCATAGATGGCATTCCACCCACATTTCACCCACATCTCACCCGGTTTATGAGCTGAAGATGCTACATAATGCATTGTAGATGAGTGTGTTTATGTGCAAGATGGGCTCTACATTATGCCCATGAAGCTTTGCACTCCACTGCCCTCTTGGTCTACTGTAAGCTTTCTTTGAGTTCGTTTCTATCCAGACTTTTATAGCACTTGTTATTCATCCAAACAAAAAGGGGCATCCTTGCGGGACGCCTCTCCATGTGTTTCGAGTGTGTATAGAATCAAATTCGTGCTAAAGCTCAACGGCATACATGTCGGTATGACCCTCGAAGTTAGCCCTGAAGATAACCCATTTGTTATCCGGTGTGACATGCACATTCGGTTCCAGGCGATAGTCATGGTTCTTCATGTTTACTAGCTTGGTGGTCTTAAGATGGTCACCATCATAGTCGAACCGGAAAATCCATTGGTTCTGGTCGTTGTGAGCCACGGATGTGGGACTTCCACCATCGCCGATAAGGAATTTCTCGCCCCATGACGTGGTGAAGTGCACCGACCATTCCTCACGTTTGATGGCAAAGTCTTTCTCTTCACCTGTAGCGATGTCAACCCGTCCTACGAAGAAGTTCTTCGACTTAGGTTTCTGCAAATCAAAGTATATATACTTGCCCAGGTTTCCGAACCACTCGTGTCCGGCTATCTCCATGTTCATGGTGCGCTTGTGCATGAGCCTGGGCTTGCCATCCCTGACGTTAATGGTCCAGATGCGGTCTACCTTATGCCATTGCCCTTCATGGCAGAACATGAGCAGCTCAGGGTCTGTGGGCGAGAACTGCAGGTGGTTGAGCCATGCCACTTCTGTATAGAAGCGGTTCACCTTGCCGGTCTTGGTGTCTATGGTGAAGAGCCATCTCTGGTAGGGATGTTCGGTCAGCATGTTGAACCAGTCGTGTCGTTCGGGATATTTACGGAATAGTTCTTCTTCCTCTTTTGTGCTGTAGGTGCCTGCCAGCAGCGTGCCGTCGCAGTTCACGCAGGCTATGGAGCCGTGACCGTTGTTGGCCTTCAGCACGGTGATGAGCCGTTTTTCGCCATTCATAATGTTCATGGCAAACACACTGTCGGCATGCTGATAGAATATCTCTTGCGTCTTGTTGCATGCTATTTCTGTTCTTACGGGATAGGGTTCGTGAGTTATTTGCCTGTAGGCACCGGTCTTCAGGTTGACGGCAAACACCTGGCTATCACGCTCCTTGCCCTCACCGTTGCTGCCGTTGAATACCATTTCGTTGCCCACAAAGGGATTGTTGTGAAAGTAAAAACTAGAGTTGTCGCCCTTGCGGTTGATGAGTCGCACCACGCGGTGACCCGTGTCGCGGTCTATCCATTGGTTGGGCATGTTCTTGCCTGTTTCAATAGTTGGGATGTTTTGGCCATTCATGCTGAGCGTAAAGACGGCCAGAGCCATGGTGATGATTTGTTTCTTCTTCATATTATCAGATAGTTTTAAGTTAAAAAAGCACCGTCATTCCTTTTATTTAGGATTGACAGTGCTTTCTTTATGTCAAATGATTGGTTACTTTTTAGTAGCCCTTGTTCTGTGTGTACAGACCGGGCACGATGCTCATCTGGTTAGATGGGATGGGGTAGAGGTAGCGGCCGTCGGCTACTGAAGACACATCTGTTCCGTCAGGGTTGTTGTAGCTGTTGAACTTATTGATGATGTCTTGCTGCCATGTGCCGTAGCGCACCTCGTCGAACCAGCGCACACCCTCGCCGAAGAGCTCAAGCTGACGTTCCAGACGGATGTACTTGGTAGCCTCGTCCTTGCTGATGCCGCTTGTAGGACGCAGGTCTACACCAGCTCGGCTGCGTATCTCGTTAACCTGTTGCATAGCTCCTGCTATGTCGCCCTCGTTGCAGAGTATCTCTGCATAGAGCAGCATCATGTCTTCGATGCGTATCACAGGATAGTTAACGGCCCAGTCGTAATAGTCCACCATGCTGTTTTCGATGGTTCCGTCTACACCAAACTCCTTGCATTTGCGCTTAGAAGCCATGTACTTATAGTTGATGGCATTCACTTGCTGCGATGTTGTCACACCGTCTACTGTAACGTCTTCAAACTGCTGTGAGTAGGTTGGATAAGCTGCGCTCTCCTTGTCATAGCCGTGTATGTAGCTGTAGTTCTCACCGCGAAGGTCTTTGTTGCCATTGCTCTGCTTGCGTTCGAACTGATACATGATGGCCTTGTTGGGGAAGATGGTGTTTCCGAAGATACGAATGCTCGTGAACGAAGGAGGCAGGGCGGGGCTCATGTCGAAGATGGCAGGGTTGCCTGCGCCACCCGAACGATACTGAATGGCGAACACCGAGTACTTGTTGGCGTTGCTGGGCAGCCACTGCGAGCGCCATGCGTCGATGGTCGGAGCCCAGTATTGAGCCTTCTTGGCGAGCAGCTGCTCAAGATATGTCTTGGCTTTGCCCTGCGCCTCGGCGTCGTTGAAGGGGAAACCGGCCAGCTGCATATATACTCTGGCCAGCATGCCCTGGGCTGCGCTCTTGTCGGCACGACCCGTTACGGAAGCTCCCAGACCGTCTACCATCTTACCTTTTTCAGGCAGGTTCTGCACGGCATATTCCAAGTCGGGAATAGCAGTGCCCGTGATGACGGTCTTGGCATCGGTCTGCTTCACGCCGTTGGCCTCTTTTGAAGACATAGGCTCCAATATAACGGGCACGTTGCCATAGAGACGAGCCAGCTCGAAGTAAGCCCAGCCACGCAGGAAGTGTGCCTCGCCCAAGAACTGCTTCTTGATGTTCTCGTTGGTGAAGGTGGCACCGTCAATCTTCTGCAGGGCCATGTTGACATCGTAGATAAGCTTATACCATGCGTTCCAAGTCTGCTCAAAGGTAATCTCAGAAGCGTTGGCGCTGAACGTTCCTATCTCAGAATATGAGCGCTCGCCGTCGGGATGGGGCTCTGACCACATATTGTCTGAACGCACCTCCGACATCATCCAGAACTCATAGTCGCTGATGTAGCGCAGGTCAGCATACACTCCCAGTATGCCTTGGTTGCATTGTGATGCTGTTGAATAGAAGCCATCGGGCGACATTTGGTCGCGTGGCGGAGTGTTCAGATAGTCGTCGCTGCATGATGAGAAGCCCAGCATGACTGCTGCTCCCATTAATATTATATTTCTGAATTTCATGATTTGTCTTGCTTGAGTTAGAAAGTAATGTTTACACCTAAGTTGTATGACTTTGCTGTTGGGTAGCCACCATAGTCGATACCCAGTGCTGTTGTACCGCCGGGTACGCCGCTCTTGGCCGTGTTGGCAGCCTCAGGCGAGTAGCCCTCGTAGTAGTGGTCGTAGCGCAGCAGGTTCTCCAGTGACACGAAGACGCGCAGGTTCTTGATGAAATTGTTCTTCATAGGCACGGTATAGCCGAAGGTGAAGTTCTTCAGGCTCACGTAGTCAGAGCTGTAGAGCCAGCGAGAATCGCACGTTCCGCCTGTTGTGGTGCTCAGAATGTAAGGCGTTCTTCCGTCGCCTACCTCATCCTCGCTCCACCAACCGTTGGTCCAGCAGTCCATTACGTTGCTCTTTGCACCCATTGAAGGACGGTCGATGGCACGGCCCAGAGCGCCGTATATCTTGCCGCCGAACTGACCTGTGATGAGTAGAGAGGCATCGAAGCCTTTCCATGCGAAGGTGTTGGTAAGACCGAAGGTAACCTTTGGTGTTGGCTGACCCAAGAACACACGGTCTTTTGTATAAGAGTAGTCGCCGTCGTGATTCACGTCTTCATACTTGATGTCGCCCGGCTTGATGGTGTTCTTGCCGTTGAAGGTCAGCTTGCTTACGCCGCACTCCTGTGCATAAGCATCTATCTCGGCCTGGTTCTTCCATACGCCGATGGCGTGCATCATGTAGAACGCGTTGGCAGGATGGCCCACCATGAGCACGTTAGAGGTATTTCCGTTGTCGCCTACACCGTTAAATCCTGAGTAAATAGGCGTGTCATCGGTACCCAGGCTCACCACTTTGTTCTTGTTATAAGAGATGTTGAAGCTGGTGTCCCACTTAAACTTGCCTACGAAGTTGTGTGAGGTAAGCTCCATTTCAAGACCCCAGTTCTTTATCTCGCCCAGGTTATCCCATGCTGTGGTGAAGCCAGATGCACCTACAACAGGCACTTGATAGAGCAGGTCCTTGGTGGTCTTGGTGTACCAGTCCAGAGACATCTGCAGTCTGTTCTTCAAGAATGCGAAGTCCATAGCGATGTCGGTAGAGTAGGTCTTCTCCCAGCTCAGGTCCTTGTTGGCTATTGTGTTGGCATAGTAGCCGGCATAACCGCCATACAGGGCGTTGGTGAGTGTGCTGTAAGCAGCGGTGCTTGAAATCTGGTTGTTACCCGTTACACCGAAGCTGGCGCGCAGTTTGAAGGTGTCCCACCATGATGCCATGGGGCTGTTCTTCCAGAATTTTTCCTTCGAAATCATCCATCCGCCGCTCACTGCCGGGAATGTTCCCCACTTGTGGTCGGCACCAAACACTGAGCCACCATCCACACGCAGCGAAGCTGAAACCATGTAACGATCGTCGTAGTCGTAAGAAGCACGACCGAAGTAAGATGTCAGACGGTTAGGCGTGAGCTCTGTTACGAGATTCGTCTTCACCGTGAGCTTATTGCCGTCAAACGACTTTGTGATGGCGTCGTTGGGGAAGTTGTTCTGGAAATACTGGTCGGTAGAAGCACCGATGTTGGCCTGCTCGGTTGACGCACCGGCCATCAGGCTCACTCCGTGCTTGCCGAAGGTCTTGTCATAGTTGGCCAGAGCTTGCAGCAAAGTGGTCCACTGGCGCTGTGTTACGTGGCGTCCGCTAGAGTTCTTACCTTCACCCTGGGCCCATTTATTGGTAGCTGCAGAGTAGCTGTAGCCGCTTCTGTCAGAATCATAATAGGTTGTTGCGCCTGAGAATTCAACCTTCAGTCCGTCCATAGGCGTGATGCGCAAGAAGGCGTTGCCCTCCATTCGCATGTCGCGTTTGCGGTCCAGGTTGGTCTCCATAATCTTCAGTGAGCTGGCATTGCTGACTGCCCAGAAGTAAACATCGTGACCTTCAGAGTTGGTATAGTAGCCGGCGTCGGGCTCTGACACCGGTGTGTTGGCCAGGATGTGGTGTATCTCAGAGTCCTTGCCGTTGGCCTTGCCCTGGTTGTTGGATATGATATAGGTAGGAGCAAGGTTCAGTCCTACAGTAACATACTTGTTTATCTTGCTCTCAACCTTTGAGCGGAAGGTGATGCGCTGATAGTCTGTGCCTACGATCAGTCCGTCTTGCTTCATATATCCACCCGAAACCATATAGTTAAGGTTTTCGGTTCCGCCCTGCACGCTCACGTCATAGTTTTGTATGGCAGCGCTGCGGAACATCTCGTCCTGCCAGTCCAGCAGAGCCAGCTGACCGGCATCAGCGTTATAGGTGTGCGAAGCCTGCATCTCAGGGCTGAGGTATTGGAACCATCTGTCGTCGTTTACGTAGAGGCCTGCGTTGGCTGTGCCGGCCTTGATGCCTACGTTGGCCAGACGGGTAGCCGAATCGTCCTTGATGCTGGCGCCCGTAATGCCGTGCTCCTTACAATATTTCAGGTAGTTGGCATCGTTCCAGCGGGTCTTGAATGTCATCCATTCGGTAGCCGACATGATGTCGAGCTTTTTCTCCGGACGCTGGAAACCCACAGTAGCATTGAACGTTATGGTCGGCTTTCCGTTCTTTCCGCGCTTGGTGGTTACGATAACCACACCGTTAGAACCACGCGAACCGTAGATGGCAGCCGATGCTGCGTCCTTCAAAACTTCCATGCTTTGAATGTCGGCAGGGTTCAGCGAGCTGATTGAGGTCATAGGCACGCCATCCACAACATACAGAGGGTCGGAGCTGGCGTTCACTGAAGCGGCACCACGCACGCGTACTTGCAGGTCGGTGCCCGGCTCACCTGATGTGGTACGGGTCTGCACACCGGCCAGCTGTCCTTGCAATGCCTGCTCGGCACGTGCCAGCGGACGGTCCTTGATAGCCTCGCCGCTCATCTTAGAGACGGCTGATGTAAGGTCGCTCTTCTTTACTGAACCGTAGCCGATAACCACAACGTCGTTGAGCGTCTGGTTGTCTTCCTGCAACGTTACATTTACAGGAGCAGAGCCTTTCAGCGTAACTGTCTGTGTGGTAAAGCCCACATAAGAAATAGTAAGATCCTGACCGTCCTTCACATTATTAATAGTGAAGTGACCGTCCAGATCGGTTACGGCACCTGTCTTGGTGCCTTTCACTTGCACGCTCGCGCCTATAATAGGCTCGCCATTTGCATCTACAACGGTTCCGGTAACTTTGTTTTGGGCGTAAGCTCCTACAGAGCCTGCCGTCAACAAACCAAGAACCATTAGCCGCTGAAGTGATTTTCGGCAACTAGTTTGGGTTTTCACTTTCTTGTGATTCATGCTTTTGTAATTGTAGAGTTTATGATTTGTTGTTTGTTAAGGTTGTGTCTGACAGAATATCTTGTGCCAATAGCATCTTGGTACTTTTAGGTTTCTTTATCAGATGGTTTTTGTTTCAATCGCAAATTTAAGCACTTTTTTGCAAACACCCAAGAAATGATGCTGTAAAATGAAGAATTTAACACAGATAAACACTTCGTTTTATACGAAACTATGGGTTTGTATATACCAGCATATAGTATTTTTTACACTTATAATCGTCTCTCCTTCTTCATTTTATATAAAAAAGCAGCGGGCCGGAGTGTGTTCTCCTGTCCGCTGCTTATGCGTACTTATAGCCGGTGCGGCTCATCAATTAGTCTTCTTAGCCGTAGCTTTCTTTACGGCTTTCTTGCATTTTTTCTTGTTTGTACACTGGGTTGTTTTGCCCTTTGTGCTTGTGCAGTGCGTTTGCGTGCATGTTGCTGCTTTGCCTGATTGCGTGCATGGTGTGGCCGTACATGCTGTTTTCTGGTCGGCTTGCGTGCAGCAGGTCTGCGTGTTGCTTGCCTGGCATGCCTTAGCGTTGGCATTGCAGGCAGCAGCCTTGGCGCTATGGTCAACGCAGGTGGCTGCCTTGGCGCATTTCCCGGCATTCACTATCTTTGCCTTCTGACTATTCTGTGTTTCAACACTCTGTGCCATAGACGGCATAACGGCCAATGACACCATCATTAAAGCTGATAATAAAATCTTCTTCATCATTTTCTTTCTTATTAAGAGGAATACTTTCTTGCCGCCCGAGGCGACATGATTATTTAATACGAATGCAAATATAGCCATTTAGTTGGCAAGAATAGTGTACTTTAATGTTATTTGTAATTATTTTAAATTCACTAAGTAAAACACCAGTCTTGCCCGTTCCCCGCGCTCAAATGGGGTAGGGCAGGGCCTGCACATATTGTCAACAAACTTTATTCTGACTCTTTTTCCCTGTCGGGAAGTAGCCTTTCGTGCAACGCCTTTGTGCTCAATGGCTTACAAGACCGCCCGTCTGAGCCTTTCAAAATAGGCTTTTGGCCTCGCCAAATGGGCGCTTTTGCGTTGCGAAATGGCCGTTTTTGCGCTTTCAAAAGGCCTCTTTTGCTTTTCAAACGTTATGGTGTAAGGAAATATTACCAATGGGAGGGCGTGGTGAAATAAGTATGATACCAGGCTCGCGTTACAGAAAAAATGGCTAACTTTGCACCGTTATGTCACTCTTAGTCATAAAACCGGGCAAGCGTTTTCCGCCCCTTCCCCGCGTCATTTGTATAGACAATCAGCCTTTGTGCATGATGAAAGGCCAGCCGATTGCCATCAGCCTGCCTGCCGGAACCTATAAGGTAACCGTCAGAAGTGGGGGCTTCAGGTTTATTGAAGGCTCGGTTATGGTGAGCTTGGATGCCGCTTCTGAACGCCGGATGACCGTTGGCGACCGTGAGAAATGGTGGAACGCTCTGTTCAACATCGACCTTGCCTACTGGTTCATATCGCTGTTCTTGCACATCGGACAGCCCTGGTCAACGGTTTATGACGTGCTGAGCTATGGCTTCTTTACCCTTTGGCTGGTGCGCTTATGGCTTATTCGGAAGCACTATTATGCCATGACGGTTGCGTGACGCCCAGCTCACTCAATGCTCTTCACGCTCACTCCGTTAAACTCTCTCATGAATTTCAGCACGTGCCGCTGATAGTCTGCCCGCTTAATCTTCATCTCTATCGTAACGGTATACATCTTGTTGCCGCCACTGTCTTGCTGGCTCATGTTGTAAGAGTCTATCTCTACGTCGGCGCTTTGCAGCGAGTCGAGCACCCGTTGCACGGATTCTTGTGTGTGAGAAGAGAACGTCACGGCTATCTGTCGTGTGCCGAAGCGACGCAAAATGATGTTCATGGTTTCCAAACACAGCAAAACCATGATGGTGGCAGCCACAGACAGCAGGTAGAGACCGGCGCCCGCGGTGAGTCCGATGGCCGATGTCACCCACAGCCCGGCCGCTGTGGTGAGTCCGCGAATAACGTGTTTCTGGAAGATAATGGTGCCGGCGCCGATGAAACCGATGCCTGTCACCACCTGAGAGGCTATTCGACTGGGATCGAACGAGGTGTGGGCAAACTGCGACAGGGCCGCGTTGAAGCCGTATTGAGACAGCACCATGAAGAGCGCGGAGCCCAAACCCACAAGGAAATGTGTACGAAATCCGGCCTCCTTGGCCCGGTATTCTCTTTCCAAACCAATGGCACCGCCCAATATGGCGGCCACGAAGATGCGGAGAACAAACTCCATGTTTGATGGAAAAATCATAAGTTCAAGAGGTTTTGTGGCCGTAAATGTACACAAAACCCTTGAACTTACAAAGAACAAGTGATATAATTTTACCTCAGAAAGGTTTATCTTAGGCTTTTCTCTACACTTTCAGTGCCATCTGTATAGATGGTTCTTGTGATGCAGAAGCCTTTGGCTGGGCTGCTCAGTTGCTTGCCGTCGATGCTATAGTAGCGTTTTGCAACAACTCCTTTGGTGGTTTGAGGTAGCGTGCTGATGCCCGTTCCCACTGTGGCCTTGCCCTTTGCGCTCAGTCCGCCATACTCATTGGCGGCCATTACGGCGTAGGTTGCAGTGGCAGATGGAACGTCGAAGGTAGTAGAGGTGGTAAAGCCTATCACCGAATCGCCCTCCATCACCACGTAGCACATGGCGTAGGGCACTGTCGGCCAGCTCAGCTTGCTGCCCGTGAGCGTTGGTTGTGGCGCGGCGCAAGCCTCTGTGAGCACGGTGGGGTTCCACTGGTCGCTGCCCTGAAGGATATTGTCGCGGGTGTAGGTGGCTGCCTCTTGGTCGGTCAGCACCGTCTCGCGGCTCTTTCCCCAAATGGTGTCGGTACCGTTCATATACCAGTATGTGTCGTTGCGGTTACTCAAGTCGAGAGGGTTGCCGTTGCCATCCATCGAGTTATATTCAGCCCATAGCGCTGGCAGACCGCCCATGTGGTTGAACCATCCCGTGGCGGGTATGGTCACTTCGAAGCGTGTATTGATGTAAACCGTCTTGGGATACTCGTGCCAGGGACGGCCCAGCCACACGTCAGTTTCACTGGGTACGCCAGGTGCGGTGACTGTGTTGTTGAGGAAGACGTAGCCCCACTGTGCTGCTTTTCCATGGTTGGGGGCTACGATATAGCCTCCGCTCTTGCGCACAATGTTCACGGTGTTGTTCTCTATTAGCACATCTCCCTTGCCATATACAAAGTCTACGGCGCCTTCCAGCACGCTGTTGGTGAGCCAGGAACGGTGATTGTCGCTTCCACCAGTGTACCATGTGTCTTGATAGGAGCGCAGTTTCATCTTGTTCATCACCAGTCTGTCGCCATTAGAGCATAGTGCCAAAGCCTGCGGACCGTTGTTTTGCGTTACTCCCCAGGCGTTTATCAGGTCGATGCCTTCCATGTATATGTTGCCGGCTTCAATATCCATGGTGGCCCCATCGTTTATTCCGTACTGTCCGCTGCCGCTTGTTCGGTCGTCGCTTACGGTAACTTCGTCCTTTCCCTGACCTATTATATATAGGTAAGGCTTGTTGGCCGGAATGGTGACGTGGCCGGTATAAGTGCCTTTCTTCACAAAGATGAGCCAGGGCTTCACACGGTTTGCGGGTGCTGCGTCGATGGCAGCTTGCAGCGAAGTGTAGTCTCCTGAGGCGTCTTGTGCCACGACAGCGTCGTAAAGACGGGCTTCGGGCTGTGTGCGCTCCATCACTTTGAAGGTGATGTCGCAGCCCTCAAAGGCGTTGCCGGCTATGTCGGTGATAGCTCCGGCGGGCACGCTGAAGGTGTTCTGGCTGCCGTAAGCCAGGCCAGTATACTTATAGGTGACGGTTTTGCCGCTCACTGTGGGTTCCACTTCTTGCCCGTTCAGCGTGGCTGAGCCAGTGCCTGTGGTCACCTTTTCGTCGAAGGCAAGAATGATACTTCCCACAGATGACGCCCCCGTAGCCTGGTTGGCAGGCAGCGAATAGAGCAAGACGGGGGCCGTATGGTCGTCTTCCAGATTGTTGTCGGCCAGCACATAGATGTCGGCAACAGCCGTTCCGTCGAGGTCGCTGGCTACTCCTGCCATTGGCGAAGTCCAGTCTGGCATGAATCTAACCCACACTTTGGTCTGGTTGCTGCATGAGTCAGGCAGGGCAAACTCCTCTTCGTCCCACCCGCGGTTGGGCAGGTTGAAAGTGCCCACAGTGGTATAATTGGTACCGTCGAGGCTCACCTGCATGTTGTTAATGCTGTGTCCGTTGTAGTCATCGCCTACGGCTGCCGACACTTTCACGTTCTTATAGCCTGTTGTAGAGAAGGATATCTCAAAGTAATTCTGCTCTTTGAGGCTCTTCCATACGCGTGCGCTGTAGCGTCCGTTCATGATGCTGGCGAGCCAACTCGTTGTTGTGCCGGCGGCATTGCGCAGCACCAGGAGCCCTGCATTCTCGCTGTTGGCTGCATAGTCGGCCGCCGCGTCGCTACGTTTCATGTCGTATAGGTCCCAACCCACGATGTAGTCAGTGGCCGAATAGTTGGCGGTGAGAGTGGTGTCAGAGGTCATCTGCACCACGCGTTCCGGCTGTGTGGTGTTGTCATCAGCCCAGTTGGTGAAGGTAAAAAGCTTGTTGTTGGTGGCTGTGAGCTTCACCTGAGTGCCCTCTTCGTAGTGGTGCACACCGTCAACGACATGTCCTTCGGGCTCGATGGTCACACTATGGGCGTGTGCTCCGCTGGTGGTTGCGATGTTAAGCGCATATACCGGCTTGGCGGTATAGACGGCCTGAAGGGTTGTGTTCTTGCTTATGGCGAAGGTGTAAGGATTGTTTGTCGATACCTCCTGCCCGTTCTCGTCGGCCCAATGGTTGAAGTGGAAGCCGAAATTCTCGCTTGCGCTCACCGTAATCTCGGTGCCTTCATCGTATTTTTCTGCCGTTGGCGTAACGGTAATGTTGCCTGCTCCATTGGGCGTAAGCGCCGTTGTGAGTGTGTAGGAGGGCACGTCGATGGCCGTTCCGCTATAGTTGCCGGTCACAACAACATCAGCAAAGCCCACCTGTTTGGTGTTTCCCAAACTGCGCACATACAGTTTTATGTAGACAGGTTGAGACGTAGCAGGGGCTGTAACGGCAACGTCGGTAAGCGTAAAGCCCGTTGCGGGGTCGTTGCTGTTGCGTGCCGGATAGACGTCTTTGGCTATTTCGACGTCTGTATCGCCTACCTTAGCCACCACATCCACGCGTCCGCCGTTGGTGCCGAAGCGTGCTGACTTCATAGAAAAGTGGGTTAGCTGGAAGCTGATGCCCTTTTTGGGCACCAGGATGAAGGTTACGGCATCCTCGTCTCTGTCTTCTGACACGTTGCTTGTGGCTGGCTGAACTCGGTAGAACGACACGCCGCCGGAGCTTTGTGCGGCTACCACGCTCAAGTCGCTGCCTATGTTAAGTCCCGTAGACGACAATATGTTGTCGGAGGATAGGACGGCCTGTGTCGGACTTTCGGTTCCTTGGCTGAGTGCCCATGTGGCCGTTAGCTGCTGAGCCAGTGCCGCCTGGCTTGCGCCCAGTAGCAAGGCTAAGGCTAAAAAGATTGTTTGTAGGTTTCTCATATTTGCTTTCTGTTGTTTGTTTTGTGTTTTCTACAAGTAAAGAGAAGGTGACACGTCGGGTTAGAATACCACTTTCCTTCCTTGGTGAATATAGATTCCACGCCTGGGCGTGACCACTTTCCGACCGTCAAGGGTATAGTAAGCTGTGTCGCTATACTCTTTCTTCAAGGCTGTAATACCGTTAGAGGTAAGGTCGAGGGCTTTTCCGTGAATGGTGACATCGCTCAGGCAGATGGTCTTGCCTGTGGCTTCGCCAGTGTACCAGGGGTAAACGCGCACGCGAAGGGTGTCGTTAGGCTGCAGCTCGATGACCGTCTTGGCCGATACTTCCAGCATGTTGTTGGCCGGCATCTTAGTAGGTGAGAAGATGAGATGCTGGTTGGCAAAGTCGGGTTGGGTGGAGTAGCTCACGTGGCAGCGCATTCCGTTGCCTCCGCAACCGCATACAAACATGCCGATAGAGTCGATGTTGAGCTTCGTGCCCATGGCTGGCGTGATGCCGAACTCTATGTATCGGGTAGACACCTCGTCTATTTCGCCCTCCGGCCATTTGTCACCTACTATCAAATTGCGCTGTGTCTTGCGCGTGGCATCATATCCTGTCCACTCCGGCCATACGGTTTTGGCGTTCGGATTGCTGTATCTCTGCACGTACATGCCCTGCCATGACTCCGGCAGAACGGTTGCCGGACCGTTCAGCACGTAGCTGTCGTCCTTCTCCAAGCGCCAGTAGGCGGTCACGTCTTGCCCACCTTCAAGTGAGAGCGCACTGGCCGTGACGGGTATAACCACGGTTTGGTTGTTCTGTTTAATGGTAATCTGACCGCTGAAGTCTCCTTCTTGTTTCAGCAAACACTGCACATTAAACGATGAGATGCACGTTCCTTCGTTATAAGCCACCTGCAATGTGTCTTTCCAATCGGTGTTGCCGTGCGAGAGAAGCAGTCCGTCTGAGGCTGAAACAGAGATAAATCCGCTCTGCGGTTGCAGGCTGAAACCCGACAAAGAGAAAGCTTTGGTGAGCTTCTGCCCTTTATATCCCTTGCCCATATCGCCTTGTTCGGGGGTTACACTCAGCTTGCTGCTCAGCGCAACATGGTCGGCCAGCACGTTGCTATCCCTCATTAGGCTGGCGCAAAGGCGTGCTATGAGCATCGCGCCCATGGTGTTGAGATGCGTGCTACCGTTGCCGTCGCTCAACAATTCGTGGCATTTTGTGTCGCCATAGCTCAGAAACAGCTTGCGAGTTGCTTCGGTCAGGTCGAGGAAAGCCACGCCTTGCTCCTTGGCAACAGCCTTCATCTGGGCCACGTAGTCCATGCTGTCGTTGCTGGCAGGCAGGCTTTGGCCCGTCATTATGCCGTTGGGGGTGAGCTTGCTGAAGTTGTCTCCCAAGTCGTGCTGGCCATTTCGGCGGATGGTATTGCCCGAAAAGTACATCCGGCAGATGGGACTTACCAGCACGGGAGTGCACCCTGCCGCCCTCGTCTCGGCGATGTACTTGCGCAGGTAGTCCTTATATGTTCCCCAAGGTGTGGTGCCCCGATAGTCGGTAGTGGCTGCCTTGGCCGCGTCGCCGGTCTTTGTGTAGTAGGCTTTTACGGAGTCTCCGTCCATGCCGTTGCTCTTTTCGTCGTTGTGGGCGAACTGTATGAAGACGTAATCGCCCGGTTGCAGTTGCTTCTTGACGCTCTTCCAGTAGGCCGCTTCCTCATAGAAGCTCTTCGAACTGGCCCCGTTCTTACCCCGGTTGTTGACAGTCAGGCCTGTGAGAAACTGTTGCAGGTACTGCGCCCAGCCCCTTGTCACGGTGGCGTCTTCGTCATAATTAGCCATGGTAGAGTCGCCAATGGTGTGCACCTTGATGGCCGTTGCAGGCAGAACGGCTGCTGCCACCATCAGCATGATGATGATTTTAGTTTTTAAGTTGTGCATAGTAGCTTTTTTATCTTTTAGGTTTTATGCCGCAAAATTAGCAAGAAAAAGGGGAGGAAATGGGGTAGAAAACAGCCAATAAGGGGGTAGAAAAAGTTCAAAAGGCTGGATTTCAGCTTTTTCTACCCATTCTGTAATCAGTTGGCGACATACCTTTTGATGCTTTAAAGCGCTTGCTGAAGTATTTGGGGTCGGTAAATCCGCACTGCCATGTGATGTCGCTCACGGGCATACTGGTGGTAGTGAGCAGGGCGCAAGCCTTCTTCATGCGTGCCTCGAAAAGAAATTCAGCCGGTGTAAGTCCCACGAGCGACTTCATCTTACGATTGAGTCCGGAGAGGCTTGTGCCCGTTGCGGAGGCCATATCCGCCAGATTGGCATCTGAGTTGGTCAACTCTCGCTCCACGTAAGCCATCACTTTGTCCATGAACTTCTCGTCTTCGGGGCTTAACTTTGCGTCTTCAGTCACGCTCTGCTGTGCCTTTTGATGAGCACTCTCCTGCTTGCTGAGCAGGTCGAGATAAGCTTTCAGCGTGGCGTTCTGCTTTTTTCTTATCCTCCTTATATATATAAAGGTATAGCAACCGGCACCAATCAGCAAGGCGATGATTAGCACGATTAAGAGTTGAAACCACACCGTCTCTGTGAAACGGGGCTTAACAATGATGGTGAGCACGCGCTCATTGCCCGACCATTCGCCGTGTGCGTCGGTCGATTTGATGTGCAATCGGTAGGTGCCGGGCTGCAAGTCGAGGAATGATGCGGCATGTATGTTATCCAAAAAAAGCCAGGCTTTATCCTTGTCCAGCCTCGTTGCATAGCGTATGTTGGCGTTGGGCGTATAGTCTATGGCCTTGAAATTGACAGTCAGACTACGCTCGTTGGGGTTAAGAACCAACGTTCTAAGCTGGTTGACATGATAGTTATTGGGCTGATTCTTGATGCTTATGCTGGTGAGATAGATGGGTGGTACGTAGCTTTTACGGGCAAACTGGCGGTTGCTTACGGTCATAGCGCCATCCAGAAGGCCCAACAGCCATCGTCCGTCAGCCAGTTTGAGCGGCCGGGCATCGGAGAATCGGAGTGCCTCTCCCCAGAAGTTGGTGCCATACGAGGCTGTCTTAAGGTGACGGATGTCAAGCGTCAGCACTTGGTTGCTGCCCGTTATCCACAGCGTTTGCCCCTGAATGGTAAGACCTTGCGTGATGTCTGAGTTCAGACCATTCAGGGTATTGAAGTGCCGGAACGACAGTTGGGCTGTGTGCTTGGGGATGATTTCTACTTCATTAATGCCGCCGCTCTCCGTGCTGACAAATAGTTTATTGTTGCCCATTAGGGCAATATCCATCGTGGCATTGCAGCTCAGACTGGCTCGTCTGCCAGGTTCTTTCACGTGCAGCACAAACATCTGGCCCCTCTCTTGGGTGATGAGGCCCTCTGTGGTGGCAGCAACAAGTACGCCGGAGGGTGTGAACAACAGCTTGCGCACACGATTTTCTTTCATGCTCTTAGGCCATCTGCTTAGCCCATTGTCTTTGTTCAGAAACGCCACAGAGCCATTTTGATGTGTCATGATGTTGATTCCGCCTCCGAAGGTGGCCAACCAGAGCTTGCCGTCAGGCCCTTCAGTGATGTCGTAAACGGTGTTGCAGTTGAGGCTCTTGGGCTGTTTGCCTTTCACAAAGCGTGTTATGGCGAAGCCGTTGCCACGTTTTTGCAGTCTGAAAAGGCCGTCGGGCTTGGTGCCTAACCACATGATGCCCTTGCGGTCTTGATAGATACAATAGACGGCATGGCCAAACGAAGCGGGCTGTCGGGCGATTCTGCCATCTGCGGTTAGGTATCCCAAGGGGCGGAGAGCACGGTCGTAGACGCGCACCCTGCCATCTTCTTTCGTCGAAATCCATATTTTGCCCTCACGATCTCGATAAATACACTTCACCTGTGTTTCGCTCTTAGGCCATAGCCGACTGAAGGTTGGACGCAAGAAACTTACCTTTCGTATTCCCGTAGGTATGATAAGCCAGATGTTTCCCTGCCTGTCGAGCATGGAGAAACTCACGCCTTTCATGCCCTTGGTGGTGGGGTAGCGTTTCCAGAGCGTGGCGTTCATCTGTCTGGGCTGGGTCTTCAGCTTCTGCTGCACGGCCTTGCTCACTGTAGAGAAGACACCTGTTGATGGGTCGAATCGATACCATTCGTTCTCATTACGGCAGTAGATGCAGTTGTCTTTGCCCAGTTTGATGTCGCGAATGCGGTCGTTGGGCATCGCGCACCGGTCGCCGACATGGGATTTAAAGAGGGTGAACGTCTCACCGTCGAAGCGCTCCAGCCCGTTCCAAGTGCCAAACCACAATATGCCAAAGCGATCTTGCAGCATACTGGTGACGTGCCAATGTGCCAAGCCATCGTCCTCTCCGTAGTCGCGAATGATGCATTGCTGCCCATGAAGCGGTGCGAGTGACAAGACGAAGAGGACGACAAAAGCGAGCAAAAACCTGAGAATTTGCAAACTGTTGAGGCTGTTTGTGATGGTAGGAAAGTTTAGATGACCACTGCAGTGCCACTGCACGACACCATGAGCATAGAACCAGACGGCCCTACAGTTTCATAATCGAAGTCTATGCCTACCACTGCGTTGCCCCCAAACTCCTCAGCCATTTCGGCCATCTCGTTCATTGCAGTCTCCTTAGCCTCGCGAAGCACGCTCTCATAACTATTCGAGCGGCCTCCGAAAATGTCGGTAAAATTAGCGCAAATATCCCTTAAGGCGTTGGCTCCAATAATGGTTTCGCCTGTGACAACACCCTTGTAAATCTTAATGGGTGACCCTTCAAAGGTTGGAGTTGTTGATAGTACCATGATGATTTTAGTTTTTATGTTATTAAATTAAGGTAGTTTCTATTTTTCTGCATGCCTGCGTCGGCGCTTGGGTATACCCGTTCCTGCTTCTTCCACCTGTCGTAATCGGTCTTGATAAACGGATTGCCACTTGTCTATAAGAGCCTGCAAGGAGGCAGCCTTTTGCTCTATTTCGGCATATTCGTCAGTGTCCTCAAGACCATGACGCAGCATGTCTGCCTTCTTGCTTAGGTAGAGGCTCAGCTTACTTTTGGCCAATTCGAGCTGTGTGTGCATTGCCCGAAGTGCGTCAGATAGCTCTTTATTGCCTTTGTCGGGGTCTTGCTTGTTAGACATAGTGATGCAGATGTTTGTTTGATTGCAAATGTATGAAAAAATAATCAGCCCTGCAAATGCTGGCCGAATTTATTTGCCCGGCAAGCCGTAAAGGGCCTGTGCGGAGCGCAATGACACGTGTCAGCTGGCTCGGGCATTCTGTTTGGCTTCTCACTTGTCAGCTGCTTGCACGCCGCCCGCGCTGCCTCGTACATGCTTCTTGCTCGGGGCTGTTTTGCGAAATAGTGCTTTTTGCATGCCCAAATAGGCACTTTCGGCCTGCAAAATAGGCATTTTTGAAAGTTGAAAAGGCCTATTTTGAAAATCTGCTGGCTTGTGTGCCAGCAGGAAGGGGCTGGGTGCATTGACTGTGTAGCATGGTATGGCCTTATGGCATGGGCTTTTATTTGCTGTGGCTGGTTAGTATGTGGTTGTCGGAAATAAAGAAGCCAGTGGACAGCGAGACTCATGTTCTCTTCTGCCACTGGCCAAATAAACTGCTTAACATATTGAAATGACGCTGTTTCGCAACAGCTTTATTTCAACCGGTCAGCCTGTCATGCAGGCCACGGGCAAGCATTAATAGCCATAGTTCTGGTATGCTTGCTTGGCCTCAGCCGACAGGGCGTTGCCGTTTTCGTCTGTCAGGAGGTTCAGGAAGTCCATTGGGAAGGGCTTCAAGGTCATGTAGTTCTCAAAGAAGCCCTTTGCCTTTCCGTCCTGGCCTGACGTGCTTGTGAGGTTGCTGCTGGTGTCCCAAGAGCCTGATTTATAGGTCGTGTTGTTGGGATTGGCAGCCAGCTGGTCGTGCCACTGTATGCGCTCGGCTTGCAAGCCGCTGTGGTGCAGCACCTCATAGTAAACGAATTCTTGGTTGAACTCGCGGCTATACTCGTTGAGGATGAACTCCAGGAATCTCTTGGCATCTGTGTTTGCCGTTGGAGGATAGTTCTCCAGACGCGAGTTTTCAGACGTTCCGTCCCAGTAAGATGCGTCAACCTTAATCTTATCATAGGTGTTGGCAGCTGATGCGTAAGGATATTCCTGCTCGGCAGTGCTCAGCTTTTCGTGTCCCGGATAGAGACGTGCGAGCACCTCATCACGCTTTTGCCCGGCCTTGAAAGCCGCACGTTGGCGCAGCACATTGATGTCGTTGATGGCAGCCTGATAGTTTCCTTTGCGTCCTTCAGCCTCTGCACGCAGCAGATAAGTCTCTGCAAAGCGGAAGATAAAGATGTCGCGGGTGCCGTAGATGCTGTTGTAGCTTGAGCGGTTCGGGTCGATATACTTGCTCGTACCGGGCTCGCCGATGGTCATGGCATCACTCTTGGACAGTTGCTCCAGTCCATAATGGTTAGCGCTATTGCCGTTAGCATCTACGAAAGAGTAGTTCTTTCCCTTTCCTACCAGCACAGGGCGGTAGAAATATTTACCGTCTTTCTTCATCCAACGGGCAAAGCAAACGAACGGTTGTGCGTCAGCCTCATCCACGTCGATAGCTGTCTCCTTGGTGTTCTCAATGTAGGCGTAGGCCAGGTCGCCCGTTCCTATCTTGTGCTCACCGGCCACAGCCCTTCTGCCTCCCCAGCTTTCACGCTTGTAGGTGGGCAGGATGTGGGTGTTGAAGTAGTCAGCCTGCTTCTCCGTCCATGTGTAGGTCTCGTTCTTATCGCTGTTGTATGCATAGTATTCTACGTCTGCTCCGGGCGATGCTGTGCCGCCTCCGCGCATTCTGGAGGTTCGCTCCAGAGTGAAAGAGCCTTGATAGCGTGCATCGTTAAGCTTGTCTGTGAATACGTCAAAGCCCCAGTCGTCGTTCATGTACGGGCCTCCCAACTTGGTGTCGCACTCCCATGTATAGTCTGGTATACCCCAGTTCACGTTCACATAGTTCTCACCCATGTAGCAGAGTGTGCGTTGTCCGTAGCGGTAGTTGTCGGTTCCGTTACCAAACAAAGAGGTGAGGATAACCTCCTTGCTGCCTTCGTTGCTCCAATCGCCTATGCCACACTTGAAGAGATCGGCATAGTTGTCTTCCAGCTTATACACACCTGAGTTGATGACTTGTGTAGCATAGTAGATGCAAGAGTCGAGGTCGGTAGACACATTGCCCTTGTAGAGCATGCCCAAATACGACTTCGGGTTCGAGTTGTCTATAGACCCGTCGCTGTTGCGTCCGTATTCTGGAGTGCCATATTGTGCACCCTGTGCTCTTTCCAGATACAAACGGGCCAGGAAGTGAGCGGCAGCGCCCTTTGTGATGTGTCCATATTCAGCATCGCCATACTTCAGTGGCAGGTTCTCGTAGGCATATCTCAGGTCGCTGATAAGCATTTTCCAAAGCTGCTCTGAGGGTTCGCGCTTGTAGTTGAAGTTGCTTGGCAGTGACGTGAGGCTCTGTGTAGGCACATAGATGTCGCCCAGCAAGGTGTTCAGACTATACAAAGCATAAGCTCTGTTGAAGAGTGCTTCCGACAGTTTTTGTGCCGCATAAGCCGGGTCAGAGGTGTATTTCCCGCTCACGCTCTTGTTTCTTATCAGGCCGATAGCCTTATTACAGCAGTCGATAACGGGGTAGGAGTTGATGATAAATCCGCTCTGTTGCTTCGACTGTACGCCCATAAAGGTGTTCACATAACCTGCTATGGAGTTCCATGGTCCGGTAGATGTGTAGGCAGATGTAGAGAAGCGGTTTATCTCAGCGTTGTTCGTAACCAGTCCGCAGTCGTGTCCCAACTCAAAGAGGTAGCCTCCTTCGTTGAAGCCATAGCGCAGACGCTCGGCGTTATAGGTGCTCACCACGAGCTGGTCTAGACCCTGTTCGGTCTCAAAATAGTGTTGTGTTATCGTAGAGACCATTTTTTCATTGAGGAAATCATCCGAGCATGAGCCGAGAGCAAGTGCCAGGATGCCCATGAATATATATTTCTTCTTCATGATATATTTAAACGTTCGTAAGTTAGACAATTAAGTTTTTAGAAGCCAATGCGCAATCCAAAGACGAAACTACGCATCAGACACGTGTTGTTGGTCTGTCCTCCGAAGAGTCTGTTGTCATCCCATCCGGTGATGTCGTCAGGGTTGATGCCGGCCTTAACCAGTTCTCCGCCGATGATAAATGGGTTAAGCACCTGGAAGTAAACCTGTCCGCTTGATGCTCCGAAGGATGATAATGTCTTACGGTCGAAGGTGTATGAGAGGGCGATGTTGCGTATGGCAATCATGTTGCCCTTGGCAAAGCTGCGCACATTGTCGTATCCTGAGGTGCGTGTGGCAGTTGTTGGCTGCGCAAACTTGGCACCCGTGTTGGTCGGACTCCATGTGTCGTTCTCTATGCGGCGGCCTATTGTCTGTGTGAGGCCATAGTAGTAGTTGCCGAAGCGGCCGTACATGAAGCAGCTGAGTTCCCAGTTCTTATAGGTGAAAGTATTGGTAAGACCGAACTCCCACTTAGGGCTCTTCTGGTAAGTAACCTTATCGTCGTTGTTGAAAACGCCGAATCCGTTGTTTGCATAGTAGTAATCCTGACCGTTATACTTGAAGTGCTTGGCACCCGGAGTGTTGGCATCAACGAGTTGCATGGGCTGGTCGCAAATCTTATACTGTCCTGGCAAGAAGGTATTACCACTTGCGGCGTAAGCTGCCATCATGAGTCTGTCTTCCTCGGTGTCCTGCCAGATGCGGTCGTACTTATAGTTGTAGAACACGTTAAGAGGCTTTCCGATGAACCAGTTGTTGCCCGGCATGTCTTCTTTGCCGTTTACCAGCTCTACGATTTTCTCTTTGTTGGTAGAGAAGGATATGTTAGACTCCCACTTAAAGTCCTTTGCCTTGACGTTCAGTGTGTTGAGGCTTATTTCCAAACCGTTGTTCTGCGTCTTGCCAATGTTAGACCTTATCTGTGCATAACCTGTTATAACAGGAATTGAACGGTTCATGATGACATCGCGAGTACGTGCGATATAGTAGTCGATGCTACCGTAGATGCGGTTGTTCAGGAAGCTGAAGTCAACACCGAAGTTGGTAGATGCCGTCTTCTCCCATCCCAGTTGGCTGTTAGGTATCACGTCTGGCTTGGCTCCGTTGGTATTGTTTACGCTGCCACCCACACCGAATGGTATCTTGGCATTGGAAGAAGTGACGGATCCTGATGTTGTGTAAGGGCTCACAGACGAGTTACCTGTAACACCATAGCCCACACGCAGCTTCAACTGGTTAATCCATTTGATGTCTTTCATGAAGCTCTCTTCGTTCATCTTCCATGCCAGAGCGGCACTGGGGAAGAAGTCCCACTTGTTGCCTTTGGCCAATACTGAGGCTCCGTCCCAACGTCCTGTCATGGTGAGCAGGTAGCGGTCCATGAGCGAATAGTTGAGTCGGGCCATGTAAGAGTTACGTGTCCACATAGAGTAATTGGTGCCCCATGCCAGCTTGTCGCGGTCGGAGTTGCCCAGGTCATACCATTTAGATGTTGGGTAAACCACGTTATAGCCTCGAATGTTGATGCCCTCAGTGCGGTATTTCTCGGCACTCTCCATGAGGGTGAGGCCTATGCTGTGCACGCCGATGGTCTTGTTGTAGTACAAGAGGTTTTCAAGAGTCCATCCCAAGTTGGTGGAATTCTGGTCATAACCCACGCGTGGTTCAGTAGATGTGAAGCCCATGGGGTTGCTCCAGTTCTCGTCATAGAAGCTGCCATAGCGAGTGTGGCGGAACTGTGCGCCGAAGTTGGTGCGCCATTTCAGTCCTTCGAGCGGCTTCCAGATGTCGCCCAAGCGAATTTCAAAGTAAGAGCTGAGGTTGAGTCCGTAATATCTGAACTCGTTCTGAGCCTGATTGATGTCGTTGATGATGTTGTGTCCTGCCTGACTTGAAGCCGAGCCTACGAGCAGCGTGCCGTCTTCATTATATGCCGGAACCCAAGGCATGATGCCCATGGCCTGGCCATAAGAGTCCTTGGCAATGGTGTTATCGAAGTTGCGTACGATACCGTAGTTCTGCGTAGACACCGATCCGTTCATCGACAAGCCCACTGTGACAGGCTTCACAGGCGTGATGTCGCCGTTCATGCTCACGGTGAATCGCTGGTAATCCTGGTCTTTCATCACGGCATTCTGCTTCAGATAGCCAAAGCTCATGTACAAGTCGCTCTTGTCACTGCCTGCAGACAGGCTTACCTGATGGTTCTGTGTGAAGCCCGTACGCTTCACCAGCTTGCCCCAATCGGTGTTGAGCATCTTGCTGGAATCGTAAACAGGCACCTGAGCGGCATAGCCCAGCGTGTTGATTTCGTAGTCGGTTGCAGGGCGCAGCTGCAGCGTTCCGTCGGCGTTATAGGCGTATGCGCTTTGCAGCACGCGGTCGGCCCAGCTCTCGTTGGTCATAAACAGCGCCTTGTCTCGGTCGGGGTCGGGCGCGTTGCCATAGGCTCCGTTATATGTTCCGCCTGTTATGGCAGCCTGGCGCTGATAGTCCATGAGCTGTCCGGCGTTCATATAATCTGTCATAGAGTGCAGGTTGCTCCATGTGAACGAGCCGTCGTACTTAATGCTTACGCGGCCTTTCTGTCCTTTCTTGGATGTGATGAGAATCACGCCGTTGGCACCACGCGAACCGTAGATGGCCGTTGCCGATGCGTCTTTCAGCACTTCTATGCTCTCAATGTCGTTAGGATTGATGTCGGCCATAGAGCCTGCGGTGAGTGGAATGCCGTCTACCACGTACAACGGTGTGTTGTCAGCCAGCAGTGAGCGGTTGCCTCGCACGCGAACGTCACCCAACTGGCCTGGTCGGTTGTTGGTGGTGATGTCAACACCCGGTGTCTTTCCTTGCAGTGCTTGCAGCGCGTTCTGTACGGGGCGTTCCTCTATGGTCTTGGAGGTGACGCGCGACAGTGCGCCCGTGATGTCGCTCTTGCGCATCTGTCCGTAGCCCACAACCACCAGTTCGTCCAACTGTCGGGCGTCGTCGGCCAGCGTTATGTGCAGGCTGTTGCGGCCGTTGAGTTCCACGTTTTGCGTCTTCATGCCCACGTAAGACACCACCAGAGTGCTCTTAGATGCCACGTTGTCTAACGTGAAGTTGCCGTCAAGGTCGGTAACACTGCCGTTTTGTGTGCCTTTTACCAGTATGGTAGCACCTATTACAGGGTCGCCGTTGCTGTCTACCACGGTTCCCGTAACCTTGTTCTGGGCCGATGCCGGTACTGCAAACACAAAAAATACTGCCATGAATAATAGCCATGCTAAATATTCAGGCAAGCTTCTGTCATTGTTTTTTTTCATGTTGTGATGTTAGGTTAATGTTTTAAAAATGTTTATTGGTTAAGGTTTTTATGTTTGCAAAAATAGTTAAAAGCTTTAATAAATGCTATTAAAATATGATTTTGTACCTTGAATATTTGGGAAAAAGACCAAATTTCAGTCCTCACAGAACATTTTTTGGTTATTATATACTTTTTTTTGATATTTATTGGTGTTATATTTACACACGAAATAACACCATTTTATCTACGTTACGAACGATTTAAGCCTTCTATGTTATATCTTCCAGACTCCTCTGCTTTACCTTTTCTGCTGAGTTTCACCCCAAGTTATATTGTTCCTTTGTATGAAGTGGAATATCAGCATATAGAATATGGGCTTGCAAAAGTGCCTATTTTGCAAGCCAAAAAGGCCTATTTTGCGTTGTAAAAGTGCCTATTTTGCAAGCCGAAAGTGGCTCTCTTGATAACCGATTGAAAATCAAATGGTTAGCAAACTACATTTTCTTTCATTTAATATCAGACATATGGAGCCAGGAAATGCAATGGAGGACGGAAAGAAATATATAGTGTAGAGGTTTAAAACGGCTAAGAGAATAGAGACAGACGGCGCTTCCCGGCTACGTAGAACAGTGGTCTATGTGTGTATGCTCATGTTTCTCCACACCCATCGGGGCAGCCTTCGCCACAGTGCGGTGAGTACCCTGTAACGCCAGTCTATCACTTTTACGTGCTTTTTCTGCCTCAATGCGCTCACTATCTGCCTTGCCACAGCCTGCGGACGCATGAGCATGGGATAGGTTTTGCCGTCGTTGAGCAGTGCTGTGTCTACGAATCCGGGACGTATGTCAGTGAAGGTGATGCCTAGATGGCGCATCTTGGCCTGCTGCTCCAGTGCCTGCAGGTAAACGTTTTGAAAAGCTTTGGTGGCGCTGTAGGCCGGTGCGGCGCCCAAACCCTTTGTTCCGGCTATGGAAGACAGTATGGCTATGTGCCCGCCACCGTGCTCGGCAAAGTACTGGTAGGCTGCATCCACCATGCGTGTAAAGCCCAGAGCATTGGTGCTCACGGTGCTTGTTTCCTTCTGAATGTCGAGGGTCATGTTCTGAAAGCCTATGCCCGACACATGAAAATAGAGCTCCATGCCGCCCATTCGGCTGATAAGGGTCTTGAGCTTTGCGCCGGCATCATCGGCTGTGATGTCTATTCGTTCCACGAATACCTGTCCCGGAAACTCCTCAGACAACTTCTGCAGTGGTTCGGCACGACGTGCGGCCAGACCCAAGACGGCACCTTGAGCCAGCAGCAGGCGTGCCACTTCAAGTCCCATACCTGATGACGCGCCCACGATGACGGCCTTCTTAATGACATGTTTCATGGCAAACGGGGATTGTCGGTGGGCATGACAAGCCACAAAATTACATAAACCAATATGCCGCTGAACACGGTGCACACGGTGAGAATGACCCAAACGAGCCGCAACACATCAGAGTTGAAGCCGAAGTAACGGGCTATGCCGCCGCAAACACCCGCCACCCACTTGTCTTGTGAGCTTCGGGTGAGTCGTTTGTTATAGGTTTCCATATCTTCATTACCTTATGTTTGTCGCTTCAAAGTTACAACTTTTATTTTGGATGTGTACACATTCCGACATGAAAACGGCCCGTTTCGCTTAAATTCACTATCTTTTTGGCCATCCGTTACAGAAAATTTCGTATATTTGCAATGCCGAAGAAGAATGAGGAAATTAGTTTTTATATTTGTCCTGATGACAGGTTGGCTGTGCTCAATGGCCGCCGTGCCCAGCTATGAGGATATGAGCCGCATGGGCATCAAGGAACTTGTAGACTTGGGAACTGCCTTCCTGGTGAAGCAGAATAAGCCCGAGCAGGCCCTGATGGCTTTTAATCTGGCTGCCGGAAAATATCGCGGAGGCTTGACTGCCGAGCAGAAGAAGGAGTGCATGAGGGCATGTTATGGCCAGTGGCTCATCTACTTCAACCACTTTTGCAACTATCAAAAGGCTTTTGAAAGCATCATGCGGGCGCGCGATATAGGCGACGACATCCACCAGGAGCAGCCGCAGGTGTATCTCATGGCGGGCAATATCTTTCAGACTATATCCGAACAGAACAACGACAACAGGCTGATGCGCCGCGCCTATACCTATTATAATAAGGCGTGTGAGATAGCTTTGGCCCAGAAGGATGAGGCTTCGGTAGACATAAGCTTCAGCAATCTGCTCACAACGGCCCATGCCCTGGGTGCCATTAAAGACATCTCTGCGCTCTGGAGGCAGTATCGTAGCCTCTCAGGCGCGCAGCACAATGCCCGAAGAACGTACAACTTAGGGGCCTATCAGGTGTATGCGCTTTGGGCAAAGCACGATTATGCCAGGGCGTTGCGCGTGGCCGACCGGCTGATAAGCGGCACGCCCGATGACCCGGAGCACATCCGGCTGTTGCTGAACGCCTATCTCAACAAGGCCAACCTATTGTCTGAGAGTGGCCGAAACGCCGAGGCCAACCGCTTGCTCGACGTTCCTGAGCGGCTGGCAGGGCAGTCGGGGTTGAAAGACGCGCTGCTTGAGATATACGAATTGCGGGCAAAACTGCTCACCAAGATGCACCAGACGCAGCTGGCCAATGCCTCTCAAGACAGGTTTTTGAAGCTCAAAAACAGTCTGTATATCTCGCGGCAGCTCTCTAACATCGATGAGATGCAGTTTGGATATGACCTGAAGAAGAAGGACGAGCGCTTGCAACAAGAGGCTCTCAAGCGCCGCATGTTCATGCAACTGGCCGTGGTGCTGGTGCTGGTGGCACTGTTGCTGACGGTCATGCTGTGCATCATCAAGAAGAAAAACAACAGGCTGAAAGAGTCGAACCGGCAACTTTATCTTAAAATCAGGGCTCAGCTGAAAAGCGAAGACACCGAACAGATAGTATATCATAAGTATGAAGAGGAGATAAGCAGCTTGCAGCAGCGCTTTGCCGGGGGTGCCGAGATGCCCAAACCCAAGTATAAGGGCAGTGAACTGAGCGAGGATGACAAGGGCAAGATACTGGCCGGCATCAAGAAGGTGATGGCCAACAAAGAGGAGATATGCTCGCCGGAGTTTTCTGTTATACGCCTTTCTACGTTGGCAGGCTACCGGCCTAAAGATATATCCGAGGTGATACACGACTTTTACAACTGCAACTTTAATGTCTTTCTGAACGAATATCGCATCAAAGAGGCTTGCCGCCGGCTGGCAGAAGACAGCGTCTTCAAGCGGCTCACCGTGCAGGGCATGGCCAATAGCGTGGGGTTTAAGTCGCGCTCGGCCTTCATTGCGGCCTTCAAACGCTTTGCCGGGCTCACCCCTTCTGAGTATATCAAGATTTCGGCACAGGCCAATGTAGAGCGTGCGGCAAGCTGACGGCCGCGCCATATAGGCGGCAACAGTCTTGTGCCTGGGCTTTTCTCCTTGGGCAGGCGGCTCTTCCTGCCTGCGTATAAGTGGCTGATTATGGTTGGGTTTCAGTGCCATATTGTTTGAATTTTGATTTTTCAAACATTCTTTATATAAGGTAATGAAACACTTTGCGCCTTTTTTGCTTAAATTTGCAGCTGTACTTATACCCGTAATAGATTATGAAGAAGTTTACTTTTCTGCTTTTCTTAGTTTGTGGTGTGATGGCTTGCAAAGCCCAAACCTTTGTAGAAAACGGCATCACCTACACTGTTCTGACCGACTCTACTGTTGCCGTGGCAAGCAACAAGGGCGCTTATGCAGGCGCAGTGACCGTGCCTGCCACCGTGACACACAACGATTCGGCTTTCCACGTGGTGGCTGTGGCTGCGCGGGCCTTTCAAGCCAGCAAAGAACTTACGTCGGTTACACTGCCCGAAAGTGTCACTACGCTGGGCAATTATGCCTTCAACCAGTGCACGGCACTCACCACAGTGCATCTGCCAGAGGGCCTGACAGAAGTGCCTAACTACACTTTCTACTTCTGCACATCGCTCACCTCGGTCAACATTCCGGCTGGCATCACACGGGTGGGACGCTCGGCCTTCTCTTATTGCACGGCGCTATCAAACCTCACACTGCCTGCCACGTGCACCGAACTGGGCGGTTCGGCCTTCCTGGGCTGTGGCCTGACCAAGTTCGAAGTGCCTCAGGGCGTAACCCTCATACCCTCTTATTGCTTCTCATCGTGTGTAAACCTTTCCAAGATAACCCTGCCTTCGTCGCTCGACTCTATAGCTGCCGACGGCTTCCAGGCTTGTTCCTCGCTCACCAGTATCACCCTTCCGGCCAGCCTGCACGGCATGGGCACCATGGCTTTTGCCTCTTGCTCCGGTCTGGTGTCAGTGACCGTGCCCGACGGTGTGGCCTATGTGGGCAACCAATGCTTTTACAACTGCCCCAACCTGCAGCGTGTTACGCTGGGCAAGGGCGTGCGCTCGCTGGGCTCGGATGTGTTTACAAAATACAAGAACACAGCCAGTCTGAGCCTGAAAGACCTCTATCTCTTCAGCCCGATAGTGCTGGGAGGTGGCACTGGATTCGACGAGTCGCTCTATGCCATGACCACTATCCACGTGCCAGAGTCGCTGCTCGACCAGTATAAGACGGCCGAGGGCTGGAGCCGTTTCAGCATCGTGGGCATGAGCGATGCCGAGGTGACTGGCATAAACGGCGTGAGCCAGGCTGCCGGACAGGCCTCCTCACGCTACAACCTGGGCGGCGTGAAGCTCTCAGGTAAGGCTCAGGGTCTGTATATACAGAACGGAAAAAAGTATATTCAGAAATAATTGATGCTATAAATAAGAAATGCTTATGAAGAAAAAATTATTGTTTTTGCTCTTCTTGGCTGTTTCCTTGGGCCTTCAGGCGCAGAGCTTCAGCGAAGATTTTGAGCATGATGGCAGTGTGCCTGAAGGTTGGACGACGTACAACACGGGCACCACTTATAAGTGGCAAGTGGTGAAATACTCCACGTTCAGCAAGTATTACAAGGGCTTTACGGGCGGCGGCACCTACGCGATACGCTCTAATACAAGCCGGACATCTGCTTCCCGCCCCGCGCCAAGCTCATGGCTGGTGTCTCCGGAGGTTACTGTGCCGCAGAATGGAGTGCTCAACTTCATGATGGTAGCAGATGGTGGGTTCAACTCAACCAATACTACACCGGAGGAATCACGCACCCATTTCAGCGTGTTGGTGTCTGAAGCAGGGGCCGACACCACCGGTTTTACCAACGAACTGCTCACTTTTACGCCTATGACGAGCACCGTGTGGCAGAGCTACAGCCTTGATCTGAGCGCCTGGGCAGGCAAAACCATCCGCATTGCTTTCCATGATTATGGCAACACTTCGGGCAAGGCTTACACCAGTAACAACGTATATATAGATAATGTAAGCATAGACACGAAGCGCGGATCTGACGTTCGCGTCTCCCAACTCACCTCACCCCAGTCGGGTTATAGCGCCAAGCAGCCCGTCACGGTGAAGGTTTTCAACAACGGATTTGATGCTTCGGGCGTCAAGGTTCTCTATAGTATAGATGGCGGAACGCCTGTGAGCGAGACGCTGGAGGGCACGCTTGCGCGCGGACAAGAGGTGGAACACGTGTTTAAGGACAGTCTGGAGCTGTCGCAAGGCGTGCCTCATACCGTGAAAGCTTGGGCACAGGCAGACGCCGACTTGAACCATGACAACGACAGCATGGCGCAGTCGGTGACCATAGACAGGCATCTCTCGTTCCCATACAGCATGACACGGGCCTCCGCAAGTACCGACTGGGAGAGCAGTTATTCGTACGAACGGCTGGGCACGGTGTATGGCTGGAGCTATGCCGACGATGATGCCAAGGGCATACATGCCTGGAGTTACATCACGCCACCGGCCGGAACGAGCGAGCTGGTGAGTGGTTGGATACCGCTGCCTAAGGGTAAGGTGGGCTTTTTGCTGCACTCTAAGAGCCTCGCCAACGGCACGATGACCATTCAGCTGCTTGACACTGCCGGCACAAAGGTGCTCACGCAGGCCATGGACCTTACGTCATCTGATGACTATCAGGCCACTCAGGCCATACTGAATGTGCCGGAGAGCAAGGACTACAGGGTGAGCCTGACGCTCAACAGTGGCTTCACCACCCAGTTGCTGGTAGACAGTATCAGCCTCTACACGCCCGAAGCAGTGGTCGTAAAGCCCACGGCTATCACCAGTCCGCTACTTTCCGCGCATGTGTCGGGCGACAATCTGAGCGTTACGGCAACGTTTGTTAATCTCGGAAGTGAAACGGCACAGGGCTTGAAAGCCAAGCTCTTGGTAGACGGAACGGTGACGGATGAGGGCACTCTGCCTGACATCGCATCCGGAAAGAGCGTAAGCTATACCTTTGACAAGGCACTCAGCCTGACTGACGGTAGTCATGCGTTGGCCGTAACGGCACAGAATGATACTATCAGCAAGAGTGTTTACTTCTATCAGCCTGTGGCTTATCCTTATCAGGAAACATTTGAGGACAGTGCTACTTGGAATACATGGAATACTTACAACCCCGATGCTGACCCCATATACTGGATGATGAGCGGTGTGGTGAGGGGTAGCTTGAACTACGCAAAGAACGGTACACACGCTGCTTATATCAGTAGTGCGGCGGGAGTAGCACATGATGACTGGCTCATATCGCCTGCCATCAACATCACTCAGGCCGGTAAGCAACGCCTGTCTTACTTCTATGTGACCACGTTCAGCGCAGCTCTGTCTACTGAAAAAACCGACTTGGAGGCCTATGTGTCTAAAGCAGGAACGCCAGCTGAGCTGGAACAGGTGGAGCCTATAGCCATAGATGAGATAACAGACGATAATGTGAATGTGTATAAGCAGGGCTTTGCCACTGTAGATATCACTGAACCGGGACTTTACTACGTGGCTTTCCATAACCTGGGAATGGGTCATGACATCGTGCTCGATGACGTTCGGCTGGACAACTATGCCGATGTGGCTATCACAACTGCATCACATACGGCGGTGAACGACTTCAGAATAGACGCCGACACGGTGCATGTGAGCCTGCAGAACAGGGGCGCCACAACTCTGAATGGCCTCACTTTGAACTATCTGGTGAATGATAACGTGGTCGCAACATCGGCTCTTACAGCCTCATTGCAGCCCGGTGACACGGTAAGCACCACTTATCCGCTTGCGGGAGTATTCACTAAGCCGGGTGTTTATAAGGTTAGCGTGGAGGCAGTAGCGCCAAACGACGCCGAGACTTTCAATAATAAGTGGGCCTTTGCGGCTATTCAACGCTACGAAAACGCTGAGCTGCCATACTCAGAAAATCTGGACAGCACCGCGCATCAGAACCAATGGAAGCTGAAGGGCGGCTGGCGCACGGGTTCATACACTTCTTCTTCGGCTGCATATAACGGCACAGGAGCCATCAGCCATCACAGGGCGGCAGCTTCAGATGGCGACTGGGCTTACTCTGGATGCATACATATACCGGCCGGAACGTATGGCTTGAGCTTCTTCTATCGTACTTTCCTTAATGGTAAAAAGGTGTCTTCGTATGGACAAAAGTTTGCCGTTTATGTAGGAAAGGCTTGCGAACCAGACTCCATGACGCAGCTTGTGTTTGACACCGACACTGCTTTGGTGGCTCCCAACAAGCGTTATCGCAAGGTTATTGCTCCCTTTACTATAGCAGAGGATGGTGATTATTACATCGGCATCAAGTGCACTTCGACGAAGGTTCTGGGCGTTCTATACATGGATCAGTTTGCTATTGATGCTCCCGTAACTACGGGATTGAAGGTCAACAGCTATGAGGCCGACTTCCAGAACAGGGCTAATGAGTGGTATCACTACGACCCGTCAAACCAGTTCCAGCAGTGGACGGCATCATCATCTGATGCAGGTACACTCCAAGTAAAGCAGCTTCTGCAGGCTCAACTGGCTGCTACTGAGTTGCCGGGTATGATGGTTTCACCTGCCTTTGAGTTCGAAAAGGGCGACACTGTGAACCTCTCGATGGGCTATAGCATTGCTATCGACCAGCCGCAACTGCTTTCTGACGAGGCAAAAGCAGGAATTTCTATGGGCGTTTATGTTGCCCGTGCCAACATGCCCGATAGTTTCAACGTGCAAATCATGCGGGGCAACGACCTCACAGGCAGCTCTTTGACAGCCAATGGCAAATATGTGATACCGGAAACGGGTCTTTATTACTTCGGCATCATGCCCTCCGGAGCCACCAACACCACATCGGGCGAGGCTACGACAACCTATTCTTTGAGGTCGTTCGGCTATACTTTGCCTGCCGCAACGGGCATTCGTGAGGTGCAAACGCAGGATGGTGAGTGCAAGGTTTATATGCTTAATGGCGTGCTTCTGGGCTCTTATGGCAGTGAGCAAGAGGCGCTCAAGGCGCTCAGAACGGGTACGTATATCGTTAAGAATGCTTCTACAGTGAAGAAAGTTGTAGTGAAATAGTATTTCAGGATTACCTTTTATTGTCTTCCCGTCATGTCCGTTAGGATGTGGCGGGATTTCTTTTGCTACTTGATATACCGACAGTTATGGCCTGAAAATGGTGCTCAGACCGGGCAGAATATTAGTTTTTGGTCTTCGGCAGGGTCTCACCTACCACCAGAATGTCATCCCATTGCGTGGTGTAATTAGGACTCTTCTTGGCTCTTTTAATGGCGTCGGCAAAGTGCAATGCCTTTCCTTGTGCGTCTTTTTCCTTGTATTGCTGGGCTCCGAGCACTACTGTCTCGGTGCCGTTCTGACGGTTAATGTGGTCTATCACTTTGTCAAGGCGCTGCATCTTCTTGTATTTCTCAGCGTCATAATCCTTGAAATTGGTCTGAATACCATGCTCCCCAATCAGTCCCATGAGCATTACGCCGGCGCGTTTATAGTGATAACCTTGTATGAAAGCCTTATCCAGACATTGCAACGCGCACTTCACGATGCTCTGGGTGCTATTGGTTGGCGTGAGTAAAGTCATCGAACGAAACATTCCATACTGTGGTAAGTCATCGCGAAAGTGGTTTGTGTCGATGAAGACACCCACGCTTTGGGCCACGCTGTGCTGCTTTCTTATCTTCTCGGCGCACCGTGCCGCATAGTTGGCTACATGCGTCTTGAGCTGCTCAACGTGTGTTATCATCTCAGGAAAGGAACGTGATGTGCATACGCTTTTCTTCGTTGTCATCTCCATATCATCGACAGGTATGCAGTCAATGCCGTTGAGTTCCTTCCATGTACGCTCTGCTACGACGTTGAAAGCGGCTCGTATATAAGACTGCGGAAGCTGTGCAAAGGCCAGCGCCGTATGCACTTGGATGCGTTGTAAGTGCTCGCTCCAACGCCTGCCTATGCCCCATACGTCTTCTATCTTGAAGTTTTCGAGGGCCTTAAGCCGCTTTTCTTCATCGTCGATGATGCAACAATGATGATAACCGGCATAGCGTTTGGCATACTTACTGGCCATCTTGGCCAGCGTCTTTGTTCTTGCTATGCCTATGCTTACGGGCATTCCGAGTCCTCGAAGAATGGTCTTGTAAAGCCCCTCTCCCCATTCTCTCAAGCTGGATGCGTCCAGATCATCAAGAATACAGAACCCTTCGTCGATGGAATAACGATGAAATTCATTGCAAGAATTGCGTACTGTGTTCATCAAACGGCGGGTCATGTCGGCGTAAAGCTCGTAGTTGGACGAGAAAGCATAGATAGTTTGCCCCGGAAAAAGCTGCTTCAGCTTGAAGAAAGGGGTGCCGCTGGCTACCCCCATGAGCTTTGCTTCGTTGCTACGGGCTATGACACAGCCGTCATTATTGGATAAAACAACGCACGGCTTGCCGTTTAAGTCCGGCCGAAAAGAGCGCTCGCAGCTCACATAGCAGTTGTCTACGTCTACCAAAGCCCAATATCTCTGCTTCATGTCTTGCTGTTGTAACGTAAGGAAAAGGTGGTCAGCGATGCCAGTTCTTGATGGTGTATTGCACCACTCCCCACACTGTGAACTCGTCGTTGGACGTTATCTTGAACGAAGGATAGTTCTTATTAGCTGGCACCAACAGCAAGTAGCCCTCGTCTTTATGGCTGTCGTCATAGTACTTCAGCGTATATTCATGATTGTAGAAGGCTACAATCACGTCACCCTTATGGGGTTCCAGTGATCTGTCTACCACAATAATGTCGCCGTCGTTGATGCCTGCTTCAATCATAGAGTCACCCCTTACCCTTGCGTAAAAGGTAAAGTCGGGGTGCCTGATCATGTCTGTGTTGAAGTCAAGAGGCTCCATCTCGTAGCTTTCTGCGGGAGATGGGAACCCGGCCATGATGCTCGGAGCATAGTCTAACGTGAGTTTATGAGTGAAATCACTCTTGATAAACACCACCTCATTGTGCTTCCCGGCATCTGTTGTTATGTTGTCGTTCATCTCATTCAGCCTTCCTTTTAGTCTCGCCTGGTGCATATTGGCTTACTTGCCTGCGCTTTTAGCCCTTACATAGTCGGCGAATACGTAGTTGTAATGATGCTTCTCGTCTTTTGAATGCTGCTCGCTCCGCTCCACGGTCCATGAGTCATAAGGCGGGAAAAAGGCATCAGCCTGAGCCGGAACATCGTCTACCTCAGTGAGAAGAAGTCGGTCGGCCATGTCGATAGCCTGATTGTAGACGTGCGCTCCACCTATTATATATATGTCTTCGTCGGGCTTACAGTGGGCCAACGCATCTTCCAAAGAAGCGTAGGTGTCGCATCCCGGGAAGCTATTGCATGTAGTGCTCAGCACGATGTTGCGCCTGTTAGGCAGCGCGCCCTTAGGTAATGACTCAAAGGTGTGCCTGCCCATGATGATGGTATGGCCCGTTGTGAGCGCTTTAAAGCGCTTCAGGTCGTTGGGAAGCCAATAGAGCAGCTTGTTCTGAAAGCCTATGGCACGGTTGCGAGCCACGGCTGCTATGATGTTGATAGGCATATTTATACAGATACTTCGGCCTTGATGTGAGGCCATGGATTATAGTTTTCTAGCTGGAAATCCTCATATTTGAAGCTGAAGATATCCTTTACATCGGGGTTGAGACGCATGGTTGGCAATGGCCGGGGCTCACGGCTGAGCTGCAGCTTGGCCTGTTCTATGTGGTTGAGATATAGGTGCGTGTCGCCTGTGGTGTGTATAAACTCGCCCGGTTTCAGTCCCGTTATCTGTGCAACCATCATGAGCAGCAGCGCATAACTGGCTATATTGAACGGCACGCCTAGGAAAGTATCGGCCGAACGTTGGTATAATTGCAGTGATAGCTTGCCGTTTGCCACGTAGAACTGGAACAAGCAGTGGCATGGGGGCAATGCCATTTGAGGTACTTCAGCCACGTTCCATGCGCTCACTATCATGCGCCGGCTCTCCGGGTGATGCTTAATCTGGTCTATCACGGCACTGATCTGGTCGATGGTGCCACCGTTATAGTCGGGCCAAGACCGCCATTGGTGACCGTAAACAGGCCCCAGCTCGCCATTGGCATCAGCCCATTCGTCCCATATACTCACGCCATGGTCCTTTAGATACTTGATGTTAGTGTCGCCGCGCAAGAACCATAACAACTCGTAAATGATGGATTTGAGATGCAACTTCTTTGTGGTGAGCAATGGAAAGCCGTCTGAAAGGTCGAAGCGCATCTGATTTCCGAACACGCTCAGCGTGCCCGTTCCCGTGCGATCGTCTTTCTTTACCCCCTCAGTGAGGATACGATTTAATAATTGTAAATATTGTTTCATTATTCAATAACGTTTTCTTCTTTATCCGGAACATGCGATGAGCGTATGCGCCACTCCTGCGGATAGAGATTGTTGGCGCGTGTTCCGATATTCTTTTCAAAGCCTATGGGTATGCCGCGATAGGTTATCAGCACATAGCCCCGGGGCATTTCAGAGGGCAAAGCAACCGGTTCCTTACGCAAAAAAGCTATGGCTTCTTGCCAGTTTGTCTCATAATGAGCGAAGGCGTCGGCCTTTAATGCCGTAGAGAGAGCCAGGGCTTGCGTGGGGATATGGTCTTTTCCTTTATCCCTGCATAGCTCTATACCGGCGTGCAACACCTTCAGCTTGTCCTTGGCTAAGCCATACAGGTCGTTCCATGCCGTGGGAATGGCTCGCTGCAGGTTGTCTTCTGTATACAGAACAAAGGTTTCCGGCTCTTTCAGCCATAGCTTAGCGCTCTCGCTCCCTGCCTTCTTTGCCGGCTTTTTCTTGGCGTTTTTCTTGACACGTGCCTTGCCGTTTGCTTGTTCCGGGTTTGTTCCGGGTTTGCGCATTGCTGCAAGAAAGAGGCCCTCGCCGCGTGTCTTGCCCGGAATGAAGCGGTAAACGGGCATATCGTCTAGCAGACTTCCCGTGATATTCCACTCCGTCTTGGTGCTCACCGGCAACAGTTCAGCGCCATATTCCTCGGCTATCCACCTCACGTTCTCCTCATCTTCGTGGGCGTTAAACGTGCAAGTGGAGTATATCAACAGGCCCCCCGGCCTCAGACTATCCCATATTTCGCTGATGATGGAGCGCTGCAATCTCCAGCAAGCCTCTACGTTTTGCGTGCTCCATTCGTCTATAGCTCCCTCGTCTTTGCGGAACATGCCCTCTCCGGAGCATGGCACATCAGCCAGAACAACGTCAAACTGCGTCTTCAGACGTTTGAAATCAGCCGGGTAGTTGTTGGTTACCATCATGTCAGGATGCCCATATTTCTGTATGTTCTCGCTGAGAATCTGCGCTCTAAGGGGTATGGGCTCATTGCTTACCAGCACACTTCCGGCCGGCAAGTTGCCCATCGCGCAAGTAGATTTGCCTCCCGGCGCGGCGCAAAGGTCCAACATTCGCACCGCTCTGTGCACATATTGGCGCAGCACACATGCTATAAACATAGACGAAGCCTCCTGTACGTAGTAACAACCGGCGTGCAGCAAGGGGTCGAAAGTAAAGTTAGGCCGCTCTTTCAGGTAGAAGCCGTCTTCGCACCAAGCCACTCTGCCGTCTGCCATAGGCACGTTCCACCGTTGCTTGGGCCACTTATAAGGGTTCAGCCTGATGCTTGCCGGAGCCTCTTCTGCCATGCCTTGCATGAAAAGACGATAGTTGCTGTCGCCCATCAAGGCGCGAGTGTATGACGTAAATTCTACCGGTAACTGTCTCATTCTATATTAATGTCAAATACATCATCGGCATCTGAAGGCTTCTCTTCCTCTTTCGGCTTAGGCGGATTCTTCAGTTTGCCGTGCTCATCAAACATTCCGTAGGTGGTGCGAAGCACTATAAACTCCGTACGACGGTTGAGCTGATTGCATATTTCCTGGTTTTTCTTGTCCTGCTTCTTAATGAAATCCTCCGTCAGCACGTCGCCTTCCTTCAGCCAGGGATATTTCTCGGTAAGCTTCTTGCGTATGGTTTTGGGCTTGCTCTTGCCGTAGCCCACGGGCGTGAGCCTGTCTCTTGCAATGCCATGGGCCACAAGATACCTCACCACATTGTCTGCCCGCTCTTGCGAAAGTTTCTTGTTGTAGGCCTCAGAGCCCTTATAGTCGCAGTGAGCGCTAAGTTCTATGGTCACGTTGGGATTCTCGTTGAGCAGCTTAACCAAGTCGTCCAGCGCCTTTTTCGACTCTGTTCGCAGCGTAGCCTTATCAAAATCGTAGAAGATATTGTCTATCATTACTGGCACGCGTATGGATGCCAGTGGAAACTGAAGGGTATATTCCTTCGACTCTTGCACGGGTTCCACGCGCAACTCCTCCTTATGATTGAGATAACCCTTGCATGTTGCCAGGAAGATATAGTTCACGTTGGGATTGATAACCTTCTCAAACGAGCCGTCACCCTTCACAGATATCTTCTCGTTTGTGCCGTCGTCGCCCACCATATACACCTGCGCGGCCGGCAGCTCGTAGCCTTCCATCTCATACACCCAACCCTTCACGGTTTGTATAATCTCCGGAAGTTCAAAGCTATATATGTGGTCCCATCCTCTGGCATCGTTGCGGTTGGACGAGAAGTAGCCCCTGTTGTGCGGCCCCTCGAACGTCATGCCGAAGTCATCTCCTTGCGAATTGAGCGGATAACCGGGATGTTCGAGATGGTATTTATGGTCTTTTCCCACCTTAGCTATGAATATGTCGAGTCCACCAAGGCCCGGATGGCCGTCACTAGAGAAGTATAGGTCGCCATTAGGGCGGAAAGTGGGAAACATTTCATTGCCCGGCGTGTTGACAGGTTCGCCTAAGTTCTCCACGCCTCCCGTTGTTCCGCCTATCAAACGCACGCGCCAGATGTCCATTCCTCCCTTTCCTCCGGGCATGTCACTAACAAAATAGAGCCAGTTGCCGTCGGGTGAGAGAGCCGGATGGGCAAAGCTCGACAGTGTGTCGCGGCTGATGTCCAGCTTAGTGGCCTTGCCCCATGAGGCGTCGGCACGGTTAGACACGGCTATCTGCGCGTATCTGGGGTAGGTGGCATCGCTCTGACACTGCGTGATATACATTTCCCGGCCATCAGCCGAAAAGGCTGGCGTGCCCTCATCATCGCTGGTATTGAGTCCTGACTCTACAGCTTTGGGACGGCTCCACTTGCCTTTGTCGTCTTTCTCGCTATAGAATATGTCGCCGTTCTTCGTTCCTGTGATGCCACTCAGCTCATCGCCGTTGGCCTCGTTGCGTGTTGAGGTGAAGTAGAGCTGGTCGTATTGGTCGCCGAAGAGCATGGGCGAATAGTCTGCCCGGCGCGAGTTGAACACCTCCATCTTCTTGACCAAGTAGCGCGAACCCTCCTTCTTCCACGCCGCGGCATGCTCGGCTGCCCACTTGCCGTCCTTGATCAGGGCGTTGCCTTTCAGCGAGTCGTCGGCTATCTGATACTCTTTCAGGGCCTCGTTATAGTTTCCCATGCGCATCAGATTGCGGGCCAGGCCCAGATGGGTGTTGCCGTCGTCCTGCTTATAGCGTATCACGTTGCGGTAAGCAGCCACTGCGCTGGCCGCCGAAGAGATATGGTCGTAGCACTGGGCCATCTTGTTGGCAATCTGACCCCGGCGCGCGCGCTCCTTGGGAGGGGTCTTGCGGTAGCCCATCTTATATTCTCCCGCAGCGTCATAATATTCGCCTATGGCCATCAGCTTGTCGCCTTTCTTCACGTTCCGCTCTGCTCCGCAGGAGAGCAGCAGGGCACATAAGGCGCAGAAGATGTATATATATTTGTCTTTTCTCATGCTTGTTCTACTTCAATAACCTAACGCCGTAGGTCTGCTTTTATTGTTTAAAAGGCAGGCGGAAAGCACATCCCTCGCGCCATCGGCTGCACCCGTAGGCTGATTTGCCTTTCACGATGGTGCCCTTACCGCATAGCGGACACGCCTGACCTATGATGCTGTCGTCGGCCGGCAATGGGTTGGCACCGCTCTTGGGGCCTTGCTGCTGTGCGGCCGTCTTGGTATTGGCCCTCGTGCGTGGCTTCTTTTCCTGCTTGGTGCCGCTCTTTGTTCTGCGTTTTACCTTAGTTCTCCTCACGTCACTGTCTGTTGTCACGGTGATATGCCGGTTGCTGTTGTCGGCCAAAACGTCATTCACTATCTGCGTTATCTGCTCTTTCAGCTCGCCGATAAACTGTGCCGCGTCGTATTTATGGTGCTCTATGTCGCGCAACTTCTTCTCCCAGATGCCCGTAAGCTCGCAGCTGGTGAGCAGCTTCTCCTTTATCATGCCTATCAGCTCTATGCCCGTGGGCGTGGCCAACAGGTTCTTGCGCTCTCGCCGGATGTAATGTCGCTTGAAGAGCGTCTCAATGATAGAGGCTCGCGACGACGGTCTGCCGATGCCGTTTTCCTTCAGCGCGGCCCTCAACTCCTCGTCTTCTACAAATTTTCCGGCCGTTTCCATTGCCCTGAGCAGCGTGGCCTCGGTGTAGTATTTGGGTGGAACGGTTTGCTTCTCGGTGAGGGTGGGGGTGTGCGGACCTTGTTCTCCCTTTGCGAATGTGGGCAGTATCTTGTTCTCTTTAGTGCTATTCGCGATCTCTTGTTCTTGTTTTTGCTCCTCAGCTTGGTACACTTCGTGCCATCCTTGTTCCAGTATCTCCTTTCCGGTGGCCTTAAACTCAATGTCGTCTACCTTGCCCAGCACCGTAGTTGTGGCAAACTTACAGTCAGGATAGAACGCGGCTATGAAGCGAAGTGCCACAAGGTTGAACACGTTCTGCTCTATATTGGTCAGCCCTCTGGGTGGTACGCCGGTGGGTATGATGGCATGGTGGTCGGTGACCTTCGAGGTATCGAATACCTTCTTCGACTTTTTGAGCGGCTTGCCTCCCAGTTTTTTCACCGCCAGGGCATAGGGCGCTTTGCCTGCCAAGGTGGTTTTGTAAAGTCCATTCATGATGCCCGTGCACTTAGGATAGATGTCGTCTGACAGGTATTGCGTGTCTACACGGGGATAGGTAGTAAACTTTTTCTCGTAAAGAGCCTGCACCGTGTTGAGCGTAAGCTCGGCCGAGTAGCCGTATTTCTTATTACATTCCACCTGCAAAGAGGTGAGGTCGTAGAGGTGCGGCGGCGTTTCCACGCCCCGTTTCTTTTGTATGTCGGTCACCACAAAGGGCTTTCCCTCTATCAGATGAAAGGCCTGCTCGCCCTCTTCCTTGCTTGTAAACTTGCCTTTTGTGGCTGTAAAGAGCGTGTCTCTATAGATGGTGGAGAGCACCCAGTAGGGTTCTGGCTTGAAATTGTCTATTTCTTTCTGCCGGTTAACTATCAGAGCCAGGGTGGGCGTCTGCACTCTGCCCACCGAAAGCACTTGGTGTTGCTGGCCGTACTTAAGGGTGTAGAGCCTTGTGGCGTTCATGCCGAGCAGCCAATCGCCTATGGCTCGCGACAGTCCGGCAAGGTAAAGCGACTGATATTTGCTCTCTTCGCTCAGGTTGCGGAAGCCTTCCCGAATGGCCTCATCGGTCATGGATGAAATCCACAGACGCTTTACAGGACAGTGTACTCCGGCCTTTTGCATCACCCAACGCTGTATGAGCTCACCCTCTTGCCCCGCATCGCCGCAGTTGATGATTTCGTTTGCCTTGCTGTATAGCTTTTGTATAATGCCGAATTGCTTGCGAATGCCCTCGTCGTCTATTAGTTTTATGCCAAATCGCATGGGTATCATAGGCAGCGCGGATAGGCTCCAGTGCTTCCAATTCTCATTATAGTCGTTAGGCTCTTTCAGCTCGCAGAGGTGTCCGAAGGTCCATGTCACCTGGTAGCCGTTGCCCTCCATGTAGCCATTTTTGGAGGCGTTGGCCCCCAAGACGCGTGCTATGTCTTTCGCGACACTTGGTTTCTCCGCAATGCAAACTATCATATTCTGTTTTTGTTTTTGTTATGTGCAAAGTTACGAAAAAGCTTTTAATTATTCAAATGGTGGGCTATGGTTTGATGATTTGTATGCTCCTGAAGGATGCTCACCGCCCTCTTTCTGCCTCTATGTGTTGTTGTCGCAGCCCAGTGAACTGCATTCGGCCTGCTCGTAAAATTATTGAAAGATGTTTACAGTGTGCTAATGGTTTCCTCATAACATGGTTTTGACACGCTCAAACGGGCATTTTGAGGCTTCAAAACGGGCACTTTTGCAACGCAAAAGCGGCCATTTTGCAGTGCAAAACAGCCGCTTCTGAAAGTTGGAATGTAACCCTATGATTGCTAATGTGTTAAGCTTTTCTTGCTTATTCACCCTTCTTCGGTTTGGAGAATGAAGCTTTTTTGAAACAATTTTACAGATTATCTTACCGCCCCATCCCTGCTTTTGCCGAATAAATTCACAGCAGTTATCAGCTGTTCAACCTCCCTGTCGGTCATGGTTTGGTTGCATGGCAGGCTCAGTTCCTCATTATGTATGCGCTCGGTGATAGGGTATGAGCGGTTGTTCCATTCGCTGTAGGCCTGCTGTTTGTGCGGTGGAATGGGGTAGTGTATCATGGTTTGGATGCCCTCCTCCCTCAGATACTGTTGCAGCAAGTTGCGTTGTTTACAGAAAATGGGATAGATGTGGTACACGTTGTCGGCCTCCCGGTCGGTGGGTATGTATATCTCATCGTTTGTTATGCCTTCATTCAGCATCTTGCCTATCTGCTTTCGTCGGTTGTTCTCCTCATCCAGATACTTCAACTTCACGCTCAGCACAGCGGCTTGCAGTTCGTCTATGCGGCTGTTAATACCCTTATAAGGGAACACATACTTTTGCGAAGAGCCGTAATTAGCCAGTGCACGTAGGGTGTGTGCAAGCTTTTCGTCGTTTGTGGTCACGGCTCCGGCATCGCCCAATGCCCCCAGATTCTTGCCTGGATAGAAGCTATGGGCGGCAGCATCGCCCAAACTGCCCGTGTGTCTGCCCTGAAAGGTGCAGCCATGAGCCTGCGCGTTGTCTTCTATCAGCTTGAGGTTATGTCGCCTGCAGATGTCTTTTATCTTCTCTGTATAGGCACATCGCCCATAGAGATGCACTATCATGATGGCCTTGGTGCGTGGGGTGATATGCTCCTCGATGCGATCCGGGTCTATCTCCAGCGTCTCCCATCGCGGCTCTACCAATATAGGCGTGAGCCCGTTGCTGCTGATAGACAGTATGGTGGCTATGTAGGTGTTGGCCGGTACTATTACTTCGTCGCCCTCGTGCATCGTTCCTAATGTCTTATAAGCCATCAATATGAGCCGTAAGGCATCCAGTCCGTTGCCGCAGCCCACGCAATATCGCGTGCCTATATAGTTGGCATATTGCTCTTCAAAGGTCTGTGTGGCCTCGCCTCGCAAGTACCATCCGCTTTCTATAACGCGGTTCACAGCCTCTTCTATTTCTTTTAGGTGCGCCTGAGTGACCTTTTTGAGTGAGAGATATTCCATTATTTCTTTGTTTCCTTAGGTTTCCACAGTTCATAAACCTGCCATTTCCATATCCTCGCATACGTAGCCTTGCTGCGCAGTATGGTTGTCAGCTCGCGGTCTTTGGGCGTTAGCTGGGCCTTGTTGATGAGCAGGTAGGGCATCATTCCCGTGCTTTTTTGTGCCTCAGACACGTAGGCCTGGCACATGTCTATCGATGAGTAGAGGGTGGCATATACCCCAAACGGTTTGCAATCGAGCAGGGAGATGAGCGGTATGTTGAAGTTACAGATGAGGTAACTGCCCTTGGGCAGCACGCCGTTCAGCCTACTTGTCAGAGCGTTGAGCGTGTCGGCGTTTTGCTGCGTGGTGTAGATGTGCCGCGTCAGGGTGCTATTGAGGGCGTAACGACATTCTATTCGGTTGCCGTCTTCCATCATAGGCCTCTTCACGTAGGTGTAGAGCAGAGCCAGAAAGATGCCTGTCAGGGTCACGATGCGGGCTCGGGCGTGCAGTCGTTGTTGGTCTGAAGCTGCTGGCAACCAGCTGTTTTTCAGCGTGAAGAGGGCCATGGGCAGAGGTAAGAAGGCCAAGTCTTGCCCTATAAATTCTGGTCCTCCGTTGGTGCCTATGGGCAAAAAGAGAGGTTGAAACATGGCTAGAGCGAGCAAAGAGCCTTGCTCGGGCTGCTTATCGGGATGGGCGAGGACTGCCAAAAAGGCCAGCCAGCAAATGCCTACTGTGATGTTTGACGTGGGTTCATGGAAGTAAACGCAGAACACGATGGCTGCTGCCAGCACGAGGGATAGGGCGTAGTGCATGGCCTTCACCGTGGTTCGGCGGTTCAGAATAATATATATAAGGTATAGGAATATGATGACTGCGATGCCCTGAACCTGGCCTTTGTATATGCCGTATAGTCCGAACAGCACGCTTTTGAGGTTGTGTGGGTCGTCGGCATTGCTGCTCATACCTGTCAGGCTGCTCACTGTGAGCCTGAGCACATCACCCATTCCCGTGGCAAAGATGATGGCCACGGCGGTTGCAATGCCTAATAAGGCTCCGGTGAAGAAGCCTGTTAACATCTTCAGAGGGGTGCATGGCCGGCGCATCCATGCCGTGATGATGATGGCATAGAAGGGCAATGCGAGGAAAGTGAGGTTGGTTAAGCGGAAGAAGATGGCTATGCTTGCCATGCAGCCAGACGCCATGTACCAGGCCAGGGCACGCTTACTGCTGGTCAAGGCTTTGTGCATGGCCAGCAAGGAGAGTATGAGCCATAGGGCAGAATAGTCGTTATAGTTGATTTCGGCATAGCTTCCTTGCTGCGCAAGGGTGCTCATGGCAAGGGCTATGATGAGGTATCGCCACGGCAGATAGCGCTTGAGGTAAACAAACAATATGGCTTGCAGAACCATGAACCACACCACGCGCATGACGCGCAGGGCGTAATAGCCGTGCAGATGCAGAGTTTCTGTGAGCCAACCGGTGCACTCATAGCTCATGAGCCACTGCCCAAGGAAGAACGAAGGGCGTGGCTCGGCATTGAAATACTGATAGCCTGACATGTACATACCAATGTCGAGGAATGAAAATCCCTGCATGGCATGAAGCAAAAGCCAGGCAGCTGACAGCAGAAAAGCTACTAAGGTGACGGTGCTTTGCTTGGTCATGACATCATTCTATATCCCATTCATACCAGTCGTAGCAGATGCCCCGGCCTCCGAAACCCTCCTTCTGATATATCAAGGAGGTGTTGAGAATGGAGCCGTCTTGCTCGGTTGACTTGCCAAAATCGAAGTAGGTGAAGCCGGTTAAGTCTTCATGTAGTATCTTGTTATATATGGCATCTATGACCCGTAAGTGCTTGCCCTCATCGTTGGCAGATATGTATTGGGCGTGCGCAACGGTGGGCGTGAGGTAGAGAACGGTGCCTCCGATGACCACACCTTCCTTCTTGGCCACGTAGAGACGGATGTTATTGGGAAACCGGCTCTTGAGTAACAGAATCTCATCCAGGCTATGCACGGGCTTTGCACCGTACTTATGGTTGAGGTTATAGTTGAGTACCTGCCAAAAACCCGCCCACTCTTGGCTGTCAGCCTCTATCTCTACATGGTTGTTGCGTGCCCTGTTGATGCCATATTTACGGTCTCTGCTCCACTTGAGCTGGCTGTTCATGCATATCGTAGACGATATGTTTCGGTCGGCCAGACGGGCGTTGCAGGTGCGGAAGATGGCATATAAGTCTTCTTCAGAAGGTAGCCGGTGATAGATGTGAGGAATGCATTTATAGGTTACATGACGTATGCCCAGGCTCTTCAGAAATGCGTTCATCTCGCTGAAGAGGGTCACTGTCTCGTCTGCGGTGTTATGCTCGTTCATGATAAGACCGCCGTAAGTGAGTCCCTGATGCGAGTAGAGCGTGTCGCCTTTGCGATTGGCCGGCAGCACAGCATGTAGCTTTCCGTTCTTGTAGAAGAGCAGAGAGCAGTCTGTAAAGCGGTCGCTGTGATAGTCCATGTAGTCGCGAAGAAGGAGGAAAGTGCCGTTTTTGGATGTGCCCACAAAGCGGTTCCATTCGTCTTTATCGCTCTTTTCAAATAGCTTAATGTCAAACATGGGCTTTTCGCACATACTGAATGAATTCGTCATAGTCTCTGATATAGTCCTCTTCTGAGAAGTGTTCAGACGCCAGCACCAGGCACACGGAGCCCGTGGAGAAGTCCTCCAGCGTGCGCCAGATGCCCGTTCCGACGTATAATCCCTCATAGGGATGGTTGAGATAATGTGTTTCGCGCTCGCTGCCATTGTCGAGCGTAACGCTGAAAGAGCCGCTCACGGCGATGATAAACTCCTCACATTGCCGGTGAGCATGGCCACCCCGGCTCTCGCCGGAGGGTATATCGTAAGTCCAATACACCCTTTTTACGCCGAAAGGCACCAGCCTTTGCTCTTCGGCAAAGGTGAGGTTGCCTCTTTGGTCGATGATTTTGGGCAGCTCTATAATCCTTCCTATCATTTCTCCATGTATGGATCAGTGCCTAAAACAGTCTTTGCGAGCCTCTTGGCCTTATCGCGCAGGGCGTCCATATCGGCTCCCAGCTCGTCGTAGCACAGCACTACGCCCATGCGACGGCCGCGGTGTGCAACCGGCTTTCCGAATATTCTGACGCGTGAACGGTCTTCGCTGCACACGTCAAGAAGATTATATTCCAGGGGCTTATCACACTCCTTGGGCGACAATACCACTGCCGAGCAGCCGCAATGCTCAAGGTGTATGGCCGGAATAGGCAGGCCCATGACGGCGCGGAAGTGCAGTTCAAACTCGCTGAAGTTGGTGGTATGGCCCAGCGTAACCATGCCTGTGTCGTGCGGACGGGGACTTAGCTCAGAGAAAATTACCTCACCTTGCTTGGTCAGGAAGAACTCCACGCCCCATATACCGTAGCCTGTGAGAGCCTTGGTTACCTTATCTGCCATCTCTTCAGCCTTCTTCAAGGCATCCTCTTTGATGGTGTATGGCTGCCAGCTCTCGCGATAGTCGCCTCCCTTCTGCCTGTGACCGATGGGCGGACAGAACAATGTGGGACCGTTTTTCTGCGTCACTGTGAGCAGCGTAAACTCTGATTCAAAGTCTATAAACTCCTCTATGATAACCTCTTTCACATCTCCTCGCGCGCCCTCCATGGCGTTTGTGAAGGCAGCTTGCAGCTCTTCGTCGTTGTGCACATAGCTTTGTCCGTGCCCGCTTGAGCTCATCAAGGGCTTCACCACGCAGGGAAAGCCGATGGTATCGGCAGCTTTCTTAAACTCATCAAAGGTCTTTGCGTAGAAGTACTTGGCTGTTCGGATGCCCAGTTCCTTGGCTGCCAGGTCGCGAATAGCCCTTCTGTTCATGGTGAAGTTAACGGCTCGGGCCGACGGAGTGACCTGAATGCCCTCTTGCTCATAGCTGATGAGCCTCTCGGTGCGTATGGCTTCTATCTCCGGAACAATGATGTCGGGCTTGTGCTTGGCTACGACGGCATCCAACTGGTCGCCGTCCAGCATGTCGATTACTTCCCTTTCGTCGGCCACCTGCATGGCCGGAGCGTCGTTATAGTGGTCGCAGGCAATGACATATTGCCCAGCACGCTTGGCAGCAATGGCAAATTCCTTGCCCAGTTCGCCTGATCCAAGCAGCATGATTTTTTTCATTTTCGTCTTAATTTGGTATGTTTCTTATACTTTATTCTTTATCATTTGCCACTCAGGAGTAACAGCCAGCTTGCGCAAACAGGTCTCAATGACTTGTTGCATCACCTCGGCTGTCACGCCATAGTGTGCGGCCAGACTGTCGAGCGACTGCACTTGGCTGCCGAAGAGGCCGTAATATTGAGTGATAACCTGCTCGTCTGCCACGGTGAGCAGCTTCAGCAGGCTTCGCACATAGCCCTCTGTCTTAGGGTCGATGAGATGAGATGCCTTCCCCATGTGTATGAGAAAGCGCTGCAACTCGCTAGAGAGTGCGTCCATGGCGGTCCTTTCCGTACATGATGTCATAGTACTTTTGATAGTCGCCAGACGTCACTTCCTTGATCCAATCCTGATGACTGAGGTTCCAGTCGATGGTTTTCACGATGCCATCAGCAAACTTTGTCTCCGGATACCAGCCCAGTTCGTTCTTTATCTTCGTAGGATCGATGGCGTAACGTTTGTCGTGTCCGAGTCTGTCTGCCACATGTGTGATGAGCGAATCGTTTATCCAGCTGATGTCTATGTCGCCGTTGGCGTCGCGGACGGGGTTTTTGAGGAGCTGACGGAGGCTCTTGTCGGCTTCCATTTTGTCGTGTATGGTCTTGATAATAAGCTTTACGATGTCTATGTTGGCCATTTCGTTATGTCCGCCCACGTTGTATACCTCGCCTGCTCGGCCGTTCCTGACCACCATGTCGATGGCTTTGCAATGGTCTTCTACATACAACCAGTCTCTCACATTGAGCCCTTCGCCATATACGGGGAGCTTCTTGCCCTCAAGAATGTTGTTGATGATGAGCGGAATGAGCTTTTCGGGGAAGTGATAGGGTCCGTAGTTGTTAGAGCAGCGTGTGATGCTTACAGGCATGTGATAGGTGTCTCTGTACGCCATGACAAAGAGGTCGGCGCTTGTTTTGCTTGCCGAGTAAGGGCTGTGAGGGCACACCGGCGTTTGCTCAGTGAAGAAACCGGTAGCTCCGAGAGAGCCATACACCTCGTCGGTAGACACTTGATGAAATCTCTTTCCGGCCTTCCATGTGGGATAACCGGCCTCATCCTTGCCTGTTGTCCATGCCTTTTTAGCAGCGTCAAGCAGGTTTTGGGTGCCCAGAATGTTGACGGAGAGGAAGAGTTGTGGGTCTTCTATAGAACGGTCTACGTGACTCTCGGCCGCGAAGTTCACCACATAGTCGATGTCATTCTCGGCAAACAGCTTGTCGGCGAGCGCCTTGTCGCGTATGTCACCCTTTACGAAGAAGCATCGTTTCTCGTCGATATCATCTTTTATCGTGCCCAGATTGCCGGCGTAAGTGAGTGCGTCGAGAATGATAATTCTCAGTCCTTCGTCGTTGGCATACTTCTTATGCAACAAGTATTTGATGAAGTTTGAGCCGATAAAGCCTGCTGCTCCAGTAACGAGATAAGTATTCATGTTGATTCTTTATTTATTAATGATGTATGATTTTTTTTGTTTTTAAAGCACATTGTCGTGCCTTCCTAAAGTAATAACTTCGCAATCACTGAATTTATTGCCCTCAATGGTGAGTCTAACCAGTGTCCGCTCTCTCTGCCATCCCATCATTCCGGCTGCTCCGGGGTTGATGTGCAGCATGTTAAGTGTCTTGTCATACTGCACCTTCAGTATATGACTGTGTCCACAAACAAAGAGGTTAGGCGGCGAAGCATAGAGCATCTTGATGACCGAACGGTCGTATTTGCCGGGATAACCGCCTATATGCTTGAGCAGAATGTCTGCGTCTTCGCACCTGAACCTGAGTATCTCGCTATACCGCGCCCGCAAGTCGTAGTCGTCGCAGTTGCCATAAACAGCCCTGAAACGCGGCCCCAGCTGTTCGAATCTATCGGCTAGCTCCATGCTGCCGATGTCGCCTGCGTGCCATATCTCATCGCATGAGCCGAGATATTCGGTATATTTATCGTCCCAGAAACCGTGCGTATCGCTTATAATACCAATTTTCTTCATCCTCTTTTATCGTGTTGCGAGGCTACAGCCACATGTCCGCCATGGTTCTGCCGAAGTCTCCAAGTCTTATAGGCCGAACCTTTTGCGTATGAAATCAGCCAGAAACTGCTCTGTCTGCTCAAGCCCCAGAATGCTCGAATTGACGCAGATGTCGTAGCTGCTGCTGTGTCCCCACTCCTTACCCGTATAGAAGTTGTAGTATGAAGCGCGGTTGCTCTCTCCGTCGTTGATGAGCTTTCTGGCCTCGGCGCGGCTGATGTCTTTGCGCTTGCACACCGCTTTGATGCGGTCGTCCATACTGGCTGAGATGAAGATGCTTAGCAAATTCTTCTTGTCGCGCAGTATATAGTCGGCCGTTCTGCCCACGAACACGCAGCTTCCTCCCTCTGCCGCCTTGCGAATAGCGTCGCTCTGAAACTGGTAGAGGCTCTCTTGCGAGAAGTTGTTGCGGTAATAGTCGTTTTCGCCAAAGAGGGGAACGTGCATGTGGAAACGGCTTTTGAAGAATCCGCTGCGCTCATCGTTCTGCTCGAAAAACTTCTCGCAGAAGCCGCTCTCCTTGGCCGCCAGGTTCAGAAGTTCTCGGTCATAGAATGTGCATCCGAACTCCTCGGCCAGCATCTTGGCTATGATGCGTCCGCCAGACCCTATCTGCCGTCCCACGCTGAGTATGATTTGTGGCTTGTCGTTGCTCATATTTATTTTTTGATTTTATATTCCTGTGTTTTGGCTTTTGCCTCTGCGGCCTGCCTGTTAAATCTTCTTACAAATATTATTAGCACCGTTATGGCCACCAAGGCTGCCAGTGTGTCGGCCGAAGGAAGCGAGCACCACACCCCGTTAACACCCAGGAAGTGGGGCAGGATGGCCAGCAAGGGCAGCAGAAACAGCAGTTGGCGTGACAGACTGAGGAAGATGCTCACCTTCACCTTGCCTATACACTGAAAGAAATTGGTTACTACCATCTGCATACCCACGATAGGGTAGACCATCATGTTTATCCTTATGGCCGTTGAGGCTATCTTGATGAGGCCACTGTCGGTGGTGAACATGCGTGCCACAACGGCTGGCAAGAATTCTGCCACCAGCCATGCAGTAGTCATGATGCACGTGGCCGAGATGATGGTCAGGGCGAGTACGCGCATGAGCCTGTCTATCTGCTGGCTGCCATAGTTATATCCTGCGATGGGCTGCATGCCCTGGTTGAGACCCATAACGAACATCACAAACACCGTGGCCACGGCGTTGGCTATGCCATAAGCACCCACAGCCATGTCGCCACCATACTTCACGAGCTGATTGTTTACGAATATCACCACCAGACAGGCGCACACGTTCATCAAAAAAGGTGATATGCCGATGCCCAGAATGTTTTTTACCAGTCGGCGTTTCAGCCGGTATATGCCCCTCTTCAGGTGCAGAAGTTCGTGCTTGTTGGCGAATAACTTCATCTGCCAGCACAGGGCCAGCGTTTGTGAGATGACCGTAGCAAGAGCCGCGCCCCTTATTCCCCAGTGCCACCACACGATGAACACCACGTCTAGAAGAATGTTCATGATCACCGTGAAGATGGTGGCCATCATGGCATGACGGGGCTTTGAGGCAGCGCGCAACACGGTGTTCATGCCGAAATACATGTGCGTTACCACGTTGCCCAGCAGGATGATCTCCATGAAACTGCGTGCATAGGGCAGCGTAGCGTTGCTCGCGCCGAAGAAACGAAGTATGGGATTGAGGAACGTAAGGCATATCACGCTGTAGCCGATGCCTATGATGAGGTTCAGCGTGACAGTGTTTCCCAGTATGTTTTCGGCCGTTTCATAGTCTTTCTGGCCCAGTTTCACCGATATGGCCGCAGAGGAGCCCACGCCGACACCTGCCCCGAAGGCTGCCCCAAGGTTCATAAAGGGAAACGTAATGGCCAATCCGGCGATGGCTTCCGGGCCTACTATCTGTCCGATAAACACCCGGTCGATGATGTTATACAGCGAAGCGGCCGTCATGGCTATGATGGCTGGCAGGGCATATTGCCAAAGCAGCTGCCCCACAGGCTTTGTACCAAGCTCCAGTGTCGCTTTTTTGTTGTCCATTACCATTTGTTTTTTCAAGTGCAAACTTACACAAAAAACTTGAATTATCGTGCTGTTAGATGAAAAAGTTGCACGTTCGGGCGTATTAACTTGTGATTTCCTTACTTTGCCGTCCTTCGTTCTGATGCCCCCTCTCCCTGCTTTGGCGTGCCGTTGAGGCTGTCTGCAAGCCCCTTTCACGGGGCGCTTATAAGGCCGTTGCACGGCTCTCGGTCGCTGAATTAGTTGATTTCTCTAACTCTTTGATACCTAATGAGTTGTCAAAAGCACCGTTTTTGACTTTCAAAATAGGCGTTTTTGGCCTTCAAAATAGGCACTTTTGCGTGCCAAAAATGCCTATTTCGCAACGCCCAATGGCCCCTTTCAGACGATGGCTCGACTACAGCGGTCTGGCAGGGTGGGGCAGGCCCATCTGAAAAATCGTGTATAACTGAGCAAAAAGTTCATCGTCTTGTTTGGCTGTTGGGTAAATTCTGAGTACTTTTGCACAAATAATTAAAAATTAAAAACAAATGCGTAGCCGGACAATTTTGTCGATATTGCTTTTCCTTAGTGCCATGGTTGCCGTGGCTCATCCTTCACATCGTGAGAAGATACCCTATCCCAGCGAGAAGTGTTACATCTTTCAGGTGATGCTAAAGGACAAGAACGGTACGCCATTCACCCTCGACAAGCCTTCGGCTTACCTCTCTCAGCGAGCCCTGGAGCGGCGTGCCCGGCAGGGACTCAAGGTGGATTCAACCGACCTGCCCGTGTCTCCTGTTTATCTGAAGCGGCTCAGTCGTTATGATATATCCATCGTAGGCGTGAGCAAATGGAACAACGCCGTGCTGGTGAGCGGTACCGATTTGCAGCAGTTGGTGCGCTTGGTGAAGGTTCCTTTTGTCAAGTCGGTCAGGCAAGTGTGGGTTTCTCCCGACTCTGTTTACGAGCAGGAGGGGCGCGAAGTGGTTCATGAGGACTTCAGAAAATGGGACTCGGTGCCCGGAAAATTCTTCGGCGCAGCCAACGAACAGACCAAAATGCTGCACGCGCAAGCCCTCCATACGCGCGGGTATGACGGTAAAGGCTTCGTCATAGCCGTGCTCGACGGCGGCTTTATGAACGTAGACAAGATACCGGCATTTGCTTCGGTGAACATATTAGGCACACATGACTTTGTAGTAGGGTCGCGTCAGAACGTCTATCGTGAGATGGATCACGGCACAAAGGTGCTTTCCACCATGGCGCTCAACCAGCCTGAGGTGTTCAGAGGCACTGCTCCGGGTGCCAGCTACTGGCTCTTGCGCTGTGAAGACGGCGCGTCAGAATATCCCGTAGAGGAGTTCTACTGGGCCGAAGCGGCCGAGTTTGCCGACAGCGTGGGCGCAGACATCATCAGCTCGTCGTTGGGTTATCATGCTTATGATGACCCCACGGCATCGTATAAGTATGCCGACCAGGATGGCAAGACAGCCCTCATATCGCGCACGGCCTCGCTTTTGGCCGGCAAGGGCATTGTTTTGGTGAACAGCGCAGGTAACGACGGGCGCGACACATGGAAGAAAATAAACTTTCCGGCCGATGCTTCCAATATCCTGAGCGTGGGCGCGGTGTCGCTGAACGGCCTGAATGCCCCCTTCAGCTCTATCGGACCGACGGCCGACGGCCGCATTAAGCCCGACGTTATGGCCCCTGGCTGCCCCGATGCCGTGGTAGGCGGACGCGGAACGATAGTGTATTGCAACGGCACATCCTTTGCCGCGCCGCTCATCTCGGGCATGGTGGCTTGTCTGTGGCAGGCTTTCCCCAAGAAGACGGCATTGCAAATCATGGACATGGTGCGCAAGTTAGGCAACAACGCAAGCACTCCCGACAATATATTCGGCTACGGAATACCCAACTTTGAGAAGGTTTTCGAGACGGCTAACCAACAAAAATAAAACGCTACGTCATGCAAAAGGCTTACACACTTTGGGAACTTAACAATCTGGTGAGGCTGACCATAGAGGGCAATCTCATCGGGGGCTATTGGGTGGAAGCCGAACTTTCTGAGTGCAGGGAAAACCGCGGCCACTGCTATATGGAGCTCATAGAGAAGGAAGAAGGCTCCAACACGCCCATAGCACGTGCGCGTGCCGTGTGCTGGCGCAATGTGTGGGCCGTGCTGCGCAGCTCGTTTGAGCGCGTAACGGGGCAGAGCCTGCACGTGGGCATGAAGGTGATGCTGCAAGTAAGTCCGCAGTTTCATGAGGCATTCGGCTTTTCCTGGATCGTAGACGATATTAATCCGGAGTTTACTTTGGGCGACATGGCACGCCGCAGGCAGGAGATTATCAGCCAACTCAAGGCAGAGGGCGTGTTCGACTTGCAGCGCGAGCTTGCCCTACCCGTGTTTGCGCAGCGCATAGCCGTTATTTCCAGTGCCTCGGCAGCAGGCTATGGCGACTTCTGCAAGCAACTGTCAGACAACGACAGCGGGCTGGTGTTCTACACAAAGCTCTTTCCCGCCATTATGCAAGGCGAGGCCGTGGAGCAGAGCATCATACAGGCGCTCAATCAAATCAACGACCAGGCCGACTGTTTCGACGTGGTTGTTATAATAAGAGGTGGCGGAGCAACGGCCGACATGAGCGGTTTCGACACCCTGCAACTGGCAGAGAATGTTGCCAATTTCCCCCTTCCCATCATCACCGGCATTGGTCATGAGCGCGACGAGAGCGTGCTCGACATGGTGAGCTACCGCAGAGTGAAGACTCCCACGGCCGCCGCGGCCTTTCTGGTGAGCCATCTCACCGATGTCATGACGGCTCTCACCGATGCCGAAAAGCAGCTCCGGCTGCTCACCTCACATCGTATGGAGGTGGAACACATGCGCTTGGAGCGTCTTGCCGGCAAGGTTCCGGTGCTCTTCTCGCTCATGCGTGAGAGGCAGGAGGCCCGCCTCGACACCCTCTTCACGCGTTTGCTGCAACGGTGCCGGCAGCATCTTGACGCTCAGAACTATCAGCTCGGCCAGCTGTCTGCCCGTCTGAAGCCCGCCATAGAGGGACGGCTCACGCGGCAAGACTATCGTTTGCAAATGCTGGAGCAGCGTGTCAAGGCTCTAGACCCCACCGTGCTCTTGCAGCGCGGCTATAGCATCACGCTGCACAACGGCCACGCTGTGCGCAAGGCATCGCAGTTGCGGGCGGGCGACACGATTGTAACGAGGCTGGCAGAAGGTGAAGTAAAGTCTACTGTAAACAACAAATAACGATGGATAAGAACATTAAATACGAGACAGCCATGCGCCAGTTGGAGCAGATTGTCAATGAGATGGAGACCGGAGAGCCCGACATCGACACGATGACGGCTAAACTCAAGAAGGCGCAAGAGCTGATAAAGCTTTGCAAGGACAGGCTGACGAAAACCGATAATGAGATAAAGAAAATGCTGGAACAATAGCTTTTTCTTTACTTTTTGATAAGGTTTGCGCTATGTTCTGTGTAAAAATGTTGCACGATTTGCAGATTATTATTACTTTTGCAAAGCAATATTACAAGAACACTTAACACTTTTCGAGTTATGAAGAATATTGATTGGGGAAGTCTGTCGTTTGGTTATATACCCACAGACTACAATGTACGTTGTTATTACCATGATGGTAAGTGGGGCGAAATAGAGGTTTGCTCGGATGAGTATATCCGTATGCACATGGCCGCCACCTGCCTTCATTATGGTCAGGAAGCCTTCGAGGGCCTGAAAGCTTATCGTTGTCCGGACGGCAAGGTGCGCATTTTCCGCGTTAAAGACAATGCCGCGCGTCTGCAAAGCACGTGCCGTGGCATCGTTATGCCGGAGGTTCCCACCGACCTCTTCGTTGAGATGGTGGAGAAGGTAGTGCGCCTGAACCAGGAATATATCCCCACTTACGAGAGCGGAGCCACGCTTTACATCCGTCCGTTGCTCGTGGGCATCACGCCGCAGGTAGGCGTTCATGCTGCCAAGGACTATCTTTTCCTGATTTTCGTAACGCCGGTAGGCCCTTACTTCAAGGGTGGCTTTGTGAGCAATAAGTATGCCATCGTGCATGGCTATGACCGTGCCGCGCCACTGGGAACGGGTATGTATAAGGTAGGTGGCAACTATGCTGCATCGCTGAAGGCACACACCCTGGCCAACAGCAAGGGCTATGGAAGTGAGTTCTACCTTGATTCGAAAGAGAAGAAATATGTGGATGAGTGTGGCGCAGCCAACTTCTTCGGCATCAAAAACGGCACTTACGTCACACCAAAGTCTACCAGTATTCTGCCTTCTATCACCAATAAGAGCCTCATGCAGCTTGCTGAAGACCTCGGACTGAAGGTAGAGCGCCGTCAGATACCGGTAGAAGAGCTGAGCACTTTTGAGGAGGCGGGAGCCTGCGGAACGGCTGCTGTCATCTCTCCTATATCTGAGTTAGACGATCTGGACACGGGTGCCAAGTATCGTTTCGGTGAGAAACCGGGACCCTGGAGCACCAAACTGTATAACACTTTGCGTGGCATACAGTATGGAACTATCGAGGATAAGCACGGCTGGACTACCGTTGTGATAGACTAAGCCGGCTGATATACAACCCTACACAGGGCCTCCCTGTCTTCATGATGAGTGGCGGTGAGGCCCTTTGTGATGCATGGGGGCAACCCATAAGGTGACATCAGAATACCGTTATTAAAGTTTTTGTGATAAAAAACATACGAAATGCTTGCTTAAACTTTATTTATTTGCTATTTTTGTAGCGTATAACAATCAACTAATAACTCTTATGCAAAAGATTTCTACTTATAAGGATAGAGCCTTGTCTACACTGTCTGGCCAGTGGGGAAGCGCCGCCTTAGTAACGTTTGTTTGTCTTTTTATCAATTATGGCATTTATTTTGCCATTGCGTTGTTCACCATGCATTACTTTGAAGTAGCCAATGCTACCATCGCATACAACTACGGATGGATAGCCACATTGCTGCTTCTGCCCATGATTTGGAGCTATACGGTGATGTTCCTGGACTTTAAACGTAAAGAAAATTTGACTGTTGGCAAGCTCTTTGTGGGCTTTAACGAGTTTGGCCGCATCTTTCTCACCATGCTGTTAGAGTATGTTTACATCACGTTGTGGACTTTCTTGTTCATCATTCCCGGCTTTGTGAAGGCTTATTCTTATGCAATGACCCCGTATGTGCTGCGTGATGACCCCCAGATAAGATATGACGCGGCCATCAGCCGAAGCATGAAGCTCATGAAGGGGCACAAGTTGCAGCTCTTCTTGCTAGACCTTAGCTTCATTGGATGGGTCATATTGAGCTGCTGCACGCTGGGCATCGGCTTCCTGTTCCTGCTGCCTTACGTGAACACAGCACACGCCCACTTCTATGAAGACCTGCTGAAAGAGGAGGCACAAGACACCTTCTAAACATCACAATATAACATATTTAAGCCCGTCAACCATAGGTTGGTGGGCTTTTCTTTTGCCTTTGCCGAATTAATTCATTAACTTTGCAACCCATAAGCAGTTGCCTGGCAGTGCAAACAGCTCACGCCCCCGAGGCTGAAGGCTCTTTGCGGGCATGGCATGGACTGCCGATGACCGATAAATCTATCATGTTATGAGTAAAGGAAAGCTGAAGAAGTTTGCTGAGATGGAGACGTTTAAGAATGTCTTCGAGTACCCCTATCGTGTCATTATGGCCGCTCCTTTCCCCATGAAAGGGCGGTGGCGCGATGATTACTTCCATAACCAGGACCCCATTGTGCTTGAGTTGGGATGCGGACGGGGCGAATATACGGTGGGCCTTGCGAAGATGTATCCAGGCATAAACTTCATAGGCGTAGACATAAAGGGCGCCCGTATGCACGCCGGAGCCAAGCAGTCGCTGACCGAGAACCTCACCAACGTGGCCTTTCTGCGCACAAGCATAGAGCTGATAGACCGCTTCTTCGCTCCCGATGAGGTGCAGGAGATATGGCTTACATTCAGCGATCCGCAGATGAAGAATGCCCGCAAGCGACTCACCAGCACTTACTTCATGGAGCGCTATCGTCGCTTCTTGGTTGACGGAGGCACTGTTCATCTGAAAACCGACTCTAATTTTCTCTTCACATACACACGCTTCATGGTGCAGAAAAACAACCTTCCTGTGCTCTTCTGTACCGAAAATCTGTATGCTGAAAACGATCGTCTCGATGAGAAGACCAGAGAGATACTCAACATACACACCTATTACGAGAACCAATGGATAGAGCGTGGGCTGAGCATACGCTACATGAAGTTTGCCCTTCCGCATGAGGGCGAGCTGCAAGAGCCCGATGTTGAGATACCGTTAGACGACTACCGGTCGTATAAACGCACCAAGCGCAGCGGGCTGGAAACCTCCCGATGACGCGCCCTATAGTGACAGATAACCCCAAAGCATAGGCATGTTGATGGCTGAAAAGCAAAATAAAGCCAACAGAACAATGTGCGTATGCTTTTTTTTCGTACCTTTGTAACCCAATCAAAGCAAATCATTATGAGTGTATTATATCCCAAACTGATACGTGATGCCCTGGAGAAGGTGATCTATCCGGGTACAAAGAAGAATCTGATAGAGAGTGGAATGGTGGCCGATAATATTCGCATCAACGGCATGAAGGTGTCGTTCTCGCTCATCTTTCCACGTGACACAGACCCCTTTCTCAAGTCTACCGTGAAGGCAGCTGAGGCTCAGTTGCATTACTCCATAGGCAAGGACGTGGAGGTTACCATCACTCCGGAGTTTAAGAGCGCGCCCCGTCCTGAGGTGGGACACTTGCTGCCGGACGTTAAGAACATCATTGCCGTGAGCTCTGGCAAGGGTGGTGTGGGCAAAAGCACCGTGGCTGCCAACCTGGCTATAGCCCTTTCCAAGCTTGGATATAAGGTGGGCTTGCTCGATACCGACATCTTCGGGCCTTCCATGCCTAAGATGTTCGGAGTGGAGGACGCACGTCCTTATGCCGTTAAGAAGGATGGCCGCGACCTCATAGAGCCTATAGAGAAGTATGGCGTGAAGTTGCTGAGTATCGGATTCTTTGTTAATCCCGACACGGCAACGCTATGGCGAGGCGGTATGGCGACGTCTGCACTGAAGCAGCTCATTGCCGATGCCGACTGGGGCGACCTTGATTACTTCATACTCGACACGCCGCCGGGCACCAGCGACATTCATCTCACCCTGCTGCAAACGCTTTCCATCACGGGTGCAGTGATTGTGAGCACACCGCAAAAGGTGGCTCTTGCTGATGCCAGAAAGGGTATCGACATGTACAGAAACGACAAGGTGAACGTGCCTATTCTGGGTCTTGTGGAGAATATGGCTTACTTCACTCCGGCCGAACTGCCAAACAACAAGTATTATATCTTCGGGAAAGACGGCTGCAAAAACCTCGCTGAGGAGATGCACTGCCCCTTGCTGGCGCAAATTCCTATTGTGCAAGGCATCTGCGAAAGTGGTGATGCAGGCAAGCCCGAGGCTGTTGATGCCGGCAGCATAGTGGGTCGTGAGTTCTTGAACCTGGCTCAAGCCGTGGTGACGGTGGTGAACCGACGCAATAAGGAGATGGGTCCCACAAAGATAGTCAAGGTGAACAACGACTGACGCTGAGGCTTCTCAGCAGATGATATAACGGAGGAACGGGCCTGAAACCTGCTCCTCCTTTTTGTATTAGGATGGGTATAAAATGCTTACAGTGGCGTTGAGGCTTCGCCAAACACATGCTTTGACGTCCTCAAACAGGCATTTTCAGCTGTTCAAACAGCCCTTTTCGGCTTGCTGAACGGGCGCTTTTGAAGGGCTATATGCCCCGTTTGCCTAGATGATTGATATTCAGCTGCTTATGCAACTTGCCCACTTAGAAGTCTTGTGGTAGGCAAGTTGCGAAGATTCTTTACATCTTTTGCCTCATGAAAGACACTCATCGGCAATGCAGACAACTGGGTAAGCCTCATTTACTGTTGCGTTTCCTTCACGTCAGGCTGGTTTATCAGGCTGCTCTTGATGCGCTCCATGCGTTCGATGGCGTGCTTTCTGGCTGAGAGAATCTGATAACGATATACCATGCAAGTGGCAAAGAAGTAAACCAGCACCTGTATCCACAGCGCCTGATACTCTGTTTCTACGTCGTGCAAGTCGGCACCCATGGAGCTCAGCTTGAGGAAGCCCCGAACGCCAAAGGTGGAGGGTATGAGGCTGGCAAAGCCCTCCCAAATGCCCGGTATGTTGCTTTGCGGCCAGCTCACGCCACTCATAAAGAGGAAGGGAACCGACGTGAAGACCACCAGCAATATGACATTCTCGCGATAGCGTACCATACATGAAAGGAACATGCCGAAGAAGATGACAGCCAAAATGAAGGGTATCATGAACAAAGCCAGGTGAGCGGGCTGCGCGATAGCCGTGAAGCGGAACATGCGCGGCACGGCCAGCGTGATGTAAGCGCCCATCACACAGTAGATCATAAAGTAGCACATCGACTTGCCCAGCACGATTCTGAAGATGCCGTTGAAGTGCCGGCTCATCGGCACAAGGTCTTTGAAGCGGTTGTTCTCACGCGCCGTGCCGGCCGATAGACCAATGCCTAAAAGCAGTGTTTGCTGTAAAATAAGGATTAGCACGGCAGGCAACAGGGCGTTGCCATAGCCCAACGGACTGTTGAACATGGCTATCTCGTCGAAGTCGAGCGGCTTTGCGTTCACTTCATCATCGCGGTTTGTGAAGCCACCCGACTGCGGAAGCTGTATGGCAGTGTTCATATCGGCAGCCACACTCGTTGCTGTTTGAAAGATAGCCTTATAGGTTAGCATGAAGCTCATCTCACAATACACGCCCACATGTGCCTGCTCACTGCGCCCTAAGTCGCGCTGAAAGCTCTCCGGAAAGTAGAGTATGCCATACGCCTTTTGTTGTCCTATGAGCGTCTTGGCATCGTTGAGGTTGTCGCAATAGTAGGCCACCTTGGTGCTGGGTGAGGCATCAAACCTCCTGGCAAACTCGCGGCTGGCCTCAGAATGCGACATATCCACCACTGCCACGGGCACATCACGCACCACCTCGTTATTGTATATCCACGAGTAGATGAGGGGATAGCCCAGCGGAACCAGCACGCAGAAAATGAGCACGCCCTCGTCTTTGATGGTGTTCTTCATTTCCATCCACCATATATAGCACATATCGTGGATGCCTTCTATGATTCTTTGAAAGAGACTTTGTTCCGTTTTCATACGCTTAGGGGATGTAAACATATTCCATCATGGCCTTCTTGATGTTATGTATCACCAGAATGGGCAGCAAACTGAACGTGATGAGGGCCATGACATTGGTCCAAGCGTCTATCAACGGGAAGCCGTTGAAGATGCATATCTGGTATATCATGTAGTAATGTCGCAGAGGAATGAGCTGTGCCATGGCCTCTATCATGGGGTTCATGGCAAACACCGGGAACGTGGCACCGCACAGCGAGAAACCCAAAACGGCCCACAGCGAGCAGATACTCATGCTCATGCGCAGTGAAGGCATCAGGCCGAAGGCGAACACTCCGAACCCTTGCGACGACGTAACTACCAGAAAAGCCAGCATGATGATCTTGCCCAAGCCGCCCGGATGCGGAAAGTTGAGATAGCCATACAGATACCATTGATAAGCCAGCAAGATGGTGAAAAAGATGCAGAACTGCGGTAGCAGCTTGCCCAAGAGAGCTATCCACATCTTTCCGCCGGCCAGGCTCACCCACTCTTTGTTGCGGTTGAACTTCAGCTCTGTGCCTATGCTGTAGGCTGTTGTAAGGAAGATGAAGAGCAAGAAGATGCCGGGCACCATCACAGTGCTCAGGTAGATGTTGTAATTAGCCCATGGATTGCCTATCATGTGCACGTCGAGGGCGATGGGCTGCAAGAATGTTCCAATCTCTTCGGCCGACTTACCCAATGCCGAAAGCTTCTCTATGCCCACTTGGGCAGAGCCTAATGTGCAGATAGTCTTCAGGTCTTTGAAGAGCATATTGCCCGGAAGCATGAACACATAAGTGTAATAGAACGACACCTTAGGGCGGCGTGACGCGCCCAAACCGCTCGTCGTGCCCTTGGGAATGTAGAGAAAGGCATATATGTTGCCCCTTTGTATATCCTCGCGGGCCTCGTTCACACTGTTGTAATACTTGGTGACGTGTGTGTACTCAAAGGCATCCAGGCTGCGAATCATGGCACGTGTGGTGGGCGTATTGTCCAAGTCTACCACTCCGCAGGGCATGTCGGTGGGCTGTCCGGCACTCATGAGTGAGGTAAAGAATATGGTCACGATAATAGGAAATACTATCATGCAGAACAGGTATATTGGATTTTTAAGCAATATACCACACTCCCTCAATGATATTCTGTATATTCTTTTGAGTATCTTCATTCCGTTTCTTCCCTCTTCTTCAGCGCTTTAGGCGCACGCTTTACTTGATGATGAGCGACATGCCGGGGCGCAATCCCTTGAAAGGCCGGATGGGACGGGCCTTCACCTCAAAGGTCTTCAGGTCGTAGTCGCCCGTTGTCTTTGTGGCTTTCCACACGGCATAGCTTCCCTGATCCTTTATTTCATACACCTTCATGCGCACGCTTTTATTGAAGGCAGGTACAAAGGCGTTGAAGGTGTCGCCTATCTTCAGCCCTTTGAGCTGGTCTTCCCTGACGTTGAAGGTGCCCCACATATCGCTTGTCATGTCGATGCTCATGATGGGAGAGCCCATTCCTACAAGCTCGCCCAGCTTAGGATAGATGGTGCTCACCTCGCCATCGGTTGTTGCAACCTGCACCGTTTCCTTCAGAATGGAGCGCACCACGTCTACAGCTTTCTCTGCCGCGCGTGCCTGTTCGCGTGCCGCGCGCTTCTCTTGTTCGCGTGCTCCGCTCTTGGCAAGCTCCCATTGCGCCTTGGCCACCTGCACCTGAGCCTCCGTAGCCTTGTAGGCAGCCTGCGCCTCGTCGCGTTTCTGGGCGCTGGTTACGCCCTCGTCATACAGGCGCTGCATCCTTCCGTAGGTCTTCAAGGCGATGTCCTTAGCCGCAAGTGCCTGATTGTAGAGCTGATAAGCGCTCTCTACGGTCTCCTTACGTGTGGGAGCATCGGTCAAATCGCTGATGGCGCTGGTTGCACCGGCCGTAGCCTGAGCCACCTTCTCTTGTGCGTTGGCCTCCGGAATTTCTATTTTTACGAGTGTGTCGCCGGCATGTACATAGTCGCCTTCCTTGACATAGAGCTTGGCAATACGTCCGGGCAGCTTGCAGGTGACGCGATATTCGCTCACCTCCATCTCTCCCTGAATAACCTCCGGTGTGCGACCCAGCGTGAAATAGCCTATCACTGCCACCGTGGCGACCACCGTTGTAAAGCCTATGATAGCCAAAAGAATGTTATTGTGCTGTGATTTTGCTGACATGATGTTATATACTATGCGTGTTGTTATTATTCTTATTAATATAATGTACCGAGAGCTTTCTGCAGCGCGGCCTGCGTTACGCGCACCTCAATCTCTGCATCTATCTTCTGGCTGAAGGCCTGCTGCCAGGCTGTTTGCGCTTCCATGACATCTGTGACCGTCATGACGCCCTCTTTAAAGCCCACGTTGGCGCACCTGAGGTTTTCCTCGGCGCTGTGCATGTTGCTCTGTGCCATGTTGAGCTTTTTATATGCCTCTTTCACCTTGAAGCGGCATTCAGACACCTCAAGGTTCACTTTGTTGCGTGCGTCTTGCAGGTTGGTCTCTGCTATTTGCGTAAGACTCTGTGCTGCCCTTATCTTGTAGCGGCCCTCATGCCATGTCCATAGCGGCACCTGCACCACGACACCGATGCTCCAAAGGTCCTTGAAATTCTCCTGAAAACCATTATATACGTTGGGGTTGCTGAACAGAACGCCTCCCGTGAGAGCCACGTGGGGCAGATAGGCAGCACGCAACAGCTTGGTGGTTTGCTTGCTCATGTCTATCGCATTGCCCAACAGCCTTATCTCCGGACGCTGGCTATAGGTGCTGTCTTGCGGGTCGGGATGCACGTCATAGCCCGTCACCAGCCCTTTCTCATTCTCATCAGCCAGGTTAAGCTGGGTGTCTAGCGGCAGTCCGCAAAGCTCGCAAAGAGCCATCTTGGTGATAGACACACCGTCTTGTGCCTTAGTCAGGGCGATGTCGGCAGTGTTTACGGCCACGTCGGTCTTCAGTCCGTCGCTGCGTGTGGCCACACCTTCGCGTATCATCTTATGTACGTCACTGTTCAGCTTGGCCACCAAGTCACGATATTTCTGTGCCAGCCGCTCCTTGTTTCTAAGCGAAACGGCGAGCCAATAGGTGTTGTCGGTGGCAAAGATGATGCTTTGCGTGCGTGCGTCGACATCGTTCTGCGCCATGTCTTCGCCTATCTTGGCCATCTCATTGGCAGCCCTTATGGCCCCGCCCATATACAGCGGTTGCGTCACCGTGACCGAACCGGCCCATAGATTCTTGGTGTTGGTGCGGAAGGCATCGCGTATGCTCTGGCCGATGTTATTGCCCGCCTGCACTAATGGCGTGCCGATCTGTCCGAGCAAAGCACTCAGCTTTTCTGCCGTGCTCTGTGTGAGAGCACCCTGATTTACCAAGTTGGTTATGCTGGAGGCCAGATCGTTGCCCACCTGCCCTATGGTATTGGTGCCCAGATTGCTGAGAGAAGACTTTTGTTGCTTGTTGAGCAAGCTTATCTCACGGCTGAAATGCTGGTAGCCGGCCATACCGTCTACGCGCGGCAGATACTTGGTTTGAGCCGCCTTATGGTTGTTGGCGGCCACCGACTGCTGTATGCGGGCCACCGCAAGCTGCTTGTTGTTTTGCAAAGCCATCTCCCTGCACTGTTGCAAGGAGTAGGTTTGCTGAGCTTCAAGCGGCATGATGAATATGCTTAATGCTGCCAGAATAAACAGTTTCCTCATACTTTCTCAATCCTTAAATAAAGCGTTGCAAAAGTAGTTTTTTTTCTTTTATGCTGCAATGTTTTTATTTTGCGAAACCTTTATAAACTCTAAAAATGGTATTTTTAAGGAATTATAGGACAATACTTTGAGGCTCTTGGCCATGGTTATATGCCCTGCTTCCGCATTATATACGCCTCTGTTATCGTAAACGGCCTGACAATTGCCTTTGGTCTATACTAGAACACGCAAGGCAGAGCGCCAAGCTGATAAATCAAGGTGCGTGCTATGCGTGCGTGTCCGGCATCATTAGGGTGCAGCCTGTCGTTGCCGGCATCGTGATAATACATGGCTCCTTCGTCGAATACGGGGTATAGTCCGCTCACGGCATTCAGGTCGATGACGGGCACAGCCCATATATTGCCGGCCTCCTTCACGCTCTCCACATATTTGTCGAAGTATATTCCGCGTGCGTTGGCATAGGTTTCGTCAGGCTGAATATTGGTGTCTCCGTGATCGAAGAGGGCACGATGAATAGGCGTGAGCACCACAATCTGCTTGTCGGGCCACATCTTCTTCAGCGTGCTGAGGGCTATGTTGATGCGTCCGCGAAACGTGCTGTCGGTGTAAACCGGCGTGCGCTGCATACGCGTAACAGTGGCCTTGGGCGCGTGCAGTGCCGCTACCACCTGCTTGGGCTGCTCGTTATACCACTCGCCGATGGGCACAGCGTTGTTGTAGTCGTTGGTTCCCATAAATATCAGTATGGCGTCGAAGTCGTTGCCATGCTCCTTCTTCAGCTTCTGAGCCTGGTTGGGAATGTCGTTCCACTGCCTTCCGCTGATGCCATATACATAAGGCGTTATGCCGAGCCACTCTTGCAGGAAGTTCCAATACTTCTTCTTCGAACCTGTGTTGCGTGGGTCGGTGATGGAATCACCAAAGTAAGCCACTCTCTTTCCCCTCCATGGGTTGTCTTCTCTGGCCTGAGGCAGAGCTGGAACAGCCAGCATCAGGGCAAGTAACAGTGATATAAAACTCTTCATCATATTCTTTAAAAGCGATGTTTAAAAGCAATTTATTAGTTCATCTGCAAATTTAAGGATTTTTCTTTAAAACATTATGCTTTCCAAAAGATAGAGGTTCAGTTTTCACATTGTTTAAATTATCAATTCGTGTCCAGCCGGTTCATGTCCTTCACAAGGCGCGGCCTGGCTGGGGGTAGGGAAGTGCGTGGAAGCGAAGATGAATGAAACGGCACGCCAAACAGCCTTTGCCGGGTGGACGGAAGGGCTGGGTAGCGGAATGAAAAAATGCTTACAGTAAAATCATATAGGCCTTTTTGCCTTTCCATAACGCCTACTTGAGACTTCAAAACCATGCTTTTCAGGGCACGAAACAGGCCTTTTGGCAACGTCAAAGTGCCCGTTTTGTCAAGTTGCTGATTGTCAGAGGCTTATCTAAAGCTTTAGAGTTGGATGCTCATAGTTATATTTGTTTACAAAATGTGTGGGGCTCGCGTGCCTTGATGTGATAGGGGTAAAGTGGCTGGAAAAGTAAGGTTTTCTGAGCTTTTGTTTGGTGTTATCTGAAAGATTGTGTAATTTAGCGGTCGAAAACTTTAATGAAGAAGCAATATGAAGAAAATGATTAAACGCGAAAGCAAATTGCCTTCAGAATGTACTACCATCATTGTAGGCGATGAGATGTCGGCCGACGGCTCACGATTCTTATGCCGTTCGAGCGACTTCGATGCCATGATGGCCATCAACTATGAGTTTCATCGCGACACCAACCACGGTCCTAAGCAGTTTGTGGCCAAGGACAGCGCCTTCAGGTGCGACCTTCCCGAAAAGGCTCTGGGCTATACGGGGCTGCCCGACTTCCAATTTCCGGGCGAGTGGGGCAGTGCCGGATTTAACACGGCAGGCGTGGGCATGAGCTCTACTGAAACCATCTTCAGCAGCAACGAGGCCTTGAAATATGACCCTTACGTGCCCGACGGACTGGCAGAGAACTGTACCTACAACATTGTGTTGCCTTACATACACACCGCACGTGAGGGTGTGGAGCGGCTGGGCGCGCTCATCACCAAATATGGCTCGGCCGAAGGATTCGGCATTGGCTTCATAGACGACAAGGAAGTGTGGTATCTGGAGAATGCATGTGGCCATCGCTGGCTTGCCGCACGCATACCGCGCGATGCCTATTATGTGACGGGCAACCAGAGCAGGTTGCGCGATTATGACCCTAAAGACACCGAAAACTTCCTGGCTTCGCCAGATTTGGTGGAGTTTGCGCAGGATAATGGCCTTTACGATCCGAGCAAGGGAAAGTTTGACTTCCATACGGCTTATGCCCATGACTGCAAGGATGCCGACCGCGACGACTATACTTACAACTATCCTCGTGTGTGGGGCATACAGGGAATGTTGTCGCCTGACATCAAGAACGATGTGACAAAGAACACCTTCCCCGTGTTTGCCAAGGCGCAAAAGCCCATCGACCTTCAGACGCTGCGTACGGCCTTCCGCTTCCACTACAACGGTACGGAGCACGACCCCTACCTGCACAACAACGGCAAAGAGCCATGGAGGCCGGTGAGCATATTCCGTACCACGCAGACGCACATCATACAGGTGCGCCCCAACTTGCCACAGGCCATAGGGCACGTAACCTATATCGCACTGGGCATGGCCGACCTGGGCGTGTTCCTGCCGCTCTATCAGGGCGTTGAGTCGGTGCCGAAGGCTTACACAAGAGGTAACGGACATGCCGATGATAAGTCGGCTTACTGGGCCTTCCGCAAGGTGATGACGCTCGGCATGACCAACTATAATGCTTACGCACCTATTATTAAGGAAGCATACGACAAGCTGGAGAAAGAGAATGATGAGCGGCAACGTGAGTTTGAAGCCGAGTATCTGGAGCTGTACAAGACGGCTCCGCTCAAGGCACACGACCTGTTGCAGCATTTCTCTGACAAGCTGCTCAACCACGCTCTTGACGTGGCGCGTGAGCTGCAAAACGAGTTGTTCACCCGGCTTACGGCTGACACGCAGAAAGAATATCTCTTCCATGGAGCCTGATAAAGGTATTCGTGGATGACGAGCCATACAGAAAGAGAGTCTGTCTGCCCTTCAGAAGGGTGGAAAGGCTCTCTTTTGCTTCTCGTTCGATTCATGTAATTCAGGGTTGGGATGCCATGCTCTTTGTGGCTTTAATGTTTTTTAAGAACGTAGAAACCGACTTAGTATTGACTTTTTACTATCTTTGCAAGGAACAATAAACTACCCATCATGAAACTCATTCGCTTCTTCTTAATGCTTGTTATGCCACTCCTCGTCTTACCGATAAGTGCGCAGCGTTTTGCCGATATACTGAAAAGGGCTTATGACACGCCCAACAAGGTCTATCAATATTACGTTCAGGGCAAGGGCGACAGTATATGGGCGATGGGCAGCAGCAATCTGAAGGGCGCGCTGACAGCCGGTCAGCTGGCTGAGGCTGTGGCTTCGCTGGAGGCTCAACTGGGCAAACCCCTCTCGGCTGAGCCGTGGACGGTGAGCAAGCAGATGGGCATCAGCGCCTTCACGCGTCGCGTGCGCTTCGCCAATTACAGTGCTGTCTTGCTCGTGGGGCTGAACGAAGGGGGCGAGGTGGAGGCCTTTACGTTGACGGGTTTGCAGCCACTTGCCTCACAAACTTTGCAAGGCAATGAGCAGAAAATAAGCATTAGGACGGGCGACATCACTCTGCCTGGCATTCTCACCCGGCCTGCTCAGAGCGACAAGCAGCCCGTGCCCGTGGCCATATTGGTGCATGGCTCAGGACCATCAGACATGGATGAGACAGTGGGGCCCAACAAGCCGTTTGCTGATTTGGCGCAGGGACTGGCCAAAAGGGGTGTCGCCGTCATCAGATATGACAAGCGCACGAAGGCTTATCCCGACAGATTCACGCCCGGCATGAAAGGTGATTATGACTCAGAAACAGTAGACGATGCCCTCTCGGCCATCGCCTTGGCCAAGAATATGCAGGGCATAGACTCATCGCGGGTATTTGTTATCGGGCATAGCCTAGGGGCTATGCTCGCCCCACGCATTGCCGAACGTGCTCGCAATGTGGCCGGTATCATCTGTATGGCGGCTCCCACGCTGAAGCTGCCAGACATGATGAAAAACCAACTGGAGTATCTGGGTATGAGTAAAGACTCTATAGCGCAGACCATCAGCCAGCTGAAAGCATCGCTGCCCATGGGCTATCTGGCGTTTGACGACAGCTATTCGCCCACAGCGACGGCCAAGCGGCTCACCCTGCCCATGCTGTTGCTGCAAGGTGGGCGCGACTATCAGGTGACCATGGACGACTTCGCCAGGTGGAAGAAGGTTCTGGCCGGGCACAAGAACGCTCGCTTCAAGGCTTATCCTCAGCTCAACCACCTCTTCATGGAGGGCAAGGGCAAGAGCACGCCCGATGAGTATATGCAGCCCGGACATGTAGCCGACGGGGTGATAAATGATATTTCTGATTTCATTCTAAGCATAAAATAAATATAAATGGCTAAGATTCTTAATATTCTATCGGCTCTGATGATGATCGCCAATGTGGGCGTGGCCGTCTGGTTTTATTTCACCACCGATCAGATAGCAGTGCCTTTGCATTGGAACACGGTAGGCGAGCTTGACGCTTATGGAAAGACTTGGACCATATTGGCACTCTCGGCTGTGGCCGTTTTGGTTTATCTGGTGTGCCTCTATGCCCAGCGCACAGCTCACGCCAACCTTCCTTTCAAGGTAGCTGATACCGCGAAGGTCATGCCACGCATCAAGGCATTATACACAAAGATTACTTTTTTCGTAGCGCTGTTGATGCTTTATGTGGTGATGGCCGTGGCGCAGCTCTACAGCTTTCACGTACTTGTGGTGTATGCGCTGATAGCCCTCATGCTTGTGATGTATGCCGTTGACCTGAGAGCTATCTATAAAAACAGGAAGTAAGAGTGATGCCATCTGCCCATCTTCGTCCAAGCCATGCCCATCGCAATGATGTAAAAGCGTGTGCCCACTAAACGGCTTTTGCTCGGTGATCTGACTGCTATACACTCGCTTAAACTACTTATTATCAGTCTATTGCGTGCTCCTGCGCTCCCAAAATTCCTTTATAATTGGGTGAAATGAGGGTGGAATGTGGGTAGGATGTTTTGCGCTTTGTTAGATAATATATATTATTGATAATTAGACGGTTATGTTATGGGTGGAATGGGTGGAATAGGAATTGCACTAAAACTTTGTTATGCCACTTAGGAAATATGCCCGAAGCCTTATTATTGTCAAAAAACACAAGACAACCAAATGGCAGCAGGCGTTATGTTTTCACTATTTTGCAGACAGAACAAGAAATATTTCCACAATCGCTTGTTTTTAAAAGATAATATGCCTATATTTGTCCCGGAGTCCATATGAACTTTGGGTAAACAAAGTTGCGGCATTAGTTGGGATTGGAAAGATGATCATTTCATGAGAAATATAATAACCTATTATTGTAATACATCATGGTAAGAAAACTAAGAATTGCTTTATTTATGGTGCTGTCAGTAGTTACGCTCAGCATCCAATCACAGAACAGAAAAGCCACTTTTCCAGGCGGACAAAAGGCTTTGGCTCATTTCATAGACATGCGTGTAGATAATATCGACATCTATCGGGTGTGTTATCGTACTGTTGTTGTACTTCGAATAGATCAACAAGGGAGGCCTTCAATTACAAAGTTTATCAAAGTTGTTGACGAAAAAAAAGAAATTCCGCAAGCGAAGAGAATAGTTAGCCAGATGCCGAGATGGAAGCCGGCGCTAAGGAATGGTAAGCCTGTGGTTTCTTATATAACGCTCAAATTCCCTATGGGTAATTTGACGGATGATTATCTCAGTCAACTTTATAGGGAGGGTGCAGTTTGTGGAATACCCGACAAATTTCCCCGCATTATCGGAATTAATGGATTTGAAGGTCTTCAAAATTATATAGATAGATGTTTGGGAAAGAACAAAAAATATGGTAAAGGTAGTGTTACTATCCTTTTTGTTATCAACAAGGATGGCAGCATTTCTGAAGCTCGAATTGATCATTCAAGCAATAACGCTTATTTGGACAAGAAAGTGCTGGAAGCGGTAAAACGCTTGAGACATCAACCTGCAGAGTATAGAGGAGAGAAGGTAAGATACCTCACGGGGGTTCGTTATTATTACGAAAGATAACATAAAAGCTTAATAGAAGTTGTTGGCATTTCACAAGTAATAACTTTAAATACATCATGGAACGGTTACTAAGAATTACTTTATTTATGGTGCTGTCAGTAGTTACGCTCAGCATCCAGTCACAGAACAGGAATGCCATATTCCCAGGCGGACAAAAGGCTTTGGCTCATTTCATAGATACGCGCATTGACCGTATTGATATCTATAGGGTGGTTCTTCGTACTGTTGTTGTACTTCGAATAGATCAACAAGGGAGGCCTTCAATTACAAAGTTTATCAAAGTTGTTGACGAAAAAAAAGAAATTCCGCAAGCGAAGAGAATAGTTAGCCAGATGCCGAGATGGAAACCGGCGTTAAGGAATGGTAAGCCTGTGGTTTCTTATATAACGCTCAAATTCCCCATGGGTAACTTGACGGATGATTATCTCAGTCAACTTTATAGGGAGGGTGCAGTTTGCGGAGTACCCGACAAATATCCCCATATGATCTACCTTAAGAATCATGAGAGTCTTCAAAATTATATAGATAGATATTTGGGGAAAGATAAAAAATATGGGAAAGGAAGTGTTTGCTTCCTTTTTATTATCAACAAGGATGGAAGTATTTCTGATGTTCAATTTATCGAATCAAGCAAAAACGCTTATTTGGATAGGAAAGTATTGGAAGTGATAAAACGGATGAGATGGAGGCCAGCAACTTTCAGAGGAGAGAAAGTTAGATACTTTACCGGAATTCGTTACTATTACACAACTAGTATATAAACTCAATAGATGCTGTTGGTGTTTCACGTATAATGTAAGGAAACATGTATAGACTAAGAATTACTTTATTTATGGTGCTGTCAGTAGTTACGCTTAGCATCCAGTCACAGAACAGAAAAGCCACTTTTCCAGGCGGACAAAAGGCTTTGGCTCATTTCATAGACATGCGTGTAGATAATATCGACATCTATCGGGTGTGTTATCGTACTGTTGTTGTACTTCGAATAGATCAACAAGGGAGGCCTTCAATTACAAAGTTTATCAAAGTTGTTGACGAAAAAAAAGAAATTCCGCAAGCGAAGAGAATAGTTAGCCAGATGCCGAGATGGAAACCGGCGTTAAGGAATGGTAAGCCTGTGGTTTCTTATATAACGCTCAAATTCCCCATGGGTAACTTGACGGATGATTATCTCAGCCAACTTTATAGAGATGGCAAAGTTTGCGACATTCCTAACACTTTCCCCGAATATATTCCCACTGGCAATCAATCTTTAAAAGCACGAATAGGGTCTTATTTGGGTAAATCGAAAGAGAAAGGGAGAGGACGTGTAGTTATCTCTTTTATAGTCAACAAGGACGGCAGCCTTTGGAATGCCCAGAATCTTCGTCCAAGTAAAAGCGCTTATTTGGACTGGAAAGTGTTGGATGTGGTAAGATGGACGAAATGGAAACCGGCTACTTTTAGAGGAGAGAGGGTCAGGTATTTTATGGCTATTAGTTATGACTACCCAAGAAGATAGCATACTGTTGTTGTGTTTCGGTGCGCTAACATTTGTTCGACAAAACCTGGTTCAGATGATAATTGTTGAACGGCCATTGGAACGACATGCCCCTTGAAGAGTAAGCTCACAAAGTGACCGCATCTTTCATGGGATGGGCATTGGTTCGCCCACAAGGAGTGGACATGGGTTGTTCGTTGGAGCAGACGGCCACAAAGGGTCGCGCCCTGCATTGGATAAGTGTTGGTGTTGATTTGCAGAATGAGGATGCGAGGTCGGCACAAGGCGCGGCCATTATTGATGTGTGCTTGGTGCAAACAGCACGTTTACGTATTATTGTATGATGAACCTTTCGCTTCCTTTATATTCAATATAATCGTCCTGCTTTGTTGCAAATGACAAATAAATTTTGTAAGTTTGCAGATGAAACAAAAACCGACGCGTTATGGAGCAGATGATGAGAAAATACCCGGTAGGCATTCAGACTTTTTCTGAAATCATACGAGAGGGTTATCTGTATGTAGACAAGACTGATCTTGTGTGGCAACTGGCCCACTATGCCAAGTTTATTTTCATGAGCCGCCCCCGACGCTTCGGCAAGTCGTTGCTCATTTCTACTTTGGAATCTTATTTCAAAGGCGACCGCGAGTTGTTTGAAGGGTTGAAGATTATGCCTTTGGAGAATGAATGGGTGCAGTACCCAGTCATCCATCTCGATTTGAGCATCGCAAAAGGAAAGTCTTCAGCCCAGGACCTTCAGCGATCGCTGATTCTCATCATGAAGCGGCTGGACATTTATGAGGATAATCCGGAAGAGGTGACACCGGGTGAAAAGCTTGATGGACTCATCAGACGACTTTTTAACAAGACGGGCAAACAGGTGGTGGTCATCATCGACGAGTACGACGCGCCCTTGCTCGACGTGCTCCACAGCCAAGCTACGCTCGATGCCATGCGCAAGGTTATGCAAGAGTTCTACGT
>CABVAZ010000008.1:0-83893 GCA_902496445.1 uncultured Prevotella sp. | reverse complement strand
TTTGAAAGAAAAAGCCCGAAGTCCAAATTTACAGGGCTTCGGGTTGGATGTTTTTGCCATTTTGAGTTTTAGCGGACAGCAATAATATTTAACCGAGATATTTCATCAAAACCCGGGCATTACCGCTCTCACGTATCTTCTCTATGCTCTTCTCACGAATTTGGCGCACTCTTTCACGCGTCAAGCCCATCTCGGTTCCAATTTCTTCAAGTCCTTTTTCATGGCAGCCAATGCCAAAACACAACTTCACAATGCGCAGCTCACGATCTTTCAACACTGTGCGCAGTACATCATCCAGGTCGCTGGCCATAGATTCGAAATCCACCTTACGGTCAGTACGTGTATCTTCACCAGATGAAAGCATATCCGACATCGAGTTATCATCATCGTCACTGAACGGCGCATCAATACTCATGTGGTGGCTGTCGGCATTCTGGCTTTGTCTTATTTTTGTTTCATCAATACCTGTAAGGTCAGAAAGCTCTTGTACGGAAGGCTTTCTACCATTTTGTTGTAAGAACTCTGATGTTACTTTTGTTATCTGGCTAACTGCTCCTACCTGATTCAACGGCAGACGTACTATACGGCTTTGCTCTGCAATAGCCTGCAAAATGCTTTGACGAATCCACCATACAGCATAGGATATGAACTTAAAGCCACGTGTTTCATCAAACTTCTCAGCGGCCTTCACAAGACCAATGTTTCCCTCATCGATAAGGTCGGTGAGAGAAAGTCCTTGATGCTGATATTGCTTGGCCACAGAAACGACAAACCTAAGGTTAGCTTTGATGAGCTTTTCCTTAGCCCTTTCACCCTCACGACCACCCTTGTGTATGGTCTGCGCGAGTTCTATCTCTTCGTCAAGAGAAATCATAGGTTCACGACCTATCTCTACTAGATATTTGTCTAGTGCCTCACTAGAACGATTAGTAATGCTTTTCTGAATCTTAAGTTGTCTCATTTATCCTTTTTACCCCAATTATTTTAAGCGTTGCAAAGTTACACTTCTTTTTCTGTATTTGGTTTAATTAATTACTGTAAATTTGTACCTCATTTCGGTAATAACGCAAAAACAGGCACAAAATTACTTTTTGCCAGACTTTTTTTGAAGTTTTTTTATTCTTCTCTTGGCTTCAGGATAGGTTGGGTATAACTCTAATGCTTTTTGATAATTGGCTATTGCTGCGTCAGCCATCTTTTCTTTTTCGCATTCCTTACCCAACAGCAGATATTCTACAGCAAGCTTTTTCAGATACTTGTCTTTTTGGGCTTGTTGCTCCTTCAGCAGCTTAATTTCTGCTTTAAGCTGGTTTATGATGTTAAGCTTAAGCCTGAGGAAGCGTTTAACAACAGGTTTTTCTATATCATATCTGCTATGAATAGCCAGGAAGAAAGAGTCGAGAAATTGCTGAAAATCGCCTTTATCGAATGCCTGTGCCGCTTGATGATATTCCATATCTGCCTTAGACTGTTTGAGAGCCTCTTGGATAAGCGCGTCATCATTATATTGCTTGGCAAAATTAGTCACTTCTTGTCTTACGAATATCTCGCTCGGCCGGATGGCACTTTTAAGATTTATGCCTTCCAGAGACGTGCATCTTGACAGTGCAACATATGTTTGCCCGCCAGCGAAGACGCCGCCTGTGAAGTCGATGTTGACATTCTTGAACGTCAGACCCTGACTTTTGTGAATGGTGATGGCCCAAGCCAGCCTTAATGGAAACTGGATGTATGTACCTATGAGTTCGTCTTCTATCTTTTGCTCTTTCTCATTAAAGTGATAGCGAATATTTTCCCATTGATCAGGCTCTACATCATATTCTTTTTTGTCATCAGTAACAACCGTTATGATTTGCTTGCTTTTGTCAATGCAAGTAACGGTGCCCAGCGTGCCGTTTACCCATCTGTGGCTCATGTCATTCTTGATAAAGATTACCTGTGCGCCGGGTTTAACCTCCAGCTTAATGGGTGTAGGCAAGCTGTTTTCAGGAAATTCACCTTTTATTATTCCTGTAAAAACCACCGTATCGCCACTAAGCTTTGCCAGTTCTTGCTGATTGATATAGTCTACTGTATCGCGTCGGGTACTGAGGGTGATGCGCATCTCATTGTCACTAGGCACAACTTGATTTGTCGTTACTCGCTTATTAAGTAACGCCAAATCTGCGTCTGTGGCATGATTGCTTCGAATGTGGTCAAGGATATTAATAAAAACAGGATCACTCTGTCTATATACCTTTCTCAGTTCTATGCTGATAAGGCGGAAAGTCCGGAACACAATAGCATCGAAAAAGAAATATCCTTGATAAAAATTATGCAAGAGTTGCCGGTCTTCCTCTTTCAAAACGGGTTCAAGCTGATATATATCTCCCACAAAAAGCATCTGTTTTCCGCCAAACGGTTCGCGCATATTGCGGCAATACACCCGTAGCACTTTGTCGATAAAGTCGATGATATCTGCCCTCACCATGCTTATCTCATCGATAATGATAAGCTCAAGTTCGCGCAGCATTTTAATTTTTTCACCGTTATAACGAAGGGTGTTGCGAATGTTACGAACCGAATAGCGTGTGTCGTTAGGCAAAAGTGGATGAAACGGAAGCTTAAAGAATGAGTGTAAAGTAACTCCTCCTGCATTGATAGCAGCAATGCCCGTCGGTGCAAGTATCACATGTTTCTTCTTAGTAGTAGATGCGATATACCTTAATAAAGTAGACTTACCCGTGCCTGCCTTACCGGTTAAGAAAAGACTGTTGCGAGTATAATGGATAATCTGGAGCGCTTGCTTGAGCTCCGGATTATCCATATCTATATTGTCTATATTAGTGTCTGTCATTACATCAAAGTTACGAAGAAGTTATACTTACAGTATAAACATATATCTTCTTAACCATCGCGCCAGGGCATTACTGCTCTATTGGTTCAGCGTAAGGATGGCGAGCGGCTGCAGATCTCGTAGAAGAGGAGCTTGTGTTAGGTTGCTGCTTCTCATCTTGATTGCTCTTAGTGTCTGTTGACGGGGTTATCGGATTGCCGTTTTCGTCATATTGCTGATCGCCCATTTCTTCATTCTCATCTTCATTATCTGCTTCGCTGTTGCGCTGATGTTCGTATGTAGCCAATGAGTCCACCACTGTTGCAGGCTTATAAGCCTCAACGCACTGATACATTGATGGATCAATGTCCTCATCAGATGGCTTAGACCATTTGGCATGATATTGACTGAACAGCTTGTCGTTCATCAAATATTTAAGGAAAGTACCCACTATGGGCAATGCAGTTCTCGAACCTTGCCCCAATGCTCCTGTGCGGAAGTGAATGCTTCTATATTCTCCTCCTACCCATGCGCCAACCACAAGCTTAGGTGAAACGGCCATAAACCAAGCATCTGAGTGGTTATTAGACGTTCCGGTCTTGCCTCCCCAGTCAGTGTCGTAGGTTGTCACATAGCTGGCAAGACCTCGTGAAGTGCCACCTGGTTCGGTTATGCCACCTTCCAAAAGATTCTGCATGAAGAATGCAGTTCTGGCAGACAGAACCTGATGACTGTCGCTTGGACCTGTGTAAACCTCGTTGCCGTCTTGGTCTATTATTTTTGTTACAAGAACAGGCTCATGGTGCATACCGTTATCTGCAATAGTGCAATAAGCGTTAACCATCTCAAGAAGGTTCACATCACTTGATCCCAGGGCCAAAGACGGCTCATCATCAAGCGGACTATTAATGCCCATGTCTTGTGCTGTCTTGATGATATTCTTTATGCCCATCTCTTGTCCCAGTCTTACTGCTATGGAGTTGATGCTCTGCGCGAATGCCCTTCGCAGGGTAACAGAGTCATTAGAGAATTTACCATTGGCGTTAGTTGGCGTCCAAAGCTTCAGTTCACCGGTTTTCTTATCCGGCACTTCCATAGAGATATATTGGTCGCGACGCTTGTCGCAAGGCGTTAAGCCTTGATTCATTGCCTCGGTATACACAAAAAGTTTGAAAGTAGAACCAGGCTGACGCATGGCTGTTGCCTTGTCATATTTCCATGTATTGAAGTCAATGTCACCTACCCAGGCTCTTACAGCGCCATTTTCCGGTTCCATAGCTACCATAGCGCAATGCATAAAGCTAACCATATAACGTATGGAATCCATTGTTGACATCTCCTGATAGATGTATCCTTTGTCATAATCAAACAGTTTTACCTTGTGAGGCCTGTTAAGGGCGTCCACAATGCTGTCCGGACTATTGGGATAACGAGCTTGCAAAGCCTTGTAAAGGGGCAACTTCTGAGCGATACCCTCTATGAAACCAGGTATGACATTGCCGTTCTCGTCGCGCCAAGGATCTTGGCCTCGCCAATGATTCTTAAAGTTTTGCTGAATGATTTTCATCTGCTCGGACGCAGCTTTTTCGGCATATTTCTGCATTCGAGTATCTATTGTGGTGTATATCTTCAGGCCCGAACTGTATAAGTCGTAACCTTTGTCTTGAGCCCAATCCTTCAGATAGTCGGCCACTGCACTACGGAAATAGAGGCACTGACCATCATAATTTTCCTCAACATGATAATCCAACTTAATGGGCTTTCTAGAGTACGTCTCGTAATTCTGCTCAGAAAGATTGCCGTGTGTATACATATTATATAATACGGTGTTTCTTCTGGACAGGGCGTTCTTTGGATTTGTGATAGGATTATAGTATGTGGTAGCCTTCAACATACCCACCAATACGGCTGCCTGATCTGTTGTCAAGTTCTTGGGCGTTGTATTGAAGTATGTTTTCGCCGCAGTCTTGATGCCATAAGCATTGGAGCCAAAGTCAACAGTATTGGCATACATGGTGAGAATGTCTTGCTTATTGTAGATAAGTTCAAGCTTCATCGCGATAATCCATTCCTTGCTTTTCATGATGAGAATGCGTATGCCGGGCAAGTGACCCATTAATCCCGTAGAATATTTTGTGCGCACTCTGAACATGTTTTTAGCCAACTGCTGCGTGATGGTTGATGCTCCACGGGCGTCATTTCTTGTTACGGCATCCTTGAGTGCGCCCATCATGCCCATAAAGTCGATACCATGATGATGATAAAAACGTTCATCCTCAGTATCAATAAGAGCATTGAAGAAGTCTTTTGACACTTCATTATATTTCACTGGCGTACGGTTCTCCTTGAAGAATTTACCAATGAGCACTCCGTCTGCACTATATATCTCGCTAGCGGCATAGGTTGGGGGAGTCATTATATCACTAAAGCCGGGTGATTTGCCGAAAAGCCAGAGAAAATTAATATCTACTGCGCCTAAATAAAGGAATATTGCAACAATAAATGACATGATACCCAGCATGCCTTTAGTATACCATGCTCTGCCACGATATAGGTTAACATACCACGGGAAGAAGCTGTATATCTTTTTTCCTACTGCTGAGAGAAACCTTAGAAACTTATTCATTTTAATCAGAATATTATTGCGTGTAACTGATACTTATCTACTTTACATCATGCAAAGATAGCCAATTAGCATCAAATTAAGCATTTGTGATGATATAATTTAATATTTCTTCAATATTATTGGGGTCAAACCATTTTATAGATGGGTCTTTTTTAAACCATGTGAGTTGTTTCCGGGCATACCGGCGAGTAGCACTTTGTATTCTAAACAAGGTTTCCGGCATGGTTGCAATGCCATCAAGATAATCAAACATCTCTTTAAATCCCACAGTATTGAGAGAATTAAGATGTCTGAAAGGATACACTCTCATAGCCTCATCTACCAATCCATTCTCTATCATATCTTCTGTGCGCTTGTTGATTTGTCCGTAAAGCGTCTCACGGGGCAGGGTTAGTCCTACTTTGAGTATGCGGAACGGACGCTCCTTGCATGTGTTTGTTCTGAATGAAGAATATGTTTTTCCGGTGGAATGGCATATCTCTAACGCATGCACCACACGTCGAGGATTATGATGATCTACTATCTGATAATACTGAGGGTCTATATGCTTAAGCTCCTCAACAAGTGCTGGCAGCCCTTCTTGCTCCAGGCGCTTCTTCATCCATGCCCGCGTATGAGCATCTACTGTAGGAATGTCGTCTATTCCTTTGCACACAGCATCTATATACATCATAGAACCACCGCTCATAAGGGCTATTTTGTTGCCTGAAAGCAATGCTTTTGACTTGCAAAAAAGCCTATTTAGCAGGGCAAGAACCTCCTGCTCATAAACACTGGCACTGAAATAATCGGTCAGATGGTGGGTGCCAACAAAATAATGCGGCACTAATCTGAGCTGCTGTGGGGTAGGGGCGGCTGTACCAATAGGTATCTCTGCAAAGATCTGTCGGGAGTCGGCGTTAATTATAGATACACCCAAGTTCCTTGCAATCTGTAAGGTAGCTTTTGTTTTACCGACTCCCGTAGGACCTAAGATGACAATAAGCGTATTGCTCACAGTCTCTTTTATTTGATAATACCTCGTTTAGAACTCTCTACAAAATCAATAATGTTCTGTATTTCTTTTGTCATTGGGAGAGTACTCTTGATTTCTGCTATGCCTTCCTCTCGCGTTCCTTTGGTATAAAGAATGCGATAGGCATTATGAATAAGTTCTATCAGTTCATTAGAGAAGCCATGACGGCGCAAACCGATAATGTTTATTCCGGCATACCGAATTGGCTCTTTACCTGCTATTATGTAAGGAGGAATATCCTGAGAGAACCGACTGCCACCTTGAATCATTACATAACTGCCCACTCTGCAGAACTGATGACACAGCACTTCGGCTGATATAACGGCATTGTCTTCTACTGTTACCTCACCGGCAAACTTGGTTGAATTACCAATGATGAGGTTTGAGCCGAAGAAACAGTCATGGGCGATATGCATATTCTCCATCAGGAGATTGTTATCGCCAACCTTTGTCTCACCTTTTGATGCTGTTCCGCGTGAGATAGTGACGTTCTCCCGGATTGAGTTATTGTTACCTATAATACATACTGTGTCTTCTCCCTTGAATTTAAGGTCTTGAGGCTTAGTAGAAAGGCTGGCTCCAGGGAATACCTCATTGCCATTACCAATCCTCGCTCCGTAGTTTATGGTAACGCTATTCTGCAATATGTTATTGTCACCTATTACAGTATTCTTATCAATATAGCAGAAGGGACCGATTATATTGCCGTCTCCCAGCTTTGCTTCTGGATGGACGAAGGCCAACGGACTAATCTGATTCATACCTGATATTTATTTGTTTTTTACTATTTGAGCGGTGAAGGTAGCCTCGGCTACTACTTGATCGCCTACGAACATATAACCTTTCATTGAGCTTATGCCATGACGCACCGGCCCTAATAGTTCTACTTTGAATAGTAAGGTGTCGCCCGGAACAACTTTTTTACGGAACTTTACATTGTCGAGCCCCAAGAAATAGGTTGACCATTTCTCAGGTTCTTCCACCTGATTGAGCACGAGCAAGCCTCCACATTGCGACATTGCCTCAACCATTAACACGCCAGGCATGATGGGCTCTTCAGGAAAATGTCCCTGAAAAAAGGGTTCGTCTGCCGTAACATTCTTAACTCCAACAATGCTTTTCGAACCCATTGATATGACCTTATCAACAAGTTGCATGGGGAAACGATGTGGAAGAAGTCCCCTTATGCGCATATTGTCCATCAAGGGCTCTTCGTTAGGATTGTAGATAGGAGCTTGTACCTCATGCTTTCTTATCTCCTTACGCATCAACCGGGCGAATTTGTTGTTTATCGTGTGCCCCGGACGGGTAGCAATGATACGTCCTTTGATAGGCTTTCCTATGAGAGCCATATCCCCAATGATGTCAAGTAACTTATGTCTGGTGCATTCGTTCTCCCACATCAGGGGTTTATGCTGTATGTAGCCTATATGAGTAGCGTCGAGATGAGGCACTTTCAGCAGGTCAGCCAACTGATCCAGCTTTTGCTGAGGCACTTGTTGTTCGTATATAACGATGGCATTATCCATGTCGCCACCCTTAATCAGATTAGCCTCCAGCAACGGTATAATGTCTCTTACAAACACAAACGTGCGCGCAGGAGCAATCTCTGTGGCAAAGTCTTTCACATTATCCAATGTAGCAAATTGACTGTTGATAAACTTGCTTTTGAAAGAGCACATTGCCGTAATGCTGAACTGGTCGTCAGGAAGGATAATGATGGACGAGCCGGTCTCTTCGTCTTTCACCTCTATTTTATGGCGAATGATATAGTAATCCTTTGGAGCATTCTGCTCAACAGTGCCTACTTTTTGAATATTTTCTACGAAAATGGTGGCCGAGCCATCCAGAATAGGAAACTCGGGGCCGTTTACTTGAATAAGACAGTTGTCAATGCCCATTGCATATAGGGCAGCCATGCCATGCTCAACAGTAGAAACACGCACGTCACCTTTACCCAAAACTGTTCCACGCTGAGTGTCTACAACCTTTTCAGCTACAGCATCTATGATGGGTTCATCCTCAAGATCTATTCTCTGAATTTTATATCCAGTATTCTCTGGTGCGGGGTTAAAGGTTACTGTAAGGTTCAGACCCGTGTGCAATCCTTTCCCATAAAGGGAGAAACTGCCTTTTAGAGTCTTCTGCTTTTCTGTTTCCATTCCGTTCAATTATTTTGGTTTATTATTTATTCTTTCTACTTATTGATAACAAGGAGCCTTACCCGTGCATTGAAAAACCTGCAGTTCATCTTCCGTTAACGAATCATTTATCCAATGGAAGCATCCATCCCCGGCTTGAAGCCATCAGGTTATAGGCAGTCATCCTTGCACTACCTTATTACTTGCATTTTGCTTTCAGCTCATCAACCTGCTTTTGTAGGTCATTAAGTTGTTTATACAACTCCGGCAAGCGTTGGAATATGGCTTGGCTCTTGAAATAACTTCTGGGATTCATAGGTGGTGTTCCAATAAGTGTTTGGTTACCTTTCAGCTTGCCAGGAACACCAGACTGAGCGCCCAAAAACACCTTATCGCCAATTTCTATATGTCCGGCAATGCCTACTTGACCGCCAAACATACACCATTTGCCAACCTTTGTAGAGCCAGCTATGCCCACCTGTGCTGACATAACAGTGTTTTCGCCAATATCAGTGTTATGTGCTATTTGCACAAGATTGTCTAGCTTAACGCCCTTTCTGATGTATGTGCTGCCCATGGTAGAACGGTCTACGCATGTATTGGCACCTATTTCTACATTGTCTTCTATGGTTACAATACCTATTTGCGGTATTTTATCATATCCTTCAGCATTCGGTGCAAAACCAAAGCCATCGGCACCGATTACGCTGCCAGAGTGTATTGTGACCTGATTACCTATCACGCAGTCGTGATAAATGCTCACATTAGGGTATATAAGGCAATGATTGCCTAACTTTGAGTTATCACAAATCGTAACATTAGGATAGATCTGGCAACCGTCACCTATCACTACACCATCGCCGATATACGCAAATGCCCCTATATAACAGTCTTTACCTATCACGGCTTTGGGTGAAATAAAGGCCAGCTCGTCTATGCCTTTCTTTTTAGGCTTGCTGCTTTCATACATCATCAGCAACTTTGCCACGCAGTCGCGGGCATTCTTAACCCAAATAATTGTCGGCTTAGCCGGTTTATCCAACTCTATGCTCTCGTCGACGAGCACGATTGTAGAAGCTGTAGAATAAAGATAATGAGCATATTTAGGGCTTGCCAAGAAGGATATGGCACCTTCTTTTCCTTCTTCTATCTTCGTAAACGTGTGGACAGTTGCATTCTCATCACCATCCACTTTGCCTTGTACAAACTGTGCAATTTGTTTTGCGGTAAATTCCATAAAATTATACTACGATGACATTATATCTTTGCAAAGATATGAAAAAAATATCAGAAACGTTGATAACACAGATAATATTTGCGTATTTTTTTTGATAACAGCTCTACATTGAGCAATTCTGAGGCTTCAGCAATGTCTTTTGTCGTCCCGTCTTTATATAGTATGGTGATGTGATCTTCATTCATATCATACATATCTTTCTCTATAGAACCGACACTCATAAGGTATTGCGCGTCATCAAAACTCACGCTGAAACGCTTTGCCAGACTTGCTTTCAAATCATCAACCTCACTTTCTGTAGGTGGGGTAGTCCTCACTTCCACCTTAAACAACTTTCTGTTCAGGATGTCAGACGACAGCATGGCCAGTATCTTGTCAGAACTTTTACCCCATTCTTTGAGGGCGCACCAGATGTCACTGTCATCCAACTGCTCATAAAAGGTAAGGGCTTCAGGATGAGCCTTAAACCATTTTGCATCTACATGATGAGTAAGGAAATAGCGTAAAGCCGGCGAAGCCCACAAGTCGAAGCCTTGGCTCATCAAATATTTTGCCCTGTTCAGCGCATTTATCAGAACCCTCTCTCCGGCTACAACGGTTTTATGAAGATAGACCGACCAATACATCAGCCTTCTTGATGTAAGAAAATTTTCGATTGAATAGATGGATTTAGCCTCAACCACCAAGGAGTCATCCACCACATTGAGCATCTTAATGATTCGTGCCGACCCAATGTTACCTTCCGTCACACCCGTAAAGAAGCTGTCTCTGCGTAAGTAATCCAGCCTGTCCATATCCAGTTGAGAGCTAATCAGCTGGTGCAAGAAGCGTTTGGGATATTCATCCTTAAAGATGTTAATGGCCAAATTGAGTCTGCCCCCCATCTCTTTATTAATCTGTTCCATCATGAGAATGGAAATCTCCTCATGTGATATACCGTGAATAAGCGTATATTCAAGAACGTGTGAGAATGGCCCGTGGCCTATATCATGCATCAATATGGCGGCCTCAACAGCTTCTGCCTCACTGTCAAAGATAAAGATGCCTTTCTGCATGAGCGAGAGTATGGCCTCATAAGTAAGATGAAAAGCCCCAATAGAATGCAAGAAGCGCGTGTGCCGAGCACCTGGGTAGACCATAGGGGCCATACCCAGCTGCTTAATGCGCGTGAGTCGTTGCATAAGAGGGTGCTTAATGATGTCGAGCAACAATCCTCCCGGCAACTTGATAAATCCAAAAACCGGATCGTTTATTATCTTACTCTCGTTCAATCCTTCAAATGTTAATGAATAAGGTATATATATCCCTTATCACAATTTGTTCAATTCAATTTCCATCTGCTGCTGCAAATCATGAGCTTTCAGTGCTGCCGCATGTGCAAAGTCTGTACCATTAGATGCATAGATGATGCCCCTCGATGAGTTGACCAGCAGGCCACAGTCGGGCGTCATGCCATACTTGCACACTTCTTGCAGGCTTCCGCCCTGGGCGCCGACCCCCGGAACCAACAAGAAATTATTAGGAGCCACACGCCGTATATCGGCAAACATCTTGCCTTGGGTGGCGCCTACCACATACATCATGTTGTTTTCGTCGCCCCATTCGTGCGATTTCTTTATGACCTTCTCAAAGAGTCGTTCACCCTGAGCGTCTTCTGTGAGCTGAAAGTCATGGCTTCCTTTGTTGCTTGTCAGAGCCAACAGCACTACCCACTTGTCGGGATAGCTGAGAAAAGGAGTCACGCTGTCCTCTCCCATGTAAGGCGCTACGGTCAGCGCGTCAACATGATACAGCTCGAAGAAGGTGCGAGCGTACATAGCTGATGTATTTCCTATATCACCACGCTTAGCATCTGCAATGATGAAGTGGTTGGGATAATGTTCCTGCAGATAACCGATGGTCTTCTCAAATGCCACAACGCCCTCAGCGCCCAGGCACTCATAGAAAGCCATATTGGGCTTATAAGCCACGCAGAACGGAGCCGTAGCGTCGATAATTTCCTTATTAAACTGGAAGATAGGACTGTCATAATCCATCAAATGCTGCGGCATTTTCTTTATGTCAGGGTCAAGTCCTACGCAAAGAAAAGACTTCTTTGTGAATATCTCATTTACTAGCGTTTTCCTATCCATGTTCTTATTTGTTTAAATACCAACATTCATAAAATCTCAAGCCTCTTACAGCTCACTTTCCTTTAGCTTCTCTGCGTTGTCGGCCACTGTGAGTGCGTCAATCATATCTTGTATGTCACCCCCCAAAAAGCCTTGCAGGTCATGTGTAGTATAGCCTATTCTGTGGTCGGTTACACGGCCTTGTGGAAAGTTGTATGTGCGTATTTTGGCTGAGCGGTCACCGGTAGAGACGAGTGATTTGCGCCTGTTGGCAATGTCGTCTACATATTTTTGATGCTCCCTGTCATATATAAAGGTACGCAAGCGGCTCAATGCACGCTCTTTGTTCTTGGGCTGGTCGCGCGTCTCCGTACATTCTATAAGTATCTCTTCCACCTCTCCAGTGTTAGGATTCTTCCATGGATAACGCAGTCTGACGCCCGATTCCACTTTGTTGACGTTCTGTCCGCCGGCACCAGACGACCGGAACGTGTCCCACTTTATGTCACCCTCGTTAATATTAACCTCAAATTTGTCGGCTTCAGGCAGCACAGCTACCGTAGCAGCAGAGGTGTGCATGCGTCCTTGTGTCTCGGTTGCAGGCACACGCTGTACACGGTGCACGCCACTCTCATACTTCAAAGTGCCATACACATTGTCGCCTGATATGGCGAAATCTATCTCCTTAAAGCCTCCCACAGCACCTTCAGAAACGCTGGTAACAGACAGTGTCCAGCCCTTCTTATCGCAGAATTTCTTATACATATTAAACAAGTCACCGGCAAAGAGGGCAGCTTCGTCACCACCCGTACCGGCCCTTATCTCCATCTGCACGTTCTTGGCATCCTCCGGATCTTTAGGTACAAGAGCAAGCTTTATCTCTTCTTCCAGTTTAGGTTGCAGGGCCTCGTTCTCAGAAAGCTCTTCTTTGGCCAGCTCTTTCATCTCGGCATCACTCTCATTGGCTATTACGTCCTTAGCCTCTTTTATGCTGTTCAGACAGTCTATATACCGTTTGCGTGCGTTCATGATGTCGCCCAACTCCTTATATTCCTTTGTGAGCTTCACGTAACGAGGCTGATCAGCAATGACAGCAGGGTCGGTAATGAGAGTAGAAACTTCCTCGTATCGGCTCTCAAGCCCATCTAATTTCTCCAGTATGTTATTAGCTTCTGGCATTCCGTTAAAATATAAAATCTTCTAATTTAATTAATACTCAAAGGTTCCATACTCTGACTGAATGGTCAGCGACTTTCTTCCTTCCTCTATATGTCCTATCACCTGCGCGTCGATATTGAAGCTCTTGCTTACGGCAATCACCTTATCAGCCACCTCGGGGCGCACGTATATTTCCATTCTGTGGCCCATGTTGAACACTTGATACATCTCTTTCCAGTCTGTGCCACTCTGGTCATGAATGAGCTTAAACAGTGGCGGCACGGCAAACATGTTGTCCTTTACCACCTTACAATTATCGCCAACGAAATGAAGCACCTTGGTCTGAGCTCCGCCCGTGCAGTGCACCATACCGTGAATTTCGGGTCTGAGCTCGTCGAGCAGCTTTTTGATAACGGGCGCATAGGTACGTGTGGGTGAGAGAACCAGCTCGCCGGCATTCACCTCAAGGCCTTCTATCTTGTCGGTCAGATGTTTTGTACCGCTATACACCAGTTCTTCAGGCACAGCATGGTCGTAACTCTCAGGATATTTGCTTGCCAGATATTTGGCAAAAACATCATGACGAGCGCTTGTCAGTCCGTTACTGCCCATTCCTCCATTATATCTGGTTTCATAAGAAGCCTTACCTGTTGAGCTCAGTCCCACGATGACGTCACCTGGCCGTATGTTGGCATTGTTGATAACATCACTTCGCTTCATGCGACAAGTAACAGTAGAGTCTACGATAATGGTGCGCACCAGGTCGCCCACGTCTGCCGTTTCGCCACCTGTGGGCCATATCCCAATGCCCATCTTGCGCATGTCGGCCAGCAGTTCATCAGTGCCATTGATGATGGCTGATATTACTTCGCCGGGCACGAGCATCTTGTTTCTGCCTATCGTGCTTGAAACAAGAATGTTGTCTACAGCGCCTACGCACAGCAAATCATCTGTGTTCATCACGATGGCATCTTGTGCTATGCCCTTCCAAACGCTCAAGTCGCCTGTCTCTTTCCAGTACATGTAGGCTAAGGAAGACTTTGTTCCGGCTCCGTCTGCATGCATGATGTTGCAATATTCAGGATCTCCGCCCAGTATATCGGGTATGATCTTACAGAAAGCCTGAGGGAAAATGCCTTTGTCTATATTCTTAATGGCATTGTGCACATCCTCCTTTGCGGCCGAAACGCCGCGCATCATATATCTGTTGTTCATATTATAAATAATGTGTATGTTTCTGTTTTATTTCTGTTCCTTGCCGTTCCAGAACTCCCATGAGGCAAAAGCCTGCAAAAGGAGCATCTCTAATCCGTTTTTCACTTGTGCTCCATACTTTGCGCCCATCTTCATAAAGAGTGTTTCGTCGGGGTTGTAGATAAGGTCGTAAAGCAAGTTATGTCTGTCCATAGCCTCATAAGGCAGTCGTGGACATTCCTCTACCTTCGGGTACATACCCACAGGTGTACAGTTCACAATGACGTTATATTCACGCACCACATCGGCTGTTATACTCTCATACTGTATGGTTCCGGGACGCTTAAACCTACTCACCAGCACGGGCTCAATGCCCAGCGACTTCAGCCCATAGACAATAGCCTTTGAAGCGCCGCCTGTTCCCAACACCAGGGCTTTTTTATGAAATGGCTCCAATATGGGTTCTATGCTCTTGGTGAAGCCTATCACATCGCTGTTGAAGCCTTTAAGCACCACGCCCTTGCCTTTGTGTGTCACCCTGATAACGTTCACGGCACCTATGGCGCGAGCCTCCGGGCTCACCTGGTCCAGATAACTGATTACCTTTTCCTTGTAGGGAATGGTGACATTCAGTCCTTTCAGCTCCGGATTAGTGTCTAATATCTCGGGCAGCACATCTATAGACGGTATCTCAAAGTTCTGATACACTGCGTCTATTCCTTCGTCCTGAAACTTCTCGTTGAAGTATTCAATAGAGAAAGAATGCCCCAAAGGGTAGCCTATAAGTCCATATTTATCCATAATGCGATGTATATTATAATAGGTGTATAATCCAGCCGGAGTTATTTCACGGCTGTATAAAGCGTGCAGATGCCAAAAGTCAGTCGTTTGAAGCCTACGTCTGAGAATCCGGCCTGCTTCAGAATGCCCATCATTTGCTCACCTTGCGGAAACGCTTCTATCGTTGCCGTGAGATAATGATAGGCATCACGGTCTTTCGAAACAAGCCTTCCGTAAATGGGCAAGAAGGTATGCGAGTAGATGTGAAAGAGCTGGCGCATAGGGAAACTGACGGGTGTGGTCAGCTCGATGACACACAGTCGGCCACCCTTTTTCAGCACCCGGCACATCTCTTTCAGCCCTGTGTCCAGGCTCTTAAAGTTGCGAATGCCGAAAGCGGCAGTCACCGCGTCGAAGCTTTCAGAGGGGAAAGAGAGGTTCATGCAGTCTTCTTTCTTGAAGCTTATCACATCTTGAAGCCCCAGCTGAGCCACTTTCTGCCTGCCCACATCCATCATACCCTCTGATATGTCTACTGCCATGAGCTTCTCAGGGTGCAGCATGCAGGCTGCCTGTATGGCGAAGTCGCCCGTTCCGGTGGCTATATCCAACATGCGGCTAGGATGTGACGGCAGCAGATACCTGATGGCCTTGCGTCTCCACCCCTTATCTATGTTCCATGACAGTCGGTGGTTAAGCGTGTCATAATGTTCGGCTATGTTGTCAAACATAGCCTCAACAGCCTTTCCCTTGTCGCCCTTTTCGCCGTAGGGCTTAATGGTTTCTTGCTTATACATCCTTGCCTATGCTTTTAAGGGGCTGCCTGCCTTGGCCGCAAAGTCAGGGCAGGCTAGCCTCGTCAAGTGTTGTCTTGTTTATTTTCTGTTGGCAAGCCACTCGCTCACGTTGCGCTCTATGCGGGCAGCTATATCGCCTTCCTCGGCAGCCTTGTCAAATTTCTCGCCGGTGATATGCTCGTAAAGCTCGATGTATCTCTCGCTCACGCTCTCGGCATATTCGTCTGTTATCTCCGGCATAACCTGTCCGGGCTGGTTCATGAAGTTGTGTTCGATGAGCCATTGACGTACAAACTCCTTTGAGAGCTGCTTTTGCGGAAGACCCTTAGCCAACTTCTCCTCATAGCCGTCGGCATAGAAGTAGCGGCTTGAGTCGGGAGTGTGTATCTCGTCAATGAGGTAAACCTTGCCATCGCGCTTGCCAAACTCATATTTCGTGTCAACGAGAATGAGGCCTTGCTTGGCTGCTACCTCCTGGCCACGCTTAAAGAGCTTGCGCGTATAGTCTTCTACAACGGCATAGTCTTCTGCGCTCACAATGCCCTGTTTGATAATCTCTTCACGTGAGATGTTCATGTCATGGCCCTCTTCAGCCTTTGTGGTTGGGGTGATGATAGGCTCCGGGAAGCGCTCGTTCTCACGCATACCGTCAGGCAGACGCACGCCGCACAGCTCGCGGCATCCGTCCTTATAGGCGCGCCAGGCGCTACCGGTGAGGATGGAACGGATAATCATCTCTACCTTGAAGCCTTCGCATTTCAAGCCGACTGTAACCATTGGATCAGGCGTAGCCAACTTCCAGTTGGGGCAGATGTCGCTGGTCAGATCCAGAAACTTGGCCGCTATCTGGTTGAGCACTTGCCCTTTGAAAGGAATACCTTTGGGCAGCACGACGTCAAAGGCAGAAATTCTGTCGGTTGCCACCATCACAATGAGGTCGTCGTTGATATTGTAAACATCACGTACCTTACCGTGGTAAACACTCTTCTGTCCATCAAAATGGAAATCAGTCTTTGTTAATGCTTTCATTGTGTAATTTGTATGATTTAAAAACCTTGGTTTTCTTGTGTTCTGTTCTCTCCGTCCTGACGGTCGGTGCGCTCACGCCTGGCCTTGTCGTAGGCTTCGTAGGCGTTCACGATACGTGTCACCAGTTTGTGTCTGACAATGTCTTTCTGCGTTAGGTTTACAAAGCTTATGCCCTCAACATTGCCCAGAATGTGCAGCGCTTCGGCCAGACCGCTCTTCTGACTGCGCGGCAAGTCTATCTGTGTCATGTCTCCCGTCACTACCATCTTGGTGTTCCAGCCCATTCGGGTGAGGAACATACGTATCTGGGCGGGTGTAGTATTCTGCGCCTCATCCAGTATGACAACGGCATCGCTCAATGTTCTGCCTCGCATAAAGGCCAAGGGCGCTATCTGAATGATTTGCTTGTCCATCAGCTCTTGCAGTTTCACGGCTGGCAGCATGTCGCCCAATGCGTCGTAAAGGGGCTGCAAATAAGGGTCTATCTTGTCCTTCATGTCTCCTGGAAGGAAGCCCAGCTTCTCACCAGCCTCAACAGCCGGGCGGCTCAGAATGATTTTTCTGGCGGTCTTCTCCTTGAGCGCGCGCACGGCAAGTGCTATGCTCAGATAGGTCTTACCCGTTCCGGCAGGGCCAACGGCAAACACCATATCGTTCTTTTCAAAGGCATCTATGAGCTTTTGCTGGTTTTCCGACCGGCTTTTGATAGGCTTGCCGGTTATGGAATAGACTATGACGCCCTTCACAGCGTCGGCTTTTGTCTTCCTGCCTTTTACGATATCCAGAATATCTTCTTCGGCAATGGTGTTGTATTTCAGCACATGCAGACGCATGTTCTCTATGTCTTCCTCTGCCTTAGATATTTCTTCTTCATCGCCCAAGATGCGAATGACGTTGTCGCGCGCCATAATCCTGAGCTTTGGAAAAAGCGACTTAATCATCTGTAAGTGCGTATTTCCAACGCCGTAGAAGGCCACAGGGTCTATATCTTCTAGGATGATATGCTTCTCTATCAATGCTATATGATTAGAATAATAATTTACTTGCAAAGGTAACATAAAATCATGAGACTGACAAATAATTGTTAATCATAATTCTTCATTGGCTTTTTCTTTGTACCTTTGCCTGCAATTTATGTTAAGGTTGAGGAAAAATAATATGAAAAGAAGAAACAAAAAGACTGTCTTTTTGTTGTGTTTCGCATGTGTGGTGGCTCTGCTCGCCATTGTCAGACTTATATTCCCACAGGTGGCAGGCAAGCGTTACTCCGACCAGCCCGCAGCCTTTAAGAAGAAGGCTCAGCCAGTTAGGCCCGCGTATATGGCGAAGCCTAAAGCCTTCTCAGCTTTTTTCAACGACGACGGCACGCTGGCCCGTCATCGCGTTTATGGCGTTCTGAGTTTTCGCGACAACTTTCCTGACTCTAACAGCGTGCAGCTTCTTTCTGCCAGGCAGTTTGGAGTTCACCCTGTGATGAACCGCCATGACGCGCAGAAACGAATATCCGAGTTGGTATATATAGGTGCAAGTCCCTTTTATGACATGGACAAGCTGAAGAGCAGCTTGCCTTATCTGGTGCCCCGTGCGGCCCTTTTGCTGCAAGACATCGGGCGCAGCTTTATGGACAGTTTGTATATAAAGGGCTTGCCACCCAGCCGCATCTTGGTGACAAGTGTGCTGCGAAGCAAGGAGGACGTTGCCAAGCTGCGGTCGCACAACCATAATGCCACGGTCAACAGCTGCCATCTTTACGGCACCACTTTCGACATATCTTACAATCGTTTTACGCTGATGGGGCGCAAACCTACCAACGACACATTGAAACTGGTGCTTTGTGAGGTGCTCGACCGGATGCGCAAAGAGGGTCGTTGCTACGTGAAATACGAGCGGCACCAAGGTTGTTTGCACGTCACCGTAAGGTAACTATGTAATTGGCTTGTTCTCAATGCTCTGAACAACTATGCTTCAAGTTTTGCAAAAGAGGCACTTTCGCTTCCCAAAATAGGCACTTTCGCATCCCAAAATAGGCACTTTGGGTGCACGAAATAGGCATTCTGGCTTTGTCAAACTATGCTTTCAGAGAAGTAGTATGCTTTTTGCTGCATTCTCAATGTTGTCTGTCAAGCTCCAGAAATAGCTGCATCCATTCTTTGCTCACATTCTCTTTGGAGAAGCGCATGGCATCTTTCCATCCTTCTTCAGCCATTTTCTTTGTAATAATAGGATTCTTCATGAGCCATTTAGCTTTGTCTACATACTGCTGTATGTTGCCTTCGGGTACAAGAAAACCGTCTTCACCCGTATGGATAATATTCTTGGCTATGGGAAATGTGTTGAATGCCAAGGGCACAACACCTTCTTGCTTGGCCTCTATGAGGGTTATAGGGAAGCCTTCAGAGCGGGATGTCATGAAGAACACTCTGGCTTTTTGCAGTTTTTCTAAGGGGCGCATGCGCCCGAAAAAAGTAACGTCTGTAATGTTGTTTTCCTCACACCACTGGCGGTAATAGGCTACCTGCGACACGTCACTGTCGCCTATCACATCTAAGGTCCAGTCGGTTAGGGCAACGTCTTGCTTGATTTGCTTCCATATTTGTAATGCCAACTTTATTCTTTTTTGTCTCTCATCCAGTCTGGCTACAATAATTGCGTGATGCCCTTTGCCATTATATTCGTTCATGTCGAACCATTCACTGAATGTCACGGAATTGGGTATGGCTACCAATTTATTTGAGTTGCCCATGCCAGCAATAGCCGCAAAACGTCTGATATAGTTGTTGGAAAGCAGCACCACTCGCTCGGCATGCCTGCAAACATAATGATAGTCTTTGCGCATATTCAGAAGGTTGAGCATGCTGAAGAACGGAAACAGCCCCAATTTTAGTCGATATCTAAGTCTGCTGAGGCCATGTCGAGCTACTATCTTATCCCTTACGTCATCAGGCTTGAGTCTTTCCCAGCCCGGTGCAAAGTGATGCGCAAAAATGAGATGTGTGTCAGGGCAGTATTCCAAAGCCTTTTTAAAAATGCGAAACGCCTTGAAGTCGCTCTGAATAAGCACGATGTCTACATGCTCTGTGTGCACTATGTCCTTGATTTGCCTTTGGGCTGTGCGCTTGTTGGCTGACAATTGAAAGGCGTTTTCAAAGTATTTATCCTCACCCTCAACGTATCTGTGATAGGCAGACAGGCATCTTATGCCGTAAAAATGACTCAGTTGCCTGGCAACATTCACAGAAGCTCGCTCAATACCGCCCTTTACTGGGATAGGACGATAGGTTGTATATATAAGTATTGTCATCTAACTATATGATAAATAATACATTGCGCAATGGCATTCATTCTTGGCTTGAAGGACAAGAAAGCAGATTAGATGGCCCCCCAAAGCCACAATCATGTACCCGTAAAAGGTTATCCTGCTCGTGTCAAGTGTCAAGTTCTTCTATAAATCGGTGCAAAATTACTTATTTTTTTTCTTATATCCATGAAAATATATGTAGGTTTTATACATTCCTTTGTAGAACATTATCCCTTTTAACCCGCTTTTATCAGAGAACGGTTAACATTTTTCAAATAACAGACGATGCTCTTTCTTCTTGCCGGTCAAGGTTTTTTGCCTTTTTTATGAGTGAATGTGGTTACAGGAAGTAGTGTTCGATAGTCATTACATCGTAAAACGTCAGGATGTATAAAATGTTATTTGCAATCATGTATAGCTTGAATAGAATCCGCAAAGCAGATCATAACACGTGCAGAAGAAACGCTGACTTGTCTTCATTCGTCAACAGAATACGCTCTATAACGTTCTGTTTTCTGCTTCTTTCTTTCCCCGTATGTTCTTTCAGTCAGAGCGTTTTTGGTCACGCTAAATGGATAGGTGCCACGACAAACGTAGCCGACAGCTTGGCCGACAGAAGCATCACGCTCGTCAAGACGTGGAAGGCAGACAAGCCCATAAGGCACGCCACACTCACCATCTGCGGATTGGGTGCCTACGAAGTTAAGATAAACGGCAAGAAAATGAACGAGGATATTCTTTCTCCTGCATGGAGCGATTATACTAAAACGGTTTTCTACAACACTTTGGATGCCACATCATTGCTGCGTAAGGGCGAGAACAGAATCGCCGTCATGCTTGGCTCGGCTTTCTATATAGAGAAAGGCAAACGCTATCATAAGCTTCTCACAGCTTTCGGTCCGCTCACTCTCTGTTTTAAGTTGCACGTTGTGTATGCTGATGGAAGCACCGACGAGGTGGTGAGCGACGGCACTTGGCGGTGGCACAGCAATGCCGTTGTCTATAATAGTATATATGGTGGAGAAGATTATGATGCCAGACTGGAGACCGGCCAACCTTTGCACCCCGTGGTGATACAGCCTTCTCCTGCCGGAACGCCACGCTTGCAGATTTCTAACCCAGTACGCATCATGAGGCGATATGGCGTGAGCCAACGTATAGGAGAGGGCATGGTATTCGACATGGGGCAAAACCTTGCAGGCTTTCCGCAGCTCACCGTGAGGGGCAAACGTGGGCAACAGGTGAGGCTCATTGTGGGTGAGAGCCTCACGCCCGACGGACATGTGAGCCAGAAACAGACGGGCAGACCTTATATACTCACATATACACTCAAAGGTTCTAGGCAGGGTGAGACGTGGCATCCGCGCTTCACATATTATGGCTATCAGTATATTGAGATTGAGGGGGCTGTTATGGCAGGCGATAAAAATCCTCATAATATGCCTGAAGTAGACAGTCTGGCCTCTTGCTTCATCTCCAACAGCGCCCCGACAACAGGTTCGTTCAGCTGTTCTAGCGAGCGGTGGAATGGTACTTGGCGCATCATAGACAATGCTGTGCGCAGTAACTGGACACAGGTGTGGACAGATTGTCCGCACAGAGAGAAGTTGGGATGGCTTGAACAAGACTGGCTGAACTTCGAAGGACTTAACTATACCTACGACGCACGCACCATGGTGAGACAGACCATGCGCCTTATTGCAGACGCTCAACACCCTGACGGCTCGTTACCGGAGATAGCTCCGGAGTATATAAAGTTTGAAGGGACATGGGCTCCGCCCTTTCAGGAGAGTCCGGAGTGGGGTGGTGCCCTCGTGGCATTGCCTGTGCTCTATGCCCGGATGTATCAGGACTCGTCACTCATCAGGCAATATCTGCCTGCGATGAGGCGTTACGTAGACTATCTGCATACAAGAGACAGCTGCTATATATTGAATATGGGACTGGGAGACTGGTATGATTATGATGGAAACAAGGCCGGATTCGCCCGCAACACTCCCGTTTCTCTCGTCGCGACTGCCCATTATTATGAATGGACCCGGCTGGTTGGCAGCTTCATTGAGGGCAACAATCTATATAAGCAGCGGGCTGACAGCATCCGAAGAGCTTTTATTTCTACCTTTGGAATACCCAAGAGCCAGGCCGGACTGGCTATTGCGCTTGAAATGAAACTATATGAAGAAGGAAAAAAACAAGTGCTTTTGGACAGTCTGGTAGCCGACATCCGCCGTCATGGCACCCGTCTAACAACGGGAGACGTGGGTACGCGCTACCTTTTCAGGGCACTGTTGGATAACGGAAAGGAGGCTTTGCTCTGGCAGATGCTCGACCATGACGACGTGCCGGGCTATGGCGCACAGGTGAACAGCATGAAACGAACCACGCTAACGGAACAATGGAATCCGGCTTTCGGAGCTTCTAAGAACCATTTCATGCTGGGACACATCAACAACCACCTTATTCCGGATGTGGCAGGCATACACTTCAGCGGCGACAGCGTGACCATCAACCCGCGCATGTTGGGCACGCTTACCTGGGCCAAGGGCTCGTGTATTACGGCTGGCAAGCATAGAGTGAGCAGTGAATGGCATATAGACAATGGCGTGCTCCGCCTGAATGTCACTGCCGATAAATATCTTTTGGACAATCATTATATAACAATAGATGAGAAGAATATTACTAATTTGTGCCATGAGCACAATCTTCGGTTCAGTTACAGCATGGGGGCAGAATGATTATGCCCACCATTTCACCCGTCCGCTGCATGATGTGATGAGTGAAGTAGGGCAGAGGTTCAAAGTCAGATTCAAGTACAATGTAGACACAACAGGACTAAAGCTGCCTTACGCAGACTTCAGAATACGACCTTACTCGCTGGAAGAGACGCTGCAAAACATTTGCAAGTATTATGACTTTAACTATTGGGACCAAGGCAACGGCGTGTATAAGATAAAGCCTTATGAATATGCCCGGCGCCATGACAGCGACGGTCAGGCTATGATAACATGGCTGCGTTCGCTCTATTCCAATGCATCTCAGTTCGACGCACGCCGCGATTCGGTTCGTCGTGAGGTTCGCCGGCTGCTGCAATTCGATGTTTATGCAGACTCATTGGTGCGCAAGCCACGCGTCATTCTGTCTGCCATACGCAAGTATGATGGCTATAGCGTTCGCAACATCTGCATAGAGACGCTGCCTGGCGAGCACGTCTTTGGCAGCATCTATGCTCCACTCACCAAGGGCAAACATGCGCTTATCATCTGTCCCAACGGTCATTTCAATCAGGGAAGATACCGCAAGGACCAGCAACAACGCATGAGCACACTGGCCAGGATGGGCGCTGTTTGCGTAGACTATGACCTCTATGGATATGGACAAAGTGCCAGTGTAGACGGGCATAAGGTGCATGCCGTGCCACGCGCGCATGTTGTTCAGGCTCTCAACGGCATTGTCTTGCTGAACTACATGCTGTCCTCGCGCAAGGATATAGACACTTCGCGCATCGGAGTGAATGGCGGTTCAGGCGGCGGAACGCAGACCGTGCTGCTCAGTGTGCTGGATAACCGGTTCACGGCCATTGCTCCTACGGTGAGCCTGGCCAGTCATTTCGATGGAGGATGCCCTTGTGAGAGTGGCATGCCCATACAGTTGGCCGGCGGAGGAACATGCAACGCCGAGTTGGCAGCATTCTTTGCGCCCAAGCCCATGCTCATAGTTAGCGACGGGGGAGACTGGACTCACACCGTACCTACGCTTGAATATCCTTACTTGCAATATGTTTATGGCTTTTATGGAGCGGCAGATAAGGTAGAAAACGTGCATCTTCCCAAGGAGCATCACGACTTTGGCATCAACAAAAGAAATGCTGTTTACGACTTCTTCATCAAGACCTTCCACTTGAACAGGGCCATGCTCGACGAAAGTAAAGTAACTATAGAGCCAGAAGAAAAGATGCTTTCAGCCCAATAAACAGGCTTTTAACTTACAACAACTGCGCGGTTCTACAATCCGGACTGCGCAGTTATTGTAAATAGCAAAGACTATTCTATACTATGAAAATCAGACTATTATATTCTATATATCAGAATTCGAAGAGCACACGACCATTGATTTGTCTGCCCGTAAGATAGTTAGGAACAGCATATTGTTGATTGGTGACGTCTGTTATCCAGTAATATGAGTTCACGTTATTGATGCCCAGGAGGTTCAAACAGTCTACTCCCAGCCAGATATTACGGAATATACTCTTCGAATGTTTATCCTCATTATCAAGCAATCTATAGCTCATTCCGATGTCGGCACGCTTATACGCAGGTGCCCGGAAAGAGTTGCTTTCTAGCTCTCGATGCGGTGCAGAGAAGGGCAAACCGTCGGCATAAGCCAGCTTCAGGCTCATCTTCCAGCGCGTAGTGCCGGGGAAGTAATCGGTGAAGTAAAGGTTTAAGGCATACCTTTGGTCGGTGGGCAGAGGCATGGAGCGTCCGTTCAGCTTCATCTGTGTGTTCATAAACGACATGGTAAGCCATGAGTCGGTGCCTGGAACAAACTCTCCAAAGAGTTTCAAATCAAGGCCCATGGCATGACCAGAGCTGGTATTGTCACCATAATATACCACCTGCACATTATTGACAGAGTAGGGGATAAGGTTCTGCAATGCCTTGTAATACACCTCAGCAGTAAACTTATAGGGTCTGTTGCGCATCTGGAAACGATAGTCAACCGAGGCTATGGCCTGTATAGAGCGCTGACTCTTTATCTTATTATTGAGTTTGGCATAGGTCACGCCATTTACTGTTGAGGTGTCACGCAGCTCCTTATAGAAGGGCGCTTGATAATAAAGGCCACCTGCAAGTCGGAAAGTGAGGTTACGATTGAAGTGGGGCACGATGCTCAACGACACTCTTGGCGAGAGTATACTCTCACCGGTATAACCCCATCTGGCGAATCTGATGCCGTAGTTAAGCGTATAGAGGGTAGGCACAGAATCATTGTGGCTCTGAAAATGCCATGTATCTTGTATATAAGCCTCGGTGCGGTGCGTGCTCAATGTGTTTTTAGCCCTGAGCGAATAAATCATGTTCAGGTCGTTACCAGTATGAGGTATGCTGTAGCCTGATGAGTCTCTGTACTCATATTCGGCCGAGTTCTCCTTGATATGTTCCAGCTTATACACCGCAGCAGCCTCTATGTTGTGGTTGCCGGCACGATGTTTGGCAAGCAACTTGAAACTTTCAACGTTAGCCTTGAGATAATCTCTTGAGTGCTGCATGTAGGTTCCCACGCCCAAATTCTCCGATGTCTCAGTCTGTGTGAGCCAATATTGTCCCTGAATGTCGTAACGTTCTTGCTCTTTGGTAGAGTATGCGCTGGTGAGAAAGCCCACTTGCGTGTTTCCATTCTTAGACGTATGCATGATGCTCAGCGAACCGAAATATGTGCGGAAGAGATCCTTTTCCTGTCCGTCGAAATACACTTTGAAGTTCTTAACGTTCTCCATCGTACCGAAGTTAGTCTCTCTATCCTCTGGCACAAAGTTATAATGATTGTCTGATACGTTACCAATAAAGTCTACCTGCCATTGCTTAGACGGTTTCCAAGAGAAGTAAGTCTGATAGTCAAGGAACGAAGGACGATATTCACCTTTCGTCTCCAGCGTGCCCAAAAGATATTTGTTTGTCTTATATCTCAGTCCATTCGACCATGTGAACTTTTTTGCTGCCAAACCAAGATAGGCACTTGCTCCGAGCAAAGACGCCGAAACTGAGCCCTCTGTACGCTTAGGGCGCTTGTAGGTTATATCAAGTGCGCTCGACATCTTGTCGCCATATTTAGCTTCAAAGCCACCGGATGAGAACCCAACACTCTCAACCATGTCAGGATTAATAATGGAAAGGCCCTCTTGCTGACCCGACCTTACAAGGAAGGGACGGAAGATTTCCACATTATTTATATATACAGAGTTCTCATCAAACGAGCCCCCTCGAACATTATATTGTGAAGATAGCTCGCTGTGTGTGGAGACACCGGCTTGCGTCTGAACCATTTCCTCCACGGCATTGCCCGTTACCGACGGACCTTGCTTGATGTCCTTGATATCCAGTTCCTTGGTTGTGCCGTGTTGAGGGGTCTTGCCTTCAACTACAACTTCGCCTATGGTATTGTCGTCAAACAGCTGAACCTGAAGGGTTTGCCTTCCTCGTGGCCGCTTCAGTACCCGCGTCTTAGCCCTGTATCCAACCATGGAGAAGCGCACGACAACGCTGTCGGCCGAGTGAAGTTGCATACTGAACTCGCCCTTCAGGTTGGTTAAAGCGAGCTTACCTTGGCTCACAACAGACACACTGGCTAGTTCTATGGGATGATTGTCCTTATCACTCACACGTCCTTGCAGTGTGAATGTCTGTGCCGACAAGTTCTCAGACAAGCTCATCAGCATGATTAAGCACATCAATATTTTTGCTTTCATGATTTTAATAACGCTCATAGATGCTAAATATTGTATGTCTGCGCTGAAACGAAAGCTATGCCTTCATCACCCAGACAAAGCATCGTGCCTGATAGGCTAATCCATAAGGAAAAAGGATAGAGCTATATCTGTTAGAAAGAAATCCAAGTTTTTCTATTTATCATAATCCTTATTATATTAAAAGATAGTGCGTTTTACAAAGCAGGAATATATCTCTTGCAATGCCCGTCAAGCGATGTCGCAGAAAGAGACCAAATCTTTAGTGCTTCTATAAAAACGATTCTGATTTCCAGAATGCATAAGATTGACTTGTAAAAGTGCCTATTTCAGCCGTCAAAAGTGCCTATTTTGCGACGCGAAAACGCCCATTTTGCAATGAGACAGCTAACAATTAGATTATAAAGTAGTTGCAAAATAATCCCGTGAACGTATTCTTCACCTAGTCTCAAACATGTTTCTGCCGGCTTAAGAATGACATCTGACAAAGTTTTTTGAATTGTTATTAAATGATAAAACACGAAAAAGCCTCAACTCACGTTGAGGCTTTTCAGATTCATTTCGAATGTTTCAGCAGTTTAAGTATTATGTAGTTATTATTTTTTGAAAATCTTTTTGACGTGTGCAAAGTTACACTTAATATTGATATAAATCAAAGAATATCCATGAAAATATCAAATAATTTACGTAAACGTTTTCAGTATAATACCTAACAAATAGCGTTCTTGCGCTTTTTTAACAATAAACTCACACCATTTATCCTATTTTACTGTACCTTTGTATGCACAAACAATGATTTGTCAACATACTAAATGAAGGAATTTGTAATATCAGAAGCGAAAGCCGAAACAGCTATATTGGTAGGACTTATTACGCCCGAGCAGGACGAGTCTAAGACAAAAGAATATCTCGATGAGCTGGAATTTCTGGCTGATACGGCCGGAGCCGAGACGATAAAGCGTTTTACGCAACGTGTAAATGGGCCAAACTCAGTTACTTATGTAGGTAAAGGCAAGCTTGAAGAGATAAGAGATTACATTAAAGAAAAAGACGACGAAGACGACCCTGTGGGCATGGTTATCTTTGATGATGAGCTGTCGGCCAAGCAGATACGCAACATTGAGAACGAGCTGCAAGTAAAGATACTAGACCGAACAAGCCTCATTCTAGACATATTTGCCATGCGTGCGCAGACAGCCAACGCCAAGACGCAGGTGGAGCTGGCGCAATATCACTACATGCTGCCCCGCCTCCAGAGGCTTTGGACACACCTGGAGCGACAAGGAGGTGGCTCTGGTTCGGGTGGCGGAAAAGGCTCTGTGGGACTTCGAGGCCCTGGTGAGACGCAGTTGGAGATGGACCGCCGTATCATATTGCAGCGCATGAGCCTGCTGAAAAAGCGCCTGGCTGAGATAGACAAGCAAAAGGCCACACAACGCAAAAACCGCGGCAGGCTCATCAGGGTGGCCCTTGTGGGATATACCAACGTGGGGAAATCGACCATCATGAACCTCATGGCCAAGAGCGAAGTGTTTGCTGAGAACAAGCTCTTTGCAACCCTCGACACCACAGTTCGCAAAGTGGTGATTGGCAACCTGCCTTTCTTGCTGGCCGACACCGTGGGCTTTATACGCAAGCTGCCTACTGACTTGGTTGACTCTTTCAAGTCTACGCTCGATGAGGTGCGTGAGGCTGACCTGCTGCTGCACGTAGTAGACATCTCCCACCCCGACTTTGAGGAGCAAATAAACGTTGTGCAGCAAACGCTGAGCGAGCTGGGCTGTGCCGAGAAACCGATGATGATAGTATTTAATAAGGTGGACAACTATCACTGGATAGACAAGGAAGAAGACGATCTGACGCCTCCTACGAAAGAAAACATTACGCTCGCGCAGCTCAAAAACACGTGGATGGCTAAGTTAGGTGACAACTGTATCTTCATTTCGGCCAAGAAAAAGGAGAACATAGACACCTTCAGGGATGTGCTATACAAGCGGGTCAGAGAGCTGCATGTGCAGAAATATCCTTACAACGACTTCCTCTACCCTATCGAAAACGATTAATTCTTTATCATGACTATGGAATACAGAAACCTGACTGAAGATGAGATTAGCCAACTAGAGAAGCAAGGTTGCACAGCTGAAGACTGGGCAAAGGTGAGCGTAGCGGCCGAATTTGTGCCTGATTATGTGCATAATGTTGGTTTTCAAGGAGATATATGCCTAGGCTCATTCAATTCTTTCACCAATGTTTCAGCATCATTCAAACGCCATTCGGGCATATACAATGCCCTGTTGAACAACGTGAGCGTGGGCAATGACTGCCTGATTGAGAACATAGGCCACTATATCAGCAACTATGACATTGGCAACGGATGTATTATCTGCAACACATCGCTCATAGAAACCACTGATGGAGCCACCTTTGGTGAGGGTGGAACCATCGCCGTGCTGAACGAGGCAGGCGACGGAAATGTAGTTGCCACCCACTCACTCACGTGCCAGCTGGCCGCCCTCTGCGTGCGAAACAGCCATGACGCTGACTTCCGTAACGCTGTGAGAAGGCTTGCCAATGAGGAAAATGCCATGACCCAGCCCTCAAGAGGCTTTGTGGGCGACCATGCCAAGATAACAAATACAAACGAAATAATCAACGTAGCCATTCAGGCTGATTGCGAAATATCCGGCGCAGCACGTATTACAGACTGCACCATACAAAGTTCTGCGTCGGCAAGCGCATACGTAGGAACAGGCGTTATACTCGAAAACAGCATCATAGGAGCTGGCTCAAGCATCACCGACTTCGTGAAACTGCAAGACTGCTTTGTGGGGCAGGCCTGTCAGATAACAAGTTCGTTCACGGCCAATCAGTGCTTGTTTTTTGACAACACCTTTATGTCATGCGGCGAGGCATGCGCTGCTTTCTGCGGACCATTCACTGCCAGCCATCACAAGAGCACACTGCTCATAGGCGGCATGTTCAGCTTCTACAACGCCGGATCGGCCACCAACTTCAGCAACCACGCCTATAAGATGGGACCGGTGCATTGGGGCGTGTTGGAGAGAGGATGCAAGACGGCAAGCGGATCGTATATCTTCATGCCGGCACATATAGGCTATTTCAGTGTGGTTATGGGTAAGGTGATGAGCCATCCGGACACTATGCGCATGCCTTTCTCTTATATCATTGCGTCAGACGATAAGCTTACGCTTGTTCCGGGCAGAAACCTTGCCACGGTAGGACTGTGGCGCGACGTGAGGAAATGGCCGCAACGCGACTTGCGTCCTACGGAAGACCGGCAGGACATCATAAACTTCGACTGGCTCTCCCCCACCATCATGCAATATGTTGTTGAGGGGCGCAATGCCTTGCAAGCTTTACGACAGGCTTCGGTTATGGCCGAAAGTTACGTATATCGCAATATGGTTATCACGGCATCCAGTCTGCAAAAAGGCATCAAACTATACAATATAGCCATACAGATGTTCATTTGCCAAGCCATGCAAGAGGCTCAACGGGCAGGAATAGACTTGAACAGCGATGCCGGTGAAACCGGACAATGGACGGAGTTATGCGGACTCTACTTGCTGAAAGAGGACGAGAAGAGGCTGGTGAATGCCGTGAAAGACGGCAGCATAGAAAGTTTTCAGGACCTGCAATGGCAGCTTGACGCCATCCATGCCAACTATACATTTAATAAATGGGCATGGGCACGACAGTTGGCCTGCGAAGAATATAACGTAAATGAGATAAATGAGGCCATCGAAGGCCGCATTACAGCCAATGGCAAACAAGCCATGGAGCAACTGACGGCACTTGTAAAGAAAGACGCCGAGAAAGAGTTTGGCATGGGAGACGTTGACAAACAATTGCTGAACTCGTTTTTACAACAGCTGGAAGCATGACAACTGACCGGCGGGCCGGCATGAAACCATAGCCGGACAGTGCATGGCTATGACCAACGAACAAAACAACATAAGATAACAACAATGACTATGAACATCAAAAGGGCCAGACTGATGGCGGGCCAAAGGCATAAGAGCCACATGAAAAGGCTCGCCGGCACACTGGCCATGCTTTGTCTTACGACCATGGGCACGTTTGCCCAAAGCCTAAAGTATGACTCTGTTCCGGGCGACCTGATGCACACGCGTATCTATACGCTCGACAACGGACTGAAAATCTATTTGAGTAAGAACACCGAAAAACCGCGCATTCAGACTTATATAGCTGTGCGCACCGGCTCACGCAACGACCCCAAGGAGACAACGGGGCTCGCACACTATCTGGAACACCTCATGTTTAAGGGCACAACCCACTTTGGCACAAGCAATATGCAGGCCGAGCGGCCTCTGCTAGACTCTATAGAGCATCGCTTTGAGGTGTATCGCACGCTTACGGACGCCGCTCAGCGCAAGGCATATTATCATCAGATAGACTCCATCTCGCAACTTGCGGCGCGCTATAACATCCCCAATGAGTATGACAAGATGATGTCTGCCATTGGTGCTGATGGTTCTAACGCCTACACAAGCAATGACGTGACATGCTACGAGGAGGATATTCCCTCTAACGAAGTAGACAACTGGGCCCGCATACAGGGCGACAGATTCCAGAATATGGTGATTCGCGGCTTCCATACAGAGCTTGAAGCGGTGTATGAAGAGTTTAATATCAACATGGCATCCGACGGTTATAAAACCTATACGGCCTTACTGAAGAAGCTCTTCCCCACACATCCGTATGGCACACAGACTACCATCGGACTTCAGGAACACCTGAAGAACCCCTCCATAACGAATATCAAGAAGTATTTTGCCAAGTATTATGTTCCCAACAATGTGGCTATCTGCATGGCAGGCGACCTGGATTACGACAAGACAGTGGCTACTCTACAAAAATACTTTGGCTCTTGGAAAGGCTACGGAAAGGTTTCCGCGCCCGAATATCAGCCACAGCCCGTGCTGACAACGCCACAAGACACGAGCGTGGTGGGTCAGAACAACGAGGCACTGATGATGGGTTGGCGCTTCGAACGTGGCAATGCGCTGCAAATGGATACGCTTGACATCATCAACCAACTGCTGTGCAACGGCAAGGCCGGGCTCTTTGATGCCGACCTTAATCAAAAGATGAAGGTGCAAAGCATTGACGACGGTCTGGAGAAAATGCATGATTACAGCTTTTTCTATATAGCAGCCACTCCCAAACAGGGGCAGACTCTTGATGAAGTAAGAAAGCTGGTGCTGGCAGAAATAGACAAGTTGAAGCGTGGAGACTTTGCAGATGATTTGGTTCCGGCTATTATCAACAACTACAAACGCCAGTATTACGAATCGCTGAACAGCAATGAGAGCCGTGCCAACGCCTTCGTTAATGCTTTTATCCTGCAATGCCCATGGCAGCAAAACGTAGGACTCATCAACAGAATGTCGAAGATTACGAAGCAAGACATAGTGAATTTTGCCAAACGAAACTTCACTGACGGTTATGCTTGTGTGTATAAGTTGCAGGGCAATGACACCACTATAAGGAAGGTAGACAAGCCTGCCATCACCCCAATACCAACCAACAACGACAAGCACTCAGCCTTCTTGGATGAGATTGTAAGTGCTAAGGTAGAGCCCATACAGCCCGTTTTCGTGAATTATCAGCGAGATCTGACCAAGTCAGACACTCGCAAGAAGTTGCCCGTACTCTATAAGCAAAACACCAGTGACGGACTCTTCCACTTGCAGTTCCACTTGCCTTTCGGTACCGAAAGCAATCGTATGCTGCCCGTAGCTGCCGGCTTCTTGTCTTACTTAGGCACCAACAAAATGACTGTAGAGCAGGTGAACAGACAGTTCTATAACCTGGCCTGCGACTTCAACATAGATGTAGAGAATGATGAAACGAATATAAATCTCACCGGATTGAGCGAGAATATGCCTAAGGCATTGGCATTGCTCACTCAGCTAATGAATGACGCAAAGCCTGATAAAGAGGCTTGGCAGCGTTATGTAGAAGCTGTTGAGAAGGCTCGCCAAGATGAAAAGACCAGTCAGGAGGAAAACTTCAGCGCGCTTCTTTCACTCGGTGTATATGGCGAACACAATCCTTATCTGGAGCGTCCGTCTGTCAGCACATTGAAAAATATGCAGCCTGAGCAGCTCACACAACTTATCAAGCAACTCGGAAACTATCAGGCCACCGTTCTCTATTATGGACCTTACACCCTGAAAGCACTTGACAACCTGGTGAGCAAAGCGGTGAAGACTCCTTCAAAGTTTATGGACGTTCCGGCTGGTAAGCCTTACCTGACTCAAGAAACCAATCAAAACGAGGTGTTGCTGGCCAACTATGAGGCTCCGAACATGTACATCTATAAGATGAACGATGATGGCAAGAAGTTTGATAAAAACGACCTTCCCTACATCGCCATGTTCAATTCGTATTTTGCCGGAGGCATGAACAGCATCATCTTCCAAGAGATGCGAGAAGCCAGAGGATTGGCATACAGCACCTGGGCACGCTATAACTTGGCAAGAAACCTTCAAGACACATACGAGTTCCATGCAGGTGTGATTTGTCAGACAGACAAGATGACCGACTGTCTGAAGGAGCTTGCCGTGCTCATGGACTCGATGCCACAGAATCAGGCTGCCTTTGATATTGCCAAGCAAAGCCTTGAAAAGTTTATCGCATCAAGCCGGACAACAAAGTTCAACGTTCTTTCGAGCTACATAAGTGCCCAGAAGCTAGGACTGAACGAGAGTGCCAACCAGATAATATATAAGGTACTGCCCTCGCTAAAGCTCTCTGATGTGGTTAGGTTCGCTCAAGACAACATCGCTAAGAAGCCCTACAGATACTTGATACTGGCCAATGAGAAGCTCGTAGATCTGAAGAGTTTGGAGAAGATAGCACCCGTCAAGAAGCTGTCGCAAGCCGACATCTTCGGCAAATAGAATAAGAAGTGATTTAGTGAACAAGATATATTCATATTAAAAAGTCCTCTTGCTATGCCCTCCAGTGCGCTACACTCAAGCGTAATGGATAGCCATAGCGGAGGCAAGGTACAATATGTCAAACGAAGTAAAGTTTAATTATGCGCCCATGTTTCAGACCGGAAAGGATGAAACATCCTACAGACTGCTTAGTAAGGAAGGTGTGTCTGTAAGTGAGTTTGAGGGTAAGGAAATTCTTAAAGTGTCAAAAGAGGCTCTCACATTGCTTGCCCAGCAGGCATTTCATGACTGTGAGTTCATGTTGAGAAGGGCCCACAACAAGCAGGTGGCTGCCATTCTTGACGACCCGGAAGCTTCAGAAAACGACAAGTATGTGGCCTTGCAGTTCCTTCGCAATGCTGAGGTGGCTGTGAAGGGTGTACTGCCTTTCTGCCAGGATACGGGTACAGCAATCATCCATGGAGAGAAAGGACAGCAGGTATGGACAGGCTTTGACGATGCCGAAGCATTGTCGTTGGGCGTATTCAACACCTATACACAAGACAATCTGCGCTACTCACAGAATGCGCCACTCAACATGTATGATGAGGTGAACACCCGTTGTAATCTTCCGGCACAAATAGATATAGAGGCTACAGAGGGCGCTGAATACCGTTTCACCATGGTTGCCAAAGGCGGAGGCTCAGCTAATAAGACCTACTTCTACCCCATGACGAAGGCTACAATACAGAATGAGGGCACTCTTCTGCCCTTCCTCGTAGAGAAAATGAAGTCATTGGGCACAGCAGCTTGTCCTCCTTATCACATCTGTTTCGTAATTGGTGGCACATCAGCTGAAAAGAATCTGCTCACAGTTAAGCTGGGAAGCATTAAGTATTATGACAATCTGCCGACAACGGGCGATGAGACCGGCCGTGCTTTCCGTGATATAGACTTGGAGAAGAAGCTGCTTGATGAGGCTCATAAGATAGGGCTCGGTGCACAGTTCGGCGGTAAATACCTGGCTCATGACATCAGGGTGATTCGCCTTCCGCGCCATGGCGCAAGCTGCCCTATAGGCATGGGAGTAAGCTGTTCGGCCGACAGAAACATCAAGGCAAAGATAAACCGCGACGGTATTTGGCTGGAGCAAATGGACGACAACCCCTCTGAGCTTATCCCAGAAAGATACCGCAAGCCAGGAGAAGGCGCTAAAGGCATAGAAATAGACCTTGACAAAGGCATTGATGCAGTGCGTGCCGAACTGACCAAATATCCCGTTTCTACACGTGTAAGCCTCAATGGCACCATCATTGTAGCACGCGATATCGCCCACGCTAAGCTCAAGGCACGCTTGGATAAGGGTGAAGATTTGCCGCAATACTTTAAGGATCATCCTATCTTATATGCCGGACCGGCCAAGACGCCTAAGGGTTATCCTTGCGGTTCTATGGGTCCTACAACAGCAAACCGTATGGATCCCTACGTAGATGAGTTCCAAGATCATGGCGGTAGCCTTGTGATGATAGCCAAAGGTAATCGCACACAGGTGGTAACAGATGCTTGCAAGAAGCATCACGGGTTCTACTTAGGTACTATAGGAGGCGTCGCTGCAGTGCTGTCACAGAGTTGCATCAAGAGCATAGAATGTGTTGAGTATCCCGAACTGGGCATGGAGGCAATATGGAAGATAAGGGTAGAAAACTTCCCCGCCTTTATATTGGTCGACGATAAAGGCAATGACTTCTTCAAGCAACTCAAGCCATGGACTCCATGTAGTGCATGTAACAAGTAATAATCATATATTATATAAGGTGAAACGGGAGCAGGGCAATACTTGTTCCCGTTTTGCTGTTTTCTGATACTATTATATTTATTTAAAGGAAGATAGCCTAAAAAAGTTTGTTCTTCGGCTTTTTTTTCATACATTTGCAGTGTAAAAACAACAATTTAAAATAATCTATGAAGACAATCAAAATATGTACGCTAACCTTAATGGCTTTGTTCATGCCGTTACATTTGCTTGCACAGAGCTTTACAGAGCCAGAAATGCGTGCCATTTATGATGAGGTGAAGACTCCATATAAATATGGTATGGTGATAGCACCAACAGACAATTATCATAAAATGGACTGTCCCACCGTCTTTAGACATAACGGTAAATGGCTGATGACCTATGTGTGCTATAATGGCAAAGAGGGTAACGACGGCCGAGGATATGAAACATGGCTAGCAGAAAGCAACGATCTGTTGCATTGGACCACCAAAGGCAGGGTGCTGAGTTATAAGGATGATGGCTGGGATATGAACCAACGAGGAGGTTTTCCGGCTCTCATTGATTGGAACTGGGGTGGTTCTTACGCAATAAAGAAATTTCGCGGGAACTACTGGATGACTTATATAGGAGGCCACGGAACGGGTTATGAGGCTGTACGCGAACCTCTTAACATCGGGTTAGCATGGACTGCTGACGATCCTTCCATATCTCATGAGTGGCAAAGTGGCGATAAACCATTGCTAAGCATCAACGACAAGGCCGCCCAATGGTGGGAAAAACTGGTGCAATATAAGAGTAATATTTACGAAGATGCATCTAGAACATTAGGCAAACGCTTTGTTATGTTTTACAATGCGGGCGGTATTAATCCTAAAAGTGGATTTAAGGCCGAGCGTATAGGCATCGCCTTGAGCAACGACATGAAGCATTGGACAAGGCTTCCTCTCACTACATCCAAGCGAAAAGGCAATCCTGTGTTCTATAAAGACGTGGCCGGCATCATTACAGGTGATGCTCAAATCGTGAAGATGAAGGACAAATTCGTTATGTTCTACTTCTCCGCTTTCGACCCATCTAAGCCTTATTGGGCTTTCAATACGTTCGCCGTGAGTAAGGATCTGTTGCATTGGCAACGCTGGAATGGTGATGATCTCATCTATCCATCAAAGTCTTACGATGACATGTTTGCACATAAGAGTTGCGTTGTGAAGTATAATGGCATCGTATATCACTTCTATTGTGCTGTTGACAAAGACTCTCAGCGAGGCATTGCTGTTGCTACCAGTGTGCCATTAGGCCGTTCAGAAGTGCACTTCCCTACTCCAGAGCCCACCGGAAAACGCACAGAGCTCAGCCTGAACGATAATTGGACGACATGGATAACACATGCTAACCAGACGTTACCTTCAGAATACAAAGGCAAGCATACCGTAGACCTTCCCCATAATTGGGATGATTACTTTGGCTACAGGCAGCTTAAGCATGGCAATCTGCATGGCACAGCCATGTATACAAAACAGTTTGATTGCCAAAAAGAACAAGGCAAGCGATACTTTCTGTGCTTTGAAGGCATTGGAACCTATGCTAAGGTTAGGCTTAACGGCACAAGTTATGCAAAGGCAGACGTAGGACGGACTACTTATACCCTTGATGTTACAGACGCATTAAGGAATGGAAACAATGAAATACAGGTTCAGGTGGAGCATCCGGAGATGATAACCAACATGCCGTGGGTGTGTGGTGGATGTTCGGCTGAGTGGGGATTCTCGGAAGGAAGCCAGCCTTTTGGCATCTACAGACCTGTTAAACTCATAGCAACAGCAGAGCAAAGGATAGAGCCTTTCGGCGTTCATGTGTGGAACAACAAGGCTTGTGATTCGGTTTTTGTAGATACTGAAGTGAAGAATTACAGCCATCAGGCAGCTGATATAGTGGTAGTAAACAAGTTGAACCCTAAATTGGGCAAGGCTCTTTTCAGGCTCACAGACTCTATAACCCTACAACCGGGAGAACAAAAAGTCATTCGGCAAGTGGCCGCAATAAGCAATGCGCATCGCTGGAATCTTGACGATCCCTACCTATATACACTTGTATCAATGATAAAAGACTCGAAAGGAAAAACCATTGATCAAGAAGAAACAGAGACAGGCATAAGGTCTATCTCTTGGCCCGTTCATAGTTTGAAAGACAGTTTAGGACATCCTACGTCCCGACAGTTTCTACTTAACGGCAAGGCAATATTCATTAATGGGACTTGCGATTATGAACATCTATTTGGAGGAAGCCATGCTTTTACTCCGGAACAAATACGTTCGCGTGTCAAAATGATTAGGCAGGCAGGATTTAATGCTTTCAGAGAGGCTCATCAACCACATAATCTGTTATTCCAAAAGCTGTTTGACGAGCAGGGAATGCTTTTCTGGAGCCAATTCTCTGCGCATATCTGGTATGACACGAAAGCATTTCGTGAGAGTTTCAAGAAGCATCTTATCCAATATATCAAGGAAAGGCGCAATTCGCCCAGCGTCATATTATGGGGCTTACAGAACGAAAGCGTATTGCCAAAAGACTTTGCTGAAGAGTGCACGGCTATCATCAAGCAATTAGATCCTACGGCTATAGATCAACGAGCAGTAACAACCTGCAACGGTGGTGAGGGCACTGACTGGAACGTTATTCAGAATTGGAGCGGCACATACGGCGGTTCTGCCGCCAACTATGGCAATGAGCTGAAACGCGACGACCAACTTCTTAACGGAGAATATGGCGCTTGGCGAACCCTAGGATTGCATGAAGACAGTGCGCTGGCAGCATCTTCACACCATGACAAGCATGTATATTCAGAAGAAGCCTTTTGTCATCTGCTTGGCATGAAGGCGCGTTTGGCTGAGCAAGTCAAGGATTCGGTGTGCGGACACTTCCAATGGATATTCGTAAGTCATGAGAATCCGGGCAGAATACAGCCGGACGAGGCTTTGCGCCGCATAGATAAAGTAGGCCCTATCAACTATAAGGGTCTGCTGACTTTATGGGAACAGCCCACTGAAGGCTATTATCTTTACCATGATTTGTATAAAGGCAATGCAGCCGATCTGCGCACTCCAACTGCTGCAGACCACAACAAAGTGTCGCTGAAAGGTGCTGAAAACTATTCATACCTCTACAGAGTGAATTGCGGAGGCGATGCTTTTACCGACAGCTATGGGCAACATTGGGCACAGGATGATTCACTTTATTCTCACTCTTGGGCCTCTGCTTTCGGCTTGAAAGCATTCACTGCCAGCCAAGGACATATCACAGACAACATCCATGGCACCAACGACGACACGATCTTCCAGTATTTTCGCTGGGGAAGACAACAGCTTTATTACAACTTCAACGTGCCTGATGGCTATTATAGAGTAGAATTATACTTTGCCGAGCCATGGATAGGCGCACGCTATGGCGCCTTGGCAGATGGCGAAGGAGAGCGTCTTTTTGATGTGGCCATCAATGATAGCACTATTCTAACCGATGTAGATCCATGGGCTGAAGCAGGATATGCCGGCGCGCTCAAGCACATTGTATATGCTAAATCCAAGAACGGGCAACTCAAAATAAGCTTTCCTAAAGTGAAGGCAGGCGAAGCTGTGATTGCCGCAATAGCCATAGCAAGCACCAAGAACCTTCCAGACATGAGCCATGCACCTTTGATGCGGGCCGATTATTGGCGCAGTTTGGATACCGATACCATCGCTTTGTTCCCCAAAGAACTATTGCCCAAGGACACTGAAGCATTCCCGGCTGTGAGATATGAGGAGGCAAAGGCAGCAGCCAATGCCATAAGTTGGACCATCACACCGGGAGTTGCACGTGAATATATGCTTCGATTCAGATATAAAAACCAGACTAATGATGAGATAAAAGCCACTCTGGTCATCAAGAATGCCCAAAATATTACTTTGCTAAATAGGGATATGACGTTCCCCGCAACCAACAGTAAGTATAAGATAGTGAATACTACAACCGACACACAAATCAATGCCGGAGCTTACACTGTGACCTTGCACGGCATCAACGGCCTTGATTTCAAATATTTGGAAGTACAATAAATCATATTGGGCAGGATGACTTTTGCCCGCCTTTTTAATCACTTATCTAAAGAGAATAATATATGCAAAATACAATTCATAAGATAGTCGGAACCTTGGTATGTCTTTTATCGCCACTGGCTATGCCGGCACACGATTGGGAGAATGAGTACATGCTTGCGCAAAACAGAGAACCTGCCAGAGCTTATTACATGCCTTTTCACGACAAGCAGGGTGATAGCAAGTTGTCACTAGACGGATTATGGCGTTTTCATTGGTCGCCTACGCCATCAGGAAAGGTAGAGCACTTTTATGAAACAAGTTTCAATGATGCACAATGGGTGCGTTTTCCCGTACCCGCCAACTGGGAAGTGAATGGTTACGGAACACCTGTCTACATCTCGGCAGGCTATCCCTTCAAAATAAACCCGCCTTATGTCACCAATGAACCACCTAAGAACTGGACCACATACACAGAACGCAACCCCACAGGGCAGTATCGACGAACATTCAAATTGCCGCCCTCTTGGACGGAAGGACAAACCTTTTTGCGCTTCGATGGCGTTATGTCAGCATTCTATGTATGGATAAATGGACATAAGGTCGGCTATAGCCAAAGCTCATTCGATGCTTCTGAGTTTAATATAACGCCCTTCTTAATGCCCGGCAAGAACGTTATCGCCGTCGAGGTATACAAATATAGCGATGGCAGTTATCTTGAAGACCAAGATTTTTGGCGCTTCGGTGGTATACAACGCAGCGTAACACTCTTTCATACGCCTAATCTCCAGCTCAGAGACTTCACCATAAGAGCTCTACCCATGGGCAATGGAGACGACTACTCTTTACAGATTAACCCACAGTTGCGCACCTTTGACGCTAACAGTGGCAAAGGCTATTCTGTAAAAGCCTTGCTCTATGATGCCACGGGCAAGGAGATAGCCTCAGTGAGTACACCGGCTGAGCCCATACTCGACATACAGCATAAGGCCAAAAACATGAATGAGTGGTTTCCACAACGTGGTGAAAGGAAGTTCGCACGAATGGAAACAACCGTTGTTAAGCCTCATGAATGGACGGCCGAGACACCTTATTTATATACATTGAGACTTCAATTAACCGATTCGTTGGGGCACATAACGCAACAGGCGGAGCAGAAAGTAGGTTTCAGATGGCTTAAAATATCAGACGGTATGCTACTGGTCAACGGCAAGCCTGTCAAACTTAGGGGCGTCAACCGCCACGAACACGACCCTTATACGGCCCGGGTGATGACGGAAGAACGAATGCAAGAAGACATCAGGTTGCTGAAGGGGGCTAACATCAATGCTGTCAGATGCAGCCATTATCCCAACAATCCACGGTGGTATGAGCTGTGTGACTCTGCCGGCATCTATCTCATTGATGAGGCCAATTGTGAGACTCACGGTCTCAGAGGCACCTTGGCATCAACAACCACATGGGGACCGGCATTTCTAGAGAGGGCTCAACGCATGGCCGAACGCGACAAGAACCACCCCTCTGTCATCTTTTGGAGCCTTGGAAATGAGTCTGGCTACGGGTTCAACCATGCCGCCATGAGCGCTTGGCTGCATGAGTTCGACCCCACACGTTATGTTCATTACGAAGGAGCGCAAACACCCTATGTGCCCGACTCCGCTTATACCGAGGCCACATACCCCTATACCGACCCCTCCACAGTGGATGTTATCAGCAGGTTTTATCCTAGGGTGAAGCAAGAATATCTCAATCCAGGTGTGCCGGAAGGCTCTGAGACAGAGCGCGCAGAGAACGCGCGATGGGAGCATCTGGCCGATATCGCGTCGCGAACCAATGACACTCGTCCCGTGATGACCAGCGAGTACGCTCACTGTATGGGCAATGCCCTGGGCAATTTCAAGGAATATTGGGACGAGATATATGCCAACAAGCGATTGCTGGGCGGCTTTATATGGGATTGGGTAGACCAAGGCATAGCCGTCAGATCAGACAAGAAGGGCATTGGCTATGTGCCTGTCGGACTGTCAGGTGCATCACAGCAGGGTGATCAGGCGATAGCTTTCGGTGGTGATTTCGGCGACAAGCCCAACTCTGGAGCTTTTTGCTTGAATGGCATCATACGCAGCAACAGAGAAATTACGCCCAAGTATGAGGAGGTGAAACATGTATATTCGCCCATACAATTTAGCTTCAGCGAAGGCAAGATCTATGTTGTCAATCATCATTCACACCTGTCTTTATCCACTTTTAGGTTCAACTATGGGTTAATGATAAACGGTAAGCTGGTTAAGACAGGCATGTTGCCTTCTCCATCCACCCAGCCCGGCGACAGCGATGTTATAGCTACGGCTTCTCAATTCCATATCCCGGCCCAAAAAGATGTTCGGCTTAACATAGACGTTGCCTCTGCTGTAGGTGAGAACATCATACATGCCCAAATACCCTTACATGACAATTTATTGGCTTATCAGTCAGACCGGAAGCCTAACAAAGGGCTCACACAATCATCACTATTGCCCCTACTCCACTCTGTCAAGCCTCAACTGTTCCGTGCCCCAACCGACAACGACCGTGGTTTTGGCAACTGGCTGGCAAAAGACTGGAAGCTTTCTGGCCTAGATACGCTGCAAGCAGTTAAGACAGACAAAGGCTTCAGATACGTGTTTCATGACGGAACAGTTGATGTTGCGGAGCAGAATACCTTAAATAAAGATGGAAGCATAGACCTCATTTACACCTTTACGTGCAACGGTTCGCTGCCTGAGATACCCCGCATGGGTATAGTTCTCACCTTGCCAAAGGCCTTCGAAGAGGCTACATGGTATGGCCGGGGCCCTTGGGAAAGCTATCCCGACCGTAAACAAAGTGCGTTGATAGGATTATGGAGGCGTAATGTGAGCGATATGTTTACACATTATCCCCGCCCACAAGACTCCGGTAACCACGAAGACTGTGCGTTTGTTACCCTGTCTGACGGCAAAGGCCATCGCGTATATGTGCAAGCTGTAGATGCTCCATTCAGTTTCAATGCCCTTCACTACTCGGTATCAGATATCTATAAGGCCGGTCATGACGACAAGCTCAAGATGGCTGATGCCACTTACCTAAGCCTCGACTGCGCCGTCATGGGGCTAGGAAACAGCAGTTGTGGTCCCGGTGTGTTAAAAAAATATGCTATCAACAAACACGTTGCCCATCAACTTCATTTCAAAATATGGATGGATGAAAAATAAACAGACGGGTTCTGTGAGATTAAGAGAACGATAGAGGGTGCTGTTATGGCACCCTCTATTTGTATATCATAAAGAAAGCTAGCGTTGTGTTAGTCTTGCTCCATAATCTTCAACACAGAGTCTATGTCACTACTGAAAGGTCCTGAATGTTGAAGTTTAAGTGTACACATGGCTGCCGCAAACTTTCCGGCATCTTCATACGGTGCTCCTTGCAAGCGCATATATAGATAACCGGCCGAGTAAGTGTCTCCACACCCCGTGGCATCTACTATCTCCTTGGGCTTATAAGCCGGAATCTCATAGAAAGAAGAGCCGTCGTATATCATGCTTCCACCGCCTCCCAGCGTGATAATCACCTCCTTAACGCCCCATGAGCTTATCGTCTTGGCAGCCTCGCGCACGTCATGGCTGCCTGTAAGAGCCATCATTTCTATCTCATCCAGTTGCAGCAAGTGGGTCATAGACAATATCTTATGCTTGTCAGGCCAATCCGTTTCATACACTCTCTCGTTCACCACTCTGCGCAAATAACCTTGCACGTCAATGCTCACCTTACCTTTATTGGCCAGTTCCTCAACCACTTCCACAGGGAAATCGCCTGAGAGAAGCGTTCCCAGATGATACAACTTAGCCTGCAACGGCTTCACTTCTTCTACTGTAAAAGGGTCAGCCAGAGCCAGGACGCGCTGCGAACGGTTGTCAGGATCGCTGCCATAGCGGTTCTCAAAGAACACCGAATGGGCACAAGGAAAACGTTTTACATCTATATCATCCTTGCGCATGGCCTCTATCACCTGCTCGTTATCATCACCTGTTGCCGTCACCAGCGAATAACTCACCTTGGGCGGAAGACTCTTCAAGGCACGAGCACAATAGTAAGAGGTGCCGCCCGCCATATAGACATCTGTAGTGGGTGTAATGACATGGTCACGCGTGATGTGGCCTATAAAACATATATCTTTCATTCAAGCTAATAATAATGCGAGTGCAAAATTACTTAAATCATTTCAAAATGAGCACCTACTCATGTAAAAAACTGAAATTTTTGTAGCTTTTGCACCCGTTAATAAGCGAATGAAGACGATTTTACGTACTCACAATGATAAAAAAGCGGGTCATGAATGGGTGCATGGCTGATCACTATCGCCTCACCATGCACCTCACATGAATGTATCTTCTGTCCATCCTACAGCTGGTTGGTGCTCAACTTATATGAAATGATCTTCATTTGCAAGTTGGCATAAGCTTCCACAAGCGCATTTCTGCTCCCCTTAACCATAGAGCTAAAAGGCAAAATAGGCCGTTTTACCATCTCAAATAGGCATTATCGCATCACAAAACAGGCACTTTCGCGTCGCAAAATAGGCACTTTTGATAATCAAAATGTAACCAACTGTACGTCAACTACTTACAATCGTAGGCAAGAAAGTGTCAGAAGTGCCATGAAAATGGGTGAAAACAGCATGGCAGAAGGCAAGAAAAAGAAGAAAGGCAAGGATGCAGAAACGTTTCAACAACCTTGCCTATAACTTATGACTTATTGATTATTCGGCGTTATTTTCGCCCTTTTCATCGGATGTTTTCGACTTTTCAACACTGGCTTGAACTTCCTCAGGCTTGTTAGCCATGGCCTCTTGAGGGAGCCTTTGCTCCTTTGTGATGTAGCGTTGCCAATAAGCTATGATGAGCGTTGTGAGGGGTAAGGCGACGATAAGGCCTATGAAGCCGAGCAGAGAGCCCCACACCGAGAGCGAAAGCAGCAGGATGGCAGGGTTCAAACCCATGGCTTTGCCCATGATTTTGGGTGTAACCACCATATCGGTAATAATCTGAACGACAACAAATACCAGCACAGCCAAGCCAAAGATAACCCAGAAGTTCTGTCCCGTATCGGCTGCCTTGAGCAGTGCCAGGAATGCCGTTGGGATGAGAGCAAAGGTGTGCAGGTAAGGCACAAGGTCGAGTATGCCTATCAGAATGCCCATGCCGATGGCCATGGGGAAGCCAATAATGGTAAAGCCTATGCAAAACATGATGCCCATGCACAAGGCTACCGTGCCCTGACCACGTATGTAATTGTTGAGCTCGCGCTCTACATCCTGTGCCAGAACATGCCAAAACGGACGGTTCTTCTTAGGGAATATCTTAATCCAATTATTGGTCAGGTTCTCATAATCCAGCAAGATGAAGAACATATACAGCAGTGTGATGCATGAAGCAACAATGCTTATCACCACGCTGGCGGTCTGTCCGAGCAGGCTGAAAAGCTTTGGCATGGCCGTCTTCAGGGCATCAGAGAAGTCTCTACTCTTGAAGAACTGCTCTATAGCAACTTGGTTTTCTATCACCAGGCGCTTGATGTAGCTTGTGAGATTGTTGGTATGCGCCTTGCTCTTAACGTAGCTTGACAGCACATCGCTTAGTTTATCAAACTGATCTATCATAGGCGGAATGATGAAATAGAGCACTCCGGCCACCACAACCACTACGAAGAAGAGCGTAACGATGATAGACAGCGCCCTCGTTGGCACGTGTAGCTTGTATTGAACAAACTTAACGATGGGATATAAGAGGTAAGCCAAGAGCCACGCTATGAAGAAAGGCAACAGCACTGAGCTTAATGCCTTGACGATAAAGAACACACATAAGATGGCAGCGGCCACCAAAGCCCATCTTATAAACTTGTCGAATGTTATCTTTTCTTGCATATCCATCAATCTGAATATAAGAAGTTTATAATGTTATTTCGTCTTTTCGCCAGCGCTTAAGCCACCCGATGCCTGCTCCTTGGCAAGCTCTTTCTGGTAGCATTCGCGGCATAATGGCTCATACTCGCGCGCCTCTCCGATGAGCACACGCTTGTTGTTGTTCACCAAACGATGACTGATATAGGCCAATGCACCACACTTCACGCAGATGGCATGCACCTTTGTCACTTCATCGGCCACGGCGCACAGGGCGGGAATAGGGCCGAAGGGCACACCACGATAGTCCATATCCAAACCCGCCACAATCACTCTCACACCGTTGTTGGCCAGTTGGTTGCACACATTCACCAGGTTGTCGTCCAGAAACTGAGCCTCATCGATGCCCACGACATCGATGCCTTCGGATAGCAAAAGAATGGAAGCAGACGAGTCGATAGACGTGCTGACAATGGAATTATGGTCATGGCTCACTACTTCTTCGTCTGAATAACGATTATCTATGGAGGGCTTGAATATCTCAACTCTCTGTTTTGCAAACTTGGCGCGCTTCAATCTACGTATCAGCTCCTCTGTCTTGCCAGAGAACATAGAGCCACAAATAATCTCGATACGCCCCTGACGCTTTCTCTCTCCCTGCGTATTATCTACTATAGACATATATTCGCTTTTTTGATTGCAAAAATACCACAACCTAACAAAAATAACAAAGAAACCTGACTTTTTTTTGTTTGAGTTAATAAAAAACCCTATCTTTGTGGCATATATGGGAACTTTATATCTTGTGCCAACGCCAGTGGGAAACATGGAAGACATGACTTTCCGCGCTGTCAGGATACTTAAGGAGGCTGACCTCGTGCTGGCTGAGGACACACGCACGTCTGGCATTCTCCTAAAACATTATGGTATAGAAGCTCGGTTGCAGGCTCATCATAAGTATAATGAGCACGGCACGTCACCAGCTATAGTCCAACGGCTTCAGGCCGGGGAGAATATAGCTCTCATAACAGATGCCGGCACGCCCGGAATAAGCGATCCCGGCTTCTTCTTAGCACGCGAGGCAGCCAACGCAGGCATCGAGGTGATAACCCTTCCCGGTGCCACGGCTTTCGTCCCGGCACTCGTTTCGTCGGGTCTGCCATGCGACAGGTTCTGCTTCGAAGGCTTCCTTCCGCAGAAGAAAGGGCGCAAGACACGCATCGAAGCACTGCGCGACGAACAGCGTACGATGGTGTTTTATGAGTCGCCTTATAGGTTGCTCAAGACGCTCAAGCAGTTTGTCGATACCTTTGGAGCCGACAGACAGGTGAGCGTAGCGCGCGAAATATCAAAGGTGCATGAGGAAAGCGTGCGCGGATCATTAGAGGATGTGGTGGCCCACTTCACCGAGTGCGCCCCCAAAGGTGAGATTGTTATCGTGCTGGCTGGATGCAGCAGCAAACGAAAAAGTGAGGAATAGTTAAAACAAAAACGGATATGAAGAAGTTATTGACAGTTTCTTTATGCCTGCTGTCGCTCTTTGCTTGCAAGCAGGAAAAGGTTACCACCAACCCCGCTGCGACACAAAGCGACTCTCTCAGGGCCATTATAGAGGCTAGGGACAGCGAAATAAACGACATGATGGGCACGCTGAACGATATACAAGAGGGCTTTGCGCAAATAAACGAGGCCGAAAACCGCGTAACTATAGCCCAAACAGGTGAGCAAAGCACTGACAAGCAAGAGCAGATAAAGGCTGACATAAAGTTTATTGCCCAGCGTATGCAAGAGAACAGAGAGCTTATCAGAAAGCTGAAGCAACAGTTGCGCGAGACAGGATTTAAGGGTGACGAGATGAGAAAGACCCTGGAGAACCTGCAAGCACAGCTTACCAATAAGGACAGAGAGTTGCAGAAGTTGCGCGAACAGCTCGATGCGAAGGACATACATATATCAGAACTTGACGAAACCATCAACGATCTGAATACGGATGTGGCCAATCTGAACACCGAAAAGCAGAACCTGAACACCGAGAAACAGAACCTGACAATGGATAATGTGGCTAAGGCACAGACCATATCCATGCAGGATAAGCAGCTCAACACGGCATGGTATGTGTTCGGAACAAAGCGGGAGCTGAAGGAACAAAAGATACTTATAGGCGGAAAGGTGCTGCAAGGACAGTTTAATAGAGGCTATTTCACCAAGATAGACATACGTGTAGACAAGGAGATAAAGCTTTATAGCAAGAGCGCCAAACTGCTTACGCCACACCCTTCCAGCAGTTATACGCTCACAAAAGACACCAACGGACAGTATGTGTTGCGCATCTCAGACCCCAATACGTTCTGGAGCACAAGCAAATATCTGGTTATTTTGGTAAGATAACAGGTCTTAGGATAGCCTGAGAGCTGGTCATGAGAAGAGTAAGAGGGAACGTTCAGCCATCGGCTTTGCGTTCCCTTTTACGTTAGCTTTTGGCATCTAAGCCTCGCAAATAGCTGAACATGCGCTTCGCCTCTGCCGCTACCTTGGGCGAAAGCCATATAATGGCGATGACGTTAGGCAACACAATGAAGAAGTTGAAGGTATCAGCCAACTCCCAGATAAGACTCACCTTTACGGTGGAAGCCACGATAACCAGCAGCAAGACGATGATTCTATAAGGCCAGATGAACCGCTCATTGAAGAGATATCTCACATTTTGGGCGGCAAAGAAATACCACCCAACAATGGTACTCATGGCAAAGAAGAAGAGCGAAATGGCTATAAAATAATTGCCAAAGATGCCAAATGTGGTATTGAATGCCGCTTGCGCCAGTTGAATGCCCATTGCGCCGGGACTCGTCTGCAATACTCCCGACATGAGGATAACCATACTTGTTAGCGTGCAAATAAGTATATCGACGCTTATTCCTACTATTGCGTATAGGCCTTGCTCATAGGGTTCATTCACCTTAGCAATGGCATGGGCATGCGGAGTGGTGCCCAATCCGGCCTCATTGCTGAACAATCCGCGGCTGATACCGTACCTAATGGCACTCTTCACGCTTACTCCCACAGCACCTCCTACGCCTGCCTGAGTTGTAAAAGCGCACTTGAAGATGCTTGACAACTGCGGTATCAGCGTGTCTATATGGATGCAAATAAACACCAAACTGCCGAGGATGAAGATGCCAGCCATGACTGGTACGACCCTCTCTACAAAGGAAGCGATGGTTGAAATGCCCCCGGAAAGAACGAAACCCACAAAGATGGTGAGCACAATACCCACATAAATGTTCTTCACGCCCGACGGCAACAGGGTGACAAGAGCATCAGATATTGAGTTGGCTTGCACCATAATACCTATCATGCCCAGCGCTATGATGAAGAATACAGCAAATAGTCGGGCCATAAACTTTGAGTGTAAACCGTTCTGAATGTAATAAGCAGGGCCGCCAATGATGTGTCCGTCGGGCGTCTTGGTACGAAACAGCTGGCCAAGAACGGCCTCTGCAAAGTTGGTTGACATGCCTAACACCGCACTAACCCACAGCCAGAACACGGCACCAGGGCCTCCCATGACGAGCGCCATGGCCACTCCTACGATGTTGCCGGTGCCCACTTGCGACGCTATAGCCGTTGAGAGAGCTTGAAAAGGGCTCATGCCATGCTGCTTGGAAGCCTTATGACCGATGCTGGAACTCTTGAACAGATGCCTTATAGTGCGGAGATAAAAGCGTGGAATGAAGTGCAGGCGAATGGTAAAGAATATACCTGCGCCCAGCAGAACGATGGTGAGCAAGGGCCCGATGTAGTCTCTGTTCAACGAACTAACTAGTTCATAAAGCGTGTTTTGGTCCATAAGCGTTAGGTTTAAGCATAGACAGACAATATGAAAAGCTGAACTATGATAATGAATATTGATTGTTTAGAGTGATGCTCCGTTGGCTTTCACCTTTCATTTCTCAGTGCGCTACTCGATAATTAAGGTTACTTCCTTGTGCAAAATTGAGAAAAATGTTTTGAAAATGCAAGTCTTTTAAAGCAAAAAAAAAATAAAAGCGCAAACAAAAATGGTTCTTGCTCTGTAGCAGGCTCATATTGTTCGCATATCAATATACGTGAAACGAAAAACCGGACAAGCTGTAGAACTTGCCCGGCATGATGATTTGTGATTGTAATTCAGAATTACTTCTGAAGATACTTACGGCCATTGCTTATCACAATGCCCTTGTAGCTCTTGTCTACAACCTGACCGGCGAGGTTGTATATAGGTGCGTTAGCATCAGCAGCCTTGCTTGCCTGAATGTCGGCTATGCCGTTTGTTGAAGACTCAAAGTAATAGCCATAGAAGCCCAGCTGGCTCTTGGGGTTCATCAGCATATAGGTCTTGCCGGCTTCAACGGCAAACTTCACAATGCCCATAGCCGGGCGATTTTGAGTCAGACCATTGGTGTGCTGAAGGATGTAATCTTCAGGAAGCGTACCATTCACTACGACTTCACCGGCTTCATTATATTTGAATGTGTTATTCTGATAAAAGAATTTCACGCTAACATCTGCTGGCTTGAGTAATTGAAGGGTGCTCTCATCGATGATATAAAGCTCATGGTTGCCCTTGTTTACGAATACGCCACAAGACAAAGTACCTGCTGTCTTAGGTGTAACCTCTATATAACAGCCCTTAGCAGGCAGCGCTGTAGCTCCGGGAGCCCACACCTCGCCGCTCACGCGATGCACTGGATCGCCATCAGAGTTGAGTTCATAGAAGTCAAGATACGTAAGCGTAGGGTTGCCACTCTTTGCTTTAAGACGACTGGTGAATTCTACCGGAAATCCCAAAGCGGTGGTAAGGGTCTCATTTGCATTACTTGACAACTGCCAGCCGTCTTCTGTCTCGCCCAAATTAAGCGTAGAAACAGCCTTCACTGTTACGTTGGCTGTGCCCACAGTGAGCACCTGGTCTTGCAGTTTCTCTGTAGAGTTGTTCGTAACGGTAGCCTCTTTTGCAGCGTCACCATAAGTTCCCATAGGATAGGGATCATCTTTTGTATGGATGATGACATTCTTTGAGGTGTTGTCTACTTTCTGCACAGTAGTCAGATCGGCGTTAGCTGCACTCCAAGACTCCTGGGCTCCGGCGCTCATAGCAACAATGCCACAAGCCACTAAAGTAAAAATTTTCTTCATAACCATTTTTTTTAAATATTAATCTTATGCCATATGGGCGGAGGCATTGCTGCCCCAGCCCACTCTAATAACAAGTTTATCTTATAACAATCTTCTTTCCCTGATGGATATATATGCCCTTGGCTGGCTGAGCCACGCGCACACCTTGCAGCGTATACCATGCATCATCTGCCTGATTGTCAGCCTTTACTGTTACATTTGGGCTCTTGATGCCCAGCGCAACAGAGTTCTTTGTGATGACAATCTTCTGGATATACATGCCCTTATATGCCTGGAAGGTGATGTAGCCATTCACCTTGCCTGCTTTATTAACGTCCTTAGCCACTGCCACGGTGAGCGAGTCTCCGCTCTCAAGCGGTGTGAGAGAAGCCAGGGTATCTGTGTTCTGATTCAAGAACACCTTGGTCTTTGCACTTGCACCGTTGGCAAACAAGATGTGCTGCTTTGCTTCTGTCAGACCCGGAGCAATGTAATAAACCTTCACAACATCTGTTGAGTCAAGACCGTCTACAGCCCATTGCGTATCGCTACTTACGTAAACGCCTCGGTGAGTGACATACTGCACAATGCGGTTCTGTCCTTGGAAAATGTGGCACTCCTCAGGAAGGCCGAGCGATGTGCTTATGGAGTCTGGCGTATAACCCTTGAAGTCGTTGCGCTTACGGTCTTCCTTACCCGTTCCCTGGTTCACGTAAATCTTGCCTTCATTGCCTTCGTTGCGATTAAAGTTAGCCATGGCAACAGCTTTTCCGGCCTTAGTGAAATCGTAGAAAAGTTCGGTGTTGTCTGCCTTAACTATCTTTACGCTGGCCACTGCCATTTGTTTGTAAAGCAGAACGCTGATGTAACCATCCTCAACATTCTTTGAATTAACAAACTTTGCGCTGTCGATGAGAATGGTATCGCCTGAGTTGATGACAGACGATCCGGCTTTCAGCGTGTCGGTGCCTATCAAGGCACAAGTCATGCCCGATGCACTTGTGGCATAAATCATCTTCATCTTGGCAGGGTCAGTAGCCTCGCTGGTGTACTTAAAGATCACTTTGTCACCCTTGGTCAGCCCGTCTACAACAAAATTACGGCCATCGTTGTTAGAATTAAAGAATCCTGCATCATTGATAGTCTGCACCAGTCGAGGGTTGCGCACCCACACATGGCACTCATCGGGCAGCCCGACAGCCTTGCTTAGAGAGTCTGTTGCGTAGCCCCTATAGTCTTGGCGCTTGCTGTCTTCCTTGCCCTCCTTCTCATAACTGTAAAAAGCCCAGCCACAATTATAGTTGGTGAGAGAAACCGAAGGCTTGTAAGCCTTCACCAAATCATACGTTAGCGAAGTTGCCTGAACTTGCGCATTAATAGATGATGTAAGGAAAAATGCCCCACATAAAGAAAGTAAAAGTTTCTTCATACGTTTAAGTTTAAGTAATTTGATAAGTTATTTTATTTCATGCAAATGTAGATAATTTTTTATTACCTTGTATCAAATACACTGTTAAAATTTAATAATAATGTATTTAATACACGTAATCAATAGGTTGTATACGCACACAGCATTATATAAAGTGACGTATAAAAGTAGTCAGAAGGCGCATCTGATAGCTGTTAATGGGCGAAGAAGCAACAGCCCAACGGCAGGATGGCCATGCTCCAACCCCGCCTGATGAAGATGCGAACAATAAGAATCAGGAAGAGGAAAGACGTCAAGACAGAAATGGTGAGCAAGGCGAAACGCAGGTTGAAAGGGTGCAGCTGATAAAGCAAGAAGAGGCCTTGACCGAGCAGACCGCGCCTTACGAAACCGCCCTGATAGTTGATGAGCCACTCACTGATGCCCCATTCGCGATAATTGAGGTAATAAAAATCGTTATAAACAGAATGAACCAGTGAGCACACAATGAGCATGACCCACACCAGCAGAAATATTTTTCTGCCCACAGACTCTGGTTTCAACTGCTTGAAAAGTCCTCTCATCTTGTAACTTATGGTTTAGATGGTCATCTGTTAGTCTGTCTTTCACATTTTGCATAGTTACACTTTTTATGTGGATTACAGGCATGCTTGGTTTTAAAAAATCATCTCTTGGTTTTTTGACAAGTATCATCGCGTCTTGCAAAATAGGGCGTTTGAGCGTCTGAAAATGCCTATTTCGATTTGCAAAAGTGCCTATTTTGAAGCGCAAAAAGGCCTATTTTTCTATACGTCTGTATATCAAATAGTTACAAGAAAAGCAAGATGATGCTTTCATCGAACTACTGATGTAAGAAAAAACGTTACTGCTTATATTCGTTACGCCTATGTTTAGACATGAAAAGGCCACATTCTGCAAGCGGGGTAACGAGTATTTTAAGATGCTTGCTGAATGTGGCTCTTGTATTAGATCATGCCGATGGCGAAAAAAAATCCAGCCGGAGGCATGACAGATTGGGGTTAACGGCGAACGATTTTCCTCACGCTGCCGTCACGATACCTTACGATGTTCACTCCCCTAGCCTCTTTATCCGTTCTCATGCCCGACATGTTGTAAACTGCTGCAGGCTCTGTAGTCGAGTGGGCATCTAGTCTTTGCAGCCCCGTCACAACGGTGCTGAAGCCGTTAGAGTAGTTGCTCTCGCCTTGGGCATAAACTGCTGTGACACGATAAGTGTGCGTGCTGCCCGTCATAACATCGGTGTCGGTGTAAGAGGGTGTTGTGACAGGAGTCTCGTTAAGTCTCACTCCATCGCGATAAACATTATATCCCGTCAGGTCCAGCTGGTCTTTGGCACCGTTATATGCCTGGTAGGTGAAGTCGTCTATAAAGAGGAACACTGTGCGGCGTGCGTTTCTCAGGGCAAAATAGCGCGCGCCCTGCGGAACGTCGAAGCTGTATTGCTTCCACATTTCGTTTACGTATATGGTGGCATCGTTGAGCTTCACAAAGCTGTCGTGATGTTTGTCGGTGGTTGAGTAGTACACATCCATCCACTCTGAATCGTCTGTTGCGCCCTTAGCCCAGAACTTTATGGTCTGCGCCTGACCGTCCAGACGTGGCGTGATGAGCCAGTCGTTGTTTTCTGCAGGCCAGTTGCAGGATGGCGACGCAAGATATTGTATGCCACTGTGGGCTCGGAACGGCTCGTCATAGTTGTTTTCCACGTAGGTTCCCGACTCCACATTATTGAACACCTGCCATGCCATAGGTTCGCCCTCATGAGCATATTGCACGGGGATGCGCGGGCTGATGAGCGTTGAAGCCTTGTCGCCGTCATAGCATGTCCATTGACCAAAGCTGTCAACGGCAAAGGCATCATAGCTCTCAAAGTTGTCTGTCACCGTCTTGGTGTCAGTTGTTGTAGCTTTCTGTGAGGCTAGAGCGCTCCAAGTGAGTCTCACGTTATTGTCAGAAGCCTGGCCTTCCAAAACAGGCGCCGGATAGTCGTTGGCGCGGACGGAGGTGAAGACAAGCTCCGAAGAGTCGTTGGCACTCAGCTCATCGCCCTGCATGGATACGACAGCTTGCCATACAATGCTGTCCTTCTGCGCGTCTTCTACCGTCGTAGGTACGTTCAGCTTGATGTCAGCCTGATCAGCCCGAGCTAGAGAAATGCCATTTACTTGAGTATAGGGCTGTCCGTTGCGCAAGAAGGTTACCTGATAGTTGGATATTGTCTGCGCGCCTCGGTTGCGCACAGTGGCTGTGAGTTGCAAGCTGTCATTGGCTGTTACACGAAGCTGCCGAGCCACGAGTGAGGTCAAAGCCAAGTCGGTTTGCAGACTACTCTCATCAACACTGATGCTGTCTACGTACATGTCACCGCAGTTTCCACCGTCATTATCGCTTATGGCAAGCAAGCCTATCTGCATAAACTTAGCATCCTGCTTAGGCAGAGTCATGGTTACGCGTTGCCACTTATTGCTGTTGTCATTGATGCGGAACGCTCCTTCATCGACATTCTGCCATTCGCCGCCATCAAAACTCACCTGAACCTGAACGCGATCGTTTATTTCGCCCTCCATCTCAGGGTCGTACCATTGGCTCCGATTATAGTAGAAATAGAACGAAAGTTGTGGATTGGAAAGCCTGCTCAGATTGAGCAAGGGTGACACATAGCGCGACTGGTCGCCGGAAGAGGCATAACTGACTGCCGCCACAAGGTAGCCTCCATCGCCATCAGGTGCGTTGAGCGCCTCACCCGTCCAGTCGTCGTACACCTCAGAGGTGCTTTGCCAGTCGAAATCATGCGCCGACGCATCCTGCATCCACGGAGATTTCGTTTCGCCATTGGCGAAAGTCTCAACATAAGGGGCCACAATGGGCTCTCCGGCCAAGCACTCGGCCTCGTAGCTGGGCTCGCTTGCCAGCGTGTCGAACAGGGCCTTGACGGTGTAGCTCACCTTGGTTTGTCCGTGAGCTACGGGAACTTTGTCGATATAGGTGGTGTCTGCCGTTGTGGCAATGATCGAATCGTCACGCAAGACGATGTATTTCAGGGCAGTAGAATCCACATAACCGTTGTTCACACTGCCGCGTGAGACATGCCAGGCCACATGTGCGGCAAAATCGGCCCCCACATGTGCCGTCACGCCAGTAGGCTTCAGAGGGGTGTCCTTACCTATATATATCTTGGCAGACGATGCTCTGCCCGCGCCCTTGTCATTTGAGGCGGCCACGCGATAAGTGTAGAATCCATTGGCTGAGACGTTATCCATATAGCTCACCTCATCACCCGGGGCACCTGTTCCGGTAGTAATGGGGGTGCTGAGCGTGTCACGATAGATGGCATAAGAGAGCCTGCTCTTGACGTCTAACATATCGTTGCCGGCGGTGAGGGTAGGCAGCTGAAAACGGATGGTGCCTTGAAGAGCACCATGCGGAGCGGCCGTAGCCGACAGATGAGTTACATCGCCCGGCACAAGTGTTGTGCTTCGTTCCACAATGCTCACGTCATCAATCTCGAAACGATTCTGATTGGCCTGGCTGAAAGAATAGAAAGCAATGTAATAGGTGCCTGTTTGCTTGGGAATAAGGGTGAGTTCTTTCATGCCGTTGGCCTCATTGGTCACGTCTTTCCATTCGGCAAGCACCGTCTTCAGGTGGGCCGTGTCGGGCGAAGTGCCCATATAGACGCGACAGCTCTCATAATTAATGTTGTTCGACATAGTGAGGCTGAAACGCAGGTCGTAAACATTTCCGGCCTGAAGATTAATGGCTGGCGACACCAGATAGTCATCGCCAGGCAACCCGGTCTGGTAGTCGAGCATGTAAGCAGCATGTCCGTTGAGCCATTCCCATGTGCGACCGCCGTTCAGGTCGATGGTTGTCCACTTGTTGAAATCCTCCTGCGTGTCAAACTTCTCAACGAAAACAGTGTCGCCGGGGCTTGCCATTGCAGGTGAAACCAACAACAAAAGCAACGAGATGACCACAAGAGTCATCTTCTTGTTTGTCGTAATTTTTTTCATATTCTAGCGCTTTAAAAGAAATATAACGGTGCAAAAGTACACAAAAAGGCCTTTAATAGGGCCTTTTGCACTACTGCATTACTACCGCATAGCCTTATGCGAACCCCTTGAGAAACTGTTGGAGCGACTGCTGAGGGGCCAAGCCGAGCTTTTTTCTGAGGCGGTTGCGGGCCGAGTCTACGCTGCGCACCTCACGCGAAGTGAGGGCTGCAATCTCCTTGGTAGACATTCCCAAATGGAGAAAAGCGCACAGGTGGAGATCTTTTTCACTAAGTTGAGGATACTGCAGGGCCAGTTTCTTAAGCATCTGTGGATGTACCTCGTCGAAATAAAGGCGAAAATCATCTGCCACCATCTTGTCATTGTAATGCAACAAGCTGTTCATCAAGTCTGTGAGCTGCTGTTGCTGCTCCGGCGTCATGCCCTTTACCTCGCTCTTAATCTGCGACAGGCCATCACGTACCTTTGCATGAAACTCGTTCATGGCGGCCGTATCAATAGCATAAGAAGTGAGCTGGCGATTCTTATGGTCTATTTCCAGGCTTAAAGCCTGCCTCTGCCGTTCACTCTCTTTCCGCTCATACTCGTGCAAAAGTTTTTGCTGTCGGGTTATCTGCCGGGCTTTCTGGCGCACAAGGCGCATTTGGCGATAGAGCGAGACGGCAAGGATGATGAGGATGACGAGGAACAAGAGGGAGGCGACAAGCAACATGGTACGACTTGACACGAGAGCTTCTAGTTGGTTGTTGCTCTGCTTCAGCCGGTCGGCCTGATAGGCAATGAGCAGTTGTCTTACCTGCTTGTTGTTGCTGTCTAGGCCGGTGGAGTCGGCTACGCGCTCTGAACGGAGCATATCATGCAGCCCCGCCAGACTGTCGCCGAGCTGAAAATGTATCTCAGCCAGCTGTCTATAGCTGTTGCTTTGTACGGGAGGCGGGCAGGAAGACAGACGTTTGTAAATGGTGCGTAGGAGTGGCGCAAGCTCTGAAGTCTTTCCCAGGCGCGCCTTTACGAGCGCTGCGTTGAGATAAGGTTGTATGAATTGGGGTTGGTTATGGGTGCCAAGCAGGGATAGTACACTGTCAAGTATCGCATTGGTTGCCTTATATTCGCCTCTGTCATAATGCACTTCGGCCTTGTTGGTGAGCACGCTGGCAATGTTTTTGACATCCCCCGGCCTTGTGTATAGCAAAGCTTTATCTAGCAACTGTAAGGCTCGCTTGTGGTCAGACTGCTCGTATGCCACCAGACCCATATTGTTATAAATGGTGCAAATACGGTTTCTGTCGCCCGACTTCAAAGCTATATTCAGAGCCGAATTGAGTAAGTCGGTAGCCTGATTATAGTCGTGTAAGGCGTAGTAGATACTGAAAATGTTGTTGTATAGTTGACCTTCACGCTGCTCATTGCCTAAAGTTGCTGCTATTCTTAAAGCATTTCTGAAGTAAGAAAGAGCTTGTTGGCTGTCACCCAGAATGTTATAATTATTTCCATTAAGGGTGTAAGCCTCCATCAAAAGTTCTTGTTGCTTGCGGTTCTTGGGCGATGCCTTTACCTCTTCAATCACCCTATTGGCAATAAGCAATGCCCGCGCCGTCTCGCCCTTTGCGGCCAACAGCTTAGCCGTCATGAGATTTTGTCCGGCAGACTGTGCGGCCGATGGACGGGCAAAGCATGGATGAATGAAAAGAAGAAGAATGAACGAAACAAGCAAATACCTCATCATAAGAAATCAACTATGGATATGAAAGAAAGCCAAGAACCTACTGACAATTTGCAACAATATGGTTATCAATCGGAAAAACTGCGTTTAGAAGCAGTAAATCGAATATCATAAGACATTCTGTAAGCACTCTCAACCCAGCGGACGGAATGCTTACAGAACATCGAAAGGCTTATCGGGTTATTCTGAACCAGTCTACATCTATCCAGCCACAGGGATTAGTGCCCTGAGGCTCAGCTGCAACAAGACCTATCTTGGCGCCTATCCATTTTCCCTCACGCATGGTGAACACATCACCCACATTGGTAAAATGCTTTCCATCCGTGCTGTAGGCAAACTGCAACTTGCCATCATACACCTTCATACGCATGTAAACGGCCTCATGTATGGCTTCCTGATAGCCGTTAGTGTCTGCTGACGTGGGCTTTAAGGTAGCAAGAAGCTTGCTGGTTGGCTGGTTGGCCTTGTCTGCATCCTTGCATGTGAGCTGCAATAACTGGAACTCTTGCCCTACCCTCTTAACCACCAGGGCACTGAAGTTCAAGCCCATCATGATGATGCCTCCAAACTGTTGCTCGTTCTTAGCCGTCAGACAGAGCTTGGCTGTGGCCGTGAATCTGTCGGCAGGAGTCTTTTGCAGAAGCATGGCGGGGTCTAGCCATAATGACAAACTGTCTCTATTCTTTTTGTAGGTGTAAGGTTTGAGCTTGTAGGTATATAACCGGAAAGTGCCATTCATCGTAGGCATGCCATAGAGCTGGCTGTAGTTGGCCTGCCACTGCCATTGCATGCCCACCTTGCCATCATTAAACTCATCTGATTCTTGTGGGTTTACATTGGCTACCTTGCCTGCTGTCTTGGGCTTGCGATACTTGGTTACGGGCTCGCCACAATAGTCGCCATCTTTGTCGATGCCCATAACGGGCCAGTTGTCGCGCCACGTCACGGGCTGCAGATGAACCACACGGCCATAAGCGCCCTTGTCTTGGAAGTGCATAAACCAGTCTTCGCCTTGCGACGTATGCACCCATCCGCCTTGGTGAGGACCGTTGATGTTGGTCTTGCCTTGCGCTAGCACTTTCTTAACCTCGTAAGGACCGTAAGGCGACTTGCTGCGCATGGCAAGCTGAAAACCGGTGGGCACACCACCCGCCGGGCACATAATCCAGTACCATCCATTGCGCTTGTAGAACTTAGGTCCCTCGCATGTGCGGTTTTCTGTGCCATTTCCGTCGAAGACAATAACGGGATCGCTGATGGCAGCTGTGCCTTCGGCATTCAACTCACGCACTGTGAGCACCGAAGCAAAGTGGGCGCGACTGTTAGCCCAGCCATTGACAAGATAGCATCTGCCGTCATCATCCCATAAGGGACTGGTGTCTATCATGCCTTTCCCCTTAATTACACGAACCGGCTTTTCCCATTCGCCCGCCGGATTCTTTGTCTTCACCATATAAACGCCACGGTCGGGGTCGCCCCAGTAGATGTAGAACTCACCATTGTGATAGCGCATACAGGGAGCCCAGACACCGTTGCCATGGCTTGGAACATTCTGTGAGAAGTAAGGCTTTGTAAGTGCATGACCTATAATCTCCCAATTAACCAAGTCTTTGGAGTGAAGAATGGGTAAGCCCGGCATACACTGAAACGAGCTTGCCGTGAGGTAATAGTCATCTCCAACAGCAATGACGTCGGGGTCACTATAATCCGCATTGATAACAGGATTGGTGTACGTGCAATTACCGTTGTCGGGGTTCCAAACCTGAGACACGTAGTTCTGCGCGTTCAAAGGAGTGAGAACGGATGACAGGAGAAGCAATGAAATAATCGCTGATTTCCTTTTCATGTTAAGATTTGCTTTAATATTAGTTATTATTATCTGTCTGTTGATGATGTGATATGGTAGAGTCAAAGACCTTGCAAAAATAAGCAATATACATGATATTGGCAAATTTCATAGCAAAAAAGCCCTTTTAGACACTGCATTTATATGTTTTTGCCATGCAAAAGTGCCTATTTCACATCCTTAAAAGGCGCAAATGATAACGCGTACCCTCATAAACGATGCGCATGATGGCATGGGTGGAAGGCTTGCGCTCGGATAAGGCCAGCGCCACATGGCCCATGGTGCGTCGCAAATTGATTTCAACCATCGGATGAAGTAATAGGTTTTCGTTATTATCACGTACGATCATCATATCTACTCCGAAGCATCCATTATAGTTAGACAAGCTTGGCTCGAGTACTTCTTTAATGACATTGCGCACCTCTTTTAATACATCAGGCGAGAGATAAACAGACAGTGCCTCTTGCTTGTAGGCTTCATTGGCAATGACATTACCCGTATAAGCACCGTGAATAGTGCTGAAAATGGACAGACCATTGTATGTTATCTGACCGTCGCGCACCGTAAATTCCATTCCGAAATCTTTCACCTTATTATAATAGGGCTCTATCATAATGCCCCCTTGTTGAGATATGACGTTCTCAGCCCATCGCTCTATAGACGGATCGAGCTGGTCTTGAACATAGCGAATGCCTCTACCTGATGAACTCCATGGTGCCTTGATGACGCTCTTGGGTTGTGAGTGAAGCATCACTTTTATATCTTCAGCCTGCGTAACATAGGTTGCAGACCCCACCACAGCACAGTGCCGAGACTGAAGACGCTCGCAAACATCATGTAAAGCCAACGCTGCGAAACGCCGACTGCTCAGCTCACGCCATGAGGCTATCTGCGCATGGCTGGGCAAGAGATCGGCGGAAACGCCTAATCTACCCAAATTGAATGCTATGGCCTCGTCCCACCCCCACGGCTCAATGGATTTAATCCTATTCAGTCTTCTTGGCAATTGCTTCGTGACAAGCTCGTATTTTGAGCTGTCTATGCCTAAACGACGAAGATGAGCCTTGGCCGATTCTATGTCATCAACTAACACCGCATCGCCCTCATGTGCCCATATCACAGGTAAAAAATCACAGTCTGAGCGCAGCTGCCTGCCGGCATGAGGCGCCGTAAAATACTTACCATTAAATGCCAAAGCCATGTCGTGCTCTGGATTAAAAACATGTAACTTCACTTTATAAATCTTTATACCGTGCAAAAATACGAAAAAAAAATTGATTTTATGTAATGTAGAGTTTGCAAATAATAGAAATAAATAGTATCTTTGCACCAAAGATAAAACAAACGCAGATGGAGGCTTTCTTTCGTACGCATTCATATTTGGTAGAGCACACAAATGCTTCAGTTCGTCGCACCCTAATGGATGAGATAAACTGGAATGACCGTATGATTGGTATAAAGGGCTCGAGAGGCGTAGGAAAGACCACATTCCTATTACAATACGCAAAAGAGAATTTCGATACCCGCAATAGAGATTGCCTCTACATCAATATGAACAACTTCTATTTCCAAGGCCGCGGCATCTGTGATTTTGCAGGTGAGTTTTATAGAAGAGGTGGTAGAGTGTTGCTCATAGACCAGGTCTTCAAGCAGCCAGACTGGAGTCAGGAGCTTAGAAGGTGTTACGACTTCTATCCAAACCTGAAGATTGTCTTCACAGGCTCTAGTGTGATGCGCCTTAAATATGACTATCCGGAGTTGCATGGCATCGTAAAAAGCTATAATCTTCGTGGATTCTCGTTCAGGGAATACATCAACTTGGTTACGGGAAACAACTTCGTTCCCTATTCGCTTGAGGATATATTACAAAACCACACCCATCTGGTGAAGGGCGTACTGTCTAAAATTAGTCCGGGAAAATATCTGAATGATTATCTGCACCATGGCTATTATCCATTCTTTCTTGAGAACAGAAACTTTGAGGAAAACCTGCTCAAGACTATGAATATGATGACTGAGGTGGACATTTTGCTCATCAAGCAAATAGAACTAAAGTATCTCACCAAGATAAAAAAATTGCTTTATTTGTTGGCTGTTGCCGGCATCAAAGCCCCAAACATAAGTCAACTGGCTCATGACATAGAAACAAGCAGGGCCACGGTGATGAATTACATCGAGTATCTCTCAGAGGCCAGATTGCTGAATATCATCTATCCGGTTGGGCAAAAGTTTCCCAAGAAGCCTGCAAAAGTTATGATGCACAACCCCAATCTTACTTACGCCATATATCCCAATAATATGACTGAGCAAGACGTAATGGAGACTTTCTTTGTTAACACAATATGGAAAAATCACCAGGTTAGCCAAGGCGCCAAGCCCGGGCAGTATATCATTGACAACAAACTAAAGTTCAGAGTGTGCGACGCCAATAATTTGAAGACGCGGTATAACAACGACTGCTATTACGCACGCTATAACACAGAGGTTGGAAGTGACAACAGAATACCCCTATGGCTATTTGGATTTCTTTATTAAGCAAACAAGCAAAAACATTATAGAAACATTCTTTTAATATTTAATTTATCAAAATGGCTAAAGAAAAAAAATTTATCACTTGTGATGGTAACACCGCTGCCGCTCACGTAAGCTATATGTTTACAGAGGTGGCTGCCATTTACCCCATCACCCCATCATCTCCTATGGCAGAGCATGTAGATGAATGGGCTGCAAAAGGTCGCAAGAATCTGTTTGGTCAGACCGTTTCTGTTCAGGAAATGGAGTCTGAGGGTGGTGCAGCTGGTGCATTGCACGGTTCTTTACAGGCTGGTGCTCTTACATCAACTTACACTGCATCGCAGGGATTGCTGCTGATGATACCAAATATGTACAAGATAGCAGGTGAGCTGCTTCCATGCGTGTTCAATGTATCTGCACGTACTCTGGCCAGCCACTCACTGTGTATCTTTGGCGATCATCAGGATGTTATGGCTTGCCGTCAAACCGGTTTCGCCATGTTCTGCTCTGGTTCTGTACAGGAAGTAATGGACCTCACAGCTGTACCATACCTTGCTACACTTGAGACCTCTGTTCCTTTCATCAATTTCTTTGATGGTTTCCGTACCTCCCACGAGTATCACAAGATCGAGGAAATGGACATGGAAGACATCCGCCCGCTTCTCAACATGGATTATGTAAAGCGCTTCCGCGACCGTGCACTCTCTCCTGAGCGCCCTGTAACACGTGGTACAGCTGAGAATCCTGAGACTTTCTTCACTCACAGAGAGGCTTGCAACAACTTCTACGACAAGGTTCCTGAGGTAGTTGAGAAGTATCTTGGTGAGATAAGCAAGATAACCGGCCGTGAATATCACCTCTTTAACTATTACGGAGCAAAGGATGCAGAGAACGTTATCGTTTTGATGGGTTCTGCAACAGAGCCTGCCCGCGAAGCTATCGACTACCTTGTTAAGCAAGGAAAGAAAGTAGGTATGGTGGCAGTACACCTCTATCGTCCATTCTCTGTAGAGGCTATTCGCAAGGCTCTTCCTGAAACTGTTAAGCGTATTGCTGTACTCGACCGTACCAAGGAGCCCGGAGCAGAGGGCGAGCCTTTGTATCTTGACGTGAAGAGCGCTCTCTATGACGATCCTCGCAAGCCTCTTATTGTTGGCGGTCGCTATGGCTTGGGCTCTTCAGACACCACACCAGCCAAGATCATCTCCGTATTCAACAACCTTGAGCTCAACGAGCCGAAGAATCATTTCACTGTAGGTATCGTTGATGATGTAACATTTACATCACTTCCTGAGGTTGCAGAGATACCTATGGGCGGCGACAGTCTCTTCGAAGCTAAGTTCTATGGACTTGGTTCAGATGGTACTGTAGGTGCCAACAAGAACTCTGTTCAGATTATTGGTAACAACACCAAGAAATATTGCCAGGCATATTTCTCTTACGATTCTAAGAAGTCTGGCGGTTTCACATGCTCTCACCTGCGTTTCGGCGATGAGCCAATCCACTCAGCTTATCAGGTAAACACACCGAATTTTGTGGCTTGCCACGTTCAGGCTTACCTGCACATGTATGACGTAACACGTGGTTTGCGTGACAACGGAACATTCTTGCTCAATACAATCTTCGACGGTGAAGAACTGATCAACTTCATTCCAAACCATGTCAAGAAGTATTTCGCAGAGCATCACATACATGTTTACTACATCAATGCTACAAAGATAGGTCAGGAAATAGGCTTGGGCAACCGCACCAACACTATTCTTCAGTCTGCATTCTTCCGCATTACGAAGGTTATCCCCACCGATCTGGCTGTAGAACAGATGAAGGCATTCATCGTAAAGAGCTATGGCAAGAAGGGTCAGGACATTGTGAACATGAACTATGCGGCAGTTGACCGTGGCGGTGAGTATAAAGAGCTTGCCGTAGATCCCGCTTGGGCTAACCTTTCTGATGAAGAGGGTAAGCAGGATGACGCTCCGGCATTCGTTAAAGAGATTGTTCGTCCTATCAATGCACAGGCAGGTGACTTGCTCAAAGTGTCTGACTTTGTAAAGCATAACACCGTTGACGGTACCTGGCAGAATGGAACCGCAGCATACGAAAAGCGTGGTGTAGAGGCTTTCGTACCTGTATGGAACCCCGAAAACTGTATCCAGTGCAACAAGTGTAGCTTCTGCTGTCCTCACGCAGCCATCCGTCCGTTCGTTCTTGACGACAAGGAGGCTGAAGGCTTCGATGCTCCTACTATTGACATATTGGCTCCAAAGGCACTCAAGGGCATGAAGTTCCGCATAGAGGTTAGCGTGTTAGACTGCCTCGGCTGCGGCAACTGTGCTGATGTTTGTCCTGGTAAGAAGGGCGAGAAGGCTCTCAAGATGGTTCCATTCAACGTGGATGCACCCGACATGAAGAAAGAAGCTGCTAACTGGGAATACCTTGTTCACAATGTAGCATCTAAGCAGAACCTCGTTGATATCAAGCAGAGCCCGAAGAACTCACAGTTTGCTCAGCCTCTGTTTGAGTTCTCTGGCGCTTGCTCAGGCTGCGGTGAGACTCCTTATGTGAAGCTTATTTCTCAGCTGTTTGGTGACCGTGAGATGATAGCTAATGCAACAGGTTGCTCTTCTATCTACTCTGCTTCTATTCCTTCTACACCTTATACAACAAATGCCAAGGGCCAGGGTCCTGCCTTCGATAACTCTTTGTTTGAGGACTTCTGCGAGTTTGGTCTCGGTATGGTATTAGGCAACAAGAAGATGAAGGAGCGTATCACCGGTCTGCTTGGCGAGCTTATCGCTAAAGACGATACGCCAGCCAACTTCAAGGCAGCCGCTCAGAAGTGGTTGGATTCTAAGAACGACGCTGAAGGTTCTAAGGAAGCAGCCGATGATCTGAAGCCTCTTATCGCAGAAGGTGCAGAGCACGGATGCCCTGTATGTCAGGAGCTGAAGACGCTTGAGCACTACCTTGTAAAGCGCAGCCAGTGGATCATCGGCGGCGATGGTGCTTCTTACGATATCGGCTACGGTGGTCTTGACCACGTGCTCTCTACAGGTGAGGACATCAACATTCTGGTTCTCGATACCGAGGTATATTCTAACACCGGTGGTCAAAGCTCTAAGGCTACTCCGCTTGGTGCTATTGCTCAGTTTGCTGCACAAGGCAAGCGCATTCGCAAGAAGGATCTGGGCCTCATGCAGACCACTTACGGTTACGTATACGTAGCGCAAGTAGCCATGGGCGCAGACAATGCTCAGACGCTGAAGGCTATCCGCGAGGCTGAGGCTTATCCAGGCCCATCACTTGTTATCGCTTATGCTCCATGTATCAACCACGGCATCAAGGGTACCAAGAAGCTCAAGAGAAACATGGGTAAGAGCCAGATGGAGGAGAAGCTTGCAGTAGATTGCGGTTACTGGCACCTCTGGCGTTACAATCCTCTCTTGGCCGATGAGGGCAAGAACCCATTCACTCTCGACAGCAAAGAGCCTAATTGGGCTGACTTCCGTGAGTTCCTGATGGGTGAGGTGCGCTACTCTTCTGTAGCAAAGGCTTATCCTAACGAGGCTGAGGAGTTGTTCTCTGAGGCTGAGCGTATGGCTAAGCTGCGCTACCAGTCGTATGTACGCAAGAGCAAAGAAGATTGGAGCGAGGAGATCTAATCACTCTTCCAATCAACAAATAAACCTAATAGAAAGTGTGCTGGATATTTTCAGCACACTTTTTTTTATTTCAATCCAAGTATAGTCTCCTTGTTGCGTCAAAAAAAGAGTATCTATAAAAAGGTAGTTCAACCGTTTGGCTGAACCCAAACATGAGAAGATAGTAGCTTCTCACCCGCTCTTACTGATTACCTCTGTGTTCTTTCCTTGCTCTTTTTATTTTTTTCTTGCTCTTCTTGCGCGTACCAAACAAGTCACGCAACGAGTTGAAGTCTTTCTTCATAATCAGTCCGAAGCCCTGCGTAGTCAGAGAGTTACGCGTGAAATAACGGTCATTGGTCTGATTATAAACCCTCACAGCAAGATTACCGTTGGGGAACAACAGATAGCGCAAATCAAAGTCACCGATGAAAGAGCTGTTATTTGTTTCCACATTGTTGCGATAGCCAAACTGACCATTCAGCAAGAGTCGGCCTGAAAGCATCTTTCCAGAGAGCAAGCCCTCGTACTCGGCGTTGCTCCACCCTTCATCACCCGTTGCGATATTGGCTCCGAAGTTCCAATTAGAATTGTTGATCACCGTGGAGAGCACGTTGTTCAGCTGCTGTGAAAGCGTACCCGACAGCACACTTTGCATGGCCAACTGTGTCTTATTCAGCCTTCCGGTTTCCTCCTGACTGGCATTATTCACCGATGGTTGATAGAATCGGCCAATAGCCAAAAGGTATAGCACTTGCTGGTTAAGGTCTTGCTCGGTATTGATAACCGACCTTACCATCTGCTGCGTTTCGGCCGACATTGTAGGAAGAGCCAGATCGAAGTTCACAACCGGCTTCAGAGGAGTGCCCAGAATATCCATGATGCAATTCACCCTCACATTGTTTTGGGCAAACGAGCGTCCTAATTGCAGGTCAGACAATGGCACGGCGTTGAGCGTGTACTGTGCCTTCAGATCCAGTTGGGCTTGGAATGGGTCGCCCCCGAAGGTAACTGATGATGGAGGAACAAACTGAAACTCCCGCTTAATGATGTTTTGCACCGTAAGCCTGTACGTTCCTTGCTCCACCTGATAGTTGCCAAACATTTTGAACGCCCCCTTATTAAAGTAGGAAGCATTAATGGTACCGTTTCCTTGCAAACTGATCATATCCCCCGAAACAGGATCCATCAAGAGCCGTATGGTCAGGTTAGGATTGGCATGTACCAGGAAATTCAGGTGCATATCTGATGGTATGTCGGCATCTCCCAGCTCTACACTAGTTGTGTCAGCATCGAGATCGTTGCGCGGAGTAACGTCATGCCAAGTTATGAAGTTGGCATCGTCGAGCCCCGACACATCGTTTACGTTATATTCCAAGAACGATCCGGGGTCAGGAGTAGCCTCAACGTCCATGTTCATCACACCCGGTTTGCCATGTATGCGCACATGACCAGTGCACCAAATTGAGCCGAAGAAGCTATTATCGTCAAAATTATGCTTGTCGTAGCTCAATAGTCGATGGGCGTTCAGGTTCATATTATAAGAGAGTCGCCTGAGATTTTCGTGATAAAGGGCACCCGTCAGCACACCCATGTTTCCGTCGCGGTCTCTCACCGTGTCTGTCAAGAACTGTATCTCATTAGGAATGAAGCGCACCAAACTGTTGCTCATGCTATAGGTTGTGCCCGTAGGTATGATGCTGAAAGAGCCTGTTGCACGCACCAGTCCTTCCAGGTTGAGCGTTGAAAGGGGCCCGCGCAAACACAGGTTGCCATATCCCTTACAGTGAATGTTGTCCATGAATGCTCCGCAGAAGCTGTGCAGAAATTCCAAATTAGAGCCCCTCAGCACCATGGGCAAATATATGGCATTCTCTTTGAACGAGAAGTAGCCCCCTATATCCGTCTGCGAGTCGGGACCATCGTCGGCTATAGCTTTCACCACAAGTCGCTGTTGTGGCGCTTCATAGCCCACCTTGGCCTTCAATGTTCCCAACCTACCGTCTTGGAACGTAAAGTGATGCACCTCAACATTGGCCTTAGCGTCTATATGCTGATTGAACGGCTGACTTACCGTGGCCACGCCGCTCACCCTTCCGCCAAATTTCACGGAGTGGAAGTTCACCAAGTCAAGTATATAAGCCACGTCGATGTCATGCAGATCCATGCGCAGCGTGTCTGCCGGACTGTCGGTTGCGGCACCGTTCATGGTGATGTGCTGCTGTCCGTGACTAATCTCAAAGTTATGGGCCTGTATTTTATGGCCGTTAAACATCAGGTCGGCAGCGCTCACCTGCCATATCGTGTCGCCAACGGCCAAAGACGATAGTGGGCTAAGCTGCATATGAAATCCCGTACTGCCCTGCGGCGTACGCAAGAATGTGGTATTGGCATATACCAAGCCGTGAAAGCGTGGTTTGGCATGAGCTTCCCAAGCCAGCGACGACCTGAGCACGTTGCCTGCCGCATTGGCTGTGAGCGTCACGGCAAAGGGTTGTCCGCCCTCCGGAGTACGAGTCAGCTGGGCCACAGCATGGAGCGTGTCGTTGGGGGTGGTGATGTCCAGGGCAGCATGGCTGAATTTGGCGCCGGCCCATGTAAAGTCTGGCATGTCCAGATGCACATCAGTGACGTTGCGCCGCTCATCTACTATCGCCTGAAGACCCACATCGCCCGTCAGGTTGATGGGCAGATGTAGGATGCTGTGCGTCCATTCGCCTGAGTGCAGAGTGGCGTCCATACAATAATGGTCGGCCACTCGCCGATGTTGCCGGGGCAATATGGGCAGTGTGGGCAGCCGCTTATGCAGCGCGCTGGTGAGCGATTGAGGCAGAGTCGCCAGGTCATACCTACCTTTTAAATGTATATCAGCATAATCAGACAATACATCCAGATATTGCTCACCGTTTTTCTGTCCCGTGGCCACTTGCACAGACGACAAGCTATGAGAGCCGGCCGAACCCTTCATGACAAACGAATGAATGCTGGCCGTGCCCGAAAGGTTCTTGAGGTTGTTGCCGCTGAGGTTGGCGTCAGCATGAAATGAAAGGCTGTTATTGCCCAAAGCATCTGTCAGCCTGAGCACATGAGGATTGAAATCAGTGGCCGTTGCCGTAGCTGTAATCCTAGGCAGAGTCTTGCTTACATCCAACTTTCCATCGAGCAGCAATTTTCCGCCCTTGTCGTTAATAGCAAAAAGGCCACTCAGGAGTCCCTTTTGCAATGAGGCATCTATTGTCATGTTGGTGTAAACGTAATTATTAAAGTCGAAGCGCCCCACCCTGCCCTTTGCACTTACACTGAGCTGGCGCAGCAATTCGATTCCTTTGCCCAGCTTGTGCGGCACCACGCCCTTCACCTCCAGCCATGCCTGCAAAGAGCCAAAGTGTTCGTTGTCAGAAATTTTTCGCAAGTTAAGCTGTTCAGTGGCCAAGGCTACGCTGAGCAGAGGGTATCTTATGTCAGCCTTGATGCTCGCGTCGCCCGCCTCGGTATGTATGTTCGCCCTCAGCTTGGCTTGTTTTCCGCTGCCCTGACCCTGGGCCATGAGGCGCACGTCACCCAATCTCAACAGCATGGGCGGCATGGTCTTACCCGACAGTTGCATCTGTGCCGCACATTGCCTGGCAAACGCATGACTCATGCTCAGAGCCACACGACGGGCCTGCCAAGCCACACCGTGCTTGCCCCGGAGCACTTTACCAGCTGCCACCAACCTTAGCTTACCGTCTGAAGATTGTAATTTCAGAGCCTGCACATTCACCATACTGCCGGTGCCATTGGCTCTGACAAAAGCCGAAAAAGGCTGTTTGAAGTGTCGCAGTTGCGGCATGAGGAACGCAAAGTCGGCCGGAACAATGTTGGGAGCGTCTACATAGGCACCGAAGCGGAGCGTATGCACATCAGGCATCAACTTCTTGGCATGTCCATTCACCTTCACATAGGGCACCACAACCTGGGTCTGCCCCATTCTGAGATGCAATTTGCTCAAGGTGGCACCGTGGTGTCCGGCACGCAACAAGAACGACAGAGCCCTGACATCAACGCCCGAACGCTCGTAAAAGGCCAGCCGGCGAAGTGATACATTCAGTGTGTCGTTGGTGAGTTGGCGCAGCGTGACGTGCATACTGAGCTTTGTCACGTCGAGATGCTTCATGTTAAGCTTTCCGGGGGTGACGGGCGCGTTGAGCTGATGAAAGGCTATGCTGCCCTGCCTGACCACGAGCGACTGAATAGAAAGGTTTAGCTTGCTGGGCTTCGACTTATCTTTCGAAGCCAATGAGTCTAACGCAAACTGATAATTAGGCTTGGCCTCGGCCGTAGCCTTATAGAAATGGGCGTCTAAGCCGAAGAGTTGTGCCGAGGAAATGCTTACTTGTCCTTGGGCCAACTCGTGCAGCGACAGCGTTGCGGCAGCCCGTGAGGCACACAGCATGGGGCGGCCCTGCTGATCGTCAACGTGCAGACTATCTACCACTACACGATTGAAGAGCCCCAGATAAACCCTTTCTATACTCACCCTCGTGCCCAGCTTGTTGGCCAAAAGGCCACTCACTTCATGGGCAAGAAACGTCTGCATAAAGGGCAACTGAAGCACAACGAGCACAGACACATAGAGAATGACGATGGTCCACAGTGTCCGGGTTATGATATGTCTAATGGTCTTCAATCTTCGAAACCTTCTTATCCTTAGCTTATTTGCTCCGCAAAAATACTAAATTTCTTTCTCATCAGAAAGCATTTCAACCGTTTTTTGGCAAGTGTTAACCAATAGCACATCAAGAAAAAGGTTTCAGACGGTGCGCCAGCATGTAAGACTCATCACTTAACGCAAAGCATTACAGATGTATGAAGCCATGGTTCTGCTCCCTCTCCAGGAAGCCCATTGAGGGCATCAAGCCTTTTTTCATAAAGTTTGAGTATGTTGGTAAGGGTGTTTTAAGATAAAATCAGTCAGCCTACATAACAACTTTAAAAGGATATTTATAATACATTATAGATCAACGTGTTATGCATAATTCTACAAAATAGGCCATTTGAGCTTCCAATATAGGCACTTTTAACGTTCAAAAAGCATGTTTTCGGGAAGCTAAAAGGCTATTATCGCAAGTTTGAAATTCTATTCGAAAAAAGTTAGACAGAGTTGTAGACGTATTCAATAAAATGAGTACATTTGCAGGACCAATATCCATACCATGCCTTAAGAGGGCCTAACCCGTTTGAGGCGATGCCTCTGGCAATATCTAATATTTGAGAAATAATGAAAAGACCTTGCTTTTTTAGTTTACTAATGCTTTTGCTGATGCTTGCGTTGCAGGCTAGCGGCCAACAAATAACATCGAGCACCGATAGCGAAATAGTCAAGCCGAGGATAAGAGTTGTTATTGACAACGATTTTGGAGGCGACCCCGATGGCCTCTTTCAGCTTGCTCATCAGTTGCTTTCGCCTTCAAGTGATGTCAGGGCAATTATTTGCAGTCATCATTATAAAGATTTTTATGGATATTCGGGAAAAGTGGCTGAAGCCCAAAAACAGGTAGTTAAGCTGCTAGAAGTCATGCATAAGAAGGGTTTGCCTGTTTATCTTGGCTCAGACTCATCATTCGTTTCTCCGCAAAAGCCGCTCCATTCTGAAGGCGCAGAAGCCATCATTCGTGAGGCCATGAGAGATGATTCCAGACCGCTTTATATAGTTTGTGGAGCTGCACTAACCAATATAGCGTCGGCTTATTTACTTCATCCCGAGATTAGCAAACGAATTAAAGCCGTGGTCTGGATAGGAGGCGTTGAATATAGTAACCTATGCAAGAGTATGTCGCAAAAAAGACGTGAGTATAACCAAACCATTGATCCGGTGTCATTACAAGTGGTGTTCAATTATTCTGACTTAAACATCTGGCAGATACCGCGCAATGTTTACAGGCAGCCTCTATACAGCTATGCTGAGTTGAAGCGCAAACTTGGAGACGCCGGGCCTACTGGTCATTACCTCATGACCAGGCTCGATGATTTGCTCAAACGCGCCAAAGGTAAGCTGGGAGAATGCTATGTGCTGGGCGACAGTCCGTTGGTTTTAGTAACATCACTGCAAACACCTTGGGAGCAAGATGCGGCATCTTGTGAATACACAACCTGCCCGGCACCCTTCATCAATGCGGCTGGTTTTTACGAAGACAATCCTCAGGGACGACCTATCAGAATTTTTACTAGGGTTGACTCACGGCTCATCATTGACGATCTGGAGGCTAAACTGTCTCTGCGATAATGTTTTACGGGCATCAAAAGAGAATGATATGTTAAACGTATAACATGGCAACGGGTGCATCGATGTCGCTGAAGCAGACAGCACTGCGCAAGATATACTCGCTGATGAAGACTGAAATGGATTGTAAGAGAAGTAAAATCTGCGTTTGTATGCTTTACAAAATATGTCAGACATTGTTTTAGGGAGGGCATGAAGCCCCCCTACACTGACGGAATATTTGCGAAAAGGAAAGTAGTAACCGATGGTGAAGCGTTCCCCTACCCGTTTAACTGGTGCAAAGTTAGGCATTAATCCGATACCCTGCAAGAGGTTACTTTCCGGTCTTATGGTTACCGTTTGGTGGAATTGCATGGATGCTGATTCGCTATATATTGACTTTAACACGCATTAACCTGTTCTTTTTTGTTAGCATAATTTCAGCGCTTTGTCATCGCGTTGCGTCCGTGCCAGGACCGTGCCACATAAGCGGCACGATACCGTAATGCTTTTATGACATTGAATTTTTTATGGTTCCACATCCCATTGTATCGGGATATTCCTTAGAATTATCAGTCCAGTCTCATCGTAGCTTGCGCTGATGCCTATCTGCAGCTGCTGGATAGTCTTGGCACTCTTCTTGACGTCGACAAACAAAGTCTTGGTTACCGGCAACTTCATATATACTCCCTCCGTTACAGGATAATCATACCACCCTGCAGTCGATTCGGTTTTGTAAGTGTTGCCATCCTGGTCAATCATCAATCCAGGATACTCGGAGTTCACTCCGAATCTAATGTTTGACTTGTTGGCTATCATTTTTACCTTAAACACCAACTGCACAGTTCCATAATTCAGAGAAGTGCTCTTGCCGTATACTCCGACAAGCTGCAAGTCAACAACCTGTGGTATTGGATTTCTCAGAGAGCCTCCATTGGGCAGTACGATATCGCTGCCACCAGTCTTCATGATTGCAGTCTTAGAGTCTTGCTGGTTGTTCTCTGTCGTTCCTCCAAGGACACTGTTGACTTTCTCCAGTGCTTTTTTCCCCTTCTTCAGCAGGCCGCCCAAGCCTTGTGCCTGAGCCTGCATGGTGCCCATGGTCAACATGGCGATACACACAATCATAAAATTCCTTGTCATCATTTTCATAGCTTTAGTTTATGTTCTATTTTTTGTTTTGGATATACCATTTACCATCTTCCTCTTTTTTCAAGTTCACGCTCGTCTGTTCCATCTTTCCAGAAGGGTATTTGATGTTGAAGATCTCTTCTGCCGTGCCTTCGTCTTCGTTGATATGCTCTGATACGAACTCGTAGCTCACTGGGACTTTCTCACTGATGTTGCCCTTCTTCTTTGCTTTCTTGACCTTTGCCTCAATCATGTTGATGTAGGCTTCTTTCTCCTCTTGCTTGTCAGCAGGAAAGTAGATGCAGTCAAAATAGCCGCGATAGTCCTGTTTGATGGCACAATCTATTGATTTCTCAGCGACGGTGCGTGGCTCTGACTTGCCGCAAGAAGCAAGCATGACTGCCATCGCGGCAAACAGAACAAATGATAATAGTTTTTTCATAGCTAGTGTGTTTATTTGTGAAACATTATTATTGTACGTAAATACTTCGACGAGTGGATGTCTGACGGCAGTATGCACTCCGTACTAATTATTGGCAAATCCACGGTGTGGCGTCTGCCTTCTGTCAAATTGATGCCAGCGAGACGGAAAGCATAGGCTACGAGCTCCGTACAGTACATCTTGGTCGTATCATTGTCGTCGAAGGCATCGTCGAATAAAACATTCTTATAGTATAGCCTCAATGCCGTTTCCGCAGCCTTATGCGCTGTCGTGGAGTCCGCAGGGCGGCACACCTCACCTTTTGAAGCGCGCTCCGTGGAGAAGAATATCTCCGGTTTATCCATCTTCACGCGATCCACATCACCCTCGAAATCGGGTTCCCCTGGAACAGCATGGACAATCATGGGACTTCCAGCAGAGTCGACGACAATACCGATGTGGGAGTAGTTTCCTTGCGGGTCAGCGGCGAGGACGACACGACTCGTCATTCCATCGCCACGACGGAACACGACATCACCAGTACGGAGTTTTATGGTGTCTGGCAGGATGCTGTGGAATTTTTTCCCACGGGCACAGGAGGCAGACGCTGCTGCAGTGATAACGATGAGAAACAAAACGATATGTCTTGTCACTCTACAGAAAGATAATCTGCTGCATAGGCTTTTAGTATCAGCTGCCATTGGACGGTATTGAAATTTTTGCTTTTTGCAAATGTAGAACTAACTGTTCTATTTATCAAGAGCATAGGGTAAATTATACTTATTGACGGGGAATATTTACTGATTGACCTTCATTTTAATCATTGATACAAATAATTCTCACTCAATTGGCTGTTGGCTAAGATTATTTTTATTACTTTTGTTTTTGAAACATATAAAGATGATCATGATACATGACTTCGCGAAATCAATGTGTGACTTTTCCTTCGGCATGCTGTTCATGTCGCAGTTGATATTCACCGCGGCAATCTATCAAAAGGGGTTGAAATATGATCTTCAGAAGATGATGTTCTATTTTATGCTCTATCTACTGCTGATCAGCGTCATAGAATTCTACCTCTTCTATTTATCCGGTACGTATGCCATGCATTTGTCGTCACCAATCACAGATTTCTTGGAGATGTCTGTCGTGCCGTGCGTGCTGTTCATCATCATAAGGCTCACGAGTCCTCTACTGAACCAGCGGTGGCTTATCGCCTTGAATGCCGTCGTGTATTTGGGCGCTTTCGCAGCTTATCTCATCACCGGCTATGACGCTATACCTCAGACGCTCTTGGTATTGACAATCATCTATTCCATAGGTATCATCGTCTACGGCTATTTTGCCGTGAAGAGATTCAACAGACAGTTGGAGGCTGAATTCTCCAGCGAGGAGCTGTCGCTGTATTGGCTGAAATATATCGTCTATCTCTATATTGTTTTATTGTTTGTGTGGGCAGCCGACACCTTCATCCCCTCAGAGATCATTGCCGTGGTATATAATATCTTGATGATAATTACGATTGGTATGTTCTGCTATTTCGTATATCGCCAGGACGACATGCTAAGAGCGTTGGCGAGCCTGGACAAGGTGGAAATAGTGGAGGAACCGGTGAAGAACTATGGTTTCGAGGAACGCTTCCATAAGGCTTTTGCTAATAAAAAGGTATATCTCAATCCGAAGCTGAATATCATGGAACTGGCGATGGCCGTGGGAACAAACCGTACCTATATATCCAACTATATCAATCAGCAGCTCCACACTACCTTCTATGAATATGTGAACAAATGGAGGGTAGAACACGCCAAGGAGCTGTTAGCCTCTACAGACCTGTCATTGGAAGATATTTCCGTTGAGGCTGGATTCAACTCCCTTAGCAGTTTCCGACGCTATTTCACCCGATCAGCAGGGATGACACCAATGGCTTTCAGACGCGCAGCTGAGAATCGGAGCAGGGCTATAGTCAGTGAATGAGTTCAGGGTATGACGCAAACAAATATCGTATCTTTGGAGATTTTTCTGTAATATTTAAATAGCTTGTCGTGCAGCGTACCAAGATGGATGCGGAACAGGGCGAGCAGTTTCTGTCCTGTATGGAATACATGTACCGCACCATATTGACCAACGATTTCGGTTGGGCCCACCTTCCATTCTCAACCATGGAGGACAACACGGTTTTCCTTCTCTTTACCGCCATGCTGAAGAATTTTTACCAGTACTTGCTGGCCAAGGTCAGCGAAATTTTCCCCGGTGTAGACATGAAAAGTCGCCTGAAGCTTTTGTCTTCGCCTTCATTGTTATCCCGGCGAAATGGGTCCGTGTCACCAGACAATGGACTCTGAACATCTACACGAAGGACAGATGACTGCACTACCGGACCATATTCAATGCCAGTTACGGATGAGCCAAGCGTTTTGGAGGGGTTGCCGTTTGTAACCTCCGATAGGGGTAAGGGAGCATTATGCTCGCATATCAGCCAACACAAGGTAAAAAACATGTCCGAACAAGAGAAATCGCATTCTTTGCGTTTGGGCCACAACGCTCTGAGACTTTTAGTAGGGTTGCGGATTTGAGGCACTTATTAATTGACTCCGCCACCTCACGCAGAAGGCAAAGATTGTTAAGAAAACTGACAAAAACAGGGCTTCATACCGGCGATATTTCCCACAAAAGTGCATAGATCATCAAATAGGCTGATTAGCGAACAATTTTCGTAGGCGCATGATAGTCAGAGTGTTATGTAGGGTTAGGCTTTATGTGAGTAAAAAAAAGATTGAAAATTATAAGCAAAAATGCCGCTATTTCACAGAATTTAGATTAAAAACTATGTTTGAGAACGGCACTTTTGCCTCATCAACTCAATGATTTGATGAGGTAAAACAGCCCAAAAGAAGCTGTCAAAACCACCTTTTGACTCTTTCAGTGTAGCTTGCTGACCAACTGACACCTATTTTCGGCCATCAGATTCTTTAGAATGTAAGTTGTAGCGGAGATGCTTTTGTTAAGAAAAACACGAAAAAGCAAGACCAACGGTCACACAATCTAACGTGTTTGCGCACATAAGCCAAGTTGTATCAGTAACTGCATGAGAAATGCCAAAGCCATATTTCACGTTCAGGCACCATGCAAAGGCTGCCCGGCCAGAGCGCAACAAGCCGGCAGCAGCCCATGAGGCCCTATTCTATGGCAATCTTGAGTGCCGTCTTGTGCACCATAGGCATCTCGTGATAGTATTTTTTGCGTAAGTCGGCAAGTTTTCCGTACTTTGACGGATCGTCGCTCTCGTCTTTAAGTGCGGTTCCACTGACACGCCGGTCGAAGGCGTTGGCAATGAGCCACGTGAGCTTAAAGGCAGCCGCATCGTAGTTGAGCCCTTCGGGCCGGATATTGGAGATGCAGTTGCGCTCGCTCTCCATACGGCCGAAATAGGGCTTGTAGGTCATATACACACTCAGGCTGTCGGGCGAAGACAGTCCGGGCCGTTCGCCAATGAGCATAGCGACCAGCTTGGCGTGCATCAGTTCGGCAATGTCGTCAGCCAGAGCCACCCTACTCTGATGAGCCAGGACGACGGGACCTACCGACAGCCGCAGGTCACGCAAATAAGGTTGCAAGTGCTCTACGAGAGGCACGGCCTGCTTATGCACTGCCTTTGACGACAGACCGTCGGCAATGACCAGCAGCACGTCGCAACCCGGATAGTGCATGGCCTTGAGGCGTGCCCGGCTCTCATCAGAGAGGCGTCGTCCGAGGTCAGGACGTGTGATGAATGTCTCGCGGTTGCCTGCCTTGCTGTCCACCTCAAATGATGTAAGGCCGAGCTTTCTGAGTTGCTCAGCCACGCGGCGGGCATCAAACGCCATCTTGATGGAGTCGCGGGCACGGGCGTGTGCCAATCTGAATTTCAGATAGTCGTCGGTGAGTACGCTGCTGCCTGTGCGGCCAAGGGCAATGCGGGCATCGGTGAACTGCCGGAGCCACGCCCAACAATCGTTCTCCTCCAAATGCTGTGTTCGAATGCTGATTTCACATTTCATAATCGTTCCTTCCTTATTGGTTGTTGAGAGATGCTAACTGACGAGCTTCATCAGTGCGTGAGTGGGCGAAGCCTGCAAAATGCGGCCGTCGCGGTTGAATAGCTTCATGTCTTCGAGCCATTTTTCAAACTCCGGCGACGGCTTCTTGCCCAGCATCTTGCGCGTAGCGATGATGTCGTGGAAGCTTGTGCTTTGGTAACCGAGCATGATGTCGTCGGCACCGGGTATGCCCATGACATAGTTTACGCCTGCCACGCCGAGCAGCAACAGCAGGTTGTCCATGTCGTCCTGGTCGGCTTCGGCATGATTGGTGTAGCAGATGTCGCAGCCCATGGGTACGCCCATGAGCTTGCCACAGAAGTGGTCTTCGAGCCCGGCGCGCGTTATCTGCTTGCCGTCGTAGAGATATTCCGGCCCGATGAAGCCCACCACGGTGTTGACGAGCAACGGATGATAGCGGCGGGCCACGGCATAGCAGCGTGCCTCGCACGTCTGCTCATCAACGCCGAAGTTGGCATCAGAAGAGAGCGCCGAGCCCTGTCCGGTTTCAAAGTACATGCAGTTGTCGCCCACCGTGCCACGGTGCAGGCTCTTCACAGCCTCGTAACCCTCGTCGAGAAGCTTCAGGTTGATGCCGAAGCCTGCATTGGCCTTCTCCGTACCGGCAATGCTCTGGAAGAGCAGGTCGAGCGGCGCACCACGATTTATCATCTCTATGCCCGTGGTGATGTGGCTGAGCACGCAGCTCTGCGTAGGTATGTCGTAGCCCGATATGATGCTGTCGAGCATCTTCTCCATCTCGATGAGCAGCGGCAGCGAGTCGCTCGCGGGGTTAATGCCTATAACAGCATCGCCGCAACCGTACATCAGACCATCGATGATGCTGGCAGCAATGCCTTTCAGATCGTCGGTAGGACTGTTGGGCTGCAAACGTGAGGCCATGCATCCTTTCAGGCCGATGGTGTCGCGAAAGGCTGTTTCGACATGGCATTTCTGCGCTGCGAGCACGAGGTCCTGATTGCGCATGATCTTTGACACGGCAGCTGCCATTTCAGGCGTGATGCCTGGTGCGGCGGCTGTGAGCATCTCTGTGGTGGTGTGATCATTGAGAATCCAGTTGCGAAACTCGCCTACGGTGAGACTGCTGATGGGCTGGAAGGCACGCGCGTCATGGCTGTCGATGATGAGCCGTGTGACCTCGTCCTTGTCGTAGTCGATGAGCGGCTCTTCAAGGAAGCGGCGCAGGGGCACGTTGGCCAGGCACATCTGCGCTGCCACATGCTCCTCCATGCTCTTGGCAGCGATGCCTGCCAACTGGTCTCCCGACCTGATGGGTGTGGCCTTAGCCATGAGCGCCTTCAGGTCAGGAAACGCATAGGATGTCTGTTCTATAGTTATTCTATACATGGCTGTGTTGATTCTAAAAAAGTATAGGGATGAGATAGATGGCCAGTGCCACGACGGTGACAACTGCTGTGCCCCATGCCCAAACCTTATACTCTCTGTCGATATGCATTTTCTCCTTAGCGGTGGGCTCGTCTATCTCGCCTATTTCCTCTTCAAGTGTCGGCATAACGTCCTTATGTCCTCGCGTGTAGAGGAAGAAATAGGCCAGTGAGGCAACGCCTATGATGGCTGCCGTGATGAGTGCCATGCGGTCGGCAAAGCAGAGCATGAAGGCATAGACCACAATGGTAAACCAGCTGCCGAAGACACCCATCGGTGCTTTGTAGGGCCGTTTCAGGTCAGGATACTTCTTTTTCAGGCCCAGATAAGCCAGACAACCTATCATGTAGCAAACGGCCAAAGAGATGAGTGACACAGAGGCGATGTAGGTGATGGAGTTGGTGGCAATCAGAATGAAGTTGATGATGCCCACAAGGATGATGGCATTGTTGGGGGTGTTGAAGCGTGGGCTGATCTTTCCGAGGAACTTCGGAAGGCTGTGGTCCTCTGCCATCGTGTAGATATAGCGGGCAGGAGCGGCAATGCCGGGGTTGATGGTGCTCAGGTCGCCGCCAAAGGTGATGGCGATGCAAAGCAGAATGATGGGCGCGCCGATGAGGCCGGCTGCCTTCAACCCTTCAGCATAAGGTGCGTCTGACACTGCCAGTGTGCCATAGAAGCTGGGGCTCACAAGGGCAACGAGGAACCACTGAAACAGAGCGTTAACGGCAAAAACCAGGAATACGCTGAGCTTAAGCGCACGCGGCAAGGTGTATTGTGGAAACTTGGTCTCGCCACCTACCGAGCAGCAGGTCTCAAAACCAGTGTAGCACCACCACACGAGTCCGAAGATATACATCATCTCACTGAACGGTGGCATCTTGTCCATGGTGAATCCGCCGAAATAGGCCAGGTGCACGTGAGGTATCATATAGCAGAACCACAGTATCGTCATGCCCCAAAAGAAGAAGATGAATCCGTTCTGCACCTTACCGCTCTGCTTGATGCCGAGGCAGTTGATAACCAAGAAGATGGCCACCAGGCTGCAAGCTATCACGCGGTCGTCTATCATGGAGATGTCTACACCCAAAGCACTCATCAGTATCTTGAAATAATTAGAGAAGGCAAGCGTCTCGCCCGCGCCGATGCCAACCACTGAGATGATATACTGCCAGCCGGCTATGATGGCCCACACTTTGTTAAGACCACGCTTGGCATAATTATATGTACCACCGGCCTCAGGCAACACAGCCGCCATCTCACCGTAAATCATACAGGGCCAGATGCTCACCAGCAACGAGAGAAAGGTAAAGACTATAATCCAAGGTCCTACCAATCCTACCTGAGCACTGCCGCACGTAAAGATACCGACACCCACAACGGTGCCAATGGTCATACCAATTGATTCTTTCAGCCCCAGTACACGTACCAGTCTGGGTGCCTTCGCTTGTGTTTGAGATGCGCTTGCTGTAGCTATAGTAGCAGCAACCGCTGTGGATAGATTCGGCTTCATAAGCAATAAGTTTAAATTCTTTCTGTTTTTGTTATCATGAGTTACAATTATGCTGCAAAAGTAATCATAATATCAGTAAAAGCCAAATATTGCTTACATTTAGATTATAAACAATTTATTAAAGTTACATTTTGTGTTAATAATAGCATAATTAATATGATATTGTAATCAAATAGAAGTGTAGCGCTTACAGTTTGTCGAAAAATTGATACATATCAATGACATAATGCTACAACAATCGGATAGACATTCAGCTTTTGGCATTAAACGTGGCAAGGGCGTTGCAGACATTCTTGTCAGCAATGTTTAAATATTTCAGATATTGCTGACAATAGTGGCACGATTTGTCACCTTTCGTGCTCAGGCACGTATGTTGCATAATGGTCAGTGAAGTTCGACAGTCGGACGAGGGCAACGAAAGGAGCCCGAGGACGATGGAAGAGCTCCAAAACAAATAAAGACTTAATTGATAATTAGGAGGTTTTGACTATGTCGCATCCAGTTTTAAGAGACATGAACAATTGGCTTGACAATGATTTCGACGATATGTTGACCACAAGTTGGATGCCGCGCATGAACGTCACAGCACCTGCTATCAATGTCAAGGAAAATGATAAAGAGTACGAAGTAGAGCTTGCTGCTCCGGGCACCACGAAGGATGACTTCAAGGTGAACGTCGACAAGGATGGCAATCTGACCATCAAGATGGAGCACAAGGACGAAAAGAAGGACGAGGACAAGAAGGAGCATTATCTGCGCCGCGAGTTCTCATACAGCAATTACGAGCAGGCTCTGACGCTGCCTGAGGATGTTGAGAAAGACAAGATTGAGGCAAAGGTTAATAACGGTGTGCTTCATATCACACTTCCTCGCATTCAGAAGGCTGAGAAGGAGACAAAACGCATTGAGGTCGCATAACCCCGGTGTTGCTGCTGAGTGGTATTACAGGGACTGTTCTCTTCAGTGGGATCAGTCCCATTTTTGTGATTGTATAGCAACCCATTTGGAGTGACATAAGCAAAATCCTATTTATGTTTGGCCGGTATCGTCAGCATATAGTCTGATGGTACCGGCTTTTTTGCGTCCCTTTCGTTATATTCTCGCCAAAACTTTGTACTTTTGTAACATTATTATGAAGCTGCGGGCAGTCATAGAGCGGATTACGTATCAGAATGGCGAGAACGGCTATTCGATACTGAAGGCACGGGTGAAGGGGTACGACGACCTCGTCACCCTTGTCGGCAACATGCTCGACGTCACCGTAGGCACTGTGCTTGTCGCGGACGGACAGTGGAAAGCCAACCGTCAGTACGGCAGTCAGTTTGTTGTGGAGAGCTACGAGGAAGCCATGCCCGCCGCACCCACCGGACGTGCTGCCAAGCGCATGACCGAGGCCACGGGCATGGAAGCCAACACCATCCACCGGCTGTTGGAGTTCAACCCTGCCGAGGGCTATAAGCGCAACGACGAGTACCCGCTGGAGGGTGACGCACTCATCATCGATGAGTTCTCGATGATCGACATCATACTGATGAACCCCCTCTTGAAAGCCGTTCCGTCAGACATGCGCCTGTTGCTTGTCGGTGATGTGGATCAGGGCGACCCCGAGAATACGGGGGTAGGTTACAACACTATCATCACCAATCTTGGCGACCACAGCGTGCCCGATGGCTGGGTACAGACACCTAAGCATAACACCACAGATGGCAGCACACCGGGAACTCCGATAAGCCGGAATGATCCGAGCAATCCGGATGACCCACAGGCAGGTTATGGCTATATCCCGAATGATACTACTACGGAGGAGACTTTCTTCTTCCATAGTGACCATTTGGGTTCAACCTCTTACATCACGGACGACAAGGGCAACATCACACAGTATGACGCTTACCTGCCCTATGGTGAGCTGTTAGTGGACGAGCACTCATCGTCCGAAGACATGCCATACAAGTTCAATGGTAAGGAATTTGACGAGGAGACTGGGCTGTACTATTATGGTGCAAGATACATAGATCCTGTTGCAAGTATGTGGTATGGCGTAGATAAATTGGCAGAGAAGTATACTCTATCTAGTTCATATATATACTGTTTTGATAACCCGATTAAACGGATAGATCCTGATGGGAATGGATGGTATCAAAGCAATGAGAAAACATATAAATATAGTCCGCTGGTTAATAGTCAGCAAGATGCAGAAAGGCTAATTGGCGAAAACGCCAAATATCTTTTTGCTGCTGGTTATTTGATTGCTAACAACAAATCATATCGTTACGATATGGATGCAAATGGTGATGTCAGAAACCATGCTACGGGAGAAATTGCCGCAGGAACAACGCACACTCCTTATGGCAGTACAATAATTAATAGCAATGAATACTTAAATCAGTATGAGCCTTCTTCTATGGAAAAGTGGTCGCAATCGGATATTTTTTTTAGTAAAGCTACTTATGGTATGGTCAATGACTTATACTTAACAGCTCAGATTTTCGACTTTGGAAATTATGCTGGTTCAGGTTCCAAAAATCCTTTAACTGGTACTGAAGTACATTTTTATAATATGGATGGGAGTCCCAATTATGATCCAACTGCATCTATTGTTACAACAATGGCTACTCAAGGCACGGGAGGATTAGGAACGATGGCAAAGACTGCTATGGGGAAAACAGCAACTTCCGTTATGAAGAATTTCAACAGGCTAAATGCAGCGCAATTTAGCTCGAGTTTTAATAAATTGTTTGCAAAATTCTCTCCTAAAACGAGAGGTTTTTTGAACAGAATATATAATAGAATGATTGATTGGTTAAATAGACCTCAACGGGTTGTATCTGCATCAAAATCCACTGCGAGAGTTGTTAATAAATCAGACGAAGAAAATAAATAATTATTTTTACGGCTAAGATTTTTATTTTGAACCTTTTCCATATTAAGTGAAAAATGAGAAAAAGATTTTTAGATATTATCGTGGTTATAATCAGCACTATTCTTTTCTTTGTCTATAATATCATAGACTATATAAATAATTATCTCATATTTATACCTAACATACCAGAAGAATATTTCTCAGAGAAAAAATGGAAAAGGAAACTTAGAAGATTCTTTAAAAACGAAAAGTAGTTTTATATTGATAAAGTAATGCCTGTAATAGTTACATACAACGAGTTGAACCGCCTGATTCATGCCATGGGCAAGACGAAGAGCGCGACGTATGAAATGGCAATGACCTTCGGGCGGATGAGCGAACCGCTCACAAAGGTGCAGAGGGTAGATTCCTCTCTCACTGCGAAATCCTACAATTTTGCCTACAAGTACGAGGACGAGAACCATCCCACCGCTCCTACGCAGATAGGTCACGACCATTACACGTATGATGCCAACGGCAACCCAATACTTGTAACCAATGACTCGA
>CABVAZ010000007.1:0-86482 GCA_902496445.1 uncultured Prevotella sp. | reverse complement strand
AGCTGACCATACATCGGCTGTCCGTTAAAATGTGTACCTTTGTTCATAGTTACTTGTTTTTTTGCAATTACAAAGGTAACTAAAAGGGCTGATACCTCGTGAGAAGTGTCAGCCCTAATTTTGTACAATCAAAAAAGTTTTAGCGGACAGCAATATTTGTTTTTTAAGAAATATAAAGTCTGCCAGGCAGTCAACAAAATGCTTTGCGAAAAGGATATTCGCCGTCAGCTCACAGACATAGACGAAAGGCTTCTGGAGTACCTCTCAGATATAAGGCCGTGCGATCAAGGCGAAGACTGCAATCACCGGCACAACTATTATGAGTGTCTCTGCGCTCTTAGGTTTCTCAGAATTTTCAAGGCATATCCGTTCGATGACAAAAAGGTGAGACAGATTATCGTGTTCGGTGAAGGCTTTTGGGAGCAGACTGACGGCAGATGGGTGCATGTGCGTGGCGGCATCAAGCAACCAGGTCCTACAGGTGACATTGTATACAGATGGGAACCTTTTCAGGTATTCGTACTCGCGGCAGTCTTCGGGCCTCATGCCTGGGTGCCTACCGGCAATGAGGCCGGAACACGTGAGCTGCTGCCAACGGAAAAAGAGCAAGACGGGATGATTGTTGACTTACGGAGGTTGTGTACAGACTTCACTTTCTTTGCTCCGCGCAAGACGAACAAGACCGGCCTTTCAGCATTCATCCAGGTAGTGTTTTTCTTCCTGGAAGACTCTAATGCCGAGATATACTGTTGTGCCAACTCGAAAGATCAAAGCGATATATTATACAATAGAACACGCATGATGATAAGCCAGCTAGATGACGGCGGGCATATCAGACAGACCGCATCCGTGTGTGATTGGAGGCCAGCTTACAGGGGTATACGCAACAGCAGCATACGCCCTCTTACGGCTGGGGGGAAGACAAAAGATGGAATGTTCGCCCAGCTGTGTAGTGCGGATGAGTACGGCTCGTCACCATGGGTAAAGGGGAAAAGCGAGATGAAAAATCTTATAGATGTCATTGAGTCCTCCATGGGGCCACGGCGTGAGCCTCTCACTTTCACTACCACAACAGCAGGCACAATTACCGAGGGACCGTTCATTGAGAAACTGAAAGCCTTACACGTTATGCTGGATGAAGAAGACGGAAGCAGCGCATTGCAGCGAGACAGGACCATGTGTCTGCTCTTGGAGCCGGACAGTTGGGAGCGTGATGAAGAGACGCTTATGACAAGCCGTATCGTGCGGATGAAGGTAAATCCCATGTTGGGCAAGATAGTTCAGAACTCTTTCTATGATGATTGGGCCGAAAAAGTAAGGATGGAAAGCAGCAAGTTGCCCGAATATGTCTCCAAACTGATGAATGTCTATCACTCTGCATCCATGGAGGAATGGATAACGGCAGATGATATACGAAGGTTGCAGGTACCCATGCGCGTGGATGATTGTAAAGGGGATGAAGGCTGGGTGGTTTTCGTAGGTCTTGACTTTTCGCTAGGCGACGACCTACATGCCATGTCTTATCTTTGTTATAACAGGAGGACAGGACAATTTTTGGCTGATTGTGACGCCTGGATAACAGAGCACGCCATGGAACGGTCTGCCATGAGAGAGGTGTTCCGCTCATGGGTGCGTAGTGGTTGGTTGAGCGTCAGCCCCGGCAAGACGCTTCAGCCTGAGCTCCCGGTAGGGCGAGTAGCCTCTCTTTTTGAGAACAGGGGCATCAGCTTCGGAGCCTTCCTTTACGACCCGTACAAGGCTAAGACGCCTATCAACGCGCTAAGTGCCTATTTCTTTAGCTATTTCCAACGTGCCGGGCGGGTAGTCGATCCAACAAAAATCATCATCCCATGCAGGCAGAATTACGCAACATTCAACCCTCTTGTACTGGAGATGGACTATTTAATTAAAAATGACCCGCCTGCTATAAGGTTCAGCCAGAACGCACTATGGCAATGGGAAGCAGGAAATATGGTGCTTGACACATCCACTGACGGCATGGATAACCGTAAGCCAAGGAAGAGAGACGCAGGAAGTAAGATTGATAATTTCATCGCCTTGCTCGAAGCTTTGCACGGCTTCGATCTGGTGAACGGAAGAATACAGGAGAAAAGCTGATGAAGACAGTAATACAATTAAGTATATTCATCACAATGACGAACTAGCTGCCATCGACAAGAAACACCTGCTAATATCTGATGCAACAGTGGTGAAGGCAGCAGCGGTGATACGGGATTTTTTAAAACACGCAAAACAAGCAAAGAAGTAAAATGGTCATAATCGGATTTATAGCAATAGCAGTGCTCTTCTTGTCCATGATATGCTTAAAGCATGACCTCGACAAAAAGCGGGAAAAACTGTTTGATGACATGTTCAAAAAAAATAACAGACAAGCACTTTAATCAGTTTATAAAACTGATGAATGTCGATATTAAAATCACGGAGGATTAACTATGATTATAAAGACAGAAAAGCCAGTTTGGCTGCCAAGAGAACGTAAATTATATATGTATGAATGGAATCTACCTTTCATACCACAATATCAGAGCTATGAACATTCATGGCATTTCAGTTGTCCTAATTGCAATAATAATATGGGTGCAGAATGGGAAGAGCTAAGGGGTATTGTTGGCTATTCCGAAGATAGTTTTGGCGAAATCATTGTGTTGCACGAGTGCCCTACATGTGGCACGAAATGGTATAACCATCTTTCACATGAATCGGATGAAAATTTAAACCGCACTATGCTTGAAGAACAGCTTATAAGTGCAGAAAATTATGGAGTTGGTAATTCAGAATTGTTGATTAAAAAAGAAGAGGCTAATACATAAAGAAAACAATAATTATGGAAGAAATAACAGAAAACATTCTTCTTGATAATGGATTTAAAAATGATGGTACTGATGTTTTCTCATATATGGGAAAGGTTTATACAATAGACATATACCGTGCCATACCAATTAAAGGGAGATCGTGGTTTTGTGTAGTCTACAAAAAAGAAAATAAAATGCGCCATATATTAGCATCTATGGCTATACAGACTATTGAGCAATTCAATAATTTAATGGATATAGTAGAAATAAATCTTGATTTAAAAACTAATGGAAGATAAACAGAAACTAAATTTATTGCAGTTGGCTATTAACAACGCAAGCAACTTTGATGAAGCCAAAGCTTATGCTTCGTTCATCTTTGGTTTCAAAGAGTCGTTCGCAACACGTACTCCGTCAGATGATGAAGTAGAGGGTTGTAAGCATGAATACATCGAGCCCATTATCGAAGATGGCGTGTATCTTGTTGAAGATGGATTCATGCCAGTTCGTTTCAACGGTGCAAAAAGCGTGCCATCGCCAAAGCTCTGTAATGTTATGGTTAGCTACCATGGCCACAAGTGGATTGTTGCTAAAGAAGATTTGAAAGGTGTTGGAACACCTCTATTATCAGGCGATGCGCATCCAGTATCTACATCCTCGTTCTACATGTGCGAAATTGATGCTCTTAACGACTTCGACATGAAGTCTTGTACAGAACATCTTCGAAAGGCTGGTATTGCATTCGAGTTGGATGCTGACTTGTATATTCCGACAGCCGGCCAACTTGCAGCCATGTACCTCTACCGAGAAGATTTGAATGAAGCTCTTAAACTGGTTCGTGGCACTCCGATGAAAGAAGATGTGTATTGGTCATCAAGCGAGGTCGATTCGTGGGACAATTGGGTCGTCGGCTTCGGTTCGGGCGGCGTCTTCAACTGGAACAACACGTCCCTTAGTAACTATGTTCGTCCTTGCACGGCGTTTGAACTTAGAAAGAAATAACTATGCTTGTAAAATCAAGAAAAAGATATTTTTTGCTCACGTTTATGGGATTTGGCCCTAAAGGAAACATAATAATCCAAGAAGCAACTGTTTGCTGTAGGAGAATGACAGAAGACGCCATAACAGAAGCACGAAATTGGGCTTGCCGAATGGCCAAGGAAGCTGGGGTGAATGTGGAAGGCATGTGCCTTATCAACTCTTTGGAATTTAAAAATGTGTTGAAATCTCAGAAAGGAGGTTCAAAATGAACAGAAAGCAAATCAGAGAATTAGTATATCAGAAGTACGACGGGCATTGTGCCTACTGCGGGAAGAAGATAGAACTGAAAGATATGCAGATAGACCACTTTGTGCCGTTGCTCCGGGGATGGAGCGATGAATGTATCAAAGCTGTAAATAGCCGTGAGGACTATGAATTATGGGTGAAAATCCTAAAGGAGGAAGGCAAGCCGATACCGACCTATGAGCAGTATAAGATTGTTCGTGGTAAGAACGAGTTGAGTAACTACATGCCTGCCTGCCGAAGTTGCAACTTTCGTAAGGGCACTTTCGATATAGAGACGTTTCGCAAAGAGATAGGCTTACAGGCAGAGCATCTGATGAAGACTTTTCAAGGTCGTATGTCGGCAGCTTACGGACTTGTCAGCTATACTCCGCATAAAGTGGAGTTCTATTTTGAAAAACAGAAAAAACAATAACTATGGAAGAAAAGAAAAAAGTATTCATTAGAGGCCGTAAAGGCCGTGGCAGCGAAGTAATAGACATTCTGAAAGGACTCGGAGCAACAAAAACAATGGAGATTAGTGGCGAGGCCAAAGACACCATCTATTTTATCAATCACGATAATAATATTACTTGTACGCTTGCCGACTCTGAATTGGGGGCAATCATCAAGGACAACTACAGAGAGATTGAACTTCCCCGGCAGAAGTGGATAGAAGGCGACATACTCGCTTTAGATAACCACAAAGGATGCTATGCCGTGTTCAAAAAATGCAACAACGACGACACTTTCGAGGCCCATCTCCTCATTGACAATAATGGACTGCACTTCAACACAAAGGCATACATAGAACCTTATCGCCTTGCAAACGCAGAAGAGACAAAGGATGCTACCAAGGCGTATGGTGCTATGTTCCACAATTTTCTCACAGCGGGCAAGAGATTGTTGAAATAAAGGTACTACCTTGACGGGGTACTTGGCGGGGTATGTGCTATCGTTGACGATCTGAAATGTTAAATCTTTCCTTATAGTATAAATTAGTGTACTGATTATTTGGTTAGTACAATAAATTGTATTATCTTTGTATTGTCAAACATAAAGAGTTAACGATATGAAGAAAGAAATCACAAACGAAGAAAACGACCTCATTGAGGCCATCAGAAACTACAAAAGAGCTTACCCTAATGGGCAGAAAGAACTTCTCCACTATGCGGTAATGCTATTTGAAGAAATGATTTACGGATAAAGAAAAGCCCTGCTCAAGCGGGCAGGGCTTCCTTAAATAGGAAAGGGAAAATATGGAGACAATGCAGACAACCAAACAGCAGACAATGAAGCAGCAGATGGATGACATACTGCTTGCCATATCATGGGGCAACCTCGCAAGGACTTACTTCACCAAGTCGGCCTCATGGTTCTATCATAAGATGGACGGTCGCGACGGCAACAACAAGCCCACGGAGTTTAACGCCGAGGAGCGTGCCCAGCTCAAGGGGGCGCTCACTGATCTGAGCAACCGCATACGCCGTGCGGCTGATTCCATAGAGATTTAGGCCGGGGCTCGTTAACATCGCCTCGTTTGACAACAAGCCGTCCGTTGGCCTACGGATGCACAGCCCTGAGCATTATGCTCGGGGCTTTTTTTTGCAAGAAAAAGCCCCGGCACGGCTCAGTGTCGGGGCTTGGTGTGATTAAAAGAAAGGGCTAAAGTGAAACGCCCAATGAGCCTAATTTCTGCGACATGTCTGCAAGAGCATGTTTGAATATGCTGCGCTCCTCTTCTGTAAAGGTAGCAACTTTTCCGTTCACCTTATTGCCGTTTATCTTATGGGCAAGCCATGAACGCGACTTGCCGAAATAAGTCTTGGCGATATATGCCATTGAAATCATTTTTGTCACCTCTCCCATCTTCTCCGCGATGGTGAGGTCTTCAACCTCTTTTGCCGTTGTATGGATAAGACTTTCAAGGGCCTCGGTGAATGCCTTGGGATCTTGGTTCTTCAACGTTTCCATCTCCTTGGCCACGGCTTCTTTCTCCTCTTTGGTCTTGGCCATCCGGCTTCTTTCTGCGAGCTGTCTTATTTGTTCTTTCATATCATTCTTTATGTTTAGAAGGTCTGCCTCCCCTAACGGGAGGCTTACCTTAATGGTTCTTAATTTTGTTTTCTAGTTCGTCGATTTCCTTTTGCGCTATCTTCTGAAAGTGATTGGGGAACTTCTTCCAATACTCTAAATAGAACAGCAGGTCATCTTCTTTTTCTTTAAGTTCCTTTGATTTTCTCTTTTTCTTCATTATGTCCTTTCTTTTTAATCACACTGCAAAGATAATAAACTTTTGTTGATTATGCAAATGTTTCGGAAAGTATTTTCAACAAATGTTTATTATTCCTTACTCTTAAAGCACTGAACCGATGATGCTCATCCGTCCGGCGCATACCGCGAATGGCAATTGCCATACCTCTTGCAGCGACAAAAGAGTTAATTGCCGACGTTGCAGAGTTGAAAGGTCTTTACATATTCCGCTATATCAAAGGGAGGCAATTGCCAAGTCGGCTTAGGGCGGTGGGGGCTGCTAAGGCAGGCAGCGGCGGCAGAGCCGTCACGCAAACCGCCAAATCGTTGATATTGGGCGGTTTGCGTTTTTTGACAGTGGAAAACTCGCGCAAAATCACCCAAATTGCCGTCTTGAAACGGTAACTTGGGACCCCTTTTGCGCGAAAAACGCCCACTTGCCAAGGATTTGCCATTGTTTTAGTGGGCAGAGCGGTCAAATCCTGCATTCCGCCCAGGGACCGGATTTGCAGGATTTGGGGATGTTTTATTTCTTTACAAGGAATGGATGACAACGGGGACTCTTGAACCAACCTATGCCGTGTATTTTCCACAACACATGATATAGACTATCTTTGCGAAAAAGAACGAATATGGCAGATACACTCACACCGACACAAGCATTGCAGCAGCTGCGTACCCTGTACGAGGGTATACGCGACGAACGCCATACGTCCGCCAACACTGCCACGCGGATAGGCGACGCCTTGCTCGCCCTGCTGTCGTACCTCGCCGGGGCGCCCTACCTGCGCAAGGATACGGACGACACGGCTGAGGGCATCATAGATTTTCTGAAGGGTATCAAGATAGGCGGGAGGCCTCTCAGCGAGCTGTTCCTGAGCAAGGAGCATGACGACACGGCAGAGGGTGTGATAGACTTTCTGCAGGGTATCAAGGTAGGCGGGAGGCCTCTGAGCGAGCTGTTTCTGAGCAAGGAGCATGACGACACGGCTGAGGGCAACATCGGCTTCGGTAAGGACGTGAAGATAAACGGGCAGCTCACTGGCGATAACATTCGGAGCTCTGCCTTCAACAGCGGTATGCAGGACGGCGTGGGCTTCAGGATGATGTATGATGGCAAGGAGAGCTGGCTGGAGATAGATAAACTTACCGTCCGCATGAGGGCCATATTCCAAGCGCTGGATGTTAGAAAGGCGGAGTTTTCGGCAGGCAACCTCAATCTTACCGGGGCCGGAGCACGCATCGTGGCCGTGGCCGATGTTGATGAAGATGGCATGCTGTATAATGGTTATCCCGCCCGGTTCTTCAACATAGCTGGTACGTGGATAACTGACAACCAGCTGGCCCTCTACGTGACGGACAAGACGGCAACGAGCAACGCAACCATCAAGGCAAGACGGTGCTATTTTGAGGCTGATGACGGTGAGCGACGGACGCATAACCTCTTTCATGTTGGTGATATGGTGATGTGCCAGACCTTTAATCTTGCGGAAGGTGTATATCAGAACGTCAGGAATAAATATTATTGGCGCACTTGCGTAAGGACTGGCGACGCCGTGAAAGTTGGCGATAAGGTGTACCATTATATTGACTTATACACAGACGACGAAGAGGGCAGTGTATATCTTGAGTATAACGGCAAGACGTATGCTGAGCCGCCCAGTGACCCTGACAACGTCAACGACCTTCCGGAGGCAGGCGATGAGGTGGTGCAGTTGGGCAACTTCTACGAGACGGACAGGCAGAACGCCCTCAGCCTGGTTGCCGTGGGGAGCGCTCCGAAGATTGCTCTATATACCAATATATGCGAGTACTATCCTCTGAGCTCTCGATGCGTGATGATTTTATGCCCGACGGGGAGTTATATCAACACTAATTTTTTGTATCTGACCACCGACAAATCCAAGACTTTTGCAGAGGTGCTCAAAGAGATGGAGGACAGCATTTCTAATAAAAAAATGCGATAACTGACATTAACGTAACGGCAAATGGTGTATCCAGCCGTGTATCTTCTGTGGAAGAGGGGCTTGAGTCTGCCAACTCGAAGATACAGCAGAACGCTGACAGCATAGCTTCGACTGTGGAGCGAGTGACCAAGACCGAGCAAGGACTAGAGACGGCCAACTCGAAGATACAGCAGAACGCTGACAGCATAGCTTCGACTGTGGAGCGAGTGACCAAGACCGAGCAAGGACTAGAGACGGCCAACTCGAAGATACAGCAGATGCCCGATGAGATTACGGCAAGCGTAACGAAGAGCGTGAACGGAGAGCTGAAAAGCAGCGGATTGAGCATCACCCCCGATGGAATAGAGGCGGACGCGAAGAAGTTTACGTTCGTGAATTCTGAAAAGGGCACTCCTTACATCAAGATAGGTGTGGAAGCGGATACCGGCCTGCCTTATCTGATATTCTGTGACGCTGACGGCAATCCGGCATACAATCTAGGCTTTACGGGGCTTTCGCAGATAGCGCAGAGCGCTCACAAGCGTGGATGGGGACGTGGCATGTACTATACGCAATGTTACGCTCCGGGAACAATGGTGAGCTTGTATGACATAGCGCCGGGCCTTCCCCGGCCGCAAGATGCCTGGTGGAGATATGACCCTGCCTACATTACAGGGTCTGACGGTAAGCGCATATACGTTCCGTCGGGTGCCGAGGATGCCAAGGACAAGGTGTACGTATCTCCATCGGAGGACAGCGAGGGCCTGCCCGTTACAGAGATGCTTGCAGACGGATGGTATCTCTTCTACGTGAGCAGCGGCTATATCAGTGAGGATTACGGCGGCACGAAAGTACGCATACAGAGAGTGACCTACGGCGTGTTCTTGATACAAGGCGGAAAGATGCTTAAGAACATCGGGGGCAAGGATGCAAGCGGAAAAAGTCAAGGCATTGTGATTGACATGGGTGAAATTGTAACGAACGGCATTCAGGCTACCGTAACCGACGGTGTGGCAAACGATATGGAGACAGCCGTGGCCATTGACAATGACGGCAGTACACTAACATTCAAGGAGGTTACGGTATGACAGAAAATGAGATAGCTAAGGTTTCAGAGCAGGTATATGCCAAGATACAAAGCCAAAGCATAGATATTGAGCAGCTGAAAGAGGTAGATGACCTGACAGGAAGCACTATTCCGGTTGCCAAGGATGGCCGTCTTGGCAAGGCACGCTATGAGAGCCTCACGCTCGACAGGATAAGCGACAATGACATAGACGGTCTGTCGGCAGCCACGCCAGTCAGCGGCAAGCAGGCCACGGATATGACGGTGGTGACTACGAATGACGGAGATATGGCGGCAAAAAACACGTCGGAGCAGAGCGCAACGGCCGAAACTGTAATAAAGAGGATTGCTGCCACTGTGTCAGCGGCCGAGCCTGAGCCACAGAAGGCCACGGTGACAGATGCATCCGCCCCACGGTCAGTAACGATTGAGAACGTATAACAACATACAACAACATACAACAATATTAACATATAAGGAGACGATTATGAGTAACAAGTATCTGGACTATAACGGTCTGAAGTATTATGACAGCAAGCTCCGCAGTGGAGCGGTAAAAGTTGGTAAAGCTGCATTGGCCGACACGGCAACGAAGGCAAACGGGGTGAACTGGGGCAGCGCGGGTGTGATACCTTTGGCGAACATACCCCAGGGCGCGCTGGAGCGTGTTGTGGTTGTGGCTGACGACACGGCGAGGTATAAGCTTACGACGGGTCAGGCACAGCTTGGAGACACTATTAAGGTGACGTCTACGGGCAGGATGTACATCATTGTTGACGAGAGCAAGATGAACAGTGCCGACGGCTATATGGAGTATTCGGCAGGCAAGGCAGCTACGGCAGATTCGGCTACTGAGGCGGGCCATGCCGCCAAGGCTGACCAGGTGCCATGGAGCGGTGTGACGGGCAAGCCGAGCACTTATGCGCCGAGCGCGCACACCCATCCGTCTAGCAATGTGACGAATGTGGACGCCCTGCCCACTCAGAACGGCAACCGTGCCGCGACGGGGAAGAGCCTGAACCAGAACCTGAGCAACCTGAACAAGGGTCTTGATGACCTGAACAGCGGTAAGGCTGATAAGGCCACTACGCTTGCGGGGTATGGCATTGAGGATGCGTATACGAAGGAGGAGTCTAACCTTCTGGCGGATGTCAGTGGCGGCATGGAGGTGTTCAACGGGTTTGCTGCAGGAGCTACCATTTCGCAAGGCTATGCAAAAGGCACTGTTGTTACGGTAAAATTTAACACAACTGAAAAATGCTTTGTTGGTGTAAAATTTGGCGACTCACTTAGTGGTAGCAAATCATGGGAAAACGATTCCTTATACAACGCATCAGGCGACCATCCATACGGAAATAAGATATTCATCAATTCTGAGGACGGTGTGGCGTACTATTGGAACGGTGATGACTTGGTGAAGGTGGGCAACGGCCGGACGAAGTTGGCTGATTACGGCATTACGGATGCTTATACCAAGGGCGAGGCGGACACAAAGCATACGGCGCTTCAGAACAGCATCAACACGAAGGCCACGAAGGCAACAACGCTGAACGGTTATGGCATTGGGGATGCTTATACGAAGACGGAGATAGACTCGAAGTTGAGCGGTGTGCAGGCGTCTATGGTGGCTATCACAAATTCGGAGATTGATACGATATGCAATAGTTAGTTCGTTGGTTGCGGACGCACGAACGAGGATGTGGTTAGGATGTTATTCGGTTGCGGACGCACGAACGTACGTCCCTACAGATTGGTGAGGGGGCTGGTGAGGGTATTAATGATATAATTATAGTGATATGGCAGATAAGTATTTGAATTTGACGGGTGTCCGTGAGCTGGTGAACGGTATGCGCCGCAAGGAGCGGCTGGTGAGTAATAAGACCTGGGTAGGCGACGCAGTGCCTTGGGAGACGATAGTGATGGACAACAGCGGTCTGAATTACTCGGCTGGTGCAACGTGGGGTGTCACGCCCCGAAAAAGTGTTGTTATAGGCAGTGGCGTGGCAAAATGTTGGGAAGTTATTGTCATTACGGGTGCGAATACGGCCAAGCTCACATTCTATGAATATCTGCAAAATAGGCGGAATGTGGAGACTATGCAGGCCAACAGCGTGTATGTGGCACGTGTGTATGGCATAGGGGTGTCTACTGTTAATGGCACGACGTATGGCAAGACGGCTTACATTGAGCTTGTAAGGTTGGGTGATAGGCCGTAGGTGTGGGTTTGGTGTTGGTTAGGGTGTTATTCGGTTGCGGATTGAGGCGAGGCCGGCACGAGGCACGGCCACTACAACTGGTGTGGATAGATTGCGGACGCACGAACGTACGTCCCTACTTGAGTGAGGATAGAGTGCGTTGTGGTAAGAATGTGAATATTGTTTTGATATAAATTATTAATTGTAAAGTATGAGATGATGGAAGAATTGAATGGTATATTGCATGGCTTGCCGCTATTGGCAACGATACTTCTTGTAGCGATGCTGGCCGTGCTTGTGGCGATGGGTTCTGATTTGTGCTTTGGATGGCGCAAGGCTAAGATGCGTGGTGAGGCGCGTACGAGTTATGCCTTCAGTCGCTCATTTTCGAAATTCTTGTTGTACATGGGCATGATGATAGTGTCGGGTTGCATCGATATGCTGATACACTTTGTGATGTATATGTTCAATGTGTACTATTATGTACCTGTTGTAGCTATAGGTATCGCGATAGTGCTATGTGTGACAGAGATATGGAGCATGAAGGAGAAGGCTGATGAGAAGACGCGCAACAGCATCAAGAATGCGATAGACTTAGTACAAAAGACATTGACGCATGACCAGATAGTGGCGGTGCTTGCTGAGGCGATGCGTCAGGCAAATAAGAATGTGGGAAAGGATTAGCGGTATGAGAAAAATCAATCTGATTGTAGTGCATTGCACCGCTACGCCCGAGGGTCGCGACGTGACCGTGGCAGACATTGACAAGATGCACCGTGCCAAGGGCTGGAAGTCTATAGGCTATCACTACGTGGTATACAGGGACGGCAGCGTGCATCAAGGGAGACCCGTGTCTGAGGTGGGCGCTCATGTGTATGGCCATAATGCAAACAGCATAGGCGTGGCCTACGTGGGCGGACTGGCATCCGATGGCCGAACGCCCAAGGACACGCGCACACCGGCACAGCGCAGGGTACTGGCCGACCTGCTGCGGAAGCTGAAGAAGCAGTTTCCAAATGCTAAGGTTTGCGGACACCGTGATTTGTCACCCGACAAGAACCATGACGGGCGCATAGAACCTTCTGAGTGGGTGAAGGCCTGTCCGTGTTTTAATGCGGAGGAGGAGTATAGGGGTATTTGACGATGATAACGATTAAGTGAGGAGGATAAATGATATGGATATACGAAGAGCGTGGAAGGTGACGTGGCCTTGGCTGTTGGACATTGCCGTTATGGTGCTGGCAGCTTGGCTGATGTGCGGGTGTACTACTAAGAGAGTGGTGACGGACAATTATCGGACTGTGCATGACACGGTGTATGTGCATCGGGGAGCAAGTGACAGTGTGCGTGTAATGACTGTGCTTAGGGATAGTGTTGCAATGCGCTATAAGGACAGCATCGTGATCGTGAAGGACACGTTAGGCAAGGTCGTGGAGCGTTACGAATGGCATTACGGCAACAGAGACAGGAGCAGGGCCATTGGGAGTGATAATGTGCGGTTGCGTACCGACACCCTTGTTGTGTATCGTAATAAGATGGATACTGCCTATGTTACGCGGACTATCACTGCCCAGCCCGTGCGGAAGCATAATATCTGGCTTGCGGTGGTGATTGCAGTGCTTGCCCTAGCAGTTGCCGGGGGTGTATGGTTGAAACTGAAATGCGTTAAGTGATAAGTTTTTTGTTGGTTTTATTGATTTTAGGTATGTGTAGGGTCTCACGCCGTGATGGTGTGAGGCCTTTTTGGGTAGGTTGCGTGGGTGTGGTTTGTGGGGCGAGCTCTGCTGAGCAAGATTGCGGACGTTCGAACGAGCGTCCCTACTGGTGGAGTGTGGTTAGTTTGAAGACGGGCACGATGGGTAGCGGCGCGCAGCGCACTTATTACTGCCGCCCCTATTTCTTTTGCAGCAAAGTGAATTTCATACGATAGATTTTGATTAAACATGCAACAAAGCGGCTGGTATCCGCGAGGATGCCGGCCGTTGTCATTGGGAAAATGTTAAATTCATCGGGTACTACTAAAATAGATAGTATTTTATTTTATTACTATCCAAAAAAGTAGTATCTTTGCAGTGTTCAAAAGAAATACAGTAACAATGAGGAAAAAACAGAAATTCAAGATGGAGCTCTCCTTTGAGGAGAAAGAGCTGATTGAGTCAATCAGAAACTATTGCAACAGTTACCCTAACGGCTATCCACAATTACTGGAGTATGCGCAAGATATCTTCGACAGAATTACGGACATGCCAAAAGATGATTAACAAACAACGGCTCTTCTTCCGGGGAGAGCCTTAAAAATAAATAATTATGGAAGCAGCAGTGAAACAAACAAACAAGATTACCGACATGAAGGCTCGGATGAGTGACATATACCTCGCCGTTTCATGGAGGGAAATAGCACGTACTTATTTTGACAAGTCTGTGCCATGGTTCCAGCATAAGATGTATGGCATCGACGGCAACGGCGGCAAGGGAGGCTTTACTGAGGATGAAGCCGGCCAATTAAAAGGCGCACTCTTAGACCTGAGTAATCGTATACGCCGTGCCGCTGAAAACATTCCAGCCCCGGCCACTGTATAGCCGTTTTGAACAAAAGCCGCCGCCGGGCTGGCGGCGCAACCATTCTTAGTGCTTCGAGTAAGCACGATTTCATAATAAAATGAACTCTTGGGGCCTCCTGCGCGTGATGCGTGGGAGGCTTTTTTTTGGTATACCTACGGCTATACAATGCGTGTTTTTAAGAGAAAAAAACATACGACATGTTATCTGTAGAAATGAACGATGATGTTATCATCAAGCAGCGTCGCACGCTGGAGGCGGCATTGTCAACTGACAAAAACACAGAGCGCATCTTGCGTAATGCTATTAGAAAAGTCATTATCGAGGCTAGAAAAGAAATCGTCGATAGTCAAAAAAATTCTATGGCTTATGACCCAAGAGGAACAGCGCGCTCTGTGCGCACATCCGTTTACAAGAAGCTACTGGGCGCAAATGTCAACATATTAAGCTCCAGAAAGGTACATACTGCCACTCTGTATGAACCACCCAAGAAGCTGAAGCCAGGGCAATGGGGAGGTAACCGACGCAAGCGATCAGAGCGCACTAGTAGGGTTATGAGCTATGGCCCACTAGACCGTGGATTCATCTTACGCTACCTGAATAACGGCACAGGGATAAGGACAACCGTCTACGGGAACCGTGGCAGCATCAAGGCAAGGAACTTCTTCAAGGGGGCTAGTAAGGCAGCAATTATGCAGGCCGCGGATAACTTGTCTGAAATCATAGACAACGAGCTAGAAAATATATTAAACAAAAACACCCAGAATAAAAATGGCAGATAACATACTCCGGCTAAAAATAGACAGCAAAGAATACGATGATAAGCTGAAGAGGGCGAGTGAGGCCATTACTCGTTATATAGACGGCTGCCGTAAGGTAGGCGGCACGTTGGAAGTTGTTGAGCGAGACACGCAGAAATACGTACAGACCCTTGGCCAGATGAATACGGTGAGCAGGACTGCGAAAGGCAGACTCAACGAGATGGTCAAGGCTTACACCGACTTGTCAATGCAATACAACAGCCTTTCGGAAACAGAAAAAGCCAGCCCGTTCGGCCAGTCTCTCAACGCATCACTCAGCCAGTTACGTGAGCGCGTCAGGAGCTATCGTGAAGAGCTCAACGGCGTATCACGCTCCATAGGTGAGGCGACGCAGGGAACGACGGGATGGCGCGATGTATTAGATGTGATCGGTGGAAAGCTCGGTGTCAACAGCTCTGTTCTTGAGATCTGCAAGACTGGCACCATCGGCCTTACTGCGGCCATCGGAGCATCCGTTGCGGCAGTATACAAGGCTGCAACGGCTTGGGATGAATATAACGAGAAGCTGGAAGAGAGAGATAATGCCACGATGGTAACCACAGGCCTGAAAGGAGCGGATGTTAGCGACATGACTGACAGGCTTAGCGCATTGTCTGACACGTACAACGTAGACTTTCGCAATGCAGTCAATGCAGCGAATACACTCATGGCGCAGTTCGGGATGACGGGAAACGAAGCCATTCAACTGTTACGTGACGGAATGCAGGGCATGATAGATGGCGACGGTGAAAAGCTTCTAAACATGATACAGCAATATGCGCCAGCCTTCAATGACGCAGGCGTGTCTGCTTCCCAGCTTATTGCCATTATACACAACAGCGAGGGTGGCATCTTCACTGACGAAAACATGAACGCTATAGTGATGGGCATCAAGAATCTGCGCATCATGAGCAGCTCAACAGCGCAGGCTCTGGCTTCTATTGGCATTAATGGCAAAGACATGGCAAAGAAGCTTTCTGACGGAACGATGACGGTATTCGAGGCTCTGAAACTAGTTTCCGACCGCCTACAGGAAACCAAAGAGGGCTCTCAGGCTGCCGGCGAAGTACTTCAAACAGTGTTCGGCAAGCAGGGCGCGAAAGCCGGCGTAAACATAGGAAAGGCTATCAGTACGCTCAACACCAACCTTGAAGAGACGAAGAAACAGACAGGCGAGGTTGGCGAAAAGATGAAGGACTTGGAGCTGGCAAACGAACGTCTTGCCAAAGCTGAGCGCGAGGCGTTTGGTACAGAGGGATGGGCTGGATTGAAAAAAGAACTGGAGACAGGCGTAGTTAACGCATTTGCGACAGTTTTAGAAAAAGTATCAGAGCTGAAAAACAAGATAAGCGAGATGGGCTTATCAGCCAGCAACTTCTTGTACGCCTTCTTTCCAAGGCTTAATGTTGCTGCAACCATCCTAGGCATAGCCTCAGGGCAGAACGGAGGCAAGGGGAGCAAGACGCATTACGGTCGCTTACCGGGAGGGCGCATCGTCAGAGACGGTGAAATCGTAGGAGGTTATCAGTATTACTACAGCGAGGAAAAAGGACATTTTCTTAGGAGGAGAATGGCGCCAGCCAAAAAAGCCGCGACCTCATCACCCAAAAAGAAATATGGGAATTACACACCTAAGAAAGCCAAGGCTAAAAAGACAAAGACTCATACGACAAAGGCTACTAGTACGCCTAAAACGGAAGAGCAGTTGAATAATGAGAAAATCAATAAACTGACTCAAGAGTATGTGTATGCGTCAACAGAGCGTAGACAGGCGATAGTCAGCGAGATAAAAGCTCTTCAAGACAGAAATGAGGAGATAGACAAGCTCAAGGATGACGCTCAGAGCAAAGCATCATCAAAGGGTTCGGCAGATGACATTAAGGAGCAGATAAGTCTCCTGGAAAAATTTCGGCAGAGCACAACCATAACAAACGAGGAATGGATAAATATACAAAAGCAGATAGACGCTGCCAAGAAGAGGCTGGAAGAATTAACAAAAACAGACTTTTCTAAAAACACGCCTGCCAACGTAGAGGGCTTCATTTCTTCGCTGCGTCAAGAGATTAGCAACACAGATTTTGGCGATCCTATCCGGCAGAAGCTCACAGAACAACTTTCAGACGCAAAAATGTACGGTAGCATTATCGAGGAGGCCTTGAAAGATGGCATCAGTCTTACCGACTTCGACACTACCGGAATATGGAAGAAAATCCTAGACATTGACACGCCTGGCAATTCTATGGATATTGACGAAGCCTTGGGTGCGCTGTTTGAAAAAATCAATGAATATAGGAGTCAGAACGGATTACCCGCATTGAAGATGTCCCCGGAGGGAGATATGTCAGAAGACAGCAAGAGCAAGGGGAATAAAGTAAGTGGCGAAGACCTGAAAAGCGTAGTCACGCAATCGGGCAAGGTAGTCAGCGGGCTTTCCTCTGTTGCCAGCGGGCTCCAAGCAATGGGCATCAAGATGCCGGAAGGTGTACAAAAAGTCATCTCTTTTGCGCAAGGCCTTATCTCTGTCATTCAAGGAGTTTCAAGTATCATCCAAGTATTCTCGGCCACAAGTCAGGGAGCAAATACGGTAGCGGTCAACGCCAACACTGTTGCTCTTGGAACAGTTGCTGGAGCATTAATGGCGAACTCAGCCACAAATATGATACCATTTGCTCACGGAGGCGTGGTACATGCCGCCAGCGGCTTCAGGGTTCCAGGCAATTCCTATAGCGGCGACCTCGTTCCAGCGTTACTCAACTCTGGCGAGACAGTGCTCAATCAAGCCCAGACAGGAAACTTGGCGGCACAACTCGAAGACCCAGGCGGACTAAAAAACCTCAGGCTTTCGACAGAGTTCGACGCTGAAAAAATCATTATCACGTTAAACAATAACGGCCGCCGAACAGGAAGAGGCGAGCTGGTAACATCCAATATCAAATTATGGTAGTACGTTGGCAGATAATTTTCAAGACATTAACTCAGCGAGGAGTAAGCAAGAGGCTCACCCTGCAAGTTTATGACGCATCAGCGACGAAAGCTGACGAAGTCATTAATTTGCTGGGTGCACCTGAACCCATTTCTACAGGAGAAAATAGCGATGACGATTATTACAGTCCCATCCGTACGCAATCCGGCTATATTCGGTTTGTTTGTCAGGATACACGTGTTCTAGGTGATATTATGCCATCCAACTCAACTGACCGTCCTGTCATTCTTCGTTCCGAAGATGGCAACATTCTATGGGCTGGTTTCCTTAGCGGGGAGCAATTCAGCCAGCCTTGGCAGCCTACGCCTTATGTCATAGATCTTCCTGTCAAAGGCATCATGGAGACCATGAAGGGCGTTGATTTTATTCAAGATGATGGCATCACGTCGCTATCATCGCTCATCTCTCTAATATCTTCCCACCTACCCTATTCTATCGGAGTGGTATATCCTAAGGTTGCGCCAATCGACAAAGTATTTGTAGTCAACGACAATTTCAGGGAGTATCTCACAGTCAAAGAGCGCGAGCAACAGGCAACAACAAATGCATATTCCACAAGCAGCATATACGATTGCGTAGAGGCATTCTGCAAATATTTCGGTCTTGCTTGCCACGAGTGGCACGGAAATCTTTATTTCATTCAGCATGATTGTAAGGAATATATAGACAATTCCGGGAGCATCGTCATGTCATCCGTACATGATTTAGCAAATCTCCAGATCAGAAGTGCCAGCAATAAAGCAGGCTTCGCCAAATTCTATCGTTATGTACACGGTGAATTTGACACAGGTGCCAATGGCGACAATTCGCAGCCTGTCATGGAGCTGGACAATTTCTCTGATATATTCGAGGTTGACAAATCTGAAAACAATTTCGTATTCTTCAAGCCTAACACACAGGTCAGATTGATTGTTCCTAATACGGCTGAGTATTATTCGCAGAGAATTGGAGATTCCTTTCCGCTAAGCACGTACTGTTGCCCGCAGATGCAATGTGGCATTATATATAGGCGCGCGACATCAGAAAAAGATGTATTGTATATTGACAGCGAAGGTTCTCATAGTATATGGGGCAAGGACGGGAGTAGTGTAGAAGACGACCTGCAAGTGACAACATATTTGATAGATAACAAGCCGGAGCCTATCTTCAGATTGGTAGCCGAGAGGAAAATATGCATATTGAAAGATGACGCTTCACTTCTCAATATCAGTTGCAAATTAGACGGGATGGGAGAAAGAATTGCCTACGCTAAGTCTCACCCACCAACCACGTATGCCATGAAAGCCAACGTGAGCAATGGGGGCATTTATTTGTCAATCAAAATAGGCGATTATTATCTCAAGATAACGGAGAAAAATACAATTAAAACAAGTGAATGGACAAAAGATGCGGTCTACATAGAAGCAGACATAGACGACAACGGAGATATTGTAGGGAACTTTTTCAATAGCCAAAAAGACAAGTACACTTTTCTGAGTGCCCAGAATAGTGGCATGTACATTTCGCTTCCTGATTTCTTACGCAACACGCCACAGCAAGTTGAAATTACGCTATATTCCGGAATAATTCATCCATTCTCTTATAAGGGAGGATCTTCGTCTACATCAGGATTCGGAGGTAATGCCACCGGCACACACCCAGGAATGCTGACAGATGACGGCGGGAGCGATCTAAAGTGCACATACCTGCATCTCGCCTATTCCAACATCCGCATGGCCTTGGTCTATCCATCTGGTGGATATGATAACATAGGGCTTGATATGTCACAGAACAGATATACAATACCCAACGGCAATGCCAGCCCATACGATTACGGAGTGTCGTCTGTCATCACTACCAGGCAGGGAGCACAACATGGAACCGGGCTCGCTCTCAATCAAGATTACACTTACGTCACGGTGCAATATGATAAGGAGGGGTGCCAGCGAAGAGCCGAGTTGTTTAAAGACAACCATGCCACGTTGGCCGTCTGCATCGGCAATATTACCCAGATACAACCAATAGATACTATCTCCTGGCACGGCAAGACGTTCGCCATACTGGCGCAAGCGCAGGAATGGAAGTCAGGAGACAACGATTTGCAACTATTAAAATTAGACTAAATGAAAAAAGGGAAAGACCTTATAGTGATGGATGGCGATAAGGCCATCGCGGCAGCAAAGAGCTGCTCCGTCACGCTTAGCGCGGAAACCATCGAAACCAGTTCGCCTGACGACGGCGACTATACGCATCGCATCACTGGTCAAAAAGATTGGGGAGTGACTACTAGTCATCTGGTAGGAGATACTACCACCCTTAAATCCATGCTTCAGCGCGTTGGTAGAGAATACACACTTGTTTTTAAGGTGGACGGCAGCGATAATGACACATTCAGCGGGAAAGCCATCTGCACGCAATGCAAGATAACGGCCACGAAGGGAAATCTCATGCAAGGGTCGTTCACATGGAAGGCCAGTGCCGAGTTGAAGATAGAGTAAACCTTGCAAGAGTTTTTGCTTATTATTAGACAGATAAAATAATATGGATAATTTTTTCAGACGATTTGGACGAAAGCGCGAGATAACCCCCAACCAACCAGCGGGCACTTCGCAGACCAGCGGAGGCGACTGGGAGGGGCGTGCCATACGTCCGACAGGCAGGTCCTCTCTTCTAGTTCCGGCATGGCATAGAGGAGTCACCCTCATCATGCAGACCATGGGTCAGATGGTGATACAGTACCAGCGCATGAACAAGGCCGGCGGAAACTTCATCGAGGACAGATACGGAACAAGCCGCTCCATCAATTACCTCTTGCAAATTCGCCCCAACCCGCTCATGACGGCCAGCCAGATGCAAGAGCAAATTGAGTTTCAAAAAATATATAAGGGCAATGCCTACGTATATATCGAACGTAACGACATGGGTGACCCCGTAGCACTATGGCTGTGTACAAGCGGAAATTACAATCAGGCTAATAATACCTATTCGCCCACCTATCTCAAACCAGGCAAGCAAGTGAGCCGTACCAACGTCCCGGCTAGTGACATGCTGCACTTCAAGAGTGTTTTTTTGGATGACAATTTACTCATGGGCCTGCCCATCATATCCTATGCATCCAAAGCCCTGAGCATAGCAGCCACGGCCGACGAACAGACATTGAAGGACATGGCCAAGGGTGGAAAACACAAAATACTCGTGCAAGAGCAGACGCAGAAGCCTGCCGACTGGGGCATCATAGCGTCAGGACGTGCAGACCAATCTGAGCTGAAACGCATCACTGACCAGTTGGAAGAAGACTGGCTCTCCAAGGATGCCGTATTCCTCAGCAATATGGCAGACGCCAAGATAATCTCTCAGACGGCAGCCGAGCTGCGGACACTTGAAAACAGAGGCTTCCAAGTTGCAGACATTGCACGCATTCTCGGAGTGCCACGTATCATGATGATGGATGACGGCGGGGGTGCCAGTTACAAAACACCGGAGGCTGCAACGCAAGAGTTCCTTTTGAGAACCATCCAGCCAAGAGTGCGCGAGATGGAGGACGAGCTCAATGCCAAACTTTTAGACCCTGGAGACTTCGGCAGCAGACGCATACATGTATGCGAGCAAGCTCTAAGAAGGCTGGATCCACAAGCACAGGCCAATCTTGACAAGATACACCTGGAGACTGGGGCCATGTGCCCAAACGAGATACGCTCACAATATGACCTGGGCACGATACCCGACGGAGATAAATTCTACGTATCAACCAATTTGGCAGTCGTGGGCTCCAAGAAACTCAGCGAGTCCGGGCCTTCCTTAAGCAGCGGAAGCGGCGAAGAAGAGAAAGGAGGTGAGCAATGAAATGGTTAACCATTAAAATGATCAAAGCGCATTCGCGAATAGACTTCGAGTGCGAGGATGATTTGCTTATGTTATACGCCGACTCGGCCGAGCAGACCGTGCTTAATATCTGCGGGCGCTCCTACGAGGAGATCGTTGAGAAATGGGGGGAATTTCCTGTGCCACTCATCCAAGCATCGCTGATGCTAGTGGACAACAGCTACACACAGCGCAGCCCGGCTTCGGCTCAGAACCTTTATTCAGTGCCTTACACGTTCGACGTACTTGTTAAACCATATATGAAGTTATGAAAGGTTATTCTTCTGGTATGCGCGACAAACGCATCGACATCTATATGAGAAAACCTGCCGGCATCGGTCGCTTTGGCAAGGACAGTTCCGGGTTGTCCTGGGAAAAGACATGCACCGTATGGGCTTCGGTTTCATGGGCTAAAGGTATGAGGGCGCTCAGCGAAGGGGCTGTAGACGCTTACGCCGTCGCCATGGTAAGGATGAATTACACTAACTTGATAGACATGAGGTCTCGTATCGTCTACGACGGTGATACATACCAAATACTGCCTGAAACCTTCCATTCTGACAGGCAAGCAGGAACAATACAGTTCACTGCGCAAGTAATCATCGACGGCCCAAAAAAGTAGACCCTAATACGTAAAACTTAGTATAAATAAACAGAATAAAATGAGAAAGAAAAATGGGAAAGTTGAGTCTCGCATTTTGCTCGACTCCGTACATATCAGAGAGACTAAGCCCGGTGTCGATGGCAGCCAGGAAGAGAGCCGAACCATATTCGGAACGTTCTTGATATTCAACAACGAGAGCCAAGTCCTGGATGATATTGGCGAGCCTTACACGGAAATCATCCGGCCACAAGCTTGCACGCAGGAATTTTTGGACAGTCAAGACGTCAAGCTCGATCTGCTGCACGACAGGAATACCACTATAGCCCGCTCCAACAAAGGCGTCGGGAATCTTCGTCTCTTCGCTAAGAGTACACAAGTAGATTTCGAGGCAGACATTCCAAAGTGCGATATTGGAGACAGGGCGCTCGCCCTTGTTAAATCCGGTGTATACACGGGCTGCTCGTTTGAGTTCTTTTGGGGCGATGATTTCGATGTTATAGAACCGGCAATCCATCAGGGCGAAGTGCCTACAGTGGTTCACAATTCTATGGAGAGACTTGTTGCCATATCACTCGCTATGGACCCAGCCTATCAGGAAACATCAGTATCGGCACGTGAGCTGACAAACGAACCGTCAGCCCAAAAAGAAAGTTCCGAGGTCAGGGCACGCAAGCGCGAGGAACGAAAGGCAGCAGCACGCATCCGAATGCGTAATCGCTTCGTAAATCATTTAATTAATTATTAGCCAAATATTCATTTTTTAAATCGGTTTTAAATAGTTATGAATAAGAAAATCAAAGAACTTCAGGCTAAGCGCAGAGAGAAGAGCGCAGCCCTTGCAGATTTGGAACAGCGTCTGAACGGTTTTGATGAGATTACATTACAGCGTGATCTCACTGACGAAGAGCGCAAGCATCAGCGTGAGGCACAGGTAGCCTTCAATAAGGCTAAGTCAGAGTATGATGGAGTCTGCCGAGAGTTGTCAGACGAAATCGCAGACCAACAGGCTGGCAGCTGCCTCCGTGAGAAGGGAAGGAATACAGGCGCAAGGCTTCGCGAGCTACTCAGCTCTACGCACAACGGGGTACAGTCCAGACGTGAGATCGTGCTTAGCGGAACAGCAGGCTCCGGAACCGGCGTAGTCGATGACTCCGGTGCTGTGAGTCTCACCATTCATGACATGATCCCCACTCTTAACGAGGGGCTCGGTCTGCCTTCCGGCCTTAGCCTTGTTACAGGCGTGACAGGCAACGAACTGTGGCCCGTGAGCGTGGACGACGTGGCCATGGAAGAGACAGGCGAGGTAGAGGCTCTATCCGCACAAGTGCTCAACTTTGACAAGCTTACTCCCATCCAGAGACGTGTGGCCTTGCGCGTGCTCGTAAGCAACACTGCCATCGACAACGCAGCGTTCGATCTGCTGGGCTTCGTACAACAAAAGTTCACCTTGGCCATGCGCAAGTACATTGCCGGAAAAGTCATTTCGCAGGCTGCATGGAACGGGAACAAGGGCCCATTCTCAGGCGCCGCTCCGGCAGGCACCATCACTCTTGACGCAACAGCTTACAAGAATATTCTGAAGGCAGTGGCACAATTCGCTGACAAAGGATACGACGCCTCACAGGTATGCCTGGTGTTCGACGCCGCAACCGAGGCTGAGCTCAAGTCTACGCCCAAGGCAGAAGGCCAGGGTGGCTTCATCATCGAGAACGGCAAGTGCGCAGGCTACAATTATGTGGTAAGCCACTATATCAACACCAAGCTTGATGAAGCCGGGAAGACACTCGTAACAACCCCCGATAAATACATCGGCATAGGCCTCTTCAACTATGAGGTAGTAGAGCAACACGGAGACGTTCGCCTGACCGTTGACAGCACATCAGACGGAGTGGGCATGAAGAACGTTACATCCGTAATCCTGAACACCTCAATGTCATTCACCGACATATCGGTAAAGACCACCACCAACGGAAAGAAGAACACCACCACAACAGCGTTCGCTCTCTACAAGGTGGCTGCTTCTGCGTAAGTGCTCAATCTCAACAGGTAGCAGCGGGGCGGTGCCAGGTGAGGCGACAGCCATCTGCCCGCCCCCAACCTTACTAATAAAACATACATTAACTAAGGGCAATATATGGGACTAGATCTAGACAGCTTATTCATCAAGCATCTGCAAAAAGACACGGCCATAGGCGCGATTGTCGACGACAGAATATATGATACCAGCATCGAGCTTCCGGACAGCGAGCTGGACAACGTGCCTTTGCCTTATATCATCGTCTCTCTCGACGGAGTGAGGAACGGTGACAGCGGCAAGGACTTCGAGGCAGAGGGTGATGAGGATCTGGTGGATATAAGCATCGACGTTGTTGCTTCCACGCGCGAGCAGCTAGCCGAACTTGCGCAACTTGTGCGTACTTGCATATTTGCGGAGGTAGGCCATCCGGACGTGTCATGGAGCGATTTCAACGAATATCCCACGCAGTACGACTTCAACGCCTCGGCCATCCAGTATGACCCAACCAAGCCATGCTACTGGCAGACGCTCTCATATCATTGCACCGTAAACAGATAAGAAAAAAATGGGAGTAATCAAAGGACAAAATCTGAGAATATCTATAGGCGGCAAGTTCATAGCATTCGCGACCTCGTGCACTCTGCATGTGTCCGCCAAGTTGGAAGACAGCTCGACAAAAGATTCTACAGGCGACTGGGATGAGCAAGAGATTACCGGCATGAGCTGGGACATCTCTACGGACGCTCTCTACTCTGTAGACAAGGACACCAACGGAGTTAACGGTGAGGATGCCATCGACATGATACTCGCCAAGCAGGCTGTAGACATCACATTTGAGACAACGGGCGGCGAAAAGAACCGAGTAGCGGTAACCGGCTCCAACAAGTACGAGGGCAAGGCTATCGTCAACGACATCAGCGTCAAGGCCCAGAACAAGCAGAACACCACCTACACCCTTCAGGCGACAGGAACGGGAGAGCTGAAAAAGTCCGACGTAGCCGCTGGCTAAAGATACATAACATCTGTATTTTTTTAAAACATTCGTAACACTTGGCCCGGCGCGTCATTCCTGACGCACTGGGCCTTTTAAAAAAAAGCATCGATGATAAAATCAAAAATAAAAATAGCTGGGAAGGATGTCAACGTAGCCTGGTGCTATGCCACAGAAATAGCCTTCCACAATTACACCGGCCTTCCCGTAGAGAAATTCAATATCAACGACCCCACGCATGTTCTCTATCTTATCATCGCGTCCGTATTCGCATATTATAACGCGACAGGCGCGGAACTACCCATAGAGGATGCCGACATAATGAACGACGCTACGCCCCAAGAGATAGCCGGAGCCATTCTGAAAGTCATCGACCTACAAAAGGAATGGATAAAAGAACCGGAAAGTAACGATAGCCAAAAGGAAGAGGCAGAGGAGGAAAACGAAAAAAAACAGTAACCGCCGGCGATATGTATGAGCTGCTAGTCGGCGAGATAGGGCTGCCACGGCACGAGTTCCTTTACGATATACAGTTCTGGGAAGCCAGACGCATCGTTGCCGGGCACATCAAGCAAAGGCAAGCCCGGCTGAGCGATTTACGTCTCATGGCCTACCTCATCATCAATTTCAACGGCATGGTGGACCTCACGAAAAACGGAATCACCAATGCTTATGATCTTTGCCCGTTTCCTTGGGACGACCAAGAAGCAACCGGAAACGATGATATTCCGTCTGACGAAGAAATTGAAAAGATAAGAGAGCACCTGAAACTGCTCAACGAAAAAACAGATGCCGGCAAACCGGCCCAATAGGCTCACGCCCCGTGTATTTGGCACGGGGCTTTTGCGTATCAAATCTTCATCTTTCGCTCTGCCGCCTCAAAGTCGGAGATCACAGACGAAGCCAAGACCTTAGCATAACGTTGAGTCTGCTTAATATTCGTATGACCTAGCATCTTGCTCACATTCTCAATCCTCGCCCCCGCCGCCAGCATTCTAGTAGCAAAGGTATGCCTTGCCATGTGCGAGTGCAGGGATTTCCTTATTCCAGCCAGCATTCCCAAGGCCTTCAGGCTCTTGTTATAATCAGCGTTATCTATCTTCGGGGGCTTATTGGCATGGCGGTGAAGTATATCCATACACGCGTCATCCAGTACGATGACATACTGCACGCCTGTCTTCACGCGTTCATCCACATTAACCAACCGCCCGTCAACCTCCCGGTATGCCGACAAATCAAAGCATTGCGTGTCCGCATAGCTCAGTCCGGTGTGCATCTGAAAAACAAACAAATCCTTTGCGGCTTCCATCGGAGAGCCTTCCGGAAGATGCAGGTCTTCAAAAGACCGGACCTCCGCTTCTGTCAGAAATTCAACTGTTTCCTTATCTCCGCGCTTGAATTTTCCACGCAGTTTGTCGTAAGGATTACGTTCTATAATACCGAAGAGGACAGCCCGGTTCAGCAAAGCCTTCAAGCATCGGTGATATGTATACAAGCCACTGTCGCTGATTGCGCGTTCGCCTTCCTTACGCATTCTGAGAAACGCGTCAAAATCACATATCCGTTCCACGCTCAACTGTCTCCAGGAAAGCATCTGTCCCCATTCGCGCAGCCTGTTCATCAAAGATCCATAATGCTTCAGCGTTCCTTTAGCCAAGCCGAGCTTTGGAAGTTGCCGTTCCATCCAGTCATACATGTCTGTTCCGGTGGCCGTAGCCCCTGATGTCCGCATCCTCGCACGAATTGCCTTGCCCGTTACCTCTTGCGCTTCCTCCATGAGGCTCGCCACTGCCTCTACTGCTTTTTTCGACATGGCAGCAAGCAGCCGGTTCAGCTCCGGAGCATCGAAGCGGTTCACCACCTCTCCGTTTTTAAACTCCGCGCGCCTCGCTTTCAGCCCTGTGGCGATATACCAGCTCTGCCTCCCGTCCGTAATTCTTATCTCCAGCGGGCCCTCACATCCAGAGCCCGTCCTGTTTCTATGGTCAAATACTATAGCTGTTGTCATATCTGTGTTTTTATAAGTTATTAATAAAAGTGTTAAAACGAGTATTACCCATGTAAACAATATGGGTAATGTCGTGGTAAATAAATGTACGCAAAATCCGCCAAAATACCCCAAAATCCCCCTTTTGTATTACCCTTAGAAAACTCTGGCATTCATAATAAACACTGGGGAAGCCCGTAAACACTGGCTTCCCCACGATTTTGTTAGGTGACTCGCATGGGGTTCGAACCCATGACCCCAACATTAAAAGTGTTGTGCTCTACCAACTGAGCTAGCGAGTCATAACTTTGCTATACAAACGCCGAAAGGCTCTTTCTTTGTAAGCGGTTGCAAAATTAATACATTTTTTTGTAACTGCAAAATTATTCTTGCTTTTTATTTTTCTACAGGCCAAAAAACCATTCTGCCAGACGGAAAGAGGATGAGCAATCATGTATAAAACCAGCCCATGAGCACGCAAGCTGCCTGCCTTACCCACTGAGTGTGCCCGAATGTTGGGCTGAAGATGGGCAATAGGGGCTGCCACCTTATATTATTACAGCAGAAAATGGCTGTTTGTATAAAATAATAACATTAAATATTAAAAAACTTATGATTTGTTTTGCGATTAAAGCAAAATGTTATAACTTTGCACTCAAATTCAAAATAACATACAAAACATGATGAATACGTTGTCACTATCAGCCATTATTATTATTCGACTGCGTTACACAGCCGGAAGTGATGATATGTGCTGAATGCTGACAATATAGATACTGCAATGCCTTTCTCACTTCCAATGGAGTGCGGAAGGCTTTTTTATTATAAAAGGAACGTAAGAAACAAAACATAGAATGCTTATGAGCGACAGGCTTTATATTTTTGACACGACGCTGCGCGACGGCGAGCAGGTGCCCGGATGCCAGCTTAACACTGTAGAGAAGATTCAGGTTGCCAAACAGTTGGAGCAACTTGGCGTGGATGTAATAGAGGCGGGATTCCCCATATCCAGTCCGGGCGACTTCCATTCTGTAGAAGAAATCAGCAAGGCCGTTACGTGGCCAACCATCTGCGCCCTCACGCGCGCTGTGGAAAAAGACATCGACGTGGCGGCCGAATCGCTGAAGTACGCTCGCCGCAAGCGCATACACACGGGCATAGGAACAAGCGATGAACACATAAAATATAAGTTTCACAGCAACAGAAGCGAGATACTGGAGCGCGCCGTAGCTGCTGTGAAATATGCCAAGAAATATGTTGAGGATGTAGAATTCTATGCCGAGGATGCCGGACGCACCGACAACGAGTATCTGGCACGCGTCATTGAGGCCGTGGTGAAGGCTGGAGCCACCGTGGTGAACATACCCGACACAACGGGCTATTGCCTTCCTGAGGAATATGGAGCAAAGATACGCTACCTCATGGAGCATGTTGAAGGCATTGAGAACGTGCAGATATCCACTCATTGCCACAACGACCTGGGCATGGCAACGGCCAATACGCTGGAGGGTGTGCTGAACGGAGCGCGCCAAGTGGAGGTAACCATCAACGGCATAGGCGAGAGGGCAGGCAACACATCGCTCGAGGAGATTGCCATGATACTGAAGTGCCATAAAGGACTGGGCATTGAGACCAACATCAACACCACCAAAATATTCCCCACGTCGCGCATGGTGAGCTCGCTGATGAACATGCCGGTACAGCCCAACAAGGCCATCGTGGGGCGCAACGCCTTTGCTCACTCAAGCGGCATTCACCAAGACGGCGTGCTGAAAAATGCGCAGACTTACGAGATAATGAACCCCAAGGATGTGGGACTCGATGACAACTCCATCGTACTCACGGCACGCAGCGGAAGGGCAGCATTGAAATACAGGCTCGAAGTGAACGGTGTTGACGTGAAAGATGAGCAAAAGCTGGACGAGATATACCAGAAGTTCCTGAAGCTGGCCGACAGAAAGAAGGAGATAACCGACGACGACGTGCTCATGCTGGCCGGTGCCGACGCTGCCGAAACGCATACCGTGAAGCTCGACTATCTGCAAGTGACAACCGGAAAGGGCGTCAGAAGCGTGGCAAGTATAGGACTTGACATCAGCGGACAGAAGTTTGAGGAATCCAGTTCGGGCAACGGACCGGTCGACGCGGCCATCAAGGCACTCAAGCGCATCATACGCAAGCAGATGACACTCAAGGAATTCACCATACAGGCCATATCAAAGGGCTCTGACGATGTAGGCAAGGTGCACATGCAGGTGGAATACGACGGACAGATGTATTATGGCTTCGGAGCCGATACCGACATCGTAACGGCCAGCGTAGAGGCATATATAGACTGTATCAATAAGTTCAGGAAATAACAGCACACCCACATGCAAACGCCATATAGGCTTGATGGCCCTGCAAAAGCGGCCTTTTGGCAAGGCCAAAACGCCCTTTTCGCAGCGCGAAAATGCCTGTTTCGCAACCAATAACATAACACACAGAAAATCAAACAATTAGAAGCATGAACACACTCTTCGACAAAATTTGGGATAAACATGTTGTACAGGTGGTGAAAGACGGGCCTACGCAACTTTACATCGACCGTCTTTACTGCCACGAGGTAACCTCTCCGCAAGCTTTCGATGGACTGCGGAAGCGCGGACTGAAATGCTTCCGCCCCGACCACATCTTCTGTATGCCAGACCATAACACACCCACTCACGACCAAGACAAGCCCATTGAGGAGCCTCTGTCTAAGAAACAGGTTGACACGCTAGACCGCAACTGCCGCGAGTTTGGGCTCACCGAGTTTAAGATGAACACCCCCGACAACGGCATCATACACGTGGTGGGACCGGAGAAGGGACTCTCGCTGCCCGGTATGACCATTGTGTGCGGCGACTCTCACACCTCTACGCATGGCGCGGTGGGCGCAGTGGCTTTCGGCATAGGAACATCTGAGGTAGAGATGGTGATGGCCACGCAATGCATCTTGCAGCAGAAACCTAAGTCTATGCGCATCAGCATAGAGGGCAGCCTGCGCCCCGGAGTAACGGCAAAAGATGTGGCGCTCTACCTCATGGCACAACTCACCACGTCAGGAGCAACAGGCTATTTTGTAGAATATGCCGGTGAGGTGGTGCGCAACCTGTCAATGGAAGGGCGGCTCACGCTATGTAACCTCTCTATAGAAATGGGAGCCCGGGGCGGTTTCGTGGCTCCTGATGACAAAACATTTGCATATCTCAAGGACACACCCTATGCGCCCAAAGGCCAAGAGTGGGACAAGGCGGTGGCCTATTGGCGCACATTGAAGAGCGGCGACGATGCCGTGTTCGACAAAGAGCTTACCTTTAACGGGGCCGACATAGAGCCTCGCATCACCTACGGCACAAATCCCGGCATGGGCATAGGCATAACAGAGTGCATACCCACGCTCGACGAGGTGGAGAAAGAATCGCAAGCATCGTTCATCAAGAGCCTTAAGTACATGAATCTCAATCCCGGAGAAAAGCTGCTGGGCCATCCCGTAGACTATGTCTTCCTGGGTGCGTGCACCAATGGCCGGATAGAAGACTTCAGGGCCTTTGCCTCTGTGGTGAAAGGGCGCCACAAGGCACCACATGTGGTGGCATGGCTGGTGCCAGGCTCATGGCATGTCATGCAGCAAATAAAAGATGAGGGATTAGACAAGACCCTGCACGATGCCGGTTTCGAGATACGTCAGCCTGGCTGCTCGGCCTGCCTGGCCATGAACGATGACAAGGTGCCCGCGGGAAAATACTGCGTCTCTACCAGTAACCGCAACTTCGAGGGCAGGCAAGGACCCGGCTCGCGCACCCTGCTTGCTTCTCCCCTAACAGCCGCCGCCGCTGCCGTTACGGGAAAGATTACGGATGCCAGAACGCTGTAAATTGCAACATGAACACTTAAAAGAGAAGAAAAAGATGAAACAAAAATTCAATGTCATAACATCTACCTGCGTGCCTCTGCCCCTGGAGAACGTAGACACAGACCAGATTATACCCGCCCGCTTCCTGAAAGCAACCGACAAGGAGCACTTCGGCGACAACCTTTTCAGAGACTGGCGATACAACAAAGACGGCTCGCTGAACCAGAACTTCGTGCTCAACGATCCCCGCTACTCCGGCTGCATACTGGTGGCGGGAAAGAATTTTGGCTCCGGCTCATCACGCGAACACGCTGCCTGGGCCATTGCAGGCTATGGATTCAGGGTGGTCATCAGCTCCTTCTTCGCCGATATACACAAGAACAACGAGCTCAACAACTTTGTGCTACCCGTAGTGGTCAGCGAAACTTTCTTGCAAGAACTCTTCGACAGCATAGCCCAAAATCCCCAAACCAAGGTAACGGTGAACCTGCCCGAGCAGACAGTTACCAACAACGCCACGGGCAAGGCAGAACATTTCAGCATCAACGGCTATAAAAAGCATTGCCTGATGAACGGTCTGGACGACATAGACTATCTCCTTCAGAACAAAAACAAAATAGAGCAATGGGAAAAGAACAACGCTTGAAGACAAAGTTCATGCCCGCAGAGCCCGACATAGAAATCATGGACTGCACGCTGCGCGACGGCGAACAAACCAACGGCGTGTCGTTTCTGCCTCACGAGAAGCTGCAGATAGCCCGCATGTTGCTACGCGATGTGAACGTAGACAGGCTGGAGGTAGCCTCGGCTCGCGTGTCTGAGGGCGAGCGCGATGCCGTGACCATGATTTGCAAATATGCCCGAAGCGCCGGCATGCTCAGTAAAATAGAGGTGTTAGGATTCGTAGACAATCATCGCTCAACCGACTGGATACATGGCTGCGGAGGCCAAGTCATCAACCTCCTGGCCAAAGGCTCGCTCAAGCACTGCACTCACCAGCTGCACAAAACGCCCGAAGAACATATCAGCGACATCCGTAAAGAGATAGATTATGCCACGAGTCTGGGCATGGAGGTAAACATATACCTTGAAGACTGGAGTACGGGCATGATAGAATCGCCCGACTATGTCTTTCAAATAGTAGACGCGTTGGCCGATACGCCCATCAAGAGATACATGTTGCCCGACACATTGGGCATCATGAACCCCCTGCAAGTGGTGGAATATCTGCGCAAGATGGTGAGACGCTATCCTGACAAGCACTTCGACTTTCACGCCCACAACGATTACGACATGGCCGTGTCTAACTCGCTTGCAGCAGTGCTCAGCGGGGTGAAGGGGCTGCACGTCACCGTGAACGGTCTGGGTGAGCGATGCGGCAACGCGCCGCTGGCCTCGGTGCAGGCCATCCTGAAAGATCAGTTTCATGCTCACACACACATCAACGAGAGCAAGCTCATAGACGTGTCTCGGCTGGTAGAGGCATGCAGCGGCATTGCCATAGCGCCCAACCAGCCCATCGTGGGCGACAACGTGTTTACGCAGGTGGCAGGAGTGCATGCCGACGGCGACCGCAAAGACAATCTTTATTGCAACGCCCTGCTGCCCGAAAGGTTCGGCAGGAGGCGCGAATATGCTCTGGGCAAGAACTCCGGCAAAGCCAACATTGCCAAGAACCTCGATGAACTGGGGCTGGAACTCACGCCAGAGCAGACAAAAAAAATAACACAGCGCATCACAGAGCTGGGCGACCGGAAGGAAATTGTGACAAAAGAAGACCTGCCCTACATCGTGGCTGATGTGCTGAAGCACACCACACTGGACGACAAGGTGAAGCTGGTGAGCTATATGGTGTCTACGTCTTACGGATTGAAGCCCATTGCCAGCATCAAGGTGAACATACACGGCAAGGAATATTCGGCCGACTCTACAGGCGACGGACAATACGATGCCTTTGTCAAGGCTCTCAGAAAGATATACAAGCAGAACCTCGGACGCACCTTCCCCATCCTGCAAAACTATACGGTGAGCATTCCACCGGGCGGCAGAACCGATGCGTTAGTGCAGACCGTCATAACATGGAGCAACGGAAGCGAAACCATACGCACACATGCTCTGGATGCCGACCAGACCGAAGCAGCCATCAAGGCAACCTTCAAGATGCTCAACATCTTTGAGTCTGAACGCGAACAAAAAGAAAACAGGCAACAAAAACAATAAACATCAACAATATATCATATATGAGAAAGAAAATAGCTGTATTGGCGGGCGACGGCATAGGCCCCGAAATCATGAAACAGGGGGTGCGCGTGCTGAACGCCGTGGCTGCCAAGTTCGGACATGAATTTACTTACCAGGAGGCACTGTGCGGGGCTACAGCCATAGACAAAGTGGGCGATCCCTTCCCCGACGAAACATTCAGCGTGTGCAAGGATGCCGATGCCGTGTTCTTTGCTGCCGTGGGCGACCCGCGCTACGACAACGACCCCACACGTAAAGTGCGACCCGAAGCAGGTCTGCTGGCCATGAGAAAGAAGCTGGGACTCTTTGCCAATGTGCGGCCCGTGCAAACCTTTAAGTGCCTGCTGCACAAGTCGCCCATCAAGGACGAGATTATCAGCGGGGCCGACTTTGTAGTGATCAGAGAGCTGACAGGAGGCATGTACTTCGGCGAGAAATATCAGGACAACGACAAGGCCTATGACACCGACTTCTATTCACGGCCCGAAATAGAACGCATACTGAAGGTGGCTTTCGAGACAGCCCAACGTCGCAACAAGCATCTCACGGTGGTAGACAAGGCCAATGTGCTGGCATCATCAAGACTGTGGAGGCAGATAGCCAAGGAAATGGAGACAAGATATCCCGACGTCACCACCGATTATCTCTTCATAGACAATGCCTCTATGCGCGTGCTCACCGAGCCCACGTTTTTTGATGTTATCGTAACCGAAAACACCTTCGGCGACATTCTCACCGACGAAACAAGCTGCATAACGGGCTCTATGGGCCTGCAGCCCTCAGCATCGCTGGGCGAGCTCACCCCACTCTTCGAACCCGTGCACGGCTCATGGCCACAGGCCGCCGGAAAGAACATTGCCAACCCCGTGGCACAGATACTCTCGGGTGCCATGATGCTCGAGCACTGGGGGCTCAACGAAGAGGGCGCACTCATCCGAAAAGCCGTAGACGAGAGTCTGGAAGCTAACGTCCGGACACCTGAGATACAGGTAGAAGGCGGCGCACACTATGGCACTGAGGAAGTGGGCCAATGGATAGCCAACTACGTGAGCAAGGCTTAATAATATTTAATGTTGCCTCACAGACACGAATATTAGGGGGCTTTTCACTAACTTTGCGCCAAATGAGAAAAACAGTTATCATGCTCTTGTTGCTCGCCTGCGCGGGAACAAGAGCCCTGGCGCAGAGCAATCCGCTGCGCGACAGTCTGGATGTGGCCACAAAGGCACTGGCCATGGCACCCGACTCAGTAGACTTGCGACTGAAAAAAGCAGCGTGGAACATCAGGCTCGAACAATGGTCGTACGCCAAGGCCGACTATGACATCATCCTGTCACACCATCCCAACAACGTCACGGCATTGTTCTTCCGTGCCTTTGTCAATGAAAAGCTCAACCGCTACGACTTCGCACGCATCGATTATCAAAACTTCTTGAAACTGCTGCCCGGACATTTCGAGGGTCAGATAGGACTTATTCTGCTCAATGAGAAAGACAAGCACTACACCGAAGCGATGGATGGAGCCAACACCTTGATAGAGCAATATCCCGACAGTGCCTTGGCCTATGCCATAAGAGGAGGCATAGAAAAGGAACGGGGCATGTACATGCTGGCGCAATACGACTACACGCAGGCCATCATACGCAATCCCACCAACACCGACTACATTCTCAACCGCGCCGAAACACTACTGATGCAAGGCAAGAAAGCCGAGGCACGACGCGACCTGGATATGCTTGTGGCACTGGGCACACCCCGCGGCACCCTGCTCGATTTATATAAACGAGCCAAATAAATGGCAGCAAGAAAGTCACTATAGGATATATGCACATGCCGGCACCACACCGGCTGCAGCCGCCAAACAGGCATTATTGCACCGTAAGAAGGCCACTTTTACAAGGCGAAACAGGCATTCTTGCAAAGCTAAAAGGCCCGTTTGCAATACGCCCGACAATCTGGCTGAAGTCTGCTATCCCAACCTAGCCGCAATCTGCTGTGGCCGAATACTGCTTATGGGCATCAGGGGGGAGTGCGTATAGGTAGAAAAATGCAAAAGAACTTGCCTACAGAGTAATGTCCGTTGGCAAGTTCTTTTACTGTTATATTCAAGAAAAAGCTATACGCTTCAGAGTTGGGCAGACGAAGACATAGTCACTTCTATGCGATGTCCTGAAGCAAGCAACTTCTTGGCTGTTGTGCGTATATCGTCTACAGTGAGCGCTTTCACCCGGCCCAGATAGTTACTGTCAAAATCAATGTCATGCATCAAATAGTCATGTATCATCGTTTCCCAATAGTCGTTCATTATCTTTACCTGTCCGTAGGTCTTTGTCTCATACTCTTTCACCTTATCAAGGTTCTTCACATCAGGCCCTTTCTCGGCCATATCTTTCAGCACCTGATAAACCATCGGAATGAGACGGGCATACTGTGTTGGGTCGGTTCTGAACCTTATACTCATCACCGCTTCCTGCACAGGAAAGTCGTTTAGGTCTGCGCTCACGCTCACTCCATAGGTTCCGCCCTGCTCCTCACGTATCTTCTCAGTATAGTCCATGCGTAGCAGTTGCCCCAGCACGTCTAACCGCAGGTCGTTGTCAACATTATAAGAGAAAGGTGCAGAAAGATATATACTTGTGACAGACGAGGGCACCTCTTGCTTCTTGACCATCACGTGCGTTTCTTTTACGGGCCTTATCCTGACGCCATTGTCGCGCGCTTGCTCGCCACTGTGGTTTGCGGGCAGTGATGCGAGATAGGTGCAGAGCAGAGGGCGCAGGCTGTCGATGTTGACGTTGCCGGTGAATACGACGTCGAAGTCGGATGCGTCGGCAAAGCGCTCTCTATAAATTTGCATGATACGGTCTAAGTTCACCTTGTTAAGCGACTCCTTTGTTATAGGTGCCAGTCGGGGATTGTTGCCATACAGAATGGCCGTTATGCTGTCGCGATAGGCCACCATGGGATTGGCATCTCGGTTGGCGAGAAACAAACGCTGACGGTTGATGATGCTCTGAAAGGCTGCTTCGTCACGACGCGGCCGGGTGAAGTATAGCCAGGTGAGCTGAAGCATCGTTTCTAAGTCGGCATTCACGCAACTGCCCTTCATTCCTTCCTCCTCACTGGCTATGTAAGGCGTAACGCTCACCGTTCTGCCAGCAAGCATTTTGTCAATGTCATCAGCACTCAGCGTATCTAATCCTGAGGCTGCAACCACAGCAGCCGCATAGCTAAGGTTGGGCATATCCTCCACGCCATAGAGCGACCGTCCGCCTTTGCTGAACACTCTCATGCTGATGTCGTCTGTCTCAAAATCGGTGTTACGCACATATACCTTCATACCATTTGAGAGCAGCAGACGGGTATAGCCGAACTTATCAGCTTGTTCGCTCACTATGCTACCCGCTTCCGGCTTATGGTCTACGAGCGTATGAGGAAGCAGCTTTTCTGTATAGGGCGCATAGGTGCCGGCCTGAGCCGTGAGAATGGTATGCTCTATATCGTTGTGAGAAGGTATCTTAAATCCGTTTTTGGCCGGTCCGTATATCGTCACCACCTGATTGGCATCTGTGATGATATCTTTCACGGCCTTGTTCACCTCTAGCAGTCCGACAGTAGCATTGATGTTCGTAGCAATGTTCATCTCCTCATCGGGCGAGAGTAAAGGTTCACCCGACGTAAAATTGCTCACGCAGCTGCCCACAATGCTGGCATTACGCCTGTTGTTACGTTCCTCATAGTCTATGCGCACACGTCTGAGCCATTCTTTCTTGGCTCTTTCCATCTCATTCATCGTGAATCCGTGCTGCCGGGCGCGCTCCACCTCAGCCATAAAAGCCTTTATACTCAAAAGCACAGAGTCGGGATTGCATATCCCGTTTCCTGAGAAAGCGCTTTTGGTCGATGCCACATAAAAGTCGCCATCACGTACCGAAGCTGAGATGAAAGGTGGATTGGGCTTCTGCACGACATTCTGAAGCCTGTCGTTCAGCATCGAACAGATGATGTCGCTTATATATCCGCTCTTGTATTCTTCGAGAGTGTTGCGTTGCTCGCGGGGTGTAGCCTCACGCTTCATGTAGAAGGAGAAGTTAACCGTGGGCTGCTCTTTGTCTGTTGCTGTAAATACTATCGTCTTCTTGTTGTCAGGTACAGGATAGTAAACACGCGGCTCAGCATCCGTCTTTGCCGGTATAGTGCCAAAGACCCGCTTCACTTTAGCCTCAACAGCCTTAACGTCTATGTCGCCCACCACAATGATGGCTTGCAGATCGGGGCGATACCACTTGCGGTAATAATCACGTAAATCCTGATAGGGAAAGTGATTGATGATGTCGATGTTGCCAATAGGCAGGCAGTCGGCATATTTGCTTCCGGCGTAAATCACGGGCATGGCATCTTCCATGAGCCGCTGAATGGCCATGCCACTCCTTCGGGTGCGCCATTCTTCCCTCACAACGCCCCGCTCTTTGTCTATCTCCTTATCGCTGAGACTAAGGTCATGGCTCCAGTCACTCAGTATGAGCAGGCAGGAATCTATCACGCCTTCTCTTAGAGTAGGCACCGCAGAAATATTGTATACTGTCTGATCCACGCTTGTATAAGCATTCAGATTGGCTCCGAACTTCACGCCGATACTCTCACACCACTTCACTATGGTAGAGTCGCCGCCTGGGAAATGACGGCTCCCATTGAAGGCCATGTGCTCCAGGAAATGGGCCAGGCCGCGCTGCCGGGGCTCCTCAAGGATACTTCCCACACGCTGTGCGATATAGAAATCGGCTACATGTGGCGTCTGGGCATTATGCGCTATGTAATAAGTAAGCCCATTGGGCAGCGTGCCTTTGTGCACCGACGAATCCATCGGCAAGGGCTGGGCAACGGCAGATGCCGCACAAGCACACAACAGCAGTAAGAGGCAGAAAATCGTTTTCTTCATTACAGTCTTGTTTTTGTGTTTTATTAGTTAAACAATGAAGGTTTAGCGTCGGCATTGAAGTCGTTGGTAGAGTTGTTGGTGTCTACCCATTTGCCGTTTTCCTTCTTTCTTACCACGGCTTTTCCATATCGGTTCTGGTCTCTGTCTACACTTCCGCAATGTGTCCAGCCCGCGTCTATACTGGGTGAAAGCACGTTCCACTGCCAGCTATCAGCCACGCTGAGGTTCACACCGTCGATGATCCAATCGTTGGGAATCTTAAATCCTTCATCATCCATGTCGAACGAATATTCGCCGAAAGTGTACTTATAGGTGTAAACATACTTATACTTCTGGATGAACGTTTCGGCATCTACAGTGGGACGGGCTATGGCGTAAGACTTGAAGCCACGGTTGTGAAGCGAGAAGTAAGTGGCCGAATAATCATACCAGTTGATGAGATTAGGCACATTAGGATTATCATCATCAGAGTAAGCAGGATTAGAAGATTCGTCGTAGAACTCAAAATCAGCCTTGCTCAAATCTATGGAGTTGGCATTAATTTCCTTATGGTTGCGGGCATTGAGTGCCAGAACCACCTCTTTGCCCGGCTCCAAAGGATGTTCTTTACCGTTGCCAGGAATAACATAAACAGCATCAGCCGTCATGGCTTTGTCCATGATGTCGGGCGAATAACTTTCCTTCTCAACAGTGAGGAAAGCTGATTCCACAATGGCCAGTCCGTCAAGATAGATGGTCGAGTCGCTGTTGTTGCCTATTTTGAAATACTGATCATCAGAATATTGCTTTCCTTCTGGAGTGAGCGTACCGGTAAAGAAGATTTCTGAAAGCACCAGCCCGTCCTGTGCCTTGTAGGTGTAAAGTGCCATCACCACGCCCTGATCTGATGCCAGAACATTCTGACGTTCCGATTCAACCTTAGAGGATATGACCGTAGAGTCATCAAAAGCATAGCTGATGTCACCCTTCACCGTAACGTTGTAGGTGCCCTGCGGCAGCGTGAGCGTGTCTACATAATGGTCTCCGTCGGGCGTAAACGTAGTAGCGGTGTATTCCTTCTTGCTGTTAACATCAGTAAAAGTAGCTGTGGCATTCTTGAGTTCTGGCTTCTGAACATTCAACGGCATGTTGAGTGTTATGGGAACCTTGATGTTGGATGTAACATCATCAACGTTGTCACTGTCGCTGCAAGCAGCCATTGTCATGCCTCCGATGACCAATGCCATCAAAGAAAAATAATTTGTTATTCGCATTTGTTGAAATTTTGTATGGTTTAATGAATATGTAAATCAAAAAGTAATGCCCACCGAAGCTGATGCTCCGAAAGAGTGAAGGGGTGTTCCGGCTAAGCCAGAGAGCGAAGCTGCCATAAACATACCATAGCGGCGGGTTAACGGCATGTCGTAGCGTCCCGATAATCCGGCACCATAATAAGAGGCCTTAAGCCGCTCGAAGGTTGTATCTACAAGCCGTGTGTTGGCCTCATCCATCGTGGCATAGGGCATTGTCATGCTATGCTTCAAATCTATATAGCCTTCCGCATAAAGGCTGAGTGCCAGCTGCTGCCTTCCGTGGAAGGCTCGTTTCCACCACGCCTCTATGCCTGGCTGAAACTTATCTAATGACACACTGCGGTAAGGATAATGATAAGAGGCTCTAAAATCATGATAACCGGCACAGAGACTCACCTGCAGCCTGCCTGCTGCCAACGTTGCTGTCCTTTTAATACTTAATGTATAGCGCGCGTTGTCGGCATGAAACATGGTGAGTTGCGACACAATGCGGTATTCTGTTCCTGAAGACGAGCCTGCTATATACTCGTCGCCCACGCGTCGCTCATAGTGCACAGAGGCCTCAGCCTGCCACGACGCTGTGAAAGGCCAAACCACCTGAGCCTGACAACGGTATAGGTAGAGGTTGGAGATGGGCATGGAGTTGAGCTTGGGCAATATACGCTTGAACGGGGTATAATCATATCGTGCCGACAATGACGGCTTATGCGCCTCATGCGGAGTGAGGTCGAAGCCCAAGACAAGGCCTGTTGCCTTATAATAGGCTGAGGTGTTGCTGCCCGAGAAGCGCTTATAATCCATTCCCAAACCAACAAACTGATATTCAGGAATGGCACCAGCTTCACGATAGAAAGCCACATCGTTGGTCTGCTTATAGAACCGGCCACCCACATTGAGGGCTACTGCATATTGCCCCAAAGTGCGAGACAGACCTGCCACAGCAGTGAGGTCGGTGACAATGGAGCGCGGACGAGGATCGGTGGTACGATATTCGTGCAGTGCCCTGAAACTAACCTGGGCCCCTATAGACCATTTACGATATTGCCGAGCCCACCCTCCGCTGAAGGCATAACGCTCGCAACTGAGATTGCCACCCAGCGTGTCGCCCATCACATAGGGATAGAGCAGCTCATAATCGGCAGTAGAATTCCATGTCACATTGCGTTTTTTGCCTGTCATATACGAGGCCTCGCCCCAAACTACGGTGCTGTCTGAGAGGTGCATACGTGAAAGGGCTTCGAAGCTTATCGCCTGATGGCCATCACCCAACTGAAAAAGCAGAGGCTTATCGGCCCGGGCATAGCCGGTTGTAAGCAACACCTCGGTGTGGTTTGCGCCTATTCTTGCTACCTGCAAAGCAGGATTGCCGCTCAACAGAGTGGTGTCTGGAAAAGTGGTGGAGGCTATCAATGCTGAAAGAAATATAGATAACATGCTTTTTAAAGGATGATGAACGACAAAGACACATGGGCAGGCACATCCAACAACTGCTCGAAGGATGATGTTGCCCTGAACATACCGGTGTGCAAAACTCCCGCCTTATCTCTATAACTCAGAGAACCTTCGGCCGAAACAGAATACACTCCTCTGAGAAGAGGCAATTGAACCACGGTGCCATTAAACACTGAGGTTGAATAGCTCTGCCTGTTATTAAGATTGGTGAGCGTCACTGTGCCTTGCATCCGCACTACTGTAACAGAGTCGGGAGCCACCAAAGCCACCGTGGCCGTGGTGTCATAATCGTCATACTCCTTATGACATGAAGCCATGCCGAGAGCCGCTACAACAGCAAGAAGCACAACGTGAAGAGTTTTAGAAATCGAAACACTCATAGGTATTATATCTTTATATTGATTTCAAGTCCGAAGTAAGGTGTTACATAACGCCTTATCTTGAAGTTGTTGCGTACGTAATCAGGGTGCGCATCCCAAAGTTTGTTAACGAATAAGGCCACGAGCAAATGGTCGTCGATAAGCCTTTTCGTAACTTTCAGATTGAGATTCATGCTGAAAGGCACGGTCTGACGCTCATAAAGCGAGGCATTGTTGGTGCGCACAACAAACTGCAAAAGGGCATCATTCGCATCTTCTGAGGTGAAATCATGCGTCACGCCATCAGATGTCATGTATTGCACAGGATGATTGTCTTTGGCCATTGACGTCTTGGCTGTCAGCCACAAGCATTGCGCCGAGAGCGAAAATCCAAGTGCAAGCTTGGGCAAATCCGTGTCGAAAGTAAAATTGGTGTTGTACATTTCGCGCAGGTAGCCGTCATCGTCACGATATATACCCACAATGTTCACCTGCTGTCCGGACACCATCCTGCTGGGTCGCTCCATCACATTGAGTGAATTGTGATATTCGGTCTTGAAATAGGCGCCCGTTACAGTAAGCCGGGTATTGATGTCAGGAAGCCTGCGCGTAGACATGGTCAGCTCAACACCCTGCTTGTAAGTACGGCTGCCGTTGGTTGTAACATAATGGGCCAGGAGCTCGTTATACTCAGTATAAGGCAGCGTCGTCACGTCAGGGGGCGCGACAAGGGCTGAGGCATCGAGCCCGGAGGTGTCAAACCGCCTGTAATAATAGGGCGAATAAAGGGCCGAACTGCGAAAGCCCGACTTCATATCCTCATTGAAATAGGTGAGGGTGAGCCTGTTGCCATACCAGCGGGTGTCTATCGACACCTCCCATTTGCGGTTTCTGGCGGCTTTCAGCGCCTCATTGACAGGGTCGATGACATAGGTGCGCAGAAAGATACGCCTTAAGTCTTTCTTCTCATTAAAATAGTTCAGCTCAACAATATCCATATATGCCTTGTCAGGAAAGAGCTGGTCTATGGTGGGCATCTTGGTATGCATGCCCCATCCACCGCGCAACTGGACAATAAGCTCGTGGCCGCCTAAGGCCACAGTGGGAAGAGTGAGGCCCACATTGGCTCTCGGATCAAGATATACCTTACTGTAGAGATAATAGGAAGACGGCAGATTCAGACAGGTTGTGGCACGCAGTCCGGCCTGAAGGTCAAGCCTGAAGGCTCCAAAGGGCACCCCGGCATTTGCCTCGGCATAACCACCAACGATGCTCGAAGCGGGTATGGACGAATATTTTCTGGGCCTTGCCGACACGCCCGGATAGACGGGATGATAAGGGTCGAACACTTGTCCGTCGCCATAGTTCTTGTCTAACTGCCAGTCGGCACCCACCTTCAGCGACATGCTTGCCGGATGCAGGCGGGGCAAAGCCAAGAGTGCGTTGGCCTTTGCGTAAAGGCTGACAGGAATGCCTTCCACGCTTTGCGTGGCGGTATAGGTATAGGGCGATATGATTACAGCGTCGTGCTCACCGCTGGTGGTTGTAGTGGCGGCGGCCGTCTCACCGTCGAGCTGCACCAGACGGGTGCGGGTTGCCTTGTCATAATCGGCAGAAACAGACACGTCAGCGTTAAAATCGCGGAAGACACTAGTGCTGCTGAGACTGCGCAAAGCAAACGACAGGTTGGTGGCAAGATGGTTATACTCTGATTTATAACGGTCTACCCCGCCATAGTTAAGCTCAGGATCTACTTTGTCTTTATCAAAACTGCCCGAATAATCAACGTTGACATTCAATTCGGCCGTATGCTTGCTTAATTGCCATTGCTTGGATAGTCTCGACGACAGCGTGATGCGTGAATACGTCTCCAACACATTGCGTGGGTCGGCCTTGTTGTCAAGATAGTCGGCACTGATGTTTAAGGAGAGCCTGCGTGGCTTCCACTCAAATCCTTTGCCAAGGTAAAACAACTTAGAGTCCATATCAGCCTTGAAGCGGGCCGACAAGTTGTTGCCCCCCTTCTTGCGCGTTATCTTTACCAGACCGCTGGTCAAGTCGCCATATTCCACCGACGGAATACCCCTCACCACATTCACCGACTCGATGTCGTCGGTAGAGATGGAGCGCATGTCCACTCCGGCATTGGTGAAGTCGCGTGATGTTGCGGTGTTGTCATAGGCTCCCGCCAAATATTGCATATTGGCATTGGTACTCACTTTGGCACCATCAACAACAAAGGCTGTGCCCAGCGATGACGTGGTATAGTCGCCGTCAGTAACAGGCACCTCACGCAGGTTGATGGTATTGGGTGTAGACAGAGAGGGGTCGCGAGCCATACCTCCGGGCAAAAGCTCGAGAATATCCGTAAACGAAGATGGCTGCAGATGCTCCATGGCATGCTTGCCTATTACGGAAGCACTTGTCAGGGAAGACGACTCTGTTGCCGTAACTACAACATTTTGCAGTTCTTTTATAGAAGGTGAGAGCTGATAAGTGTGATTAGGCATCAACTTCATGCGCAGGGTAGCATATCCCAAATAGGTGATGACAATATCTGAGCCCTCTGGGGCATCTAACGTAAAAACGCCATTGGCATCAGCTGTCACGCCTGTTGATTTCTTGTCGGCCACACGCACCACAGCACCCACAAGGGGCTCCTGGGTTTCTTTGTCAACAACAGTGCCGCTTATCTTCGTTTGGGCAGATGATAACAAACATGAATGAAATACACAAATCTGTATAAAAAGTCTTTTGTTCAGTCTCATCAAAATCATGGTGCAAAAGTAGATAGAAAAAAATATGTTGGCAATACCTAAAAATAGTGAAAACCAAAGCATGATTGTTCTTTTACGCATAGGTCATTGTGCGTAAAACATTCATGGAAGCTGTTTTTACATGCTGAGGCTCGAGTAAGCCCCTATGGCACCAGCGAAAAACAAAAAGGCGTGGTTTTGGGTTGTAAAAGAGGCGGTTTTGAAATGCAAAACAGGCATTCTTGCGTTACAAAAATGCCTGTTTTGCTTTATCCAAAAGAGATTAGGTTATTTCTGTCAAAGCACACCTTTTGACGAAGGCAGCTCATAGTGATAGATGTCGCGCCTCACTGCCATCTTCAGGCTGCGTGCCAGGGCCTTGAAGATGCCCTCTATCTTATGATGCTCGTTCAGTCCTTCGGCTTTGATGTTGAGGTTCATGCGGGCCGAATCGCTAAGGCTCTTAAAGAAATGCATAAACATCTCGGTGGGCATATCGCCTATACGCTCGCGGCTGAAGTCGGCATCCCACACCAGCCAGGGCCGCCCGCCGAAGTCGAGAGCCACCTGGCACAGGCTGTCATCCATGGGCAGGCAAAAGCCATAGCGCTCTATGCCGCGCTTGTCGCCCAGGGCCTGATAGAGACACTCGCCCAAGGCAATGGCCGTATCCTCTATGGTGTGATGCTCGTCTACCTGCAAGTCGCCCTTAGTATGAATGGTCACGTCCATCATTCCGTGGTGCCCCAGCTGGTCGAGCATGTGGTCGAAGAAGCCCAAGCCGGTGGATATATCAGTCTTTCCGCTCCCGTCAAGGTTCAACTTCACGTACACGTCCGTCTCCTTCGTGGTTCTTCGCACCTCAGCGATACGCTCTCCGGCAAACAGCCTGTCGGCTATACCGTCCCACGTGAGGCCGTCCTCGCCCAAGATGAGCGCCTTGCAGCCCAGATTGTCAGCCAGTTGGCGGTCTGACTTGCGGTCGCCTATCACATAGCTGTTGGCCATGTCGCAATAGGGATTGTCTATATAATGCTTCAACATTCCGGTGCCTGGCTTGCGCATGGGCGAGTTGTCTTCAGGGAAATGACGGTCTATGAGTTGCTCAGCAAACTCTATTTCCTCGCCCTTCAGGGTCTGTATAACAAAGTTATGGACGGGCCAGAAGGTGTCTTCGGGGAAGCTGGGTGTGCCCAACCCGTCTTGATTGGTCACCATTACAAACTTGAAGTCGAGCTTACGGCTGATGAACGACAGGTTGCGTATAACACCCGGCACGAATTTCAGCTTGCCGAAATCGTCTATCTGCTCATCAGAGGGCTCTTCTATGATTGTGCCGTCTCTGTCAATAAAAAGATAACGTTGTTTCATTTTTTCTGTTCTTTTGCGATATATGAGCCATATACAAAGCAAGAGGCAAGGGTCTGCCACAGCTGTATAAAGCCAAGAAGGGCGAAAGTGAGGGTTGAGGTGACGAAAGCCAATATCCAGAAGCCTGCCCGGAGCTGGTTAGGCTCGCCCATGCTCATGCTCTGACTGTTGCCTATTACGGCATAGCATAAGATGAGAAGGGGCAGGCACACAAAAGCAAACACCACAAGACACACCAAACCGGATATGAGCAACATAGACAGATAGTTGCCCAGATGGCGGCAGAGGCGCCTCACGGCTTTCTTCAACGTTGGCTTAGGTCCCAAGAGGTCGAGCATCCGCGTCTTCATCCTTATCTGTGCTGCAATGGCAAGGAGCCCAAACACAATGAGCAACACAGCACTCACCGCCCTTGAGCCAGACAAATTGAGGGCCAGCGACAATGCCTCGTAGAGCACCACCGAGAGGAAGAGCCCCATGAGGAGCAGCATCTTCCAAGAGTGCCTGAGCAATAAGAAGATGTTGCTTACATAAAGCCTATAACCCTCTCTGATGCAGCTCTTTATACTTCTATTCTTAATCAGTTGATTTAAATCCATATATTTATCCTCTCCTTCTAAATTCTGCACATGTTATGGCCGTAGCTATGGCCACGTTAAGTGAGTCGGCTGTCACCCTGCCCTGGGGGTAGCTGGGAATGAGCAGCCGCCTGTTCACCCGTCTGCGTATTTCGTCTGAAAGTCCGTTGCCCTCGTTTCCCATCACGATAACGCCATGAGGGGTGAGCTCCTCCTGATAGATATTCTCTCCGTCAAGCAATGTGCCGTAAACGGGAGTGCCCTCGGGCAAGGCGTCTATCCATGCATCCAAGGCCGTATAGCGCACCTTGACGCGGGCCAGGCTGCCCATGGTGGCCTGCACAACCTTAGGGTTCCAGCAGTCGGCCGTGGCCTGAGAACAATAGATATGCGTGATGCCGAACCAGTCGGCTATGCGAATGATAGTGCCCAAATTGCCCGGATCTTGAACGCCATCGAGTGCCAAGACCAGCTCGTCTTCCATATTTACGGGTTCGTCATTGTGAGCATCAGGAAGGTAGAATACGCCCAGCACGCCTTGCGGATGCTGCAAGAAAGAGGCCTTGCTCACATCATCAGCATCTTCATAAAGCTCTTTGCACCTGAAGCCGGCACGCAGAAAATCGCCCGTAACCTTGGGTCCTTCAGCCACAAACAGCCCATGCTTGTCTCTTCCCTTCTTCGTTGCAAGCGCATGAATGAGTTTTATGGAGTTCTTAGAAATCATATTGCAAAATTACAAAAAACATTGAAAACACCGCAGTTTAGTCTTCTTTTTTTGTAACTTTGCATCTTCAGATGCACATAGGTAAGATATACGATAAAGAAAAAGGCATGAAGAGCAGACCCTTCTCACACTGTCTGAAGATGCTATGCTATCTGGTTGTCATGGCATGTGTTACGGCTTGCAACACCAGCAGGCTCATACCCGACAATAAATACATGCTCGACAATGTGCAAATAACGTCTGATGCAAAGAGCGTCAACGCCGAATCGCTGGCTCCTTACATCCGGCAAAGGGGCAACTCAAAGTGGTTTTCTATCTTCAAAATACCATTGAGCACCTACGCTCTGGCCGGAAAAGACTCTACAAAATGGATCAACAAGACTTTGAAGCGAATAGGCGAAGAGCCTGTGCTCTACGATTCGGCACAGGCAAAGCTATCCATAGACGACCTGACCAAGGCGCTTCATAATCTTGGCTACATGCATGCCACGGTGGATATGACGGCCAAGAAGAAGTCGGGCAAGAAGATAGACATTACCTATAAGCTGCATCCCGGCACACCTTATTATGTAAGCCAGCTGCACTGGGACATACAAGACACGGCCGTTGCCAAGGTTCTGGGCTATCAGCCTCATGCCGACTCGTGCACCAACGTAGCCGTTGCCCACCGCTTTCCCTTTACGGTAACAACCCTCGACGACATCCGGAAGCAGGTGACAAGCTACCTCAACGACAATGGCTACTATCAGTTTCACAAGGACTTCATACGCTTTGACGCCGACTCCGTGAGCGGGTCGCCCGACATCGCGGTGACCTTGCATCTGCTGCCCTATCGCACCTCGACCCAGAACACGCCTCAGCCGCACAGCCGATACCGCATCAGCGACATTCACTTCATACCCGGCGACTCTACGGGATTTCATCTCCGGTATAAGGTTATGCAAAATGCCGTGGCTCTGAGAAAAGGCGAATACTTCAGCACATCCGACCTGCAGAACACTTACAACAACTTCGGAAGGATGGGAGCAGTGAGGTTCACCAACATCACTTTCCGCGAACATCCCGACTCGGCCCTGCTGGATGCCAACATAAAAATATCCACCTACAAGCCCTCTACCATCGCTTTTCAGCCAGAAGGAACCAACACGGCCGGCGACTTGGGCGTGGCCGGACTGCTCACCTATCAAAACCGGAACATCTTCAGGGGCTCTGAGCTGTTCAGCATAAGCCTGCGTGGCGCCTTCGAAGCCATCACCGGACTGGAAGGATATGAGAACCACGACTACGAAGAATATTCTGTAGAGTCGCGATTGCAATTTCCACGCTTCGTAGCACCCTTCCTGTCAAAAGCCTTCATGCGCCGTTCTTCGGCCACATCCGAGCTCTCTGCCTCGTGGAACCTGCAAAACCGGCCTGAGTTTCACCGCCGGGTGTTCAGCGCGGCATGGCGCTATAAGTGGAGCAATCCGCGAAGACACACCAACTACAACCTGGATGTCATAGACCTCAACTATGTATATATGCCGTGGATTAGTCCTACCTTCAAGCATGACTATATAGACTCTACCAGCAACCGGAACGCCATTCTGAGATATAACTACGAAAACCTGCTCATTATGAAGGTGGGCTTCGGACTGAATTATAACGACGGCACCAACAGCCTGCGCACCAATATAGAAACGGCCGGCAACCTGCTCAGAGCCTTGTCGGGGCTTGGCTTTCAGCGCAATGACGAAGGACAATACCAACTTTTCAATACATCGTATGCCCAATATGTGAAGTTCGACTTCGACGGTTCGCATCTCTTCCAAATCGATCCGCACAACCAGTTAGTGCTGCACATGGCCTTCGGCATAGCCTATCCCTATGGCAACTCAAAGATTCTGCCCTTCGAAAAGCGCTATTTCTCAGGCGGACCCAACTCGGTAAGGGGCTGGAGCGTGCGCGAACTGGGGCCCGGCAAGTATCATCGCAGCGACGGACGCATCGACTTCATCAACCAGACGGGTGACGTGAAGCTCGACTTGAACGCCGAATATCGCACGCATCTGTTCTGGAAATTCGACGGAGCGGCCTTCATCGACGCCGGTAACATCTGGACTTTGCGCAATTATGCCGAGCAACCCGGCGGACAATTCAAGATAAACCAGTTTTATAAACAGATAGCCGTGGCCTACGGACTGGGCCTAAGGCTCAACTTCAGCTACTTCATCCTACGCTTCGACCTCGGCATGAAGGCCGTCAATCCGGCTTATGAGACGTCTAGAGAGCATTATCCCATTCTGCATCCCTCGTTGGGACGCGACTTTAAGTTTCATTTTGCCGTGGGCCTGCCCTTCTGAAACGGACACGAAGGGCCCATCCGGCAGTGGATGTTATTTGCCTGTTCGTTGGTATGTGGGCCCCAAGACGGTGCCCCGCCTAAGCCACACGGCCGGACAAGAGCCACTTTAGTGTGAGAGGCAAGGTCTGACTTCCTGCTGACAAAGGGCAAAAAAGGTCAAGTGGGCCTTGGCATTATCTGTTTTTTTCACTACCTTTGCAGCCATCCTTTAAAACAATGTTTAGATTTATATCCTTTGGAAGCGGTTCAAGTGGTAACTGCTATTTGCTATATACTGACACCGACGGTTTGATGATAGACTGTGGCGTGGGCATCAGAAAGTTGAAAAACTACTTTAATTCGTTTGGATTAAAGGCACAAAAAGTGAACAACATTCTCATTACACACGACCATGCCGACCATGTTCGCTCCGTAGGCTCGTTTGCTACAAAATACAATATTCCCGTTTATACCACCAAGGAAGTGTATGAGGGCATCAGCGGAAACTATTGCGTGAGGCGCAAGGTGCCTTTCGAACTTCAACACTGCATAGAGAAAGGCAAGACATTTGAGCTGGGCGACTTCCGGATAACACCCTTCGGCGTGCCTCACGACAGCACCGACTGCGTGGGATACAGCATCCAGCTGGGCGACATTGTGTTCAGCATCATCACTGACTGCGGACATATCACAGACGAGATAACGCCCATCATCACCCGCTCCAACTATCTTGTGATAGAGGCCAACCATGACCCTGAGATGCTGAAGACCGGTCCTTATCCTGAACATCTCAAACAACGCATCGCCGGACCATGCGGTCATCTGCCCAATAACGAGTGCGGTGAGGCACTGGCAGCCTATGCCACGGATAGACTGAGGCACATCTGGCTCTGCCATCTGTCTGAAGAGAACAACCACCCCGAACTGGCCAGAAAGACGGTTGAGCAAATATTAAAAGACAAAGGCATCAGCGTGGGCGACCATCTCAAGCTGGATGTGCTCAAGCGCACGTCACCTGGAGAGATTGTAGACTTGCTTTAGCCATATACATTGCACCACTCCGCGCGTGGCAAGGAAGATGATGAAAGCCAGCCAAAGCGCATGGTTGCCCATGAGTGGGCGCAACAGATAAGCCACAACAAAAAACAGAATGCCGGCTATGGCCGATGACACCAGCATGCCGCGGGTTGCCGTCATGCCGATGAATATGCCGTCGTAGATGAAGGCAGCCATGCCGCACACCGGTATCAGATAAGCCCAGGGCAGATAGAGGCGTGCTGAACCGATGATAACGGCATCGTTGGTGAGCAAACCAAGAAACGGTCTGGCTCCAACAATATATAGCAATGTGAAGAAAAGCATGAGCAGCATGCCCCACCAGAACAATCGCGCTATGGTGGAACGCAATGTCTGAACATCGCCGGCGCCATAACATTTGCCTGTGAGTGCCTCACCGGCAAAGGCCACACCGTCCATGATATAACTGAAAAGGGTGTAAAGGGTGAGCAAGAGTGTATTAGCTGCCAGAACCACTGCACCCTGACGGGCTCCGAGCGAGGTGAAACTGAAGTTGACCGCCACCAGAAACAGTGTCCTGATAAAGATGTCACGGTTCACCCGAAAAAGGCGCACAAACGATGAGCGAGAGTAGAGCATGCCGCCTGCAAGCCATTTGCGCAGCCGTCCGTAGCCCTTCAGCCATACCAAAACAGACAGGGCAAAGCCCGACCATTGGGCAATGAGCGTTCCGCAAGCTATGCCGGCTATGCCCCAATGGCCCACAAACACCAGCGTGGCACTGGCCAAGATGTTGATGACATTCTGACTGACAGCAATGAAAAGCGGCGTGCGCGTGTCTTGCATACCTACAAACCATCCCGTGAAAACATACAGACTCAGCATGGCAGGCACGCCCCATACGCAGATGTTGAAATAGGTTTCGGCCTGTCCATACACCTCGGCGGGGGTGTGCATAAGCCGCAGGGCGATGACACGAATGGGCCATTGACAAACAAGAATGACCAACGCAATGCCCAAAGCCACCGTGAGCGAGCGCAACAGAATATGTATCACCTCACGCAGATTGCGCCCTCCCAAAGCCTGAGAGGTCATACCGCTGGTGCCCATACGCAAGAAGCCGAACATCCAGTACATCACGTTGAATATCATGGAACCAATGGATATGGCCGACACGGTAGACGCATCGCCTATATGACCGGCTATAGCCAAATCAACAAGCCCCAGCAATGGCACGGTGATGTTGCTGATAACAGAGGGCAGCGCCAAATGAAGAATACTTCTGTCTATCGATTTCATATTGCTTTGTTACTTCTAGACACGCAGGCAGCACCTGTGCCCCCGCTTGCCGTGAGCCCCACGTGTCAGGGCGACGTTGTCTGTTCTGCTTTTCATTGGGATGGATAATGACACGTTACTTTCCTCTCAACACGCTCTCAGCATGATAAGACGAGCGAACCAGCGGACCGCTTTCTACATACTTAAAGCCTTTATCCAAGGCTATTTTCTTATATTTCTCAAACTGCTGAGGCGATATATACTCCCTGACGGGCAGGTGATGAGCCGTGGGCTGCAGGTATTGGCCAAGCGTAAGGATGCTGCACCCCGTGGCCAGAATATCGTCCATGGCCTGCAACACTTCGTCTTCCGTCTCGCCCAAGCCCAACATCATGCCCGTCTTGCACATGATGCCGGCATCGGCAATGACGCTGAGCACCTTCAGGCTACGTTCATAGGTAGCCACCGACCTTACATGGGGCGTCAGCCTTCGCACCGTTTCCATGTTATGTCCCACCACATGAGGATGAGTGGCCAGCACGCTGTCTATAAGCTTTTTGTTGCCTCCAAAGTCAGGTATGAGCAATTCTATGCCTATAGCGGGGTTTAGTTTTTTTATCTCGTTCACCGTCTTTATCCAATGGGCGGCGCCACCATCGGGCAAGTCATCACGGTCTACCGATGTCAGCACGGCATAACGCAGATTCATTTGCCTCACCGACCGGGCCACCTTCAGCGGTTCATCGGCGTCCAAAGGCAAGGGCCTGCCTGACAATGTGTTGCAGAACTTGCAATGCCGGGTGCAAATATCTCCGCCTATCATAAACGTGGCGGTGCCCATGCGCCAGCACTCATTGCGGTTAGGGCACAGTCCGCTCTCGCAAATGGTGTGCAGGCTGTTCTTATGTATAATAGACTGCGTGTCACCATAATGCTGATTGGTCGCCATGCTTGTGCGCAGCCACTCGGGCTTCATGACGTGTGGCGGACGGCCGAAGAGCAGCCTGAGCATCTTGCTGTTGCTCATGCCGCGGATGATGTGGGATGTATCTATGCCGCCGAGAGCCTTCTCTACCGACTCTCTGTCAAACGTCACGTGCTTCAGAGCATCAGAAACGGGAGCCAGGTCTTGCAATAGAAAATAATCACCCCTAAGAGTGAGGGCCTCAATGGTATTGTTTCTTATTTCCAGATAAGCGGTTATCAGGCCCACCTCAGGGAAGCGATGACGTCTCACTACCGTGAACGAAGGGTCGTTGCCATAAATAAACTCCTTGCTCTTCCACACCTTCTCCAGCTCTCCGATGCTTCTCATATCCGCCTCGGTGAGTGTTCTGGCCTTATCACCGCACATTTGCTTTCTGGCAAAGCTCACCAGCTGGTCTTTTGTTATGGCAGTGTAATTGCCCACATTGGTCACTTTCTTGCTCAGAGAGGTAATGCCCTTGGTAGGCAATTTCTCTTTGTGAGTGGTTATGCAGTGCTGCAAAACGTTGAGATCAGAGCCGAACAGCAGCGTGTTGTGCATAACATTGCGATGCGGCGTGGTGTAAAAAGCGGCGCCGGCCACTTTCTTTCCGTCTATCAATATATCGTTACGGCCCGTCACCTCAGCCGGTATGTCCAGGGCCTGCAACACATGTGCCATAGCGCCCATGTACTTACGGAAGGTGTCTTCCACCTGATCATCTTTCACGATATACGAAAACTGCAGGCAGCCCTTGTCGGCAAAGACACAGCCTCCCCCACTCTTGCGACGGAAGATGGTTATGCCGTGCTGCTTGCAATAATCTATATTCACCTCATTGGCAACAAGTTGGTTGCGGCCAACCATCAGCGTGGGAGGCACGCACCACACAAAGAAGTACTCATCGTCTATGAAATGATTGGCTACATACTCTTCCACAGCAAAATAAAAAGCCGGTGTCTGCCGCTCCAGGGGCTGTTCCGGTATAACGATATATCTCATGTTGTGCTTATTGAATGCTCTGCAAAGTTATATAATTTATTCCGTCAGGGCAAGAGAAACGAGGAAAAATCAAGACAAACAACACCTGCCCTCATGCAGAAAGCAGCAAGGCTCTTCACCTATATCATATACATCCATCAAGAAAAAAATCTATCTGCGCCTTCACACATGCGCTAATCCTATTGAGAAGTGACAAGCATATCTCTACCTGAAGAACCTGTCGGCAAAGCTCAGCACCTGCTTCCAGTCATAAGGCAGCACGGCATGTTTGCCCGAACGGATATGATAGCCTATGTAACCTTTGTTGAAGGGCTGGTTGACAGGTGGCAGAGAGTCTGTGCCAATGCCTTTCTCGCCATATAGGGCATAAACGCCTTCTGCGCCCTTGGCACCCAGAAACTCGCCTTTTGGGTCGCCCCACTTATCGTCTTGGGCACTGGCCACATACACCGGGCGGGGCGCGATGAGCGAGATGACCGTGTGCTGGTCGAAGGGCATACAGTTTTCACGGTCTGAGAATTGCTTGAAGTTGTCGTCAAACCACGCCGGCATGACATGATTGATGGATGTAGGCGTCTCGCCTATCATCCGGCGTGAGAGTGCCGTGCCGCAGCATCCGGCGTTGATGAGCACCACCATGGCAAAGCGCCTATCGGTAGCACCGGCCCAAAGCGCCGTCTTGGCGAGGCGTGAATGGCCGAAAAGGGCCACCTTACTTGCGTCTATCTGAGCATCGGTCTGAAGATAGTCCATCGCTCTGCTGGCACACCAGGCCCATAAGGCGATGGAGCCCCACTCGTCAGGGTCGGGCCTGACCTGCCCCTTGCGATAATAATAAGGCATAAGACCCTCACTATAGGCCCTGAGAGCCTTGTCTGGGCACACCTCGGTGTATCTGAATGTGGCCAAGCCATAGCCATGCGAGAGGATGTCATGCAGCTGCCATTCGGGGGCAGTGGCTATCTTGCTGTTGTCGCAAAACGACAAGCCCAGGAAAAGGGGCACCTTGCCCTGTGCCTTGCGGGGCAGATAGACCTGCAGATGCATGACAGGCGCCTGGGGATTATCACTCAAACGCAGCGTGACAACCTTTCTTATAGCCTCGCCCTTGAGCGCCTTCGTCTCCAGAGTGTCCACACTCCACGGCAAGGCATGAGCCAGTTGCGGAGCCCGGCCATACATATAAGTTGTCAGCATTTTTACTAGTTGCGGTCGTCTGGTGTTTTCCCATTCTTCTGCGGTGCTCACTCTGTGTCCATCCTCCATGACAAGAGGGTCGGGAAGAACATATTGAGGAATTTTATCTTCCTCATACTGAGCCGTTTGATAGAAATAATTAAAATCTCTCTTAACGGGTTTAAGTTCTTGTCCGAAAGCGTCCGTGCATACGGAAAAGACTGCCACGAGCAACGCAACAACTTTCAAGGCACCAAACAGGGCGCTTTGACAATGCAAAAAGGGCACTTTTGCAAGCGCAAAGTGCCTATATTGCGATGTAAAAAGCATGTTTTTCAATCGGCAAGCAGTTTGTCAAGAAATTTATTTAAGTCATCATCCAGCCCCTCCATGAGGTCGCCTCCCAGTATGACCGTGTCATCGTCTACCAGGAAGAGCTCGGTCAGGGCCTCCTTGTCATCGTTTTCCAGCACGAAGCTATAGGGCTTCATCACCCCCAAGGCCTCCATCTCCTTGGCATTGCGCTGTATGCGCTGCCTGATGATGCTAGCGGCGGCGTTGTAGAAGTTCTCGTCTTTGTTGTCAATCCACTGCTCAATCACGCATCGGGTAATCTCGTTGTCCTCGTCATCATAAGCCATCAGGTCACCGCTGTCTTGTGAGAGGCGCAGATGAATGTCGGTCATGCGCAGGTCGTCGTTGGTCAATGGCATCTTCTCGGCCACCTTTCTGAGAAAGCGGTCAATTTGTTGTAACGTCAGTTCGTTGGCTTTCATAATATTCGTGCTAAATGATTACAATGCAAAAGTAAACATTTTATTTCTCTTCGCAAACGATTTCGGATAAGATTTGTTAACACAAAATGTTTTTTAACCAATTTGTTGGCTATACTAAAAAATATACGTACTTTTGCATTTGCAAAGTAGAGTTTACAAAAACTCCCTAAATCATCATGACAAACAAGATTAAACATATTGGCAAGATAGACTCAGTGACACGGCAAGGGGTGAAAGTGCGCATCTTGCAAGCCTCAGCCTGCTCGTCGTGCAAGGCCGCGCGGCTGTGCAATGCCTCTGAGAAGAAGGAGAAGCTGGTAGACGTAAGTCTGCCGGATGCCTCCAGCCGCTATCACGTAGGCGACGACGTGGTGGTGGTGGCATCGCGCGCCACAGGCATGAAAGCCGTGCTGATAGGCTTCGGCCTGCCTTTTCTGGTGCTTGTGGCAGTGCTTTTCGGCGCGATGAAAGCAACGGGCAACGAGCCTTTGGCCGCATTGCTGAGCCTGGCGGCCCTGGTGCCCTACTATCTCGTAGTCTACGCCTTCAGGCGCAAGCTGTATGATGAATTTCGTTTCACCTTAGAATAAAATAATTCAACTAAAACAAATACAAACAATTATGGATTTTATGTTCAGTGCAGTAATCGTTCTTGGCCTCATCGCCCTTATAGCCGCTGTGGTGCTATACGCGTGCTCCAAGAAGTTTGCTGTTAAGGAAGATCCACGTATCGCACAGGTTCAGGACATCCTGCCTGGTGCCAACTGTGGTGGCTGTGGCTTTGCGGGCTGCGCCAACATGGCCGAGGCGCTGGTGAAGGGTTGCGACGCCGGTTCGATAGAAGGATTATTATGCCCCGTAGGCGGGCAGGAAGTGATGGGCCAGGTGGCCGACCTGCTGGGAATAGCAGTGGCCAACACCGAGCCTATGGTAGCAGTGGTGCGCTGCAACGGCACATGTGAGCTGAGGCCGCGCATAGTGGAGTATGACGGCTTGCGCACCTGCGCGGCACAGAATGCCACCGGAACGGGCGAGACAGGTTGCGGCTTTGGCTGCCTGGGATGTGGCGACTGCACGCGCGCATGTACATTCGACGCCATACACATGAACCCTGAAACAGGGCTGCCAGAGGTGGATGAAGACAAGTGTACCAGCTGCGGAGCCTGCGTGAAGGCTTGCCCCAGACACATCATAGAGCTGCGCAAGAAGGGTCCGAAGAACCGCCGCGTATATGTGAGCTGCGTGAACAAGGACAAAGGCGCCGTGGCAAAGAAGAACTGCCAGGTGGCTTGCATAGGCTGCGGCAAGTGTCAGAAGGTGTGCAAGTTTGACGCCATCACGATAGAGAACAATCTCTCGTATATTGATTTTAACAAGTGCAGGCTGTGCACTAAATGCGTAGACGAGTGCCCCACCGGCGCTATCATAAAAGTGAACTTCCCGGTACGCAAGCCTAAGCAGACAGAACCGGCTCAGGCCACCGTGGCTGCCGGTGCACCAACAGAACAAACTACTAAGGAGGAAAGCAAAGCATGAAACTAAGGACTTTTCATATTGGAGGCGTTCATCCAGAGGAGAACAAACTCACTGCCGAGATACCCACTAAGCAAGCAGACCTGCCCCAGGAGGCCATCTTCCCTCTGGGTCAGCATATAGGCGCACCCGCCAAGCCCGTGGTGAAACGTGGCGACAAGGTGAAGGTGGGCACACTCATTGCTGAGGCCGGCGGATTTGTCAGCGCGCCCATCTATTCGTCGGTGTCGGGCACGGTGCTCAAGATAGACACATCGGTAGACGCTACGGGCTACAGAAAGCCTGTTATTATAATAAAGGTGGAAGGCGACGAGTGGGAAGAGAGCATCGACCGCTCTGACAAGCTCGAAACAGTGGCCAGTCATACCGAGCTCACGCCCGAGGAAATCGTGGCAAGAGTGAAGAAGGCCGGAGTAACGGGCATGGGAGGCGCCGGATTCCCTACCTTCATCAAGCTCTGTCCGCCACCGGGCTGCAAGGCTGAGTGCGTGATTATCAACGGCGTGGAGTGTGAGCCCTACATCACGGCCGACTACAGGCTGGAGATGGAGCACGCTGATGAGATTATAGAGGGAACAAGGTTGCTCATGAAGGCAGCCAAGGTGACCCGCGGCTACATCGGCATAGAGGAGAACAAGCCCAAGGCTATCGCGCTGTTTGAGGAGAAGCTGAAGGATGACGACCAGATAGAGGTTGTTGCTCTGAAGCAGAAATATCCGCAAGGAGGCGAGAAACAGCTGGTAGACGCCGTCATCAACCGTCAGGTGCCTGCGCCACCCGCCATACCTGTAAACGTGGGTGCCATCGTGCAGAACGTGGGAACAGCCTTCGCCGTGTATCAGGCCGTGATGAAGAACAAGCCGCTCTTTGAGAGATACACCAGCGTGACGGGCAAGAAGATAGCCCACCCGGGCAACTTCCTGGTGCGCATGGGAACACCTTTCAGACAGCTGATAGATGCCTGCGGCGGTATGCCAGAGGGCGACAACAAGGTGCTTGCGGGCGGACCTATGATGGGTAAGGCCGTTTTCTCACTCGACGTACCCGTGTGCAAGGGCACCAACTCAGTGACCGTGCTCTCCGGTGCCGACGCTCACAGAAAGAAAGCACAAAACTGCATTCGCTGCGCCAAGTGCGTATCGGTGTGCCCCATGGGCCTGGAGCCTTATCTGCTGGCAACGCTCTCTGTTGCCAAAGACTATGAGCGGCTTGAGGCAGAAGACATTACCTCATGCATCTCGTGCGGCTCATGCCAGTTCACATGCCCGGCTCACCGTCCGCTGCTCGACAACATCCTGCAAGGAAAGGGTGCCGTGATGGGCATTATCAAGGCACGCGCGGCTAAGGCAAAGGCCGAGGCTGCTGCCAAGAAGGCAGAAGAAGAAAAGAAGGCTGAGGCTAAGGCCTGATGCCAGAATGATTAACAAAAATAATGAACAAAAGAAATAATGGATAAGCTAATCGTTTCATTATCGCCGCACGCACATGGCACCGACAGCGTAGAGCGCAACATGTGGGGTGTTATCATAGCCCTTATACCCGCCCTGCTTGTGTCGTTTGCATTTTTCGGATTGGGCTCTGTAGTGGTATGCCTGACCAGTGTGGCAGCCTGCGTGTTTTTTGAGTGGGCTATAACAAAATATATGCTGAAAGAAGAACCTACCCTTACGGATGGTTCGGCTGTTATAACGGGTTTGCTCTTGGGCATGAACCTGCCCTCAAACCTGCCTCTGTGGATTATCATCATAGGTGCCCTGGTGGCCATCGGCGTAGCCAAGATGTCGTTTGGAGGCCTCGGTCACAATCCTTTTAACCCCGCTCTTGTGGGCAGATGCTTCTTGCTGGTGTCCTTCCCCGCACAGATGACGAGCTGGCCCGTCATTGGTCAGCTCACCAGCTACACCGACGCACAGACAGGAGCAACGCCTCTTGCCGTGATGAAGATGGCTATCAAGAACAACGATGCGTCGCTGCTCAACCAGCTGCCCGACGCCTTCAGCATGCTCATAGGCAACACATCGGCTGCCAATATGGGTGGCGGCGCCCTGGGTGAGGTGTGCGCCCTGGCCCTGATTATAGGTCTTTGCTTCATGCTGTGGCGTAAAATCATCACATGGCACATCCCCGTGAGCATCCTGGCTACGGTGCTGGTGTTCACCGGATTGCTGCATCTGGCCAACCCCGTATACGCTAATCCGCTGCACGAACTGCTGTCGGGAGGACTCATGCTGGGTGCCATCTTCATGGCTACAGATTATGTCACCTCACCTATGACACACAAGGGACAGATCATCTACGGCATAGCCATCGGCTTCCTGACCGTTGTGATACGCGACTGGGGCTCTTATCCTGAGGGCATGTCGTTCGCCATTCTCATCATGAACGGCTTTACGCCACTCATCAACCATTACATCAAGCCCAAGCGCTTCGGCGAAGTACCGGCTAAAAAGTAAAGAAGGAGACAACAAAAAATGGAAAAGCTTAAACCAACACTAAAGAATATGACCTTGGTGCTTGTGATAGTGGCCGTTGTAGTGGGCGTTATCCTGGCATTCGTAAACCATATTACCGAGGGTCCTATCAAGGCAAAGGCCGCGCAAACGCTTGCTGCCGGCATTAAGACTGTGATGCACTCAGACAACCTGAAAGTGGGCGACGACATCTGCTTCAGCAATGATGAGGATGGCGACGGGCGCAAAGAAGATTATGTGATACACCCCTGTGCCGACAGCAATGGCAAGGCTCTGGGAGCTGCCGTAGAAAGTACGACCACCGGTTTCGGCGGCGACCTGAAGGTGCTCGTGGGCTTTGACCCGCAAGGAAAGATACTGGGTTACACCATTCTTGAGACTGCCGAAACGCCGGGACTCGGCATGAAGGCCGGCGAATGGTTTCAGAAGGGCGGCAAGGGCGACATCATAGGCAAGAGCCCTGCCGACAAACCGCTGCAGGTAAGCAAAGACGGTGGTGACGTAGACGCCATCACGGCCAGCACCATCACCAGCCGTGCCTTCCTGAAAGCCGTTAATCAAGCCTATCAGGCATATAAGAGCAACAAATAAAACGAGGAGGAATAAAGAATATGAGTAATCTTAAAATTTTCTTGAACGGACTTATCAAGGAGAACCCTACATTTGTGCTCTTCCTCGGTATGTGCCCTACCCTGGCCACAACAACAAGTGCCATAAACGGTATGAGCATGGGTCTGGCCACCATGGCCGTACTGATATGCACCAACTTTGTTATTTCGCTCATACGCAAGTTGGTGCCCGACATGGTGCATATACCCGTTTACATCGTGGTAATCGCCGCTTTCGTCACCGTGCTGCAAATGTTTATGCAAGCCTACGCGCCCGATTCCATCAATAAGGCACTGGGCATCTACATCCCGCTTATCGTGGTGAACTGCATCATATTGGGACGCGCCGAGTCGTTCGCGTGCAAGAACACGCCGGTAGCCAGCATCTTCGACGGTCTGGGCATCGGCCTGGGCTTCGCCATCGCACTGACACTGCTGGGCGCCGTGCGTGAGTTGCTGGGCGCAGGCAGCATCTTCGGCATCGCCTTGCTGCCCGAACAGTTCAACATTCTGCTTTTTGTGCTGCCGCCGGGAGCATTCCTCACCTTGGGCTATCTCGTTGCCATATTCAACAAGATAAAAAGCCGCAATGCACAATAAACATCATTTCATAACGTTAAGACATTAAGACAATGGAATATTTACTGATATTTATATCTGCCATATTCGTCAATAACATTGTGCTCTCGCAGTTCCTGGGCATCTGTCCGTTCCTCGGCGTGAGCAAGAAGATTGACACATCGCTGGGCATGGGAGCTGCCGTGACCTTCGTGCTGACGCTGGCCACCATCGTAACCTATCTCCTGCAGATATATGTGCTCAATCCTTTCAACCTGCAATATTTGCAGACACTGGCCTTCATTCTCGTGATAGCCGCGCTGGTGCAAATGGTTGAAATCATCTTAAAGAAGGTTTCGCCCGCCCTCTATCAGGCTTTGGGCATCTTCCTTCCGCTTATCACGACAAACTGTGCCGTGCTGGGCGTTGCCATTCTGGTTATTCAGAAAGACTACAATCTCCTGGAGAGCGTGGTTTATGCCTTCTCTACGGCATTGGGCTTCGCTGTGGCACTCGTCACTTTCGCAGGCATCAGAGAGCAGCTCGCCCTCGTTAAGATACCCAAAGGCATGCAAGGCATGAGCATCGTGCTCATCACGGCCAGCCTCCTGGCACTTGCCTTCATGGGCTTCAGCGGCTTGCAAAGCGGCCTGAGCACATTGTTCGGATTGTCATAACTCATTGCGGCAGAGCTCGCTCTGCCGCATAAAGAAGATAACTTATTATTAATTAAGACAACATAACATGAAAGAAACAATTTTGGTAACTGGAGGTACGGGCTTCATTGGCTCTCACACAGCAGTGGAACTGATAGAAGCGGGTTACAAGGTAGTAATAGTAGACGATCTGAGCAACTCAAAGATTGAGGTTCTGGATGGCATTGAGAAGATTACGGGCACACGTCCCTGTTTCGAAAAAATAGACTTACGTGACAAGCAAGCCACAGAAAATGTGTTCAAAAAATATCCTGACATCAAGGGCATCATACATTTTGCAGCATCAAAAGCTGTGGGTGAGAGTGTTCAGAAGCCCCTGCTCTACTATCGCAACAATATTGTTTCGCTCATCAACCTGCTCGAGCTAATGCCCGTTTACGGTGTGAAGGGCTTCATCTTCTCATCCAGCTGCACGGTTTACGGCCAGCCTAAGCCGGAGAATCTGCCTGTTACGGAAGACGCGCCTCACCAGAAAGCAACGTCGCCTTACGGCAATACAAAAGAGATTAACGAGCAGATTATCCTCGACACCATACATTCGGGCGCTCCCATCAAGAGCATTGTGCTGCGCTACTTCAACCCCATCGGCGCACATCCGTCTGCTCTCATAGGCGAGCTGCCTAACGGTGTGCCCAACAACCTCATTCCTTATGTCACGCAAACGGCCATGGGTATTCGCAAGCAACTCACCATCTTCGGCAACGACTACAACACGCCCGATGGCACGTGTATACGTGATTACATCTACGTAGTAGACCTTGCCAAGGCTCACGTAGCAGCAATGGCACGTGTGCTCGACCAGGACACGGAGCCGATTGAGTATTTCAACATCGGCACGGGCAAGGGTAACTCGACGCTGGAGATTGTCAACACCTTTGAAAAAGCTACCGGCGTGAAGGTTAACTGGAAGTTCGGTCCAAGACGAGAGGGTGACATCGAGAAGATATGGGGCGACTGCACAAAGGCCAACAAGGTGCTCGGCTGGAAGGCAGGAACACCCCTTGAGGATGTATTGGCAAGCGCATGGAAGTGGCAGCAGAAGCTGCGGGCCGACGGCGTGATGTAATTTTGGAATTTATAAAATTCATTATAAGCATTTAGTTGGGTTATTATAACCCAAGTATTTTTTGTGTTTGTGTTGTTGTTATCCCTCGATGTGAATCGGGGGATAATTATTTCTGCAGCTCTACTACCTCAAAAATAGGGCGGAAGTTGTGATTTTATCTAAGTTTATGCTAAAAAAAACTTTCAACAAATACTATTTCTTTGCCATATCAGAAAATTATCCTAACTTTGGCAAGTGATGAAAGCAAGAAACTTGACATTGCTCCTGTTGTGCTTGCTCATGCCTTTTGCTGCCCTGGCAAAGACGTGGCAGGCGGTTGATGTGCCCATGGTGCATCTGCAAGATGCGCGCAGATACGTTTGCGACCCTGAGAATATCCTCACCCAGCAGGCCAGAGACTCGGCCGACAGCTATCTATACAGACTGGACAAGCAGTGTGGCATAGAGTCGGTTGTGGTCATTGTAGGCCACGTAAAGGATGGCGATGCCTTCAGAATGTGTCAGGACATCTTCGATAAATACGGGGTAGGCGACAAAAAAACACGACGCGGCATTGTGATAACCATTGCTGTAGACGACCGCAAATACTTCATCGAACCGGGCTACGGCCTGGAGCAAGACCTTACAGACGTGGAATGTGATGACATAGGAAGGATGTGCATTGCAGCCAATATGCGCAAGGGCAATGCCGATGACGCCGTGCTCAGCACAACGAAAGCCTTATACACTAAGTTCAAGACGGGCAAGCTGCCCACAACCAGCCGTGCCGACGGCAATCAAGAGCTGTCGTGGGGAACGGTATTTCTCATCGTCATCATCGTATGGATCATAGCTCTCATCTTCCGGAACCGGGGCGGACGCGGCGGTGGAGGCGGATTTTTCTGGGCTTTTCCTTTCTTTATGGGAGGCTCAGGACCCTACAATCATGACATAGGCGATGGCTTCGGAGGGGGCTCGTTTGGCGGCGGAGGTGCCGGAGGAGGCGGCGCCGGGGGCGGATGGTAAACAATCTGACGCTTTGCTTGACACATTTTTACAAACAATTATATAATATATTGGATTATGAAAAAAGGACTTATCATTTGCCTAGCTGTTATAGCAGTGTTGGTGATATGGATTTTTAGTGGTTACAATGGCATGGTTTCCAAGCAAGAAACGGCCACAACGGCACTGAGCAACGTAGAGGCTTCCTACCAAAGACGGGCCGACATGATGCCACAATTGGCCAAGATAGTGAAGGCTTATGCCAAGCATGAGCGCGAAACTTTCGAACAAGTGGCAAAGGCTCGCAACGCTGCCACACAGGTGCACTTGGATGCCAGCAACCTGACGGAAGAAAAACTGAAGCAGTATGAGGCCGCTCAGAATCAGTTAGCTCAGGCCATGAGCCGACTCATTGCCGTGAGCGAGCGTTATCCTGAGCTCAAGGCCAGCGAGAATTTTCGCGCTCTGCAAGTGCAAGAAGAGGGCACGGAGAACCGTATCAACGAGGCGCGCAGACAATATAATGATGCCGTGCAGGACTACAACGTCTCCATTCGCCGAATGCCGAATGCCATCATAGCCGGGATGTTCGGCTTCAACAAGATGGCAAAATTTGAGGCTCAGCCCGGCGCTGAGAAGGCTCCCGACTTGGATATATAAGCCATCGGCTGCCTGACACACGGCTCGCTACGGTCTGCTTGCCGCACGGTCGGGCTCTCACGTCATTCGTTCTGCAACCTAAAACCAGAGAGGGTATGCACGGCTCAGGCATCATCAGCCACCGTGCATACCATCTTTTATATTATGCCTTCGTCTCTTTCACTCTTATCAGGGCGTTGGCTATGATGGCGGTGATGCCGCCTGTAGAGATGCCCGAGGCGAAAATGGAGTGGATGAGCTGTGGCATCTTATCCAGAATGCCCGGAACAAGCTCCACGCTCATGCCCATGGCAAAGCTGATGGCCATCACCAATATGGCTTTACGGTTGATGTTTGTGGCGGCGATGATGCGTATGCCCGATGCTGCCACCGTGCCAAACATCAGGAGAGTAGCGCCACCCAGAACGCAATCGGGGATAAGGGAGAAGAGCTGCCCCACCACGGGGAAAAGGCCCAACAGGAACAACGCTCCTGCAATAAAATAGCCCACATAGCGGCTGGCCACTCCCGTTAGCTGTATCATACCGTTGTTCTGCGCAAAGATGGAGTTGGGAAAACTGTTGAAAACAGCTGCCAGCATAGAGTTGAAGCCATCGGCAAGTATGCCACCCTGAGCCCTCTTCAAGAACACAGGTCCCTCTACGGGCTGTCCGGAGATGAGCGAGTTGGCTGTTATATCGCCGAAAGCCTCAACCGCCGTAACCAGATAGATGATGCCCAGAGCTATGATGCTGCCAACGTCGAAATGCAGTCCGTACTTGAAAGGAACCGGTATGTTAACAGCTCCGGCACCATGCAGCTGCGTGAAGTCTATCATGCCCATCAGCCATGCCACCACACAGCCTATGATGAGACCTATGACGATAGAGCCCATTCTGAGGTATTGGTTCTGCGATCTGTTGAAGAAGATGATGGTTACGAGCACCAATACGGCCAGTGCCAAATATTTTATAGAGCCGAACGTACCGTCGTCTATAGCCGCCTGCCCGCCTCCGCAACTGCTGATGCCTGCCTTGATGAGGCACAGACCGATGAGCGTCACAACGATGCCCGACACCAGTGGCGTGATGATTTTGCGGGCATAGGGCAGCAAACGGCTCACCGCCATCTCAACAACCGATGCCACCATACATGCGCCGAAGATATAGCTAAGGGCCGTGGGCGCGTCGATGCGACCGTTGACCATGCCGAGCATTCCGGCTCCTATAATCGGAGAGATGAAGGAGAACGATGTTCCTTGTATGCAGAGCAGCCCCGCCCCCAAAGGTCCTATGCGGTGACATTGTATGAAAGTAGCCAAGCCGGAGACAAAGAGCGACATAGAAACGAGGAAGCCAGTTGTTTCAAGGTCAAACTTCAAGGCAGAGCTGATGATGAGCGGCGGTGTGATGATGGCCACGAAGATGGCCAACAGATGCTGCAAAGCAGCGAAAAGCGTTCCGCGAAGGGGCGGACGGTCATTGAGGCCGTATATCAAGTCAGATGATTCTTGCATCGTATCAGTCCTCTCTCAGTTTTATTTCACAGTTGTCGAGCGAGTCTACAATGGCCAGACTCTCGCACCTTATGCCCTCAGCCTCAATGGCTTCGCGTCCGTGCTGAAAAGCCTTCTCAATGATAAATCCCATACCCACGAGCTTGGCACCGGCCTGATGACAGAGGTCGATGATGCCCTTGGCCGCATTGCCGTAGGCCAGAAAGTCGTCTACAAAGATAACCTTATCGTCGGGCGTGAGATAATCTTTCGAAATAACCACATGATATTCCCGTTGCTTAGTGAAAGAAAAGACACGCGTAGAGAGCATGTTGTCCATTGTTGAGGGCTTCTTTTTTTTGGCAAACACAACAGGCAGGTCAAGCAAAAAGCCCATCATGATGGCGGGCGCTATGCCACTTGCCTCGATGGTAATAATCTTGTTGACATCCGAAGAGGCAAACCGGCGTATCAGTTCCACAGCCACTGCCTTCATCAAATTGGGGTCCATCTGATGGTTGATAAATTTGTCTACCTTCAGTATTCCGCCGGGGTAGCACTTTCCGTCCTTGAGGATACGGTCACGAAGTAGTTTCATAATTAATAGATGTTTTAATAGTCTGCAAAGTTACAATAAACTTGCGATGTGACAAAGAAATTAACGGATAAACCCGCATCAGCGTGGGTGGAGCGCCGGCGGCTAGCAGCACAGCATTGCCTTCGAGTAATCTGTCTCATCTGTTAATTATTACATTTTCAAAGCAAATAACAATTTGTCACTGCTTATAAATGATGACGCAATTTCTTAAAGACGTAACTGATTTTCGAACTCTACTCGTTTGGATTAGGCTCAGCAGCAAATTCATGGTCTTCTTCAATCTGATTATACTTAGAAGTGTGATCTTGCAAAAAAATATGGTTTAATGTATAAGCAAGAGACTCTAATGTTGTCTGCCGGTGATTGGGCTTTAGCTCACACTCCCATACAATAATGACATGCCATCCCATTTCTGCCAATTTCTGTTGTTCCTTCTTATCTCTTTCTTGATTCCTAGCTATTTTATCGAACCAATATTTCGTATTAGACTTTGGCTTCCTAAATTCAGAACAATTATGCCCATGCCAAAAACAGCCATTTACAAAAATACAAGTCCGATACTTCCGTAAGACAATGTCTGGATGGCCTGGCAATCGTTTTAGGTTGATTCTATATCTAAAACCTAGTTTCCACAAATATTTCCGTACTATCAACTCAGGCTTTGTATTGCTTGAATGGATAGATGACATAATCTTGCTTCGTGTCGTTGTAGATAATTTGGTCATACATTATGCTTTACTTATACAAAAGTACACATAAAAATCGTTTCACTAATAAAAGTTCAAGAAAAAAAATAGTATCTTTGCACCTAAAAGGAAGAGTAATGGCATTCAAAAAGACATATAAAGAACTCGAACCGCTTCAAGAGACACCAGAATTTGTGTCTGATATTTTGCTAAAGGGGCAATACCCCTTAATCTATTATCGCAATGACCATGAGTATGAGCCAAATGTTCACCGAGTACTTTCTTTGTTTTCCGGCTGTGGTGGAATGGATTTAGGCTTTGAGGGGCATTTTATAGCAAACAGGAAGTCGTTTGCGGAGGATGATCCTAGAATAGAGAAAAGCATTAATGGCAATTGGATTATGTTAAAGAAGACTAAATTCAAAGACGTTTTTGCAAATGACATTTTACCCGAAGCAGAGTTTGCGTGGACAACTTATATGAAGCGCTTTGGCTATGACCCTTCAATATATCATTGCCAAAGTATTGTTGAATTAGTGAAGATGCAAAAATCTGGAGCCAACATATTCCCAAAGAATATTGATGTTGTATTGGGAGGATTCCCATGTCAAGATTTCAGCGTGGCTGGTAAACGTATGGGCTTTGACTCTCAGAAAGACGATTATGGAAAAAAACGGGAGGAGGACAAGCCAACAGAAGAAAGTAGAGGTAAGCTCTATTATTGGATGAAACAAGTAATTGATATTGTACGTCCAAAAATATTTATTGCCGAAAACGTCAAAGGATTAGTAAATCTTGGCAATGTAAAAGAAATAATTCAAAAAGACTTTGCCAGCGCTGATGGTAATGGATATATTGTATTAAATCCTCAAGTTCTTCATGCCGGTAATTATGGCGTACCAGAATCAAGAGAACGTGTCATCTTTATTGGTATAAGGCGTGACGCTTTAGTGCCTGAAGCATTAAACGCATTGGAAAAAGACAATATTCCTGACGAATACAATCCATATCCAAAACCTACGCATGCTTGCACCGTTAAGCGTGAAGGGCTTCTTCCTATCGTGACTACTTATGACGTTTTAAAGGACCTGAAAGAACCAGATAAAACGTTAGACCCATCGCAAAGCGTATATTCGAAAGCAAAATATCTGAGTAATGGAAGTCAAGGACAAACAGAGATAAAACTGGATGGCCTAGGCCCGACTATACGCTCAGAACACCATGGCAACATTGAGTTTAGAAGGCTTTCTGCCGAACATGGAGGAAAACATACTTTTGAACTGAATATAGGTCTTCCAGAGCGTAGATTAACGCCTAGAGAATGTGCAATGATTCAAACATTTCCTCCAGATTATGAATTCGTAATAAAGAAAAAAACAGGAAGAGGATACAACGTGAGCTCATCAGGAGCATACAAAATTATTGGAAACGCGGTTCCTCCAGTTCTTGCATTCAATATTGCTACTCGTATTCAGAATTTATGGTTTAATTATTTTGGAGAAGAATGATACAAGAGACTAGATTTGTTGCCTTCAATTTGCAAGGCATGAATAATATGGATAAATTGGTAGCTGACCTATTATCCGAGTCAATAAGCTACATGAATGAGACTGCCCAAAAGAGCCCTCAATCTTATATGAATTTAAGCGGAAGTGATGTAGAGGTATTGTCATGCAATTCTATGAAAAAAGTCGCGCCGAGTTTGGGAGTTCCACAAGAGCGCATAGAATTGATATCAGGCCACGTTTTTCCTGATATTATTCTACACACTTATAATTATGGAGTTGAAATCAAGTCTACACAAAAAGACTCCTGGACATCAACTGGAAGTAGTATTGTAGAAAGTTCGAGAAGTGAAGAAGCCGAAAGAATTTATATGCTCTTTGGCAAACTAGGCGGAATGCCGGAATTTAGATGTAAACCATATCAGCAGTGCCTAAGCAATATAGCTGTAACACATGCGCCAAGATACCTGATTGACATGAATCTAAAATCATCTGATAACATATTCTCAAAGATGAATACAGATTATGATGATTTTAGAATATTGCCAGAAGCAGAAAAAATTTCAAAGGTACGTCAATACTACAAAGAAAAGGCAAGGAAAGAAAACAAGTACGAAATGCCTTGGTGGATGGGTGAGACGACCAACGTGAATCTTTCATTTTATAACGACTTATCCTCTGGTGACAAGAATGAAATCATATCAAGAGCATGTATTTTGTTTAAAACCCTTTACAGCAGAGATAGCAAGAATCGCTATAAACCCATATCATTATGGTTGTGTAATAACTACTCTCTTCTTTGCCCTAACATGCGTGATGATTTTTCGGCAGGTGGTCAATGCTCTGTCATAAATGGTAAACAATTAGAGAGGCCCTATCCTCATATCGTCACAGAACTTTTGAAAAACCATGATCGCATTAAGGCATTGTTATATCATCCAGATGAAGACATTCTGAGAAGTATTAATGATTATTGGGATTTTCAATATAGAAAGGATGATTTATATGGCTCATGGCTTGAAATGCTAGAAGATAGCTTCAGCAAAAACCCTCAGTTGGCATTTGTACCCATAAGAGAGTTGCTAGAAAAAAGTGCCAAACCGTTTTAAAAGCTGTCCGGGAATGATTGTTAGCTCTTAACTTTCCATTAATTCAACCATGGTAGCGTGCATACTTTATGCCGTTCTTAACCTAACAATTATTGTTGATATTCCATATTTTTTGTTTACAAAAGAGCGTAAACAACCGCGCGGACGCGCAAAGGAACTCACTGCGGGACTTGGCGCATTTATTATGAATATAAGCGCGCCTCACGCAAATACCGCCCGAGGGCAAAATGAAGGGGAACGGGAAGAGTTATAAAAGAAAGAGAGGCCATGCTTGGAACTTCATCCTTGCATAGCCTCTCTGTGAGGTACCTAGCAGAGTCGAACTGCTCTCCACGGTTTTGCAGACCGTTACCTAACCGCCCGGCCCAGGTACCATGGCCGTTGTTAAACGATTAACGGGTGCAAAGGTAGGAACTTTATTTCACACTACCAAATTTTTGTCATGTTTTTATTTGCTTTCATGCGTTTTCGTAAGCGTGTGCAGCACATTTCCGTCCTTGTCAAGGGCATAAACGCACAATGTGCTCTTGCTTGCGCCTATCACGCTGAACCCTGTTGCCGGGCTGCACCACTTGGTTCCATCAACAGGCTTCACGCTTCGTGACAGGGCTCCGGCTGTGTTCACCCAATAGGATATGCCGTCGGATGGTTTCTCTATGTGCTGAAAGTTGTGTATGTGCCCGCAACCATAGAGGGCCACGTTATGATAACGCTGCAAGATGGGCAGCACATACTTCTGCATGTCCTGACGTTCGGTGGCCGACTTTCCCGTCTCCGCATAGATGGGGTGATGGCCCACGCATATCACCCAGTCTTCTTTGGCATTCTTCAGCGTGTTGTCCAGCCACGCCAGTTCGGCCTCCCGGTCTTGCTTCCATGCGTCAGGATAGGTGATAGAGTCCTCACGATACTTGTCTATCAGGGGCGTAGTGTCCAGAAACACCACCCTGAGCGTGCAGCCCTTGCCCTCAAACACCCGTGTGTAATAGCGTGCCGGCATATCCCATCTGCGGCTCACCTTACTATAATCGAGCACGGCTTGCGTGTTGCCACGATACTCATGGTTGCCCAGAACGGGATACCAGGGGCACATCAGTTCGGGGTGCGGATAGATAAGTTCATAGTTGGTTTGCCACAAAGGGTCGTTAACAGAAGCCACACCACGAAAGTGATGAACGTCGCCCACGGCCAGTACAGCCTCAACGCCTATGGCCTCAGCCACGTTGCCCATCGTAGCGCCTATCGTCTTCTGGTCATAAAAGCCATTACGACCCATGTCGTTGCACCACAGCAGGTTGATGGGCGCCTTCAGGTCCTGCCACTTCGTGCTGCCTTGCGCATGTCCTGCACAGGCGTTGCTCACCAAGGCAAGCAGCAAGAACAGACTATATATTATTTTCTTCATACGTTTTCTTGTCTTAAGTTACATGCTTATTTTGTTCCGAACGCGCCGAAGAAAGGCTTAGCCGTCGGACAAACGAAGTGATAATCCTGGTCGTTGGCCGTGTCGAAAAACTGCACCTTCTTCATTCCGTAGAAGGCCAGCCCGTCGGGCCACAGCTGCTGCACCGAAGCCACGGCACCTGAGAGGGCAGGCGATGAAGCCTGCAAGTGGAAGTCCCATGCCGAGTTATAAGCCAGCGGAGCACCGGCAGCAACATCGTCGGTCTGGCAGTTGATGCTCATCTTGTCATTCTGCTGGAAGTTAACAAACAGCGGGTTAAGCTCTCCGGCCTTGCTGCTCGAAGGACTGGCTGCAAGATATATCACGCCAGAACTTTCTGCCGACATCTGCTCTACGCCCTCAGCCGTTGAGGCAAAGAAGAAGTTGGGTGAAAGAACACTGTGCTCTATATCTGCTCCATCCTTTGTGGGCTGCTTCAGGCCGAAGCGGCAATCGTACACCAGATTGTTCTGCAAGAGCGGATAGATGCCTTTCTCCAGCCAGATGCTGCCACCTTTCTTGTTCTTCTCTCTGCGCCATCCACAGTCTACAACGGTGTTGTTGTAAATATGTATTTCTGTAGGTGCCAGGCCCGTCTCTATACCAGCATTAGACAGTTTGAAGGCATTTGTGCAGGCATTATATATCAGGTTGTAAGCCACATCCAGCTTGCAGCCCGACTTCACATTGACAGCCTCGCCGCCGTCTGAACTGTTTCCGCTGTCAGCAAAGACATTGTTGTATATCACGCCGTTGCCTCCTGTGAAGTAAGTCTGGTCATTATAGTTGTCATGCAAGTAGCAGTTGGCCATCACAAAGCGGCCGTTGGGGTTGCAAAAATGAAACGCCGGCACGCCGCCATCTATCGTTGTCTTGAACAGCTTGTTCTGAAAAGATATCGACGACTCGGTGGGCGTAGCCCCGGCATCAGCTATCTCGGTATGGCTGAGCACCACCTCCTGCGAGCCATAACCACAGATAATGCCGCCCCAGTCTTCTGGCTTCTTGGTGTCAGAGCTTATCACCACGGGCTTCTCGGCAGTGCCCATGCAATAAAGGTTGCCCAGAACCACTATCTCGACGGGATGATCCTCCACGGGCTTAGATGAGCAGGTAACGTGCACACCCGGCTCTATGTAGAGCGACATGCCCTCCGGTATCTTTACCGATGCCGTGAGCGTGGTGTCGTGTGTCCACACGATAGAGCCCGAAGGATAGTCGGCCAGCCCGGTTCTTACCATCGCAGAGCCACCATTATTAACCACTATGGTGTCGTTCTTAGCCGCATAGTCATAGGGATTAATATTCTCGTTCTCGCATGATGTAGCCGCCATCAGAAGCGCCATACAGGGCAGAGCAGCCATAAAGAAATGTTTCTTCATTTTTATCTTGTTTTTTTATTATCGTTTGCTATTTGTGTTATCTGTATTACTTTTTCTGTTGCGCCTCTTAAAGGGTGTATCTCACACCGATGAGGAAGGTGCGGCCATACTTATACGTGCTGGTAATGGTCTTTCCGTCTTCCTGACCCGGCAGGTTGAGATTAAAACTGTTCACCGTCTTCAGGTATCTCTGTCGTTCGTTGTTAAGCAAGTTGTTGGCCTTCAAGAAGAAGGAAAGGCCGTTGCGGAACTTCTTCTCACCGCTCAAATCGAGTGAGAACACTCCCCTCTCCCACTCGTCGGCATCCTTGAAGGGCGACACCACCACCAGCTTAGGCCCGATATAAGAGCCTGCCAGCTGCGCGTTCCAGCCATGCTGCGTGTCCTTGTAGAGCAAGGAGAGGTTAGCCGTGTGGGCAGCCTGGTTCACCAGAGGGCGCGTCTGGTCTACCATGGTGATGACGTTCTTTGCTGTGTATAGCTCTTTCTTTGTGGTGATGGATGAGTGGGTGTAGGTGTAGTTGGCCTTCACGCCAAAGTGCCTGATGTACTTAATCACGTCCAGTTCAAGACCCATGTTGCGGGCATTGCCCAGGTTCTGCGGCATATAATAGCTGTTGTTGGTCTGCCTTTGGTCGCTCTCAAACGTTGTTTCAATAGGGTCTTTGAGATACTTATAAAACACGCCCAAGAGCACTTGCTCTGTGGCAGAGGGAAACCATTCCCACCTCAGGTCGGCATTGTCTATCCGGGCCCGGCGCAAGGTGGGGTTGCCCTTCTCGGTATATTCCTCGCCTTCTATCTGATAAGGCACAAGCTCATAGAAGCCCGGGCGGTTGATGCTCTTGTAATAGCTCAGCCTGATGTTCATCTTCTTGTTCACCATCCACTTCATGGCAACAGAGGGAAGCCAGTCCCAATAACTCTGTTCACCCAGCGAGCCGGTGGTCTGAAAGCGTTGCAGCATGGTGTATATCTGGTTGGTGTGCTCGGCACGCAGGCCGCCGATGAGCTCTCCCCACGATGTGGCAAGCTTCGTCATGAGATACACCGCCCCGATGTGCTCCTTAGAGTCATAGTTGAGCTGCGAGGCCTGAGCGCGTGGCGTGCGGCAATACCACGATATATTGTCATACTGGGCATAACTGTCATCATCCAGCCTCTGACCGTGTTCGGGGTTGAACAGATAAGAGTAGAAGCGGTTGTTGCGCTTTTTGTTTCTGTACATGGCACCACCCTTGAGCATGAAGTCGAGCCCAGAGAACGCCGTGTTGTAGGTCACGTTGATTTGTCCCGTCCGGTCCTTGTCATCATTATGCTGGAAGCGGCGCTCCATAGAGTTGGGCACGGTATTCTTTCTTTGATTGTCCTCAAAAGTGTTTTTAATGCCTATGTAAGCCCGGTCGGGGTCTTTCTCACGGGCATCAGCAAACAGTCCGGCCCAGTCTATCACGAAGTGCAAGCCCAGATGATGCGTGCCCTTGAGGTGTGAGGCAAAGATGGTTTGCGTTTGCCGCATAGACCTTATCTCGTCGTCGCGCGTATAGTTGCCCTTGTCGGGCTCGTAGCCATAATCGGTTATGATGCTCTGATTGTAGCGCGTGTTGTCTTCTACATTGTTGATGAGCATGTTATACCATTCTATCTTATGGTTGCCCAGGTTAAGGTCTACCTTGGCGTGCAGGCCTGATGTGAGCTCATGTATAGAGTAATAACGCTTCTTCATCGAACTGATATACTCCGTTTGCTCGCCGTTGGCCATCACAGGCTTGTTGAGCGTGCGCTCAGTGCCCTTATACTGGTTTTGCACGCTGCCCGCTACGATGACGCCCAGGCGCTTTGCCCAGAAGCGGTTGCCCACAGAGAAGCCGCCTATGAAGTTGGGCATGGGCAGGGCATGTGAGGAGATGCGGGCCGGGCCGTTCTTAAAATCTTGCATGGTAGCGTCATATTGGCTGCCATACTGCTCATAAGGAGCCTTAGAGGTGGCATCGCCCCGCTTGGCCGACAGATAGTCATGGTTGCCACTCCAGAAAAAGTCTGACATGCCCACAGCGGCATTTGCCTGCAGCTGAAACTGCCCCGGAGCATCCTTCATGTTCATGTCTATCACGCCACCTGCGGCATCGCCCTCCATGTCGGCATTGAGCGTCTTCGACACAACCAGCCTGTCCATCAGGTCAGAGGGGAAGAGGTTCATCGGTATGTAGCGGTTCTTATCGTCAGGACTCGGTATCTTCATGCCGTTCACCAGGGTGTAGTTGTAGCGCTTGTCCATACCACGCAGTATGGCATAGGTAGCTTCACCCGACGCGCTGCTCTCCATGGTCACGCCCGACACCCTTTGCAGCACACTGGCCACATTGACATCGGGCGAGAGCTGTATGGCTTGCTGGCTCATCACGTTGAGCATGTTGTCGGAATTCTTCACCAGCGCCACGGCGCTACGGTCGGTGCGGTTGCTCTTAAAGCCCGTAACAACCACCTCGCCCAGCTGCTTGGCATCTTCCTCCATGTCGATGGAGAGCTGTGACGGCGTGCTCATGTCTACCGTAACCTCCTTGGTCTTATAGCTCATGTAGGTGATGACGAGGGTCACCCTGCCGTTGTCAGGCAGGTCTTTCAGGCTGAAGGTTCCGTCAAGACCCGTTGTTGTCATTTGGGTATTACTACCTTTCACTTGCACCACTGAGCCGATGAGGGGCTCGCCGGTCTTCTTGTCTTTGACGATACCACTGATAGGACCTGCCTCGGCAAAAGAGGCAAACGCCAAACCTGCGGCACACGTCAGCAGAATTCTCTTCATACTATTATCTATCTATGCTTTAAAAACGCCTGCAAAGGTAGGTAAGACATGTTAAGATGCTGTTACAAACGCGTGAAGAAGCTAAGAAGAACATTGTCCGGACGAGTAGATCGCCAACTACGTGACATTTTCTTCTATAAGTAGTTGAATATTAACGAATTGCAAAAGCACCGCAACTATCGTGCGATATAGGCTCTTTCAGAACGCAATATGCCGCATTTCAGAAAGTGAAATGCGGCATATTGAATATGTAATGCGATATACAGCCCCGGAGATGACATTCGGGGCTCTCTACCGTAAGATTATTAAAGGGTGGTTTCAAGCCTGCCCAGGTCGCTGCGCCGGGCCTTCATCTCACCGTCTACAAAGAGCATCAGGCCCCGGCCGGCATGATATCGGCTGCCATCCTCATCCCATACCACGGTGATGTCGTGCCCATGATAGCGCACGTTGTCGAGGCAGAACCAGCGCCATTTGCCGTCGGGCAGTACAGGACTTACCACGAGGCGGTTGTCAGCTCGTGGCTCCAGGCCGCATATACCCGTTATGATGAGGTCGTTGAAGGTGGAATGGTTATAGTATCGGCTGCGTTCCTGGTCGCCCTTGAGCCAGTAGCCCGTTGTCTCATCGAGATACTCGCCTATATAAGGCCGCCCTCTGTGGCTCTGGCTCTCCACGTATTTCTGCATCTGAGAGAAGAAGAGCGAGTCGTATTGCTGAGTGACGCTGAGGCGCGACGAGGCCGAGAGGGGCTCCTTGACCTTGTAGTTGTGGATGAAGTTGATGAGCCCCGTGAGGGTCTGCGACGTGGCAAAGGGCCACACGGCGCCGTCCCACTCGCACTTGCCCACGCCATGTGTGCGGAACAGTGGGTGCCTGCGCTCTGCCGTGGTGAGCCCGTAGGGGGCTGAGAAACCGCTTTCATCGGCAGCCTGAAGCCATGCTGAGGCATACTCGGCCTTGTCGGCGGGCAGGTTGAAATACCAGGGTATGAAGCCTATTTCCTCACGCACGTTGGCAAAGGAGTCGGGTTTGAGCACCTCAAAGAAGCGGTGCTTGGGGTTCCACAGGCGCGTCTCCACCAGCCGGGCCAGCGTGTCGGCCTTGGCGGCATAGGTCTTAGAGAGTTCTGCTTGTCCGGCGAGCTGCGCGATATGGCTCAGGGCGCGCGCGTTGCCATACATATAGCTGTTGATGGAGGGCCGTGCGTTCTTTTCTCTGCGCCCTCCGCTGATGGTCTCCTCCATGGCATCCTTCACGTCATACTGCCAGTAGAGAGTTTGTTGGCCGCCTTCTGTCCAGCGATGGGTGCGCTCCCAGTAGCCGTACTCGTTCTGCAGCAGGGGCAGCATGGCCTTAACAGAATCGGAGCGGCCGTCTACGAGATAGCGATCCCATATAGATGCGGGCGTCCAGGAGCTGTAGGCATCGAGCTTGCGCATGGGTGCGCCGTTGTTGCCATGAAACCATGTGTGGATGATCTGGTCGAGATATTGCGGGTCGCGCAGCCATCTGGCCTCGTGTATGTGATGGCCCAAGGCCGATGAGATGAGGTTATACTTGTCGGCATAGCTCCTGCGGATGAGGAATTCTGTCATGGCATAGCCCACGCTGGTGCGCTCTATGTGCTTGCGCAACGTCCACCACCGGTAGTAATACATGCGTTCGAAATCTTCTGAAGGACAACTGAACAGGGGCACGTTGCGCTTCATCCATTCGGCAGCCTCGGCATTGGGTATGGCCTGCACGATGTTCTCGTCCTCCATATTGTTGAAGTAGTCTACGTAATGCTTGTAGTCATCTGCCTTCAAGAAGGCGGCATGGCCGTCCTCATCGGCACTTGCCGTGGTGAAATGGGCTATGGCAAAGGTGGCCGTGGTGTCGCTGTCGCCGGCGTGAGGCAGTATGCCGTCCCAGTCGGCGGGTGTGTCTACGGTTGGGAAGGAGCGCCTCTCGCCCGTGCGGAAGGCTATGCGCTCAAAGCTGTGAACGGGTGCGAAGAACATGCGCTCGCCCACTTTCTTGCCGTCGATGAAGAAGGTGGCCGTGCGGTTGGCCACCGACAGCTGCACGCTCACGTGATAAGTAACATCCGGCTGATAGCTGAGCAGCTTGCCATAGCGTGCGCCGCCCTTGGCCTGCATGATGCCTGTGGGCAGCAGGTCGATGCGTGAGGCAGCAGAACCTTGTGCGTCGAGAAACTCTATCTGCAACGTTCCGTGGTTGTTTTGTCCGGCTTTCAGGTCGAACGACACGTTGAGCTCGGCCGTCGCGGGTATCTTGCGCTCCACACGGGCATAGTCGAAGGGGTCGCCATCGCGCAGCTCCAGCCATTGCCCGTTGAGCCTGACGGGCGCCATGAGGGGCGAATAGATGTTCCAAAGGTTCAGGTCGTGCAGGCTGTGGCACAGGGCAAAGTCGTCATGAGCCTGGCCGTGGGCCTTTGTCTGCACGGGCACGGGTATGTGAGCCACCCACATGTCCTCCTTGTTCATAGAGTAAGCCACCCACAAGTCAGAATCTTTGGGCACGCCGTTGCCCTCCAGTATGCCCCTGACATACTGCGGGCCGTAGCTCTTATAGTTGCCTCCGTAGCGCATGGGAGGTACCTCGCCGTTGACAAGGTTGAGCGTTGTATAGTTCAGTCCGTCGGCCGAGAGGCTGATAGCCAGGGGCCATCTGAACTCTGAGGGGTTGTATACGGTGGCGTAGGTGCCGTCAGTGAGGCGCTGCCCCCATATCTTGGCATTGCTGTTCACGAAGCCCTTGGCACGGTTTACGGGCTGAAGCCAGGTGCGTCCGCCGTCGGTAGACACGGATGTGAGGGCATGTTTCCAAAAGGCAATGATGTTTCCGTTGGGCAAGGTATAGTCGTTGTAGGCCTTATACTCCTTGTTAAGCGGAATCAGCGTGTCGCCACGGTCGGCCTCCTCCACCCATCCCATGAGCATACGGGGGTTAGCGAGTATCTCCGTGCAGGCCCTTCTGAGGTACTTGTTGCCCTTGTGCCAGTTGGGATAGTCGGTGTTATGCTCGTTGAATCCGTGATTGTAATAGATGAAGTAGATGGGTCCGAAAGTGCCGTCGGCCTTTATCTCGCGTATCACGCGACCGATGCCGTTGCCGTCGTTGTTATGGTCTTTCTTGTTCAGGCACACTCCATAGGTGCCCAGGGCATAGAGATGGTCGTCTTTAGACACGTAGAAGCCCTGCCGCTGATGCATCACGGCTATGAGATTGTGGGCCTCGCCGGGCACGCCTTCCTTCTTAAAGCCCTCGGGAACATGATATTCGGGAAACAGCACCACGGGGTTGGTCCATGTATAACCGTCGGCTGAGGTCTGCAGATTGGTGTGCGAGGGCGGCACCTGCTCGTCTTTCTCATCGCTGAGGTAATGAACATAGAAGCGGCCATGCCAATAAGCCATCATGGGCTGATGGTTATAGGTCCATCCATTGCCGTTGGCGGCCGAGGGATGTTCGCGGTTGGCCCGCATAATCTGAATGTTATGCACGCCCACCACAGGCGACAGCCGGCCGTCGTGTGCGGTGGGATCGCTGAGCGTGGTGCCCGTGTAGCGCGGCAACTGCTGCGCGCTGACGGGCGTAAGGACGCCTAAACTGAAAAGAAGGGCAAGCAAGTTGCCCCGTCGTATCATTGTTTTCATGTAAATGTGTTGCTTTATTGTTATTTAACGGCGGTATATGCCACCACGACATCCTTGCCGTTTCTTACTCTTACCCGATACTGCTCATCGCCCAGAGAGTCTACCTCGGCCGTGCCGCACTCAGGCTTCTGCTTGCTGCGCATATATAGATAGCCCTCTCCCTCGGTGGCCCTGACGGTTATCTGATGGTCATTCATGGCCACATGAATAGTGCCATGGGGTGTGGGCACATCGCCTTCCATCCACTCCAAGCCTCCCAACACGGGGCGTACTTCAAACTCCTTGTAACCGGGCTTCAGGGGTTTGACGCCCAAGAAGTATTTTCCTAACAGATATATGGGGCTGGCTCCCCAGGCATGGCAAAGGCTCTTGCCATAAGGACGGCCATACATGCACAGATGCTCGCGCAGCGGTGCCAGGCCGTCGTGGTCCAGGGCGGGGTCGTAAGCCTCCCAGAACGAGGTGGCTCCATGGGCTATCATGCCGCCCCAATAATCCTTCATCTGCCTCAGCACATCGTCTTGCTCGCCCAGAAGGCACAGCGCCTCCATCTCGTAGAAGCGCATGTAAGGCGTTGTGATGGGCATGACCTTCGGGTTGTGCAGCACGGTGCGCGCCACGGTTTGCTTCTGCCCGTCGGTAAGATAGCCGAACAGGATGGCAAAGATATTGGCATATCGTTCCACCATCTTGCCCTTCTCGCCGCTTCCCACGGCATGTATCAGCGCTCCGGCCTCATCACTCCAGAAGGTGGGCACAATGGCTTTGCTGAGCCGTGTGGCATACTGGTCATAGAATTTGGCCTCATCATCATGATGCGTCAGTTCGGCACAAAGCTTCATAATGCGCAGGCTGCGGGCAAAGAGTATCTGCTCGAACGACAGCTCGCCATGCTTATCCATTGGCACGGGCGACCAGTCAACGAACACCCAGTCGCCTGCCATGCCCTCTACCATGCCATTCTCGTCGGTGCGACCCACCACATAGTCCATGAGCGACTGCATACGCGGATAGATTTGCTGCACAAAATGCAGGTCGCCCGTGTAGAGATAATAGTCGTATATGCTCAGGAACCAATAGAAGGTGTAGTCCATGATGGTGTTGATGTGGGCCGTAACGGGGTCTTTGCCACGCAACTGCCAGATGGTGCGCGTAACGGTTTGCGAGTCGAAAAAGAGGTAATAGTTCATCAGATAGCTCTGATAGGCGTCGCCACTCCACGTCCAACGGTCGCGCTTGATGCCGTCGATGAAGAACTCGCGCGTGGTGAGATGCAGGGTATATTGGCCTATCTCCCACATCTTGTTCACCATATCGTCGTTGCACTTGAAGGTTCCGCGCGCCGTTTCGGGCAGATACTCATAGCGCATAGACACATCATGCACCTTGACATCGCCCTCCGTGCGGAGCAGGATATAGCGGAAGGCCTTGCCAACGGGCGTAACAAACGCGCCATCTTGCAGCCTGAGCGTCTCGTTGTCTGATAAATCGGTCACCGTTTGAGCCTGAACGGCAAACTTATCGAGTGTCTCGCAATGGTCAGTGTCTTGCGCTTCCTCAGCACTCTCGCCATAATAGACGTGCAGAACGCCGTCGCCCTCTACGCCTTCCGGCACCAAATAGCCGAAGGTCTCACGGCCGAAGTCGTATAATACGCCATCTTTGGTGCGCTCACTGTGCACGGCACGGCAGGGCTCCTGACTGAGGGCAAAATGCGAGGGGGGCTCGGAAGGCGAACGGAAGTTCCAACTGCCGGCATCTATATACACCGAGGCAGACGTGTCACTGGCCTTGCCCGACTCGTCTATCCACTCCTTATCCTCGTTCGTAACGCGCCATGTGCCGTCAGTAACCACCTCGCGGCCTTGCACAAAGAGCGTGGGCGGCGTGGCCTGATTCCACACCTTGATGTTGAGATGATGCTCGCCCGCGGGTATATCCACCTCACGGGGCATACCGAAGAGCAGCTTGCCGTCGAGCTTCACGTTATATTTACCCTCGGCAAACACCTGCACACGGTCGGCCTGACTGAGGTTCAGGGCGGTGCTGAACTCCACCGTCACGTAATGGGAGTCTTGCTTCCAGAAGGGCGGAAAGAACGTTCCGCGCTCTGTGCGCCGGTTGTTCATGCGGTTGCCCAGCCATATCTCGAAGTCACCGGGATACCATATCCACGTAGCCTGGCGCGTTTCTTTGTTATTAGATGTCACTTCCATATCTTTCCTTTGTTATTTCCTCCAACGACTTGCCACGCGTTTGCGGCGCGAAAACAGTACCTATGATGAGCGATATAATCAAGAGCGACAGCATGACATAGGCTGCCACGGTGAAGCCTTCGCCGTGCTCACCATATATAAAGGTGAAGCCTACGCCCCAAACGGCCGACAAGCCGCGCACAATGAAGAACATCACGCCCTGCGCCGCGGCTCTGTACTTGGCCGGGAAGAGCTCTGATGCCCACAGGGCATAGAAGGATTGCACCGAGATACCACCCTGCAAGCCCCATAACACGGTGAACACGATGAGCCCGCCAAGGCTGTTGATGCCCACGGTGATGACCATGAGCCAGGCCACAACGGCAAAGCTCACACCCATGAAATAGAGCCAGCGCTGGTTGACCTTATCCACCACCATGGAGAAGAAGAAGGCTGCGGCGATGATGATGAACCACTGTCCCACCGAGAGCATATTGGCATACTGGTTGGAGAGGCCACCTGCCGTCTCGTAGATGTGCTGCTGAAAGAAGCCCATCACCGAGCTCACCAAGTTCCACGTCAGGTACATTCCGGCCAGAAAGAGTATGGCCTTGAGGTTCACCTTATTGGTGAAGAGGGTGCCAAAGTTGGAGAAGGTGCCGCCGTTGGCATTGCCTGCCGTTTCCTTGGCCGTCTCCCACTCTTCAGACTCGTGCAACTGGCGCTGCAGAAGCCATGCTATAAGGGCAACGACAAACAGTGACGCGAAGACGATGCGGCTGCTGAAGACGTTCAGACTGGCCTCCGTCATACCGCTGCCGCCCAGGGCCTGCGCTACGGCCTGCACCACACCGAACAGATAACCTGCCGAGCCTGCGCCCGTGGTGGGAGGAGCCAGCAGGGTGCCGAGGATGAGAATGACCGTCGGACCGATGCCCCACGCCATCTGGGAGATGCCGATGTTGCGGCCGCGGTTGCCCACCTCAGAGTTTTCGGATATGTAGGTCCACGACGCAGGCACGCCTACTCCCACCGAGATACCGGTGATGAGGAAGCCCGCCAGCAGCATGGGGAAGTTGACGGAGAACACCACGAAGAGCACACCGAGCATATATAGCAGCATGTTATACGTGTAGATGAACTTTCGGCCATATCTGTCGGCCAGGAAACCACCTATGATGGCACCGATGGCGGCGCCCAGACAGTTGGCGCTGATGGCGTTGAGCCAGCCCAAGTTTACTTCAGTAAGACCAAGATAACTCTTCCAAAGCGACAGCCCGCTGGCACCGGCTACGATGGCTCCAGCATCCAGATAATTGGTCAGCGACACCGCGATGGTGCTCTTCAAGCTGCCTTTTGTTTGTTTTTCTACATTAGATTTCATTTCAGTATTTTGTTTTTATAAATTCATTTTCGCTCTATTCCGGCCTGCGCCTTGATGCTCGGGTCTACCATGGGCCCGTTGTTGAGCCACACGTTGCCGGGTCCGTTGGCGTTCTTCAGAAACTTCTCCGTCGGTGTCCAGTTGTCTTTCAGCGTGATATGGCTCGAGCCCTCATCGGTGTAGAGATAGAACCAATGCTCCGGGTCGTGCACATACGAGGGCCGCGCGATGTCTCTCACCACGTTGCGCGTGATGAGCGTGCCGGGCTGAGAGCCCAATGTGTAGATGCCGGCACAGTCGTACACGTGCCGCGCATAGTCATAAACGAGGTTACCCGTCACTTTATTGTCACGCATGCACACCGAATCGCGGTTCCAGCCCCAACCCAGACTGATGCCGGTGTAGGGCACATGGCACACCGTGTTGTGCGCTATGCTGATGTCGCGCACATATCCTGCCGCTATGGCCACGCAGCCCCAGTCTTCGTCGCCCACGTTCTCGAAGAGCGAGTTGGTCACTTTCTGCCCGCTGCACACCACTTCGGCACAGTGAGGGCGATAAGGCAGATGGGTCTCAAGGCCCTCGGGCGAGAACGAACCGCACACATAGCCGTTCATGCCGATGTCGTTGAAGGTGCAACGACTCACCTCGCCGCCGCTGCAAGCATAGACATAGTCGAGCGCCGAGGCGCCCACGTGGGTGAAGGCGCACTGGTTGAAGTTCACGTCGCGGGCATATAGCAGACTGACGGCGGCCCCGGCACGGCCCAGCCAGCCCTGGTTGTCGAGCTTATGATTATCCGGGCGCTCCATCTTGGGCCGCAGCTTATAGGCCTCGGTGAGATACATGCCGGCCTGCAAGGGCACATGTCCGGCATAGGAGGGGCGCAGCCACGTGGTGTAAGAGAAGGTTAAGCCGCTGAACAGCACGTCGGTAACGGGCCGGCACTCACTGCCCAGCACGCTCACCAGGTTCTCCAGCACGGGCACTTCGGCCACCGTCGTGCTTATATCTTCGCCTTTCAGGGGCATATAATAGAGCTTTCGGGCGCGCACGTCATAATACCATTCGCCGGGACTGTCGAGCAGTTGCAGCGAGTTGGTGAGATAGAAGGGCGAGTTATGGGCGCTGTTGTACATGGGCGAGGGCCACGGATGCGAGAACTGCACGTCGGCTTCGGGGTGGTGAAAGGTGACGGCCACGGAGTCGCCACGCCGGCACAGACCGGCCACACGCAGGTTGGCCGTCTCCCACATCTCATGCAGCACGAGCTCCAAATAGGGCGAACGGGCCATGTCGAGCGAATAACGCGTCACGGCCTCGGCGGGTATCCACAGCTCTTGCGTGTTTTTATCTACCCAGCGTATGCGTGCCATCTGCTCGAAGTGGGCCACGTCGCGAGCCTTCACTGCCTTACGGCCATTCACCCACAGCTGCCGGAACATGACGGGATGACCGTTGAAGTCGGGCACGTCGGCCACCCACAGCTTGCCCTCCTGCCGCCATTGCGTGATGGGCATGGCGCCGGAGAGCACAGCGCCCGGGCCTATGACGCGCAGATGACTGTCTTCCGGCCTGACCACGAGGGGCTCATAGAGACGGTAGATGCCCGGCTCCAGGCGCAGCGTGACGGTATCGGCCTGACCCAGGCGGCGCATCTCACGGGCCTGACGAAGCGCGTCGGCGAGCGAGGCACCGGCCTGCACGTGGATGTCGGCGGCACCGACAGCCATGGCCAGGCACCATAACAACGTGATGATATAGGTTCGCCGCACTGTCATCGCTCCAGGTTCATCCACACGGTCATATCCATATTGCCGCGGTTGCCCCATGCATAATAAGGTATGAGGCGTATGCGCACGTCTTTTTTCTGCACGTTGGCCACGGGGCGATAGAGCTGGTTGTTGTTCCACTTGGGCTCTGTCACCACTCTTGCCGTGCCTTCCAGGGCCTTGAAGGTATGTCCGGCAATGGTCATATCCACGGGTGTGAGCGCTATGTCGGCCGGTATCTGCACATCGTTGATGTTGTAGCCGCCTTCTATGTCGGCAGCTTCCAGGCAATAGACCACAGGTCCATACTTCACAGCCACCTGGTTCTTGCTCTCCTCCACCAGCGGATTGGCCTCCACCAGCTGGGGCATCAGCCCGAGGTCTATGGTCACCTGGTCGCCCTTCTGCCATTTTCCGGTAAAGGTAACAAATCCGTTCTTCATGCCGCTCACCTTACCTTTCACATCGGCCACAGCCAAATCGCCCGCGCAAGAGGGTATTCGCAAAGCGATGGTGCGCAGCGTCTTGGGTGCCTGCTTCACGGTGATGACAACCTTGCCGTCAAAGGGATAGTCTGTTTGTTGCTCCAACCAGAGCCCTTTCTCGCGCAGTTGGTTGTCGCCAAAGAGGTTCACATAGAGCTCCGAAGCGTCCTTGCTCACGGTGTAGGCATACTCCTGAGCCTCGGCCAGGGTGCGCAGCGTGTTGGGAGGACAGCAGAAGCAGGAGATGTATTTCTGCCTCTCCTTGGGCCATCTGAGCACATAGGGGAAGTCGGCCGACTTGCGCAGGGCCTGGGTATAGAAGTATTTGGTGCCGTCGAGCGATATGCCGGGCAGGATGCCGTTATACAGTTCGTTCTCCACCATATCGGCATACTTGGCATTGGCGGTGGTTTCATACATGCGCCACGAATAGAGCAGCTCGCCTATCTGCGCGCAGGTCTCGTTGTGCGAGGCCTCGTTGGGCAACTGAAACTTGCGTCCGTAGGCCTGATGCACCTGCTGAATGCTGGGCTGGTCGTAGGTGGTGCCGTCGGGCGACACACCGTCATACAGGGCACCACAGCCGCCGGTGATGTATATCTTATGGTTGGCAATGTCGTCCCAGATGCTCGACAGGTTCTTCATGAGCTGCTGCTCGCCCGTCTCGGCATACTCATCCGCCACGCCGGCATACAGGTAATTAGCCCTCACGGCATGGCCCACAGCCTCATACTGCTGGCGGAAGGGTATGCGGTCCTGGTTATGGTCCTCGCCGTTGCGCACCGAGTCGCGTATGCCTATCAGCCCTTCGCCCAACTCCAGATAGCGCTTGTCGCCCGTCTCTCTGTACAACTCGAAGGCTGCCATGTAGTGACTCGGGCAGATGGCGTTGCGGGCCAGCTCGTCGCGGTCGTTCTTCAGAAAGTTGTAAAGGAAGTCGGCTGCCTTCACCGAACATTTAAAGAGGTTGTCCTTACCCGTCACGCGCTTATGCACGATGCCTGCCGTGATGAGATGGCCCAGGTTATAGGTCTCGAAGTTCAGGCGCGAGGCGAAGGCGCGCTTCTGGTCTTTGCCCACGCTGATGCCTATCACCGTGTTGTCGGCATGACTGTCTATGCCCTTGTTGCGCTCGCTGATGACCACGGGCGTGTGTATATATCCGTCGGCACGCTGGGCCAGGGCCACCTGCGTGATAAACGAGTCCATGAGCTGGTCGAGACGCTTGTCGTGAGTGATGCCGTAGATGGCAGCCGCGCCCTCCAGCCATTTATACATGTCGCCGTCGTGAAAAGGAGGACCTTTATGCTCGCCCTTCACCGTGCCGGCGGCCACCTCAAAGTTTCTGAAGCCATGACTCACGTTGGGGTCGGCCCATGTGCGCCACATGTCCCACACCGAAGTGCCTGCCAGGGTGTTGAAGCGGTCGCCCCAGAAGCCACCCGTCCATTTCACGGCTCCCATGGGGGTGTTCACCATAAGGGCCATCTTACTGTTACGCATGTCGGTCAGTCCGTCGTGCTGAGCATGTGCCTGCAAGGGCAGAAGGGCCGAGACAATGGCCACAAAGTATATTTTTCTATGCATAGTTATAGTATATTCGTTTATCTTAAGACGCATTAGTGTGCTTTTTGTCATCATATTCGTGCAAACTATACCATAATATATTATTCGCGCGCCCAATGCAGGGCGCAGTCCCGGTGTCCACACAGCAATGTCCACCCACCGCCCAATCGTCGCACACCCTAATCACACTCAACCCGTAGATCCACATCAGTTGTAGTGGCCGCGCCTTGTGCCGGCCTCGCACCAACCTTCGCACCAACCCCACATCCTACCATCCTGCAACAAACCCTCCTCAGTTGTAGTGGCCGTGCCTTGTGCCGGCCTCGCACCAACCTTCGCACCAACCCCACATCCTACCATCCTG
>CABVAZ010000006.1:0-93147 GCA_902496445.1 uncultured Prevotella sp. | reverse complement strand
CACCAAAAAAAACACCCTAACGTAGGGACGCTCGTTCGAGCGTCCGCAAGATGCAGGCATGCAATGTGCACCAACAACACGCGATATGTAACATCCCATGCAGGGTGCGAAACATGAAAAGGATAATTATTAAGATCCATCCCAGGTAATCATTCTTTTATCAGCAGTTGTAGTGGCCGTGTCTCGTGCCGGCCAACATCCTTGTACAACAGAGTTTGTAGATATACATTTGCTGGTAGTTGAGTGCACGCTCACTGTCGGCCGGCACAAAGCGCGGCCAATACTGTGGACGAGTGTGTGGATGCGGACGGCCACAAGGGGCCGCAACCTGCAGGGGATATTCTTTTCTGTGTGGCTTACTGTACTAGGATGCAGACAATGGCTACTGTCTATGCATTAGCCTCAAGAGTGTATCAGCCCCGAAGAGGTTGACTCATCGAGGCTCCATCTGTTTGTAGTCATCACACAGCCGAAATGCTATAAGCATCTTTGAGTAGGGCGACATAACTCCTGAGATAATGATGCGGCCTATCTTCGCCAATGTTTCTATCGATGCATTCGGCGACAAGGCTTCGTTTCTAAACAACTATGTGGTTATGCTGCATGACGTTATAGATGATGACAAGCTGAAAGCGTAAAAACTATCCGTCCGTCACGAATGATTGATTGCTGCTTTTGAATTCTTTGCTCTAGATAATATAAATAAGGTGCACAACCCACTTAGGGCAATGCACCTTAATATATTATCGGCTAAGCAGAAGCCTTTTTACAGGTCGGCCAGCTCTACTATCTTTTCAACAGCAGCCATCAAGCCATTGGCATCCTTGCCACCAGCCTGAGCATAATGGGGCTGGCCGCCGCCACCACCCTTCATGAGCTTGGCTGCCTCACGTATCATCTTTCCGGCGTTAAGGCTGTGGTCGTTCACCATATCGTCGCTCAGCATGACCGATAACATAGGCTTTTCGTTATAAACCGAGCCTAACACGCAGAGAAGGCCCTCGCCCACTTGCTCGCGAACCTTGAACACGACATCCTTGGCTGATGCCGGGTCGAGCGGCAGAACCGCCTTAACCACATGCACGCCATTGACGGTGCGTGCGCCGTTGACCAATTGCTTGGCCGTGCGTTCTACCGTTTGCTGGCGGAAGCTCTCGATGTCTTTCTTCATAGAGTCGTGCTCCTCGATATACTTTCCTATCACGGAGCGCAGGTCCTTGGCATTGTTGAAGACGCCCTTCACATAGCGCAGGGTGTCCTCAAGAGCATAAATGGCCTCCTCGCAGGTCTTGCCTGTGAGAGCCTCAATACGTCTTACACCGGCTGCCACAGAGCTCTCGCCCACTATCTTGAAGAATCCGATGCGGCCTGTGCTCTGCACATGGATACCACCACAGAACTCACAACTCGGTCCGAAGCGCACCACACGCACCTTGTCGCCATACTTCTCGCCAAAGAGAGCAACAGCACCGAGCTTCTTAGCCTCATCGAGCGGCATGTCACGATGCTCATCCAAGGGTAGGTCCTGACGAATCAGGTCGTTCACGATGCGCTCTACCTGACGCAGCTCCTCATCTGTTACCTTCTGGAAATGAGAGAAGTCGAAGCGCAGAGTGTCCGGGCTGACATAAGATCCCTTTTGTTCTACATGCTGTCCGAGTACCTGCTTGAGAGCATAATCCAGCAAGTGAGTGGCTGTATGGTTAGCCGCACTGCCGTTGCGTTTCTCTATGTCTACGCAAGCCATGAAGTCGGCCTTGACATCCTTTGGCAGACGCTTGAGGATATGAATGCTTTGATTGTTCTCGCGCTTAGTATCTATCACCTCAACGGTGTCAGTGTCGCTCACCAGCGTACCGGTGTCGCCTACCTGACCACCCATCTCACCATAGAATGGTGTATGGTCGAGCATCACCTCATAGAAGGTTTTCTTCTTCTGTGTGACCTTTCTGTAGCGCAGGATGTGGCACTCATACTCCGTATAATCATAGCCCACAAACTCTTGTTCGCCCTCTTGCAGCACTTCCCAGTCACCGTTTTCAACCACGGCAGCATTGCGGGCGCGTGTTTTTTGCTTCTCCATCTCGGCGTTGAAGCCAGCCTCATCTACGGTATAACCATTCTCGCGGCATATCAGCTCAGTGAGGTCGAGCGGGAAGCCGTAAGTATCAAATAGACGGAAGGCACTCTCGCCATCGAGCTGTGTGCGCTCATGCGCTTTCAACTCGTCCATATCGCCATTGAGAAGGTTGATGCCTTTCTCCAAGGTACGCAAGAAAGAATCTTCCTCTTCTTTCATTACGCGGCCGATAAGCTCCTGCTGAGCGGGCAGCTCAGGATAGGCTCCGCCCATTTCCTGTACCAGAACGGGCAACAGCTTATACATAAAGGCTTCATGCTGACCCAAGAAGGTGTAAGCATAACGCACGGCACGGCGCAAGATACGGCGAATGACATAGCCAGCCTTGGCATTGCTGGGCAGCTGTCCGTCGGCAATAGAGAAGGCCACGGCACGCAGATGGTCGGCCACCACGCGCATGGCGATGTCTGTCTTTTCCTGCTCTGTGACACCCTCGCCGCCTTTGCCAGACGGTGTTGTGAAGCCATATTTCATGCCTGAGAGGCGTTCTATCTCATGAATAATGGGCTGGAAGATGTCGGTGTCATAGTTGGAATGCTTGTCCTGAAGCATACGCACAAGCCGCTCGAAGCCCATACCGGTATCGATGACCTTCATGGGCAGCGGCTCTAGTGAGCCATCGGCCTTGCGGTTGAACTGCATGAACACGATGTTCCATATCTCGATGACCTGTGGGTCGTCTTTATTCACCATTTCTCTTCCGGGCACTTTGGCTTTCTGCTCCTCGCTACGAGAGTCTACATGTATCTCCGAGCAAGGTCCGCAAGGACCCGTATCACCCATCTCCCAGAAGTTGTCGTGCTTGTTGCCGTTGATGATATGGTCGGCAGGCACATGCTTCAGCCAGCATTTGGCAGCTTCCTCGTCACGTTCTATACCCTCTTCGGGCGAGCCTTCGAATACTGTTACGTACAAATCAGCAGGATTAAGCTTCAGCACATCCACCAGATATTCCCATGCATAATCAATGGCGCCCTCTTTGAAATAGTCGCCAAAGCTCCAGTTGCCAAGCATTTCGAACATGGTGTGATGGTAGGTGTCGTGACCCACCTCCTCCAAGTCGTTGTGCTTGCCGCTCACTCTGAGACATTTCTGAGAGTCTGTGCGGCGCCTTGGCTCCGGATCTTTAGCACCCAGTATGATATCTTTCCATTGATTCATACCGGCATTAGTAAACATCAGTGTGGGGTCATCCTTTATCACCATAGGTGCGGATGGCACGATAACATGCCCTTTCGACTCAAAGAATTTCTTGAAAGAGTCGCGAATTTCATTTGCTGTCATCATCTGTTTATGTCGTTATTATTTATGCCTAATGCAATATATCGTGCAAAGTTACCCAATTTTAGCGTTACAACCAAATAATTCACGAGGCGATAACTGCAAAAAAAGAAAAAAGCGTTTTGTTGAGTTTATGATTTCAAAACGGCAAGGCAAACATGAGTAAAGGCTCACGAATCACCTTGCCGATTCGGTAAGACAGAAGAGCAACGCTGCGACTTACTTCTTGCCGGTGTTTTTGCTGTTGCTTATGCAGGGGGCATTGATAGGATATTAAACATTCTTATTGTGTTATCCCCTATTTTGCTTTTCGGGCCGCAAACGAAGAACATTCGGATAATAGAGACACACTGCCACTGATGCCTGTTGCTGCTCTTCGCTTGCTGAGGCACAGACGTGCGTGTGCGCTGCATGCGCACGCACCGCCTGTCTGCAACTTTATTTCAGCCGTTGTATGCGCAACAATATATTGGGTTTGCCAGGCAGTACCACCCTTCGGCCATTCTTGTCCACCAAGCGTTTGGCTGCAGCGGGCTCTAACGTGTAGACAGTAGGCAGATGCCTGACGGTTTGGTTCCACGTGTCTATCACATCCACTGTAAATTGTTCGTCTCCCTTCAGACGTGGGAAGTGATCGTTCTTAGCCGGAAGCGAGAATTTCCACTGCTTGGGAGCATCAGCTCCGAAGTAGATAAGCCAGGTGTCAGGACCGGCAGAGGCGGTCAGCCCGTCCCAACTGCGGTCGGCAAGCCGAGGCGCATAGGGTAAAGAAGACAGCAAGTCGCGCATAAAACGAACACGTGAGGGGCTGGTGCCTTGAAACTCGCCGCCCGTTGCCAGGAACGAATAGCCCGTGTAATGGTCTTTGCCCACTGTGAAGCACTCGCCATGTGTCACGTAGGTGCCGGCCATGAGCCCCGTCCACATGCGTTGCAGCATCTCCTGACCGGTGAGCTGCGCCCAGCGGGCAGAGTGGTCGCCCTCATAACACACCTCATCAAAGATAATGGGCTTATGGATAATGTTGCGAACCGTAGCGGCACCCTCCTTGTTATAGAGCGGACCTTGGTCTTGTATGCTGGCATGAGTAAAGTAAGGCAAGGCATAATTGATGTAGGTTGCCGTGCCGCCATGTATGGAAAGCAAATGATGATACGGGTCGGCCTCATGCACATAACGGCTCATGCACAACCAGTCGTCAAGGGTCTTGGCCTTCACCAAGTCCCATTCGTTGGCCATAGACCACCATAAGTTGCTGAACGAAGCCAATCGGCTCACCACATACTTGAGGTATCTCATGTTGGCCTCCTGCGTCATTCGGTCGAATCCCCAACGGCCTTCGTCATACGGTGTGAAGAGTATCAGGTCGGCCTCTACGCCTATTTGCTTCAGTTCGTCGATGCATTTCTCCAGATGCTGGAAGAATTTGGGGTCAAAACGCGAGTAGTCCCACACGTAGCGAGTGTGCCCCGTGCTGTCTTTTTGGCTGGAAAGCAGCTTGAAGGGATAGAGGCTTGGGAGCTCGTTCACACTGTTGTTGGGAAAGACGCAGAACCTCAGTTTGTTGAAACCTGCTTTGCCAAGCGACTGCAAGGTGAGCTGCTGACGGGCCTCGGAGGCATGTATCCAGGCATAAGACGTGGTGCCCACGGGGTCATAGCGCAACCCATCGGCATAACAGAACGACTGGTCGGGCCCCACCTGCACCATGCCATGCTCGCCGGCAGCGGGTGCCGTGCACTCTATCTCACCGCGCTTGCCGTTCAACTCGGCTACGCCCGATGTGGTAACATACCTCCATCGCCCCTGCTTGGTGGGCATGAAGCGCACCCTGAAGGTGTCGTCGCCGTCATAAAAGCCGCACACCCTGACGGTATCGGCTGTGGCGTCGTGTATGAACATGGCCGACAGCTCTACGTCGGTAAAGGGATTTTGAGGGGTGTGATACTTATACGAGGCCTCAAACCGAGACCATTGGGCCACACGCTCTTGCGCACCCAACGAAAGTGCCGGGACCAGCGAAAGCGCTAAAAACAGCATAAATTGTTTCTTCTTCATGATATTTCCGTTTATATCATGACGCACCATCTGTCTTTTTATACTCAGAAAGGTGCATATTTCTCTGGACTTCATTCTCTGTAATGGCGATGTTATCCATACAGCCCGGCTTGTTACCTATTAAATAATAGAATTGGGGAAGACATAAGGAACAAAATGAAGCGAAAAAAAAGAAAGCATTAAAAAACAAATTATATGGACTGACATGATGGTTCTTCGGCAAAAAAAACGTAACTTTGCCCAAACAATCAAAGAGCGAGAGCATGGAAAATGAGAAAAACAGCCCCGTGCAGCCCGACAACGAGACCGCAAAGGGCAACATGGTAGATACTAGCAAGATACAGTTGGATGATGACAGGCGCTACTATAACATCAAGGAGGTGGCTGAGATGTTTCATGTGCGCCCCAGCCTGTTGCGCTTCTGGGAGCAGGAGTTTCCGCATCTGCGCCCCAAGACAACGGGCAACAAGGTGCGACAATACAGCAAACAGGATATAGCACAGCTCAAAGTGATATACAATCTGGTGAAAGTGAGGGGCTTTAAGCTCTCCGCCGCACGCAAGATGCTGCAACAAAACCGTTCGGGAGCCGACAAATCGGCTGAGATTCTCAACAGTCTCATCTCGGTGCGCGATGAGCTCCGAGAGCTGAAAAAGCAGTTCGACACGTTGGAATAGGCGTTTCTCGCAACGTGCGATAATACTGGCATTAGCCAAAAGTGCCTATTTCGCATTGCAAAAGTGCCTATTTCGCGCGCTAAAAAGGCCTGTTTTGAAGTGCAAGATGGCCTAATTGGCAAAACGATCAGGCGAAACCTTTTCGGGAGTAGTTGAATATACCGTCGCCATAACGGCTGAAATGTGGTAAGAAGACACATTTATAGGCGCATAGCTCACACGAACTATGCGCCTATATACTTTATCAGACAGAGCTATCTGCTCATGATGACATGCCGAACAGCCAGCCATCAACGCCGATGACGAACGATGATGAGGCCGATGAGTGCCGCAAGAAGCACCAGAATGATGAATACATAAGTCCAGGTGTGCGACACCGTTGCGCTAGAACTGAGTGTGGCGCTGCCGGCAAAGAGTCTGCTGCCCAGCAAACGGGTAGACAGCGCAGGCTGAGAAGCGCTTGATGGCATGAAGAGCTGATAGTCTACTTTCAGCATCGACAGGGCCATGAAGTCGCTTTCTTGCTCTGTTACCTTGCTCATGAGCGTGTCATCGTTCAGAATTCGAGTGTAAGCATCGGTGTGCAATTGCTTACGCAGCCATTCAGCCTTGTTCATCATTTGAGCCTCTTCGCCACATTCTTCTATATAAGACGTCATGAGCTTGTCATGAAGGCCCTTGAACTGCCGCTTGGGCAACGCACCAGGGCCGGCCTGAGAATAAGCTGCCAATAGGGCCTGATAGGTTATCTCGAAGTCATTGGCGGCTATCCATTTAGAGTATTGTGCTTTCAACCGTTGTATAACATCATCTGCCTCCATACCGCTCAAGGCTGACGTGAGGTCGGGATGACCGCTGAACCAATAGCCCATCTCATCTTTTGTGAAATATTGACTGAGTGGTACGGCGAAGCGGTGGCTAAGTCTGGGGTAGGTTTCCTTATATTGATAGGTGGTGCAAAAGAACCTATACGACTTCTTGAAACTTATGTTTGGGGTCAGGGTGAGCGTGCCCACCTTGAGCCGGGTGCCCTTGGCCATGTCATGAGCTGAGGTGAAATGCCGCATGGCATACACCACGACGGTGTCTTCTACCTTGGTATGGGTTTGTCGGCACTGCGTTGCCAGATGCTGATAAGTATCCTTATCCATGGGCAGAGGGTGGCGTGTGCTGTCGCCCTTCACCGTCCACGTGAGTTTCCAAGGGCCGCTGAGTTGCACCATATTCTTACTGTTGTCTACGCGGCCGCTGATAAGCTGGGCGGAATCGAGGCGCAAAGCATACTCGCGCGTAAAGCTGCCGTCTTGATGGACGGTGGTTGTCAGGCCACAATGATAATCATCCTCACATGAGAGGAGCAGCGTGGCACAAACAAGCAATAATAGTTTAGTGGATGCTTTCATCATATTTCTGCTTAATGATATCATAAGGAGTTTTGTCGAAGAACTTGCCTTTCACGTAGTGTGCATCATGTTTCTGCGAGAGCACCGTTTGCTGGTAAGCCATCGCAACTGTAGGTTCTGAAGGATGCGACGGGTGCAGAGCAAGCCCCAGAAGGAGCAGCAGCGAGGCTGCTATACCGGCTATGCGGAGGACAAGCACCAAGGCTCGCCTCGATGAATGGTTATTCAGACGTGCCATCACGCTGTCCAACGCCACGTCAGGATGGCTCTGCACGGGGTGCTGAGCCTGCAAGTTGCTGAAGAGATTGCTTAAAAGCTCATCATTCTTTTCCATATCCTAAGTTGCTTAATTGTTGTTTCACTCGTTGTCGGGCAACATACAGGTTGCTCTTTATCTTATCGGCAGTCATGCCCGTGATGGCTTCTATCTCGCTGACAGGCAGACCTTCGAGAAGGCGCAGCGTGAAAACCAGACGCTGTTTGGCGCTCAGCCCTGCGACCAACACACGAATGACGGATGCCAGGTTCTTGTTTTCAAGGTGCAGATAGGGATTCATCGTGGCCATATAATGGCGTAGCACCTTCTCATCGCCGGGAAGTGGCTGGCTATGGCGTTTGCTTTTCAGTCGATCCAGACAGACGTGTGAGGCAATGGCATAGAGCCATGTGGTGAACTTTCCGCGTGCAGGCGAATAGCTGTCCAGACGCTGCCAGACCCTCAGAAAGGTGTCTTGCACGGCGTCTTCGGCATCCTGCTCGTTGGCCAACATCTTCAGGGCAAGGGAGAACACCATGGATTGATGCTCCCCCATGAGCCGTCTGAAAGCCTCTTGATTTCCTTCTCGGCACTGGCTGATGATGTCGTCTCCAACGCTTTGCTTCATCTTGGTTATGTTCTATTTTCTATATGATGATACTGTCAAAAGGGATGGAAGTCGAAAAAATATGATGAGAAAAGGGCTATATACCCGATGAAAGCCTCCAAAAAGAATATTCCAGACAATTAATCCGCTGCGGACGGAAGCAGAGAAGTGGGAAAAATAACGACAAAAACGCTCCTGCATGACCGATGAGCCACGGGGAGCGTTAAGGTTTAAACATGAGTTTTATCAACTCAAAGGGATGTATGACTATCTCTGAGGTATCCAACTCACATCACCATCGAACACCTCACGGGGTGTTATCTTGGCAGCCTCGGCCTTGGTGAGCTGCTTGGCCCATGCCACACGACCGCTCTTTACTGCGCCGGGACCATAGTTATTATACTCCAAATAGCGCACGGTGTTCTCCTTAGCAGGGTCATGATAGTCTACCCAGTTATGCCATCCTTGAGGCGCTATGTGCTTGCCCATCTCGCAGTTCATGAACAGCGTGTAGGCATAAGCGCGCCATGGACGCCCCAACTTAACGTTTGTCACCGAGTCGGCAGCGGTGAGCTTGCACTTATCGAACACGTAACCATACTTGCTGTCCTTGGGTGTTGAGGCTGCAGTGTCGTAAGAATTGACTTTGCTATATATCTCACAGCCCTCAAACCATGCCGTAGAAGGGCCGAAAATGAAGTCGGTTGTACCCTCGATATAGCAGTTGAGAAAATAGAGCTTGGTGTAGGGCATACCCGTGTAGATGGTGTCTTGGTTGCCCAGAATACGACAATTAACGAAAGCCAGCCGCGTTCCCTCGGTGTGCAAGGCCACCGCCTGCCCCATCCGGGGCGCGTTGTTCTCTATCGTAAGGTTGCGGAAGGTGATGTTACATCCCTCCACCTTGACGGTGTAAGTGCGGAAGGTGCCCATCGGCTTGCCCGTAGGAGGATAGAGAATGTTGGCATGGTCATCGTAGGTAATAATGGTTTTGTCACGGTCCTGCCCCACTATCTCGATATTGGTGAGCCATGACGGAATGACAAGTTTCTCCTTATAGGTGCCGTTCTTCACGTATATCACCTTAGTGTATTCCATGAAAGCACGGCACACCTCCACTGCCTCGGCAATGGTTCTGAACTCTCCTGTGCCGTCGCGAGCCACTACCAGCGTGTCGGTGTTATCGTATTTGCCGCGCGCCTGGACTTGCAGACAGCTTAAAGCGATTAGTATAAAAAGTAGTTTTTTCATTGTATTACATGATTTGTTGAACTTCTTGCAGGTCGTCTATCTTCTTGAGATGACTGATAATGTTGCTCACCTCGGCCCGATCGTGCACCCTCAGCTCTATAGAACCGTCGAAGATGCCCTTGTCGCTGGAGATGATGAGCTTGTGAATGTTAACGTTGAGCTGATTGGCCAGCACCTCAGAGACATCGCGCAACATGCCTTTGCGGTCGATGCCTCGTATCTCTACAACGGCATCAAAGAACAACATGTGGTGCATATCCCATTTTGCGTCAAGCAAGCGGTTGCCATAACTGGCCTTCAACTTGGCCGCCACAGGACAGGCGCGCTTGTGTATCTCCACATGGCCCATATTGTCTATGTAGCCCAGAATGTCATCACCGGGTATGGGATGGCAGCAATGTGGAAAGACAAACTGGTTGATATTCTCTTCGGTAATGATGACCGGCAGCTTCTTGTTGAAGTCTTTCCCCACCACGATGTATTGTGGCTGAGGAGCCGGCTGGGTGTTTTCCTTCTTCTCATGTGACAAGAATGGCACGAACTTACGCCACCCGCTCACTTGCTGTTTGCGCGACTTGCCACGCAGTTCCTCCAGGTCTTTATCACCCAAGATAATGGTTTTCTCGCCTAAAGCAAGGAAGAAGTTCTCGGGATTCTGTATATCATGAAAGGCGCAAAGCTTGTCAACGACCGACGGGGTGCTCTCTAAGCCCTTGTTCTTGAGCCATAAGTTGAGTATCTCTTCGCCTTGTTTCTGCACCTGCCGGCCCTCCTTGCGCAGTATGGCCTGTATCTTGGCCTTGGCTTTGGCCGTACTCACGAAGTTAATCCATGAGGGTTGCACATGCTGTGCCTTGCTGGTGAGTATCTCAACCTGGTCTCCGCTCTTGAGCTTATGGCTTAGCGGCACGAGCTTATGGTTCACCTTGGCGCCTATGCAGTGGCTTCCCAGGAACGTGTGTATCTGAAACGCGAAGTCGAGAGCCGTACATCCGGCCGGCATCGTCTTGATTTCGCCCTTCGGAGTGAATACGAATATCTCTGAGGCAAAGAGGTTGAGCTTGATAGCATCCAGAAAATCCATGGCATCGGGCTGCGGATCGTCGAGTATCTCCTTGATGGTGCGCAGCCAATCGTTGAGTTCGCCATCGTCTTCTGTTATCTCTCCGCCCTCTTTATACTTCCAATGAGCGGCAAATCCCTGCTCAGCTATCTCATCCATACGGTCGGAGCGTATCTGCACCTCTATCCATCGGCCTTGCTTAGACATGAGCGTTACGTGCAGAGCCTGATAACCGTTGGCCTTAGGATGGTTCACCCAGTCGCGCAAACGGTCGGGGTGACTCTTGTAAATACGACTGATGGCTACGTAGATATTGAAGCAATCGTTCACCTCTTCCTCGCGTTTCTTGGGCTTGAAGATAATTCTTACGGCCAGAATATCGTATATCTCATCGAATGTAACATGCTTGTTCTGCATCTTACACCATATAGAATAAGGGCTCTTGACGCGTGCCTTGAGCTGATAATCATAGCCCATGTCATCCAACACCTTACGTATGGGATCGGTAAAGTCTTTGAAGAGCGTGTCACGCGACTCTTGCGTGGAGGCCAGCTTAGCCTCTATGGCAGCATAAGCATCGGAATGCTCGTAGCGGAAGCTCAGGTCTTCCAGCTCCGTTTTTATCTTGTTCAGACCCAGTCGGTTGGCCAGGGGGGCGTAGATGTAAAGCGTTTCGCCTGCTATCTTATAGCGTTTGTTGGCGGGTTGAGAGGCCAATGTGCGCATGTTATGCAGACGGTCGCATATCTTGATGAGTATAACGCGTATGTCATCACTCATGGTAAGCAACAGCTTCTTGAAGTTCTCAGCCTGCGCCGAGGCCTGTTCGCCGAAGATGCCACCGCTTATCTTCGTGAGCCCATCCACAATCTGGGCTATCTTAGAGCCGAAGATATTCTCGATGTCTTCTATAGTATAATCGGTGTCTTCCACCACATCATGCAGCAAGGCGGCGCAAATACTGGTAGAGCCGAGCCCCATCTCGCTGCACGCAATCTGCGCTACGGCAATGGGGTGCATGATATATGGTTCGCCGGAGAGACGCTTCACGCCCTTATGAGCCTGTCGGGCAAAGTTGAAAGCCTTGGTTATGATGTCTACTTTCTTACGGTGGCGTGAGGCAAGATAACTGTCGAGCAGATGCTGAAAAGCCTCGTCCACCATCTTCTCTTCGGCCTTCTCTTTCTGTTCTAATGCTTTCTCATTCTCCATAATCGTGCGATATAAATATTAATGTGAGGCGAGCTACTTCAGCCGCAGTTGCTCTCCCACCACAATACTGTTAGACTTCAGGTTGTTAAGGCGCTTTATCTGCTCAACCGAAACGCCGTGTGAGGCTGCTATGCTGTATAGAGTCTGCCCGTTGCACACCCTTATGGTAGTCTCATCATTGGCTGTTTTACTGGCCGAAGGCTGCTGGCTGGGCGTGCTACGCTGAGCAGTTGGGTTCTGTTTGGCGCCTACTCGCATGTCTTGATTGTTGACCATGACCACGCCATTGCGATATACCGGAGCTGTGCGCTTGCTGCCGCCAATCTCCACCTCTGAGCGTTTGGTGAAGTAGCGGTCGTTGTCATACTGGAAGATAGCATTCTCGTTGTCGATGAACTTACCTATATAATTCTGCGGTAAGCGTATGGCTGAGGGTTGCGTATAGCCGTTGACAACGTTCTGTCTGTATTGGGGATTAAGCTCCTTTAGCTGGTTCAAGTCGATGCCCAGCACACTGGCAATCTGCTCCAGGTGCACATCCTGGCACACCATGACGGTGTCTGACTTCTCCGGAAGCTGTGTTTCCATGGGGCAGATGTTGTGTTCGCAATAATAGTTCATGATGTAATTGGCGGCAATAAAGGAGGGAACGTATCCTCTTGTCTCCTTTGGCAGGTAAGGATATATCTTCCAATAGTCGGTCTCACCGCCCGCCCTGTGAATGGCTTTGTTGAGTCTTTGCGGTCCACAGTTGTAGGCTGCTATCACCAAATTCCAGTCATGATATATATTATATAGGTCATGCAGATAACGGGCTGCGGCATACGAGGCCTTAACGGGGTCGCGCCGTTCGTCTACGAGCGAGTTAACAACAAGGTTATATTGCTTGCCCGTGTGCAGCATAAACTGCCATAGACCCACCGCGCCTACGCGTGACACGGCGTTAGGATTAAGCGCCGACTCGATGACCGGCAGGTATTTGAGCTCCAGTGGCAGCCCGTAAGCGTCGAGGGCATCCTCAAAGATGGGCATATAGAAGTTGGCTGCGCCCAGCATATAGCTCACTTGTCGGCGAGCGCGCTTGGTATATCTGTCGATGAACTTCTGCACAACCTCATTGTAAGGCATCTCCATGATAGTGGGCATCCGGCGCAACCGTTCTATAATAGTCTGCCGGTCGGTCTCCGGGTCATAGTTTCTGTAGTTACAGTCTGAACCTTTCGAGAGGTACATCTTAGAGTGATAGAGGTTCAGCATACTGTCTACATTGAGCGATAAAGACGATGGCACGTCTATTTCCTGCTTCTTTCCGTTGTCGTCAGTCACAGTGATATAGTCATTGTCTGCACGGCTTTGCGCGCCTGCCGACACTGACATAACTGCCAATAATATTACTGTATATATATGTTTCCTATTCATATTCACTTAAAAAGTAAGACTACACCCCACTCCAACGCCCGATGAGCGTGTGGGCGAAGCCGAAGATGAGGTTGAGATAACCGAAGGAGCCACGTGCAAGGTGAGGTCCTTGGATATGTCGAAGTCTGACAAAGAGGCGTCTACATAAGCATCTATCACCGACAGAGCATACACTCCTATCATGGAGAAGACGCTCAGGTCGCGCCACCGGCGGTATCTGTCCTTGCGCTTCTTAAAGAGCTGCGTGTAGCGCGCCTTGTTTTCCTCGGTTATCTTGTTGCCTAAATGCAAGAACTGGTTATAGCTCTGCGTGGCATCATTGTTATCCATGATGTCCATGTATGCCTGCGCATAGTCATGATACATCTGGTTATTCCATGTCATTGCGTATATGCAGCCCACTACGCCACCGTAGAAGATGGGCAGCTTCCAGTACTTACGGTTGTATATCTGCCCCGCGCCGGGCAATACGAGAGCCAGCCACAGAGCCCGTTTAGGCTCAGGTTTCCACGTGCTCCAGTCCTTCGGAACCTTTTGCTTAACCTTTACCGGCGTGGTGTCGGCTGCCAACGTGAGCGGCTGCATCCTCATCTCAGGAACGCTGAACGTGGCTGTAGCCTCATCAGCCATGCCGCCCATGGGCGCGAAAACCGTTTCTCCGGCCTGCGCCACAAGGTCGTTTTGCTGTGCCATGAGGCCCTGCGGCATCATCAAGAGCACAGCCGAGAGAGCCGCGGCCATGGTTTTCAGGCTCATTATGATAGTGTTGCGCTGCACGGTGCTTATTGTTTCAGTTTGTCAAATGCCAGCATGATACGCTCCAACTCTGCTTCGTTGGCAAAAGGAATGCTTATCTTTCCCTTGCCCTGTTCGTTGCATGTCATCTGCACCTTAGTGTCGAAGAAGTCGGAGAGGTGAGCTTTCAGCTCATTGAACTCATCCGGCAGGCGCTTCTTCACGCTCACCGTCTTCTTCGCGCCCTGCAAGTCCTCGCCGTTTTTCAGCTGCTGGCAGAGAGCCTCCACCTTTCTTACAGAGTAGCCATTCTTCTGTATTTCCTTGAAAAGCTTGAGCTGTAGCGACGGACTATCCAGCGAAAGGAGGGCGCGGGCATGGCCCATATCAATCTCCTTACGCTGCAAAGCCACCTGCACCTGAGCCGGAAGCTTGAGCAGCCGCAGATAATTGGCTATGGCCGCACGACTCTTTCCCACGCGCTCGCTCACCTTTTCCTGCGTCATGCCACTCATCTTGAGCAGATGCTCATAGGCCAAGGCTATCTCTATAGCGTTCAGGTCCTCGCGCTGGATATTCTCCACGAGGGCCATCTCCATCACGTTTTCGTCCTTGATGGTACGTATATATGCCGGTATGGTCTTCAGTCCGGCCAGCTGAGAGGCCCGCCACCGGCGCTCGCCGGCAATAATCTGAAAACGGTTCTCGCTTATCTGGCGGAGCGTAATGGGCTGCACAATGCCTATCTGCTTGATGGAGTTGGCCAAGTCTTCCAGCGCCGCTTGGTCGAAGTCACGCCGCGGCTGGTCGGCATTAGGCTCAATCTGGTCGAGAGCGATCTCGTTGATGGTAGAGCTGCCTGCCGTGCTCACCGCCTCAGTAGATATGAGAGCATCGAGCCCTCTGCCCAAGGCGTTCACCTTTCCACCTTTGCCATATTTCTTCTGTACTGCCATGATGCTTTATTTTACCTGTTTCTCGTTCTTGTCAATAATTTCCTTTGCCAGAGCCAAATGGTTGCGCGCGCCGTTTGAATCGGCATCGTATAATATCACGGGCAAGCCGTGGCTGGGGCTCTCGCTAAGCTTCACGTTGCGCTGGATGACCGTTTTGAACACCAGCTCCTGGAAGTGCCGCTTCACATCGTCGTATATCTGACGGGCCAGCCTGAGCCTGGAGTCGTACATGGTGAGCAGAAAGCCCTCTATCTCCAGTTTAGGGTTGAGCTTGCTCTTGATGATCTTTATGGTGTTGAGCAGCTTGCTGATGCCCTCCAGAGCGAAGAACTCGCACTGCACGGGGATGATGACAGAGTCGGCCGCCGTAAGCGAATTCACCGTAATCAGGCCCAGCGAGGGGCTGCAGTCTATCAATATATAGTCGTAGTCGTCACGTATCGGCTTGAGCATCTCGGCTATCTTGCGCTCGCGGTTGTTAAGATTCATCATCTCAATCTCCGCACCCACTAGGTCTATATGGCTCGGAATGATGTCCAGCCCGTCTATGTCTGTGGTGTAAATAGCTTCATGCACGTCGGCATGATCAATGATGCACTCATAAATAGAGCAGTCCACCTGATTGATGTCTACGCCCAATCCACTCGACGCATTGGCCTGCGGATCAGCGTCAACCACAAGCACCGTCTTCTCAAGCGTGGCGAGCGAGGCGGCAAGATTAATGGTTGTCGTGGTCTTACCCACGCCTCCCTTCTGATTAGCTAAAGCTATGATCTTTCCCATTGTATCTTTCTTCTCAAACGTTAGATAACTGCAAAGATACATATTTTATTCGAAAAAGCGTGATTTTAAACCTTTTTTCGTACTTTTGCACGCATAAAACACGTATTTATTTATGACGGAAGTAAAGAAACCCCTTATACTTATATCCAACGACGACGGCTATCATGCCAATGGCATCAAGGCTCTCGTGTCTTTTTTATGCGACTTTGCCGACATTCTGGTTTGTGCGCCCGAAGCTGCCCGCTCGGGCTTTTCGTGTGCCTTCTCGGCCACTAACTATCTGCTGCTCAAGCAAAGACACAACATACCAGGGGCCGAGGTGTGGTCGTGCAACGGCACTCCGGTAGACTGTGTGAAGATTGCTCTCGACACGATATTGGGCGGACGAAGGCCCGACCTGATACTCGGAGGCATCAATCACGGCGACAACAGCAGCGTGAACAACCACTACTCAGGCACCATGGGCATAGCCAGAGAGGGCTGCATGAAGTATATTCCCTCCATCGCCTTCTCCACCTGCGACTATAATCCGCAGGCCGACTTGTCGCCATTGCGCCCTTGGGTGAGGCTCATCACCCGAAAAGTGCTGGGCCAAGGACTGCCTAAGGGCGTGTGCCTGAACGTGAACTTCCCCGTCGGGGCATCGTTCAAGGGCATCAGGCTCTGCCGCATGGGCTGGGGAAGCTGGACGCACGAGGTGGTGAAAGAGCGGCACCCCAGAGGCTATGACTATTATTGGATGGTGGGCGACTATCGCAACGACGAGCCGGAAGCCACCGACAACGACCAGTGGGCGCTCGCCCACGGCTATATTTCGGTTACGCCTACAAGACTGGATGTTACTGATTATGAGGTCATTGAACGTATGAAGACGTGGGAGGACGTGCAACCATGAAGTATTATATCATAGCCGGAGAAGCCAGCGGCGACCTTCACGCCTCACGACTGATGAAAGCCTTGCTGCAAGAAGACCCTACGGCCCAATTCAGATTCTTCGGGGGCGACCTGATGAGTGCCGTAGGAGGCACGCGCGTGAAGCATTATCGCGAGCTGGCCTACATGGGCTTCGTGCCCGTATTGATGCATCTGCCCGCCATCTTCAAGGGTATGAGCCTGTGCAAGGCCGACATTCTGCAATGGAAGCCCGACGTGGTGATACTGGTAGACTACCCCGGATTTAACCTCGGAATAGCCAAATACGTGCATAAGCACACGCAGATACCGGTGTATTATTACATCTCGCCCAAGATATGGGCATGGAAAGAGTGGCGCATTAAGGCCATTAAACGAGATGTTAATGAGATGTTCTCCATCCTTCCTTTCGAAGTACCGTTCTATGAGCGTAAGCATCACTACAAGATACACTATGTTGGCAACCCTACGGCAGAGGAGGTGAGCTACTTCAAGGCGCAATATCATGAGGCGACCCCCGACTTCCTCAATCGCCACAACCTGCCAGAGAAGCCCATCATAGCCCTGCTTGCGGGCAGCAGAAAACAGGAGATAAAAGACAATCTGCCCGCCATGATAGAGGCAGCGGGCCACTTTGCCGACTACCAGATGGTGCTGGCATGTGCCCCATCCATCGACGACAGCTATTATAACAAGTTTCTTGAGGGCAAGAAGGTGAGCCGCGTAAAGGACGAGACCTACCAACTGCTCGCTCATGCCACGGCAGCTCTCGTCACAAGCGGCACCGCAACGCTGGAGACAGCCCTGCTAGGCGTGCCGCAGGTGGTGTGCTACGAAACGCCCGTACCGGCTCTCATACGCTTTCTCTTCAACCATGTCATCAAGGTGCCTTACATCTCTTTGGTCAACCTCATCGCCGGAAAGGAGGTGGTGAGCGAGCTGTTGGCCGACAAATTCAGGGTGTACAACATCGCCAATACGCTGTACAGCATCCTTCCGGGCAAGAAAACCCGACAGCAGATGCTGGAAGGTTATGCCGAGGTAGCCAACAAACTGGGCAATGACATAGCGCCAGTGAAGGCGGCAAAAATCATGACCGAGCTGCTCAGACGCTACTGGGAAGACCATGCCCAGACTACTCCCGTAGAGCCACAGCCCGAAGAGCCCGTCATAGAAGGCACGCCCACAGAGGAGTGAGCAAGCCGTAAAGCGTCGTTCTGACGATATTTTGGGATATACATATTTATTAAGTCTTTCGTTTATACGGAAGACTTTTATTATTGTTAATTTCATTTCAAAGCATTAATACAAGCTCACTCTCACAGCATTTTCTACTGCCTTCAGCGGCTATGAGGCATTTTGGCACAGCCTACAGCAACTCATTGAACAGCAGCCACATACAAAGCTGTTTGCAAAAGTGCCGTTTTAAGGACGCGAAACAGGCATTTTGACGTTGTAAAACAGGCACTTTTGCCGGGCAAGAACAAGGGTCTTGCCGGGCCAAGGCGCCTCTTCCGCACCACCCCACCCCTCACGCCGACTACCATCACAGCTTTGCCACTTTGGCAACAAGCAAAATAGGGCTGCATATAATTTGTGTTATTCGAGAAAAAAAACTACCTTTGCGCTTGTTTAAGACAACAGGACGAATGAGTGAAGCAAAGACGTATGGCCTGCTGGACCATATCAACTATCCCTCCGACTTGCGCAAGCTGAAGCCCGAGCAACTGCCGGAGCTGTGCCGTGAGCTGCGCGAAGATATCGTAGACGAGCTGTCCGTCAATCCCGGACACCTGGCCTCGAGCCTTGGCGCCATTGAGATTACCGTGGCTTTGCATTACGTTTTCAACACGCCAGACGACAGACTGGTGTGGGATGTGGGCCACCAGGCCTACGGACACAAAATACTCACGGGCAGAAGAAAGCTCTTCTCCGAAAACAGAAAGCTGCATGGGCTCATGCCGTTTCCATCGCCGCTGGAGAGCAAATACGACACCTTTACGTGCGGACACGCCTCTAACTCCATATCGGCAGCACTGGGCATGGCCGTAGCGGCCAAGCTACAGCACAACGAAAACAGACATGTGGTGGCCATCATAGGCGATGGTGCCATGAGCGGCGGACTGGCCTTCGAGGGTCTGAACAACGTGAGCCAGAGTCCCAACAACCTGCTCATCGTGCTCAACGACAATGACATGAGCATAGACCACGCCGTGGGCGGAATGGAGAAGTATCTGCTTAACCTAGACACCAACGCCACCTACAACCGTCTGCGCTTCAAGGCCAGCCAGTGGCTGCACGCCAAAGGTCTGCTCAACGACGACAGACGAAAGGGCATCATCAGGCTCAACAACGCCCTGAAGTCGGCCATCTCGCATCAGCAAAACATATTCGAGGGCATGAACATACGCTACCTCGGGCCCTACGACGGCAACAACGTGACAGAACTGGTGCGCATTCTGCAACAGATAAAAGACATGAAAGGCCCCAAACTGCTGCACCTTCACACCGTGAAGGGAAAAGGCTATAAGCCTGCCGAGGCCGCTGCCACCGTGTGGCACGCACCCGGCAAGTTTAACCCGGCAACCGGTGAGCGGCAGATACAAGACACTACCAACATCCCACCTAAGTTTCAAGACGTCTTCGGCAACACCCTCTTGGAGCTGGCACGCAAGAATCCCAGGATAGTAGGCGTTACGCCTGCCATGCCTACAGGATGCTCTATGAACATCATGATGAAAGAGATGCCCGACCGAACCTTTGACGTGGGCATAGCCGAAGGGCACGCCGTGACCTTCTCTGCCGGCATGGCGAAAGACGGGCTGCTGCCTTTCTGCAACATCTACAGCGCCTTTGCGCAGCGCGCTTACGACAACATCATACACGACTTGGCCATACTCAACCTGCCCGTTGTGCTCTGTCTGGACCGCGCCGGACTGGTGGGCGAAGACGGAGCAACGCATCATGGCGCGTTCGACATGGCCGCCCTACGCCCCATACCCAACCTCACCATAGCCTCGCCCATGGACGAGCATGAGCTCAGAAGACTGATGTTTACAGCCCAGCTGCCTGACATGGGGACCTTTGTGCTGCGCTACCCACGCGGCAGAGGGGTGCTCGTAGACTGGAAGTGCCCGCTTGAGGCCATCAGCGTGGGCTCTGGCCGCCGGCTCAGAGAGGGCAAGGATGTGGCCGTGCTGAGCATCGGCCCCATAGGAAACGAGGTAGAAAAGGCCATCACCGAGCTGGAAGACGAGGGCAAACGCATATCGGTGGCACACTATGACATGCGCTTCTTGAAGCCCCTTGACGAGCATCTGCTCAACGAGATAGGCCATAACTTCGACCGCATCATCACCATCGAGGACGGCATACGTGCGGGAGGCTTCGGCTCGGCCGTGCTCGAATGGATGTCAGACCATGGATTTCACCCCTCCATCACCCGCATGGGGCTGCCCGACTACTTTGTGGAGCAAGGCAGCGTACAGCAGTTGTATGAGCTGGTGGGCATTGACAAAGAATCTATAAAAAAGACAATACTCAAATGAAGATTATCATTGCAGGAGCCTATGCCATAGGATCTTATCTGGCTAAGCTGCTTTCAAGGAACAATCAGGACATCACACTGATAGACCAGAACGCCGAGAAGCTGGAGAAACTGCAAAGAGACTACGACTTGCTGGCCTTGGAACAGTCGCCCACAAGCCCTAAAGCTCTGCGCGAGGCCAACGTACAAGACTGTGACCTCTTCATAGCCGTGACGCCCGACGAGACGGCTAACCTGACCTGCTGCACCATGGCACACGCCCTGGGAGCACGCAAAACGGTGGCCAAGATAGACAATGCCGAATACGCAGAACCCATCAACGTGGAGTTTTTCAAGCAGATGGGCATCGACAGCATCATCTATCCGGAGATGCTGGCTGCCAAAGACATCATCAACGGACTGAAGATGTCGTGGGTCAGACAGCGCTGGGATGTGCACGGAGGAGCGCTCGTCATGCTGGGCATTAAGCTCAGACAGACGTGCACCATACTTGACAAGCCGCTCAAAGACATCAGCGGGCCCGACGACCCCTACCATGTAGTGGCCATCAAGAGGGGCGACGAAACCATCATACCGGGCGGCAACGACAAGCTGCAACTCTTCGACCTGGCCTACTTCATGACCACGAAAAACTACATTCCTTATATACGTAAGATAGTAGGTAAAGAGCATTACGTTGACGTGAAGAACGTCATGGTGATGGGAGGTGGCAACACTGCCGTGAGAGCAGTGAAGATAATGCCCGAATATATGAACACCAAGATTATAGAAAAAGACCCCGTGCGCTGCGAGGAGCTGAACGAGTGCCTGAGCGAGGACGTGCTTGTCATTAACGGCGACGGCCGCGACCTCTCGCTGCTCACGGAGGAGGGCATACGCAACACGCAGGCTTTTGTGTCGCTCACGCCGAATGCCGAGACCAATATCCTGGCATGTCTGACAGCCAAACGCATGGGCGTGCGCAAGACGGTGGCCATGGTGGAGAACGTAGACTATGTGAATATGGCCGAGAGCCTGGACATAGGAACCATCATCAACAAGAAAACCATCGCCGCAAGCCATATCTATCAGATGATGCTCGACGCCAACGTAGAGAACGTGAAGTATCTCATGTCGGCCAACGCCGATGTGGCTGAGTTTGTGCCCGTGCCAGGTTCAAAAATCACCAAGAAGCCTGTAAAGGACCTGGGACTGCCCCGCGGCATGACCATAGGCGGACTGGTGCGCAACAACGAGGGTATGCTGGTGTCAGGACACACGCAGATAGAGCCCGGCGACTCGGTGGTGGTGTTCTGCCACAACGTTGACCTGAAGAAGCTGGAGAAACTTTTTAACTAAAAAGTCATGCTGAATCTCAAACTTATTTCCAAGATATTAGGCTCGCTGCTGTGCCTGGAGGCCATCATGATGGCAGTGTGCCTGGCCGTCACCCTGTGCTATGGGGGCAGCGACACACTGGCCTTTGTGCTTAGCATAGCCATCACGGCAGCCGTGGGACTGCTCTTCAGACTAGCGGGGAAACACGCACGCAACCTGCTGAGCAGGCGCGACGCCTACTTCGTGGTGACCGTGGTGTGGGTGCTCTTCTCACTGTTTGGCACACTGCCCTTCATACTTAGCGGCTGCGTACCCGACTTTACCAACGCCTTCTTCGAAACGATGTCGGGCTTCACCACAACAGGTGCCACCATCATAGACAATGTTGAGGCCCTGCCGCAAGGGCTGCTTTTCTGGCGCTCGCTCACCCAGTGGATAGGCGGACTGGGCATCGTGTTCTTCACCATAGCCATATTGCCGTCGCTCGTAGGCGGATCTGTTAAGGTGTTCTCTGCCGAGGCCACCGGCCCCATCAAGACCAAACTGCACCCCCGGCTGAGCACCAATGCCAAATGGATTTGGGTGGTTTATCTCGTGCTCACCATAGTATGCACCGTAAGCTACCGCATCTTCGACATGAATTGGTTCGACGCTTGCAACTACGCCATGTCTACAACGGCCACCGGAGGCTTTGCAACAAAAAACTCAAGTGTGCTGGCTTATGGCATCAGCGAGCAGTATGTGTGTACCATTTTCTGCTTCTTGTCGGGCATCAACTTCACCTTGCTCTATTTCTCCGTGGCCAAGCTCAACTTCAAGAGCCTGCTCAAGAACAGCGAGTTTCGCTTCTATCTGTTCTTTGTGCTGGGAGCCGCGCTGTTCATCATGATGGAGCTTATCGTGAAGAACCATTACGCCATAGAGCACGCCTTCCGCAGTGCCATCTTCCAAGTAGTGTCGTTCATCACCACAACCGGACTGTTCAACGACGATGCAGCCAAGTGGCCGCACGTCACGTGGGTGGTGCTGGCAGCCTGCATGTTCTTCGGCGGCTGCTCAGGCTCAACAAGCGGAGGTATCAAGGACATACGCGCCGTGATGCTCATCAAGGTGATACGCAACGAGTTCAGGCAAATACTACACCCCAACGCCGTGCTTCCGCTCAAGATAGACGGGGTGAACGTAGCCATGTCTAAGCGCGTCACGCTGCTGGCCTTCATCGGTCTATACCTTGCGCTGGCACTGGTATGCTCGTTCACCATGATAGCAGAGGGCATCGACAACACCAACGCCATCACCATAACCCTCAGTTCGCTGGGCAACGTAGGGCCTACGCTGGGACTTGAGATAGGTCCGACCATGTCATGGAACGACCTGCCCAACCTGGCCAAGTGGATGTGCTCGTTCCTCATGCTCGTGGGCAGGCTGGAGCTGTTCTCCGTTTTGGTGCTCCTCACGCCGTCGTTCTGGAAAGAAAACTAAAAGATTATCAGGATATAAATAAAGACAAGAAATCAAGCAACAATGAGTTTATTGAAATTTAAGCCCATCCTCAAGGAAACGCTATGGGGAGGGGGCAAGCTGCCCAAAATTAAACATGTAGAAGCCACAAGCGACCAGATAGGCGAGAGCTGGGATATATCGGGCTTTCCCGGTATGCAGACCGAAGTGAGCGAAGGACCTTATGCCGGCACGCCACTCAACACCCTTGTGAGTGAGCTGAAGGACAAGCTGGTGGGCAAGAAGGTGTACGAGCGCTACGGAAACGAGTTTCCACTGCTCATCAAATTCATCGACGCAAGCAAGAACCTGTCTATTCAGGTGCACCCCAACGATGAGGTGGCACAACGACAAGGCCACAAGAGAGGAAAAACGGAGATGTGGTATGTGCTGCCGTCTGATGATAACGCCCACTTGCTGTGCGGTCTTAACCGCGCCATCACGCCGGAGGAATATCGCCAAAGGGTGGCCGACGACAGCATAACAGACGTTATAGGCTATTATAAAGTGCAGGAAGGCGACTGCTTCTTCATTCCGGCAGGGCGCATACACAGCATAGGCGCGGGCTGCCTGCTAACGGAAATACAGCAGACCAACGACCTTACGTACCGCATATACGACTTTAAGCGAAAGGACAAGAACGGCAACTACCGACAGCTGCACACCAAGGAGGCGGCCGAAAGCATTGACTATAAGCCGGAAGCCGACTGCCGGACGCACTACACACCGGCCAAGGACAGGCGCGTGGAACTTGTCAACTGCCCCTATTTCACCACATCGGTGTATGACATTACCCACGAGCAAAGCATTGACACGAGCAGGCTGGACAGCTTTGTGATACTCATCGGCGTGGGAGGAACGGCCACCGTGACCGACAACGAGGGCAACAGCGCCGAGCTGCCTTGCGGAACATCGCTGCTGGTGCCGGCTTCTGCCACAAGCATCACGCTGAAAGGCACAGCCAAAGTGCTTGAGGTGCACATAGCAGACTGAGCATATTCACTCGCCCACACCGCCATTGCCCGCTTCGCCCAAGAAGCGGGCAATGTCTTTTTGCAGCCTCTTGAAAGGCTCTGAGTGCATATATCCCGTGCTTCTCTTCAGCATAGGCACGATGCTTTCAAGGCTATGTGTGTAGCTGGACAATTCGTTGTGCATCTGCACATTATGCTTCGCTAAGGCATATATTTCCCTTTGACGGTCGCGGATGAGCTTCTCGCACACCTTCTTTAGCATGGGTGTGACCACGGTGTCGAAGAGATGATGGCCCTGAACAAAGAGATAGGTGGTCTGGGGCGTCACTCCCAACGCGTTAAGCTCCTTCTCCAGCGCCTTGATTTCATCGCCGGCCTCGGGATGCATGCGCTGCAGCTGTTGCACCTTGCGCCGTGCCTTGCGCCTCACCTGCTCCAGCCCGCGCCATGGGTCTTGCAGATTAAAGCGCCCTGTGTTCACTATCATGTTGAAATCGGTTATAGTGAACTGCCCGTAAATAGATTTTCTGTAATGCCAGATGTTCCAGATAAAGAGCTGATAGATGGCCTCACTATATTCCTTCAGATAAGCGTTGAAGTCGAAGATGGCATGGTCGTTGAGCGTAACTGCCACACAAACATCGTGCAAGCCGGGCGCATAGCACTGGAAATTCTCTATTGCATAGACATAGGTGTGGAACACGTAGGGGTTGTTCACCACTTCCTCTGACACGGCAGTAACACCCTGCAAGAGGTAATCGTAGTCAGCATCTACACAAGCTATCATGTTCTGCCCCACATGCTTGCCTATCAGGTTCATGAGCACCTGCTTCTTGCCCTTGGTGAGCGACACCCTTGAAGGCAACATCACCTCAAAATAGCGCGTGCTGTCCTCAAAGCTGCTCAGCACCGTGCGCCAGAAATAAATATCGTCGTAACTCTCCACGTAAGCCACTATCTTGCGTCGGGCATGCTTAGAGTTGAGCTTGTTGGCCGCGCCGAAGTAGTCGGAGGAGAGATTATCTCTTAACCGCCTGCTCATATCTCTGTTTTTTGGTCCGTAATGTCGCTTACCTCCGTCACCTTATCGGCCCATCCGTTCATGATGACGGCGGGCGAGTGGGTGGTAAGAATGATTTGCACGTTGGGATTAAGCTCTAAAATAAGATCTATTAGCCGTTTCTGCCATTCTATGTGCAGGCTCACCTCAGGCTCATCCATAAAGAGCACGTAAGGCTTATTGTCCTCTATGAGCACCGTGAGCAGTATGGCCAGCATTTGTTTCTCGCCACTTGAGAGCTGATAAGGCAACAGCGTCTCGCCTATCTGCGTGAAGCGTATCTCGTTTTCCGTGCGAACTATCTTCTTGCCTGTCTCGGTGAAGAGGTCGTCCATAAGGTCCTGAAAGCGCTTCTTAGGAGCGCTGATGGCCTGCGCCTTCTGTGCCGCGTCGGGAGCTCCGCTCTGCAGCACAGAGATGATGCGGTTGCCGATGTTCACCTGATAGTCGAGATACTTGCGCTGAAGCTGAAAAAGTTGCCAATCCAGCTCCGTAACGAGGTTGACATTCATCTTGTTGGCCAGCTCACTACTCAGCAGCGGACGGTCGAAAGAGCGTATCAGGTCGAAGTGAATCCATGTGGCGTCGGGTGGAGAGACCTTCAGGTGCACGCCCTTGAGGGTGTGGCTGTATAGATCTCCGTTCTGTGAGAGGCTCTTCACCACCTTGTTTATAATAGTGCTTTTGCCCACGCCGTTGATACCACTTAGGATGTTCACCTTGCGATCCAAGTCCCACACGATGTGTTTCTTGCCGCTCCAGAGGGAGTCTATCTCTATTTGCTCGATATAGTCAGCGTATTTCTGCATAGTATTTTTCAGTTATTAGTTTTCGCAAAGATAAATATTTTCCACGGAAATATGTACCTTTGCATTGGTAAAAAAGATATAAGGAGCTAAAAATATGAAAAATAACAGACCGCTGACGGCCCATCTGAGCATGTTTCTGGCATGTTCGCTATGGGGGCTTATGGCCCCTATCGCCAAAGACGACATGGCCCATGGCATTACAGGACTAGACTTGGTTACCCTTCGTGTAGTGGGTGCCACCGCTCTGTTCTGGCTGGCCTCGCTGTTTGCCAAGCGCGAGCATGTGCCCGTGAAAGACCGCTTGCTGTTCGCGGGGGCGGGACTTCTGGGCATCGTGACCAACCAATGCCTCTACAATATAGGACTGAGCATCACCTCACCCATCAACGCCAGTATCGTGACCACTTCGCTGCCCATCTTCGCCATGGTGCTCTCGTTCTTCATTCTCAAGGAGCCCATCACGGCAAAGAAGCTGCTCGGAGTGCTCACGGGGTGCTGCGGAGCGGTGATACTCATCATGACGAGTGCCATGGCGGCCAACGCCAAAGTGGGAAACCTGCGGGGCGACCTGATGTGCCTGTGTGCCCAAGCCTCGTTTGCGCTCTACCTGTCGCTCTTCAACAAGATGGTGAGGCGCTATTCGGTGTTCACCGTCAACAAATGGATGTTTCTTTGGGCAGCCATATTCGTAGTACCGTTCACCTCAAGGCACATCACCTCGCTGCAATGGAGCGCACTGCCCATGAGCACATGGCTGGAGACGGCCTATGTGGTGTGCATAGGCACCTTTGTGTGTTACCTGCTCACCATGGTGGGACAAAAGACGCTGCGCCCAACGGTGGTGGCTATCTACAACTATTTGCAGCCCATCGTGTCGGTAACGGTGAGCGTGCTGACGGGCATCGGCGCCTTCAGGTGGAGCCAGGGACTGGCCGTGGTGCTGGTTGTCATTGGCGTCAGTCTGGTCACCAAGTCGAAGAGCCTGCGCGATGTGCGTGCTGAGAAGGGTGAGGAGACTTTCCATCAACCAGTAAAATAAGCCTTAATGCCAATGCCATCCACCATACTGCAAACCAACATGCTCCTATTCATCCATCCTGCTGTGGCTTCGGCGGCAACGCTGCTGTCGCTCGTCGTGCTGCTGGTGTTCTGTCTTGACAAATCAAGACAGAACAGACGCACGCGCATTGCTCTCTACAACTGCATCTATCCCATCTATGGCGCATGCGCTTTTACGGCAACTCAGATGGTAGACGAGCTGGTGAACGATGCCTACTGGAGCGGTGCGGCATGGGTTATCATATCTGTTATGGGTATGATGATATACCTTAGATTCTTCAGACGGCAGCATGACCTGCCCTTCAACGCGCTGTTCTGGGCCATCGGACTGGCCATCCTCGTCATCATGCTGTTCATGGGCAGCCTCATGACATACACCGCCGCGGCACTGAGGCTGGGCTATTGGCAGACCGGCCTAACCCTCTCTCCCACCATTGACGTATTAGCTTGAAACATTATTAACCGTCACACGAAAAGTAAAAGAGCCCTTTTTGCGAGCCAAAAGTACCTATTTCGAGTTACAAGAACGGCCTTTTTACAACGCAAAAATACCTCTTTCTAACGTACTGGCGCTCGTTCGAGAATCCATATACCACCAAACACCACCATCGCGCATTCACCTCGGGGCGAGTTCTGAAGTGGGTGATCGCCGATTGTTCTCCGCTTGCAGACAGTCACAAAGGGCCGCATACCGCCGTGGGGATAATCCTTATTTTTTTCAATGATAATCATTCATTTACAAAAAATCGCCAGCAGTTGTAGTGGCCGTGCCTTGTACCGGCCTCGCAAACGACGAGCAAGCCAATGATTGGTTCAGACATGCAGGGGATGTTCATAACAAACAATTGGCGCAAGTTGGTTGTTGGCCGGCACAAGGCACGGCCACTACAGAGGATATTCGTTGGTGTATTTCGTTTTATATAAGACCAATGGATAGGGGAAAAAATGAAAAACATAGGGTGAGATGTGGGTGGAATATGGGTGGGATGTTATTGAGAACCATCTAAACTGTATGCCATTATATTACAACGAGTTACAAATCGGGTGGGATGGGTGGAATAGGAATTACACTAAAACTTCGTTGCATATCACCTGACAAAGAATAGGTGCGAGGCAACTCACTATACACCAACCTGAATATGGCTATAAACATTGGTCGTACTGCCATACGAAATGGCGCATGTCTACCTTTCCGTTGGGGCGGAAAGCCACATGCTCGCGGGCAAGCAGTTCATGCTGCGCGGCAAAGACAGATGACAGACGACCGTCGCTGCCCACCACCCGATGGCAGGGAAGGTTGAGGCTTTGGGGCACATGGGCCAGCACATGCCCAACCTGGCGGGCATGGTTAGGCCAGCCTGCCAATGAGGCCACCACGCCATAGCTGAGCACACGACCCGGAGGAATGGCCCGCACCACATCATAAACGGCTTGCCGAAAGGCCTGACTGTCGGGTTTCATCGTTCGCTAAGGACATTACTGCTCAGGATATTGCTGATAGATGGTGAGTCCGAACAACGGGGCAAAACCATAGATGTGCTCCATGATGTCGGCAAGGTCGTGTTCGTAAGCCGTCCACTCCTTATCCTTCACAAAGAAATAAAACTCCAGAGGCAAGCCACACTGCGTGGCCTCCAGCTGCCTCACCATGAGCGTCATCTTGTTGTTCACCTTGTCGTGCTGTGCCAGGAAACGTTCTATGAACGCACGATAGAGCGACATGTTGATGACGTTAGGCTCTTGCAACATATCATCGGGCAACAGCTTGCGCTGGCGCAAGGCCGACAGGATGCTCTCATCAGCTACCCTCACGCTGCGAAAGTCGAAATAAACGCAGCGTTGCACACGTCGGCCGTCACTCTCCTGCATACCTTTCCAGTTCTGAAACGAGCCGTTGACGAGCGTCAGCGGCGACACGGTCATGATGGTGTTGTCAAACTGGCGCACCTTCACCGTGGTGAGGGTTATATCAGTCACGGTGCCGTTGATGCCGGCCGTACTCACCGTTATCCAGTCGCCCACGTGCAACATGTTGTTACTGGTGAGCCTTACACCAGCCACAAGGCCCTCAATGGTATCTTTAAACACCAACATAAGTATGGCCGATGTGGCACCCAGTCCGGCAAAGAGGCTCATAGGATTTTTGCCCAGCAATATGGCCACCACCACGATGACGGCTATGAAGATGACAAGGATGCGCAGCATGCCCAAGAAGGACTGGAGATATTGCCGGGCATTGGACCCCCTGTGCGAGCGGTTTTCCTTTAAACGGTCGATAAAGCCCACTATGAGGCGCACAGAGGCGAGGGTGATATACACGGCTGTGAGCCTTGCCACCATCTCACGCACAAAGGGATATTGATAAAACACCATGGGCAAGAGCTTCCACACCACAATAGCCGGTACGATGTGGCAAGCCGTTATGAGCAGCTTGCGGTCGAGCGTTTCGTCATCCCACTGCGTAGGGGTGCGCCGTGTGATGTGCATCACAAGGGGCACCAGCGTCTTGCGACAGACAAAGTCAGACAGCCAGGCCAGCAAAATGGCCACCACGATGAGCAGCACATGCCGCAGTACAGGCACCATAGGACCCGAAACGCCCATGAGATTGATGAGATGTTCTACGCTGATTCTAATCTCCTCCATATATATCTTGATTTGTAGGTTGGTCTATCTGCATAATGCTGTGCACACACGGTCTTGGAACAAGCGGGCCTGATAGCTGCCAGGCACGCCCTGATTGATGATGCTGAAGCACACCACATGGCCATTCTTGGCCGTGAGATAGCCACACAACGAGCGTATGCCCTCTACGGTGCCCGTCTTGGCATGAACATTGCCGCGCGTGAGCGAGCCCTTCATACGACTGTGCAACGACCCGTCTACGCCCGCAATGGGCAGAAGCGGATAGAGAGCATCATAAATAGCTTTGTGCTGATAGGCATAGCGCAGCAACTTCACCTCAAGTTCAGCACTTACATAATTATAGAGCGAGAGGCCTGAGCCATCGGCTATATCGTAGTCACCTGCCCTAAGGCCGACGCGGTTGATGAGCCTGCCTATCACCCTTCGAGCCGACCGATAGGTGGCACCCGCACCAGCTTCACGATGCGCAATCTGATAAAACACAGCCTCAGCATAGAGATTATCGCTCACCTTGAGCATCCTACGCATCACCTTGGTGAGGGGATGGGTGCGCACGCAGAGCTGTTTGCTGTCGGCCGGAGCCCGCTTCTCGCCCGTGCCGCCACTTATCACGACGCCCCTGTTGCGCAGGGCATCGCGCAGTCGTGAGGCAAAATCGGCCTTACGCTTATAGAGCAGCGGTGAGAGCACGGGGTTGTCATCGTCCCAGCACCAGCCGTTGCCCAGCCTGTCTTTATCCTTAAACGACACATCCTCGTATATATTACCCCGTAGGGTGTCGATGCCCAATTCCTTCAAAGCATCTACAAAGTTGTTCAATTCGTTGCTTCCAAACATCGGGTCCATGCCACCCACGCAATAAAGGTCACCGACAAGCGTTTGTGTGGAGTCTGTTTTCTGCCCCGCATAGCGCAACTCGGTGCGCAGTGAGTAGTCATTTCCAAGAAAGTCGAGCGCCGTAATGGCCGTAACAGCCTTCATAGTAGAAGCCGGACGCAAGCGCTGTCTCTCGTTGGTGCGATATATGCAGCTGTCGGCCGTCAGGTCCCAAGCCATCACAGCCACCTGCGTAGTTTGAAAGAAAGGGTCGTCAAGCAGTTCGGCAATGCGCTTCTGCGCAGACTGAGGCCAGGGCAGAGCCAATGCGGGAATGTCGATGGTATCGGTGTCGGTACTGTCGGCAATAACAGAGTCGGCACTAACCTTCACCGAGTCAATATTTTCTTGAGCTCCTGCCGCAACCGTCAGCAGGAGAAATAACAATATGTGTAGATACTTCATAACCGTTTTTTGATTTCGCGCACAAAGCCTTCTTCATCGCTGGGGCTTACAGCCAGCATGCGGTGGGCTGCATAAGTGATGAGTATGAAATGGCTGAGCCTGAACGCTGTGGGCACTCGCCGAATGCTGATGATATCTGTGAGCCTCACCCGTTTCACTCCCCCAAAGCGTCCGTAGCTGCACACGAGCCAACCATCGGGCGTTATGCAATAAGTGGTGTGAATGATGCGCTCTATGCTAACAAATGTCATAAACATGCAGAACAAGCCGATATAAACGCTATAGCCCGTGCGCCCCCAAAGAAAATAAAGTGAGAGGGCAGCAAAGATTATCACGCCACACACCTCACCTACAGACACTTTGTGCGTAAACATTCTGTTCATAACGGTGCAAAATTACAAAAAAATAATCGGAAAAGTCGTTTTCTTACATTATTTTACTACTTTTGCACAAACTATGCAATAACCATTATGGTATATAAATACGATTTTCTAATCATCGGCGCCGGTGTAGCCGGCATGAGCTATGCACTGAAGATAGCACGTGCGCATAAGGGAAAGATATGCCTGATATGCAAAACCACACTGGATGAAGCCAACACACGCTTCGCCCAAGGAGGCGTGGCATCAGTAACAAACCTACTTGTAGACAACTTCGAGAAGCACATTGAAGACACCATGATAGCGGGCGACTACATCAGCGACCGCAGAGCTGTTGAGCAGGTGGTGCGCAATGCGCCGGCCCAGATAAAAGAACTGGTAAGCTGGGGCGTGAACTTTGACAAGAAAGACGACGGCACCTATGACCTGCACCGTGAGGGTGGACACTCTGAGTTTCGCATCCTGCACCACGCAGACGATACCGGAGCGGAGATACAGCGCGGACTGATGGCTGCAGTGAGAGCCAATCCCGACATAGAGATAAAAGAGAACCACTTTGCCGTGGAAATCATCACACAGCACCATCTGGGCATGGAGGTGACAAGGCGGACACCGGACATAGAATGCTATGGAGCCTACGTGCTGAACCCGGAAACGCAAAAGGTTGACACATACCTCAGCAAAATAACGCTGATGTGCACCGGCGGATGCGGCGCTGTTTATCAAACGACAACCAACCCCATCATTGCCACGGGCGACGGAGAGGCTATGGTGTATCGCGCCAAAGGCACAGTGAAGGACATGGAGTTTGTGCAGTTCCACCCCACCTCACTCTATCATCCCGGTGAGACGCACCCCGCCTACCTCATCACAGAGGCTATGAGAGGATACGGGGGCGTGCTGAAGTTGCCGGACGGCACCACCTTCATGGAAAAATACGACCCCAGACTGTCGCTGGCACCACGCGACATCGTGGCAAGAGCCATAGACAAGGAGATGAAGATACACGGGCTTAACCATGTCTACCTTGACGTGACGCATAAGAACGCCGAAGAAACAAAGCATCACTTCCCCAATATCTATCAGAAGTGCCTGTCGATTGGCATCGACATCACAAAGGAGATGATACCCGTGCGCCCAGCGGCCCATTATATGTGCGGCGGCATAAAGGTTGACCTGAACGGCGAATCGAGCATACACAGGCTATACGCCATTGGCGAATGTTCGTGCACCGGACTGCACGGAGGCAACCGACTGGCCAGCAACTCACTCATCGAGGCCGTGGTATACGCCGACGCTGCCGCCAAGCACTCGCTGCAAATGGTTGACAGCTACTCGTTCAACGACAAGATACCCGAATGGAACGATGAGGGCACCATGACCAACGAGGAGAAGGTGCTTATCACACAGAGCGTGAAAGAGGTGGGTGAGATTATGAGCAACTACGTGGGCATAGTGCGGTCAGACCTCAGACTAAAGCGCGCGTGGGACCGCCTCGACCTGCTGTACGAAGAAACAGAGGCTCTCTTTAAGCGCGTCAAAGCTACAAGAGATATATGCGAGCTGCGCAACATGATAAACGTGGGCTATCTCATCACACGTCAGGCCATAGAGCGCAAGGAGAGTCGTGGGCTGCACTACACCATAGATTATCCGGTGCACGCTTATGACAAGAAATAAACATTGGCAGGCCAAAAGCCTCAGACTATCAGTAAGAGCCGCTAAGCCCCTTCAGGCATGGCGGCTCTCTTCTTATTCTTACTCCTATTATTATATAATACGCAAAAACAAAAAGCCGCGTACAATAATACTTTTTTGCAAACGTTATAAAGAAAAAGGCATATAAGCTATCAGCTAACATCATGATTGAATATATCAAGGGAGAACTCACAGCGCTCATTCCGACCATGGCTGTAGTAGAAGCAGCAGGCGTGGGCTATGCGCTCAACATTTCTCTTAACACCTATACAACAATACAAGGCAAGAAAGAAGTAAAGCTCTTTGTTCATGAAGTGTTGTCGGCAGGAGGAAGAGACGACTCTTTCACACTGTTTGGTTTCGCTTCCATGCAGGAGCGTGAGCTATACAGAATGCTCATCACCGTGAGCGGAGTGGGCTCTAACACGGCCAGGATGATTCTATCTTCACTCTCACCTTCTGAGCTGTGCAACGTCATAGCCAATGGCGACGAGCGTATGCTGAAGACGGTGAAAGGCATAGGCCTGCGCACAGCGCAACGCATCATCGTGGACTTAAAGGACAAAATAATGAATAGTGGTATAGCTGATGAGTTGCACGTAGCCTCAACAAGCAGCACAAACGTCAACACTGCCGTGAAAGACGAGGCTGTGAGCGCCCTGACCATGCTAGGCTTCTCGCCCGCTCCTTCTGCCAAGGTGGTGACAGCCATACTCACCGAGCAACCCACCTTGGCCGTTGAACAAGTGGTGAAACAAGCCTTGAAAATGATAAAATAAACTTCCCATTTACCTGGATACAGAAAGAGAAGACATAATTTGCAACATCTTAAACAAACATACATCCTGCTGATTACGCTGTTTGCCATGAGCCTGCTGGCTATGGCAAGCGATATTATTGTGCCCGATGTGGTTTGGCAGAACGTCATAACACACAATCGCAAGCCAGGGAAGGACAATAAGCCCGACACAGCTAAGGTAGCTATGCCGCAGGTGGAGATAGACGAAGAGGTTATTCCCGACTCGCTGTTACATCCCAGATGGCACATTCAGCGCACAACTCCTATCACTTTAGATGACCTTGAACAAGGCCCGGCCGACCTAAACCGACCCGACAATCTGAAGCAAGAGGTGGAATATAATGACACCTTGAACCGTTATGTAATTGGCAACAAGATTGGTGACTCTTATATTTCCGCCCCTGTGATGATGACTCCAGAAGAGTATAACGCATGGAGTCTGAAGCACAGTTTTGCCGATTACTACAGAGCGAAGAACCAAGAAATACTCAAAACACAAGGAAAGGAGAAGTTCGACTTCACCGACATGCACTTCAGTCTGGGACCTGCCGAGAAGATATTCGGTCCCGGTGGCGTTCGCATTCGCACACAAGGTACTGCCGAGCTGAAGTTCGGAGCTACTTTAAAGAACATAGACAACCCCTCACTGCCCATTCGTAACCGAAAGACCACCACGATGGACTTCGACGAAAAGATAAATCTGAACGTCAACGGAAAGGTAGGCGACAAGGTAAACATGAACCTGAACTACAACACCGACGCCACCATGGACTTTGACACGCAGAACATGAAGTTGAAGTACGAGGGTAAAGAGGATGAAATCATCAAACTTGTAGAGGCCGGCAACGTGTCATTCCCCTCTAACAACTCGCTCGTGCAGGGTGCCAGCTCACTCTTTGGTATCAGAACCGACTTGCAATTCGGCAAACTGAAATTGCAGACCGTGGTTTCGCAGAAGAAATCTTCTAACAAATCTGTCAGTTCCAAGGGCAGCAGTCAGCTCACGCCCTTTGAGATAGACGCGTCTGACTACGAGGAGAACCGCCACTTCTTCCTCTCTCAATACTTCCGCGACAAGTATGACACCTACATGCGCACCCTGCCGAACCTCACAACAGGCATCACCATCAACCGTGTTGAGGTGTGGGTGACCAATAAAACGGGAACGACCAGCAACACCCGTAACCTCATAGCACTCACCGACCTGGGCGAAGCCGAGCGTGTGAGCCGCCCAGACCTGTGGGGCTCAGGAACTGGAACGGTGCCATCTAACAATGCCAACAACGAGTATCAGACAATGACCCAGAGCCACGCCGCCGCCCGACAGATAGACCAGTCTGCAGCTGAACTAGACGGTGCGGGGCTGACCGGAGGGTCTGACTATGAGAAGCTATCCAATGCCAGACTACTGAACAGTTCAGAATATACTGTCAACACCGCCATGGGCTACATCTCTCTGAACACTGCACTGCAAACAGATCAGGTGTTGGCCGTGGCCTATGAGTACACCTACGGTGGGCAAACCTATCAGGTGGGTGAGTTCTCTAGCGACATCACGGATGCCAACCAGGCGCTCTTCGTCAAATCGTTGAAGAACACCAGCAACAACCCTCATCAAGGCAACTGGGGCCTGATGATGAAAAACGTGTACTATCTGGCAACGAATGTAGAGAAAGAAAAGTTCCGCCTGGACGTAAAGTACCAGAGCGACACCACCGGAGTCTACATATCCTATATACCAGAAGACAAAGTAAAGAACAACACCATCATCAAACTGATAGGCGCCGACCGTCTTGACAACAATAACCGCGCCAACCCTAACGGCTACTTCGACTATGTTGAAGGCTATACTGTAAAGAGTGGCAGAGTGTTCTTCCCCATGGCTGAGCCCTTCGGCAACGGGCTCTATAACAAGCTAGTTGCAGCAGGAGTACCGGCAACAACGGCAGCCAAGTATGCTTATACAGAACTGTATGACTCTACAAAGACCGTTGCCAAACAGATAGCCGAGAAAGACAAATATATGCTTGTCGGACAGTTTAAAGGCACGTCGGCCAACGTCATATCACTGGGCGCTTACAACATCCCGCAAGGTTCTGTTGTGGTTACGGCCGGCGGCGTGACGCTCACAGAGGGCTCTGACTATACCGTAGACTATAATGCGGGTGAGGTAACCATTCTCAACCAGAGCATCATAGACGCCGGAACATCTGTCAACGTATCGTTGGAGACCAACACAGACTACGGGCAAGAGCGAAAGACCATGTTCGGACTTAACTGGCAATACGACTTCTCCAAGAGCTTCCAACTGGGCGGTACCTTTATGCATCTGAGCGAACAGTCGCTCACAACAAAGGTCTCTATGGGCGCAGAACCGCTGAAAAACACTATATGGGGGCTCAATCTGAACTGGAACAAGGAGAGTCAGTGGCTAACCAACATGCTCGACAAGCTGCCCTTCCTGCACGTCACCCAGCCTTCACGCATATCGTTGCAGGCCGAGTTTGCGCAGCTCATAGCCGGACAGGCCAGCGGCACACAAGGCAAAGCCTCTTATCTTGACGACTTTGAAAACACAAAGAATGCCATCGACGTGTCACAACCCACATCATGGATTATATCCAGCGTGCCGTCGTCACACTTCCCAGAATATGCTGACAAGACTGATCTTAGCAGCGGATATAATCGTTCCTTGCTGGCATGGTATAATGTTGACCCTATCTTCACCCGTCGCAGTTCATCGCTCACGCCAAGCCATATACGCAGCGACCTCAACCAGCTGAGCAACTTTTTTGTTCGTGAGGTTTATGTAAACGAGCTCTTCCCTAACAGAGACCAGAGCAGCTACAGCGGAGCAACCAACACGCTGCCGGTGCTCAACCTGGCCTTCTATCCCAATGAGCGCGGTCCTTACAACTTCTCTACCAACCTAGACCATAACGGCAATTTGCTGAACCCGGCTCACACCTGGGGCGGCATGATGCGCAAGCTGGATACCAACGACTTTGAACAGGCCAACATCGAATACATAGAGTTCTGGCTGATGGACCCCTTTGTCTATGCCCGTCGCAATGGCACAGCCAACGAATATGGAGGCGATATGTATATAGACTTGGGCGAGGTGAGCGAGGATGTGTTGCCTGATGGCAAGAAATTCTATGAAAGTGGTATGCCTGTCAATGCGTCGGAAACAGAAACCAAGACCATTACCACTGCCTGGGGACGTGTTCCTAACCAGGCCATCGTGAACTATGCCTTCGCAACAACAAGCGGAAGCAGAGCTATGCAAGACGTGGGATTTAACGGTCTGACCGACGAGCAAGAACGCACGTGGGGCACGTATCAGAACTTCCTGAACACGGTTAACAGCATTGTAACAAACGATTCTGTGAAGCAAGCCATCCTCAACGACCCTGCCAACGACGACTATCACTACTACAGAGGAAGCGACTTCGACCAGCAACACACGTCCATACTAGACAGATACAAGCGCATCAACAATCCTCAGGGCAACTCGCCAGACTCAGAGTCAAGTCCCGAAAGGTATGACACTTCATATAAAACAACCCCTGATGTAGAAGACATCAACCAAGACTATACGCTCAACGAGTATGAGCGCTTCTACGAATATCATGTTCAGATAAGGCCGGAAGACTTCACTGTGGGCAATAACTTTATCGTAGACAAGCGCACCACAGTGCCCACGCTGCGAAACGGCCAGCGCGACTCCGTGACGTGGTATCAGTTCCGCGTGCCTCTGAGAGAATTCGAGCGCCGCTATGGCAACATCAACGACTTCACGTCTATACGCTTCATGCGCATCTTCCTGACAGGCTTCTCACGCCCTGTGGTGCTGCGTTTTGGTACCCTCGACCTGGTAAGAGGCGAATGGCGCGTCTATGAGCAAAACCTTACCAACAGCGCCAACAACTCAGGGTCGTTGTCGGTGAGTGCCGTAAACATCGAAGAGAACAACGACAAGACACCTGTAAACTATGTATTGCCTCCAGGCATCACACGTGAGCAAGACCCCACACAGCCACAGCTGGTGCAGTCTAACGAGCAGGCATTGGCTATGACCGTCACCAACTTGGGCTATGGCGAGTCGAAAGCCGTTTATAAGAACTCCACCGTTGACCTCAGACAATACAAGCGCCTGCAGATGTTTGTACACGCCAATGCTTTTGAGCAGAACACCACCAATCTGACCAATGGGCAGCTGGCCATGTTCATCCGCTTGGGATCAGACTATAAGAACAACTACTACGAGTATGAGATACCTCTGAGCCTGACGCCTCCCGGTCATTACGACACCTACAGCAGGGAAGGATGCGAGCAGGTTTGGCCCGAAAGCAATATGCTCGACATACCTCTCTCTGTATTCACCAAGCTCAAGAAAGAGCGAAACGCCCAACGTGCACAGGGCACGGCAAGCTATAACAGAGAGTTCAGCGCCTACGACGAGGAACATCCGGCCAATAAGGTAACCATAATGGGTAACCCCACACTGGGCGAGGTGAAGACCATGATTATTGGTGTCAGGAACTTGTCAGGCGAGGTGAAGAGCGGTGAGGTGTGGTTCAACGAACTTCGACTCAAGGAGTTCAACAACAAAGGTGGATGGGCCGCACAAGGCACACTCGACATGCAACTCTCAGACCTGGGCTCCGTAAACGTACAAGGCCATTACCAAACCGATGGCTTCGGAGGTTTGGAGCAGGGCGTGAACGAGCGCTCGCAAGAAACAGACAAGCAGTATAGCGTAACCACAAGTCTTGAACTGGGCAAGTTCTTCCCCGACAAGGCTAAGGTGAGCATACCTCTTTATTATAGCGTAACAAAACATGAAAGCCGGCCGAAGTATAATCCGCTCGACACAGATATGTCATTAGATGACGACCTGAGCACTCTATCCGGCCATGAGAAAGACTCCATAGAGTCGATTGCTGTCACAAAGACAGTAGAAAGAAACTTCTCTATATCCAACGCACGCGTGGGCATACAGACCAAGAGGCACCCCATGCCTTACGATCCGGCCAACTTCTCCTTCACCTACAGCCACTCGCACCAGCACACATCGGGCGAGACAACCGTATATGAAAACGAAGACAACTGGCGCGGGGCCATCAATTACAACTGGACACCGGTATACAAGGCTTGGGAACCCTTCAAGAAGCTCATCAAGAGCCGTAACAAATGGTTTACGCTGCTGAAGAGCTTCGGCCTTAACTGGCTGCCACAAAACCTCACCTTCAACACGGAGATGACCCGAAACTACTACGAACTGCAGGAAAGAGACATGGAGTCTACCGAAAACAGCCAGCTCCCCCTCACCTTCAGCGAGCAGTTTTTGTGGAACAGAGACTTCTCTTTGCGGTGGGATCTCACCAAGAACATTCACATGAACTTCCAAAGCGCCACACATGCTGAGATAGAAGAGCCTTACACACCTATCAACAAGTCGCTCTATCCTGACGCTTATCAGGCATGGAAAGACTCGGTCAAGACTTCTATCAGGCACTTTGGTACACCGCTCGACTATAACCAGAGCTTCACATTGTCTTACCAGCTGCCGCTCAACCTTATCCCCATATTCGACTGGGTGACTGCCAACGGACAGTACAACTCCACCTACTCATGGGTGCGTGGCACCGACTTGGAAGACGGCACCTCACTGGGCAACACCATCAACATGAACAGAACGCTCAGCATCAACGGTACATTCAATCTGGAGAAGCTGTACAACCACGTTCCCTTCCTGAAAAAAACCAACGAGCGTTTCAACAAGACGGGCAACAACTCTATACGTAGCAGCATGGTAAGCCAACGAGCATCGGCCATGAACAGAATACGGACCAACAACCAGCAAGACAAGGACAAGAACCAGAAAGAGCAAGGAAAAGACAAGAAGCAGCAAGAGTTGCCCAAGCATAAAAACAGCTATGAGCGCGAGATAAACATCAAGGCCGACACCAGCATCGTGGTTACCCACAACAAGAAGACGCGGCGCATCATGGTCAGCACCAAAGACCAAAGTGGCAAGACTATCAAGCTGAAATGGCGTAAGGTAGACGACAACAAGATAAAATTGTTCAATAAGACCGATTCGGCCATACGCCTCAAGCTCACCGTAACGCCTAAAGAGCCATTGGAAAACAAGGGATGGTATCGCACGGCACAGTGCATAGCACGTGTACTGATGATGGTGCGCAACGTGACCATGTCTTATCGCAACCAATACTCTATGTCGCTGCCGGGCTTCATGCCTACCATAGGCGATGCCTTCGGACAGACCCGAGGCACGGGAGCCATGTCGCCTGGGCTTGACTTTGCCTTTGGCCTGGTGGGCGACAACTATATCAACAAGGCCCGCGAGCGCAACTGGTTGCTCCTAAACGACAGTGTGGCAACACCGGCTACGACAAACAAGACTGAAGATCTGCAACTACGCGTAACGCTAGAGCCTGTAAAGAATCTGAAGATAGACCTCAACGCCAGCCGAACAGAGACCAAGTCGAAGAGCATACAATATATGTATGCCGGCAACCCAACCACACAAACGGGTCAGCTAACCATCACCACGATGTCGTTAGGTTCGGCCTTCGAGAGCATGGGCAACGCCAACAATGGCTATCACAGTGCCACCTTCGACAAGTTTGTCAACTCACTTGACGGCATCAGAAGTCGTGTAGAGAGTCAATACCAGGGCGCCCCCTACCCTGCTTCTACAGGCATCACCACACCGTTCGACCCAGCCAACGGCACAGTAAGCAAGTACAGCGGCGACGTCATGATACCCGCCTTCATCAAAGCCTATACCAGTATGCCCGGAAGCAGCCTAGAGCTGTTCCCCTCCATAACCCGTATGCTGCCCAACTGGACCATTAAATACGATGGGCTCTCACGCCTGCCTTGGTTCAGGGATGTGTTCAACAGCGTTGTGCTCAACCACTCTTACAAGAGCATCTTCGCCATTGGCTCATATCAAACCTACAGCACATGGCAGGAATATATGAACGGGCTGGGCTTCATATCCAACGTAACAGACGGGGCACCCATCCCAAGTTCTATGTATAACATATCCACCGTGAGCATCAACGAGGCTTTCTCGCCCCTGCTGGGCATCGACTTCACCCTGAAGAACAATATGACGGTGGGCGTGAAATACAATCAGACGCGCGTGCTGTCGCTCTCTATGACGAGCGTGCAAATCAATGAAACGCAGTCAAAAGACTGGGTGCTGGGCATGGGCTACAAGGTTAACAACTTCAATTTGTTCGGTCCACGCGCCAGGAGGCATGTGCGTAGCAGCCAAAAGAACAATCAGAACAACCAGCAAAACAACCAAAGAAATAATAACAATGGTGGGCTTAACCGTGACCTGAACCTCAGACTAGACCTGAGCTACCGCAAGCAGGCTGCCATAAGCCGAGACATCGCAACTCTGTCGAGTGACGCTAGCAGTGGCAACACAGCCTTCAAGCTCAGCTTCACGGCCGACTATACGCTGAGCAGACTCATCACCATGAGCTTCTACTACGACATGCAGACCAACACCCCATTGCTATCGTCAAGCAGCTACCCCACCACTACTTACGATTTTGGGTTCAACTTCAAACTATCACTTACCAGATAATCGCAAAGGAGGCTCACAAGGCCTCCTTTGTTTATACTCATCCTAGGCTTCACAAAACTGTTTTTAGTCTCCTTTCAGCTCTGTTTTATACCATGAGAGGAAGCTGAAAAGGCTCGTTATTGTCATCTCTAGATTACAAATAACCGATAATATTCACGAAATACCATAATCGTGGTATATCAAATGCCCCAAACATGCTATTTCCTAACCGCGTAAAAGTCCGTACCTTTGCACCAGTTAAAACAACAAACAAGTTCAACCGGTTCCTCACCGACCTCTCATTAAGGCCCACGGCAAGGAACAACCAAACAAAAGAAAGGGACAAAGCAATGAGTAACAAGAAGCTGCATTTCGAGACTCTTCAACTGCACGTAGGACAAGAACAGGCAGACCCGGCAACTGACGCCAGAGCCGTGCCTATCTATCAAACCACCTCTTACGTGTTTCACAACTCTCAACACGCCTCAGATCGCTTTCATCTGAAGGATGCAGGCAATATATATGGTCGTCTGACCAACAGCACACAGGGCGTCTTTGAGGACCGTGTAGCTGCCCTGGAGGGCGGTGTAGGTGGACTGGCCGTTGCTTCAGGAGCCGCTGCCGTAACCTATGCCATCACCAACATAGCGTTTGCCGGCGATCATGTTGTTGCCAGCAAAACCATATACGGCGGCACTTACAATCTGCTGGCACACACTCTGAGCAAGTATGGCATAGAGTCTACCTTTGTAGATCCCGACAACTACGACGAGCTCGAAGCAGCCATCAAGCCCAACACCAAGCTGGTTTACATCGAAACGTTGGGCAACCCCAACTCAAATATATCCGACATAGAGCGCAGTGCCGACATTGCTCATCGCCATGGCATACCCTTGTTGATAGACAACACCTTCGGCACACCCTACCTTATCAGGCCCATCGAGCACGGAGCCGACATCGTGGTGCACTCCGCAACCAAGTTCATAGGAGGACACGGCAGTTCGCTCGGAGGTGTTATCGTAGACGGCGGAACATTCGACTGGCTGAAGAGCGATAAGTTTCCTGGCTTCACTGAGCCCGACCCCTCTTATCATGGCCTGCGCTTCGGCGAGCTGCCCGCTCCTTTCGCAACACGTGTGAGAGCGCTGTTGCTGCGCGACGAGGGCGCCACTATCTCTCCGTTCAATGCTTGGATACTGCTGCAAGGACTTGAGACGCTGTCACTGCGCGTAGAGAGGCACGTGTTTAACACCCTCAAGGTGATAGACTATCTCAAGCAACAGCCACAGGTGAAGAAGATCAATCATCCCTCGCTACCCTCACATCCCAATCACGACCTTTACGAAAGATACTTCCCCAATGGCGCAGGGTCTATCTTTACATTCGAGATTGACGGCTCCGAGCAGAAAGCGTTCCACTTCATCGATCATCTCAAGATATTCTCACTGCTGGCCAACGTGGCCGACGTGAAGAGCCTTGTGATACATCCCAAGAGCACTACTCACTCTGAGCTGAGCGAGGAAGAAGCTGCCGACCAAGGCATTTACGACAGCACCATACGCCTGAGCATAGGCACAGAACATTATGAAGACCTCATCAACGACCTGGATCAGGCGTTCGAGGCAGTTAAGAACGAAAAATAAATAACATAATAAAAAAAGAAGTATGACAAAAATAGCAAAACAATTAACAGATTTAATAGGTAACACGCCCCTCCTTGAGCTGGGCAAGTTCTCAAAATTCAAAGGCCTCGACACACCCATCGTGGTGAAGGTAGAGTCTTTCAACCCCGGTGGAAGCGTGAAAGACCGCATCGCTCTGGCTATGATAGAGGATGCTGAGAAGAGCGGAAAGCTGAAGCCCGGAGCTACCATCATCGAGCCTACAAGCGGCAACACAGGCGTAGGCCTGGCACTCGTGTCAGCTGTAAAGGGCTATAAGCTCATCCTCACTATGCCCGAAACTATGAGTATAGAGCGCAGAAACCTGGTAAAGGCTTACGGCGCTACTGTGAAGCTCACCAGCGGCAAGGACGGTATGCCAGGCGCAATAGAGGCTGCCAAGAAGCTGCATGAGTCTATTCCAGGCTCCATCATCCTGCAACAGTTTGAGAATCCGGCCAACCCCCGCAAGCATTATGAGACTACCGGCGAAGAGATTTGGCGCGACACCGATGGCCAAGTAGATATCTTCGTAGCCGGCGTAGGTACCGGTGGCACCATATCAGGTATCGGCAAGCGGCTCAAAGAGAAGAATCCCAATGTAAAGGTAGTGGCCGTAGAGCCTGCCGCATCACCTGTGCTAAGCGGCGGAAAGAGTGGCCCTCACAAGATACAGGGCATCGGAGCTGGCTTCGTGCCAAAGACTTACGACCCCAATGTCATCGACGAGATATTTGAAGTAGAGAATGATCAGGCCATTCTGACAGGCCGCCAGCTGGCACAACAAGAAGGTTTGCTCGTAGGCATCTCGTCTGGTGCAGCCGCCTTTGCAGCAGCTCAGATAGCTAAACGTCCGGAGAACAAGGGCAAACGTGTGGTAGCTCTGCTGCCTGATACGGGTGAGAGGTATCTCTCTACTGTGCTCTACGCCTTCGACGAATACCCTCTCTAAAATAATCTTCCCAAGATTTTAGACTCTTTAAGTTAAGGATAACAACTGGCATTGCCCACCTAGGGTGATGCCTTTTTTATTTATCAACCAAGAAGCTGTAAAGCCGACAAGCCCTGGCCAACTAGTGACCAAGGCTTGTCTATTTTTTTGGTTATACCAATACCCTTTCTCTTACTCAGCCTGTACGGCTTTTGGCTGACGGGAAGCAGGCACGGGACGTTTACCCGGCTTGCCTTTGCGCCCCTCACGGCGTTGCAAAAACTTATGTTGCATCTGATTCTCTACCTGCCAGAACTTAGACAGCTGATTGCCATCCAGCACTTTGGCAAACTCATCTACATACTTGATGCGCACGTCGATGGCTGCCTTTTGGTGCTCCAGCCTTTCCTTCATCTTGGCTGCCACAGTCTTCACATCCTTTGGCTGCTTGGGGCGGTTGACATTCTGCGCCTTATCGTCCGGTCCTTTCTTGTCGGTTTGGGGCTTGCGCCCTTTCCTCTGCATACCAAACGATTTGTGCATCTCCTCATTATAAGCCCTGTATACAGGCTCAAACTTAGCTTTCTGCTCGTCCGACAGGTTCAGCTGCAACACCATCTCAGCCAGTTTGGCCTGATAAAGCTTCTCCAAGAAGCCATCTGTCTGTGCCGATACCGTTAAGGTTGTCGCGCACAAGAGTATCAACAATACTGCTTTTCTCATTATCTTCTGTTTTTAAGATTGAACATTATATAATTAATATTCCGGAATTTCTGGTGTACTGTAGTATGCAAGTTCCTCAGCGTCCTCATCCGATATATTGTTCAGAAACTCATCTATCGGACTCTTGTGCTCTGCCGATGCCTTCTCACTTGTGGCGGCATGGTTCTTAGGCTTGTTGGCAACCACGTTCCGCGAGGCAGTCAGGGCCTGCTCCTTAACATCCTCTACCGTCTGCTGGGGCATCGCAACTGATTCTGTCACGGGCTTTACAGGCTTGCTCACCTGAGCCACGCCGGTGTTTGGCACCTCGTCGGTATGGCTCAGCTGCCCCGGCATCATACTGAACACCAGCGCAAAGATGGCTGCTATGCCTGCGGCAACACCTGTAATGCGCAGAGTCCAACTCCGGCGAGCCTGCCGTTTGCGCACGGTGAGTATGGCATTATCAGTAGATCGTGACACCAAATCCATCAGATAGCTGTCAGTCTCACTGAACACCTTCCCCCTTTTGGGAGCTTTCTGCTGCACGCCTTCATGTTTATCCAACTGGGGCATGAGCGGCTTTTGTCCTTCGATTCTTTTATCTGACTTGTTCATCATGCGTTCTCCTTTATATATTTCTTAATTTTCTCTGCTGCCAAATGATAATTCGTTTTGAGCGTAGATACATTCTTGCCCGTAGCTTTGGCTATCTGCTCATAAGGCATTTCATCATAATACCTCATGTTGAAGGCTATGCGCTGCTGCGTGGGCAGGGTGAGCAGAGCCCGCTGAAAAACCATTTCAGCCCTTTGGGCATCTACCGGCTTTTCTTCCTCCAGCTTGTCGGCCAGCTTATAACCCAGGTCGTCTATACTCTGAAAAAGGTGTACTTGCCTGCGCAAAAGCTTTATGGCCTCATTGGTGGCTATTCGGTATATCCAGGGCTTGAGCATCGAGGCATCGCGCAACTGCTGAATGGTGCTGAATATCTTGATGCACGTTTCCTGAAAAGCATCCTCTGCATCGTCATGCCCCACCACGATACGACGTATGTGCCAATACAAGGCCTTGCCGTATTTGCCGGTAAGGAGCCTGAAGCCACGCTCCTTGCCACCTTCCGAATGGAGCATCCCCACTATATCTTTGTCGTCTATCAGAATTTCCAAATGACAGTTGTTTTCGTTTCTTTATAATTATGATGCCGCAAGTGGATGAAAGTTAAATGCAAGTATGCAAAAAAAGCAAAATCTCAGCTCAGCCAATCTTCTATTGGCTTAAGCAAGCTACTTCAAAACCGCTTATGTTTCCAAATTGTATTAGATTTCCTATAGCCTTTTAGAGTGACGCAATGGCGAAGTTAGGATGAAACAACAATGACAAAAGCAATTGCCTCCTATAGCCCATTCAGAGGGCTATAGGAGGCTTTTTTATCTGCTTATTCCAGTTAAACCTTACTACGGACTGATAAGCCGTCACTGCAGCTTAATAGCCCGGATTCTGCTCATTGGCAGTCTGGTTCTTATCGAGTGCGCTCTGTGGTATAGGTCTGAGTATCTTATACTTGCCGTCACCACCCTTCATCTGGTCTTCCGTAACACCATCTTCATTATATTTTGTTACGTATTCCACCAGCTTATGGGTGCGCTTCAGGTCAAACCAGCGCACATATTCGCCGGCCATCTCACGTGCCCTCTCATCGAGCAAGAAGTCGATGTTCATGTCATCAGCCGTCACTGTCATAGCTGCCTGATAGCCCTCCTTAATGGTTCCGGGTCTCTTACGCAGCGTGTTGATAAGCTCAGCGGCCTTTGCCTTGTTGCCCATCTGCATGTAGGCCTCGGCAGCAATGAGATAGGCCTCGCCCAGACGGGCCAGCACAACATCGTGAGTGCTGCAAGAAGAAGAGCGGTTGCCTATAGAGGCATCGGTATAGTCGTCAAACTTCTTGATGCAAGGCACGCCCACGTCCATGCTTCTGCGCTCGCTCCAGCTTGCGCCTTTCTGCGTAGAGGGGCCTATACCACCTTCTTCCTTGGTAGCAACCGACTTGGTGATGATGGTATTTGTTTTCTGATGATTGGGGTCATCGGCCTTCCATGCTGCTATGTCAGCATCAGTAGCCCATGCCGGAGCATAGTAGGCAAGGATGGGCGATGTGGGGCTCTTGTAGTAGTTAAAATACTGTATGCCGCCCTTTTGCACGCTTGTGCCATAAAGTTCCAGCATGAAAGTCTGCTCCAGACGTCCGTCACCTCTGGTGTACATCTTGATGAGTCTGAGGAAAGGCGACTCGTTGCCGTCGATAGCCTTAGTCAAGGGCATCTCCGAACCACCCAGATAAGAGCCAAACTGTGCCTGCTGATAGCTGCCGTCATTGCTCGGCGACTCCATCGTATTAGAGCTGAACTGCACAGACCAGAATATTTCGCCGTTGTCTTCGTTGTTCACGTCGAACGCATTCTCTATAGAAACAGACGGTGTCTCGCCTGCTATAGCCAGCTCAGCATACTTGGCTGCGTTCTGGAAATCGCTTCCCTGAGCGATGTTCTCTTCTTGTGCCTCATAGCCCGTACCGTCCAGATAAGCTCTGGTGAGATACACCTTGGCCAGCAACAGCCGCGCAGCACGCTTATTGGCACGTCCGGGGCCGGAAGCCGAACGATCGAGCAAGCTCGAGCTATTGGCCAGATACTCTAGCTCTGAGATGATAAAATCGTAAACCTCCTTGAGGCTGTTGCGCTCAAAGTTCATCTGTGCCGTGGCATACATATCCTCTGTGAGAGGCACCTTGCCAAACAGCTGCGCCAGCATGAAATAGTTCCATGCGCGCACAAAGCGGGCCTCATCTATGTGTTGCTGCCTTACGCCAGACTCCGCCGTGGTCTTTCCTATGGTGATGACGCTGTTGGCCAGCTGTATAGATTTATAGAAGTTGGTATAAAACGTGAGGATATTTCCCTCTGTAGCTGTTTGCTGATAATAGTTCATAGCCACGCCCGACGTCTTTCCGTCACCGTAGAGGTCGGTGCCGGCAGTAAGCGTCAGAGGTGAAATGTTGTACAGAGAGCGCAATGAAGAGTACATACTGTTGGTGAGACTCTCAAAGCCTTTCTGCGTTTGGTAGAAGTCAACCGCTCCTACGTTCGACCGGTTGTCCTGGTCGAGATAGTCTGAGCAGCCTGTCGAAAGAGCTGCTGCAAGGGTTATTGCCAGAATATATTTGATTTTCATAGTGCTTGATAGTTTAGAATTTCACATTAAGTCCAATCTGGAAGCTCCTTGATGCAGGGCCGCCTGTGCCGTCGTTGATGGCTGAGCCTGCCCATTCAGGATCGAAGCCCTTGTAGCCTGTGATGACGAAGGGGTTGACCACATTCACGTAGAAGCGCAGGTAAGAGAGCCCTATCGGACTAATCCACTGCTTGGGGAAGGTGAAACCAAGGGTGATGTTCTTGATCTTGGTGAACGAGTTGTTAACAAAATACTGTGTGCCGGTCTTGCCAGAAACCCAGAACTGACCCGCGCCTTTGTTGTTTCCGCCATTGGTTGGGAAAGGATAATTGCCATAGTGAGCCTCCGTGGTGGTGTATAGCTCACCGTCGTCGCCCAGCAGTTGCACGCCGGCCGGGGTGTAGAAGTCCATCTTCAGACGCTGCATGCCTCGCTGGCTATAGTCTGTAAACTCTGCCATGAAGGGGCTGTAGACGCGGCTGCCCTGACTGGTGTAGATGTTGAACGAGAAGTCTATGTACTTCCACTTGAGCTCTGAGTTAAGGCTTCCGGTCCATGTGGGGTCGTTGTGACCTTGCACGCGGCGGTCGGTGGGGTCGATAACGCCATCGTTGTTCATATCCTTCACCATATACTCGCCCTCATAAAACTTGGTCTTCTTAGAGGCGTCAGCGGCATAGGCCTTGGCCATCTCGGCCGTGCAGATGCCGTTGGGCACGTAGCCATACACCACATCGATAGGCTGACCGATGAACCAGCCGTTACCGGTAAGGTCTTGCTTGCCGCCGTTGAGCTCCAATATCTCGTTGTGGTTGTGCGCAAACGTAAAGTTGGTGGTCCACATCCAGTCCTTGTTCTTAACGTTCACGGTGTTGAGTTGCACCTCTACACCGGTGTTTCTCACCTTACCCACGTTGCCCCATATAGCACCTGTGGCCGAGCCCATCTCCAACGGAGTCTCCATCTCCATGAGCAGGTCCTTAGATGTACGTGAATAGAAGTCTACCGAACCGTTGATGCGGCTGTTAAGGAAGCCGAAGTCCAAACCCACGTCAAACTCATTGGTCTTTTCCCAAGTAAGGTCTGTGTTGGCCAGCTCATAGCCATAGCCGTTGGCAATGGCGTTTCCAAAGTTGTAATAATACTTTTGGTTGGCCAGCAACTGGGTCTGATAAGGACCTACCATGCCGTTGTTACCTGTTACGCCATAGCTCAGACGCAGCTTCAAGTTGCTCAGCCACTTGTGCGTGTCCTTCATCCACGGCTCCTCAGAGATGCGCCATGCAAAGGCAGCAGAGGGGAACATGCCCCAGCGGTTGTCTTTCTGGAACTTCGAACTGCCATCCCAACGAGACGATACGGTGAGATAGTACCTGCCCAGATAGTCGTAGTTGGCTCTCAGCACCCACGACAGCATGGTGATCTTTTCGTAATAGCTCGACTTATTCTCCACGGTAGAGGCCGACCCGATGTTATACCAGTCTACGTCGAATGGCATATCCGTCACGTCGATGCCGTCACCTTCCGTGCGCTGCTGATAGGCACTGAAGAGGGCCAGAGCGTTGAGCGAGTGGTCGCCCCAGCGCTTGATGAAGTTGGCCTGCGTGTCCCATGTATATGAGAATATCTCGTCATTGGCCTTGATAGCCTCATTGGTTTTGTTGAAGCGGGCCTGCGACAAGGCGCCATACGACTGTCCGCGGTGCTTCTTGTTATACATAGGCGACAGCGTGGTCTTGAATATCAACTCCTCGATGGGCGAGTATTGCAAGTAGATGTTGCCCAGAGCGTCATAGCTGCGCGTGCGGTCCTTTGAGTTCTCACGGTCTACGATGGGGTTCAGCGTAGAGGTCGGGCCGCCGCCGTTGGGATATATGGCAGTATCCTTGCCCGGCTGCGTGATGGGCTGGCCGGCCTTCTCACCGTCCCAATAGAAGGCATCCATTTGGGGTGACATGCGGAAACCGTTGACAATGGCATTATAACTGCCGCTGCTCTTAGACGATGTGGCCAGGTTGATAGATGCTCCCGTACGCCAGTGCTTGTTGATTTGATGGTCCAGGCTGGCCTTCATGTTCCAACGCTCATAGTCGTCATAGAAGACGCCCTTCTCGTTCTGGTAGCCCAAGGCAACTCTGTAGTTCAGGTTCTTTGAGCTTCCTGTAATGTTCACAAAATGGTTTTACTCCGTTCCGTTGCGTGTAACAAGCTCGGGCCAGTCAGTAAACGTGTTGTTCTTAAAGTTATCCTGCCAACGCGGACTGTAGTTACACCATGCCAGCTTATAGTTGGCATCGGTGAGCGTCCAGGCTGTTTCGCCCGTTGCGGCGTTCAGCTTAGAGGTGTAGTACCTCATCACACGCCACTTCATCCAGTCACGGCCGGACATAAAATCGGGCATGTTGGCCGTAGACTTGAAGCCATAATAGCCGTCATAACTAATGGTAGCCTTGGTTTCTGAACCCATGGCCGCTCCCTTCTTGGTGGTTATCATGAGTACGCCATTGGTGGCACGCGAACCATAGATGGCCGTAGACGAGGCATCCTTCAGAATGTCTACCTTCTCTATATCCATGGGGTTGAGGAAATCGATGTTGTCACACACAATACCATCTACAACATACAAAGGTTGTCCGCCCTGCAAAGAGCTCTTGCCACGTATCTGCATGGTGAAGCTGTCGCCGGCCCTGCTGGATGACTGCGTGATGTTAACACCGGCCACGGAGCCTTGCAAGCTACCTGCCAAACTGGTAGAGCCTTTCTCTGTAATGTCGCCTGAGTGCACGCTACCTACTGAACCTGTGAGGTCAGACTTCTTGATAACGCCGTAACCCACTACGACAAGCTCGTCGAGAGAGTTTTGCGACTCCTGCATGACAATGTTGATAACGGGTTTGCCTGTGAGCTGTATGCGTTGGTCGTTATAGCCCACGTAGCTCACCTTCAGCGTTCCCTTTTCAGGAATATTCGTGATACTGAACTTACCATCTAAGTCGGTCACACCGCCTATGTTGGTGCCGTCAACTTGCAGGCTGACACCTATCATAGGCTCACCATTAGCATCTGTCACCGTTCCTGTGAGCGTTTTCTGAGCATGAGCAATCAGAAAAGAGCAGCACAACGACGATGCCAAAATCATTCTTTTCGTTTTAAGGTTCATAATACATACCGTTTAAATTAGCATTTTAGGCCCCTGGTATTAGAATAAATAAACTAAAATGAGGCAGATAGATTAACTTTTAATTCTGCAAATTTAGAAACAGAAAGGAATATTTAACTTTGATTTTTGATATAATTATATTGGTTTTTGATAAATTCTGTGATTTTTGGGCAATAATACGCTTTATTTGATAAAAAAGAACACACTCGGGCATGAAACAAGAAGCGCATGAAAACAATTCAAAGCTCATCGTGAGATTTTATAGTAAAACCTATCTTCGCTTGTAAAGGCATAGTCATGGTCTCTTCATAATGCCGTTTTTACTTTGCAAAACAGGCATTATTGAACGGCAAAATAGGCACTTTCGGCTTGCAAAATGGGGCATTTTGAAATGACCGAAAGACCTATCTGAAAACAGAAAAGCTCTAATGTTTTTGCTGACTGGCCCTTACCAGGCCATGTGCTGGGCTATATGGGGTGCCCGAAGGGCTTCTGCGGCATGGCGACAAGGCCCAGACGGGCCATGAAGGCAACAACTGTTGGCACCGGGGCCTACTTCTTCAGCGAGAAGCTAAAGCGCAAGCCACCCTCCTGGCGGTTCTCTACCTTAATCCTGCCACCATGCAGCTGCACAGCGTTCTTCACGATGGCCAGGCCCAGGCCCGTGCCGCCCATCTTGCGCGAACGGCCCTTGTCTACTCTGTAGAAGCGCTCAAAGAGCCGTGGCAGATGCTCCGGCGGCACGCCCACTCCATTATCCTGAAAAACAAAATACCAATAATCTTCATCCTCCGACGCACTCAGCGTGATGGTCTTGCCCTCGCCCGCGTAAGCAATGGCGTTGTCGGTGAGGTTGCGAAACACGCTGTAGAGCAACGACTGGTTGCCATGCACGCGTATGCCCGGCTGCAGCTTGTCGCGGAAAGTCATGCCTTTTTCTTGCAGTTGCAAGGCTGTTTCGTGGGTGATGTTGCTCACCATGCGTGATATATCCACCACATCAAAGTCCATATAGTCGCGTGCGTCGTCCATGCGGTTGAGCGTTGAGATGTCTTGCAGCAGTGAAGTGAGCCGCTGACTCTGCGCGAAGGAGCGCTGCAAGAACACCTTCTGCGTCTTCTCATCTATATTAGGATTGTCTAATATGGTCTCCAGATAGCCCTGAATGCTGGCCACGGGTGTCTTCAACTCGTGGGCTATGTTTTGCGTGAGCTGTCTTTTCAGTACGTCTTGTTCCTTCTTTGTCTTCTCCAGTTTCCAGTATATCTTGATGATTTTCTCGGCTATCTCTCCCAACTCATCATCAGGAAAACCCATCAGGTCGTCGGTATCAAGGCTCTCGCCATGGTCGGCACGGCTGGCAAAAACACGCAACTTGCGAATGTTCTCGCCCAGCCGGTTAGTAAATCGGTAGAGCACCAAGGTGAGGATGATAATGGCCACGAGGGCGAACCAGATGTAATGCTGGTCGGCAGAGAGCGACTTGGTGAGGTTGTTGTTATAAGGTAGCGCACTGCGAATAACCAGACCGTCATCGGGGAAGTAGGTGGCCGAATAGAAAAACTGCTTCTTCATGGTGGCACTGCGCCGGTCAATGACATATCCCGAGCCGTTTTTCAAAGCCATGGCTATCTCTTTACGGCGGGCATGATTGTCAAGCTTGCTACTGTTCTCCTTATTGTCATATATCACAATGCCCTTTGTCGTCACCAAGGTGAGACGCAAGTCGCGTTTAGGATTGCGCTTCAGATAGCCGGTCAGCACACTGTCATAAGGCTGAGCGCCGGCCATGAGCAGTTCGTGCACGGCTTTGTTATAGTCTTGCAACTGGAGGTTGAGCATCTCAATCTTGAATTCTTTCTCCCTCCTTTGTTGGAACGCGATGAATGCGACGGCGAAAATCAAGAATATAGCCATCACACTGAGATACAGTTTTTTACCTATTGGCAGTCTATGCATCGAAATAATATCCAAAGCCCAGGCGCGTTACAATACACTTGGCAAACCGCCCTATCTTCTTGCGCAGCCTGGTTATGTTAACATCTACTGTGCGGTCGAGCACCAAAACATCCTTGGGCCACACTCTGTCTATAAGTTCCTGACGGCTGAAGACGCGGCCACGCTCCTCAAGCAGCAGCTTGAGCAACTCAAACTCGGTCTTGGTAAAGGGCACGTCGGTTCCGTCTATGCTCACCGTCTTCTTGTTGAGGTTGAGCTCCAAACCCTGATAGCGTATCACGGCATGGGGCTTCTGTCCCTGTACTTCGGCCGAACGCCTCAGCACAGCCCTTATCCTCACAAGCACTTCACGTATGGAGAAGGGCTTGGAAATATAGTCGTCGGCACCCAGATTGAAGCCGGTGAGCGTGTCGTTCTCGGTGTCGCGCGCCGTAAGAAAGATGATGGGGATGTTGGCCGTAGAGTCGTCGGCCTTCAGCTTGCGTGCCATGGCAAAGCCCGACATGCCACCCATCATCACATCGAGCAGCAAGAGGTCGAACGAACCAACATCCAGCGTGAGCGCCTCCTCAGCAGAGTTGGCCGTCACCACCTTGTAGTCCTCTGTCTCAAGATTGAACTTTAAAATCTCACATAAGTCTTCCTCATCGTCTACAACGAGTATTCTGTAATTTCCTTCTGCCATTTTCATGTTTGTCTTTCTGTCCGCAAAATTACCACAAGGATATTTTACGGCTGTGTCAAAGATGTTACGATTATGTTACAAGTACTCATGCGCCTGCAAAGATAATATAAATAGGTGAAAGAGCAAAGCCTTACACGCACATTGTTGCAGCCTGCGCTAGACCCGGCATCATGTGGGCCGGCTGTCAGAACAGGCAAGAGGGCGTGAGCATTGGGCCAGAAAAGGCTGAAGGCCGGGCTGAGGCGAGAGCCTAAAAAAACGGACTTCCCATCACGGGAAATCCGTTCCGATAATTTAACTAAACCTGTTTTGTTGAAAAAAGAGATGCTATTGGTCTTCCCAGATGTTATACTTCTTATATTCCCAACCGTCATCCTCCTCTTCTTCTTGCGTGAAGTAGTCTGGCTTGCTGTCGCCATGATCGTGATGCGAGCCTTCCATCAAATGCTTCTCACCCGCAGTACGGATGATTTGAATGGCAGGGCGGATATATATTCTTTTCTTTTTCATAATTGTGTCCCTTTCTTTATTACTTAACCACTACTTTGTTACCATTCACTACATAGAGTCCTGACGGCAGTGAGAGCGTCTTGCGGTCGCCCTGCTTCATGGAGTATCTGCCCACCAGCGTGCCGGTAGCCGAAGCCACCACAACGCTTGCGTCTCTGCCTGCATACAGTGTGAGGCTGCTGTTGCCTGAGGTGATAGTCAGACCGTCCTTGCCGGCATCCTCGCCCACGATGCTTATACCGGTGGCAGTATTATCGTCGAACGACACTTCCATGGCTGTCATCAGCTTGCTCTGGTCGGTGCAAGAGTAGGCAAAGTATGCACGGAAGGGGTACATATATACGTAGTCGTGTCCAGGTGCCAGGTTTTTAGAGTTGAGGAACATGCCTCCTGCAAAGTAGAACCAGCCCGTTTTCTTGTCGAGCTTACGGCCAGAGTAGGAGCCATAGTTTACGAACGAGTAATTGGCTGAGCCTATTGTTCCCTCGCCTGTCTCACCCTTGAAGGTGTAATCGGTCTCATCCATCGGCATGAAGGTCTCGCCGTCGCCGCCCTTGGTGGGCAATACGTCAGAGCCATACTGCGTGGCGATGAACGACACTTGCGCGTCTTCAGGCGCGTTCTCCACCTTTACGAGATAAGGCGCGTTGGGTATGGTGTGCTGAAGGTCTATCTTATCGAAGCCGGCCTTGCCATGATAGTTCATGGCTGTCTGCATTTCGTCGTCAGTAATAGCGAGGCAGTTGCTTGGTTGAAGCTGATGCAGGGAGAAGCTGCAGCCGTCTGCAGTAGCATTGGTGTGCACACCGTCTTGCATCTCAAGCGAGAAGGGCAGCACAATAGTGGCCAGAGCCACCTTGCCGTTGAGCGGAACGGTTATCTTGCGCGTGTAGGTAGCATAGTTCTCGGCAGGCACCGTAATCTTATATGGTGTATAGAAAGGTTGCTTGTCGGTGATGACAATGTTCTTGCAAGCGAGATATCCTCCGCTCATCGTCTTCTGCACGTAGTTGTCTTCATCGAAGAATGTGCGTTCGGGGAAGAATATCAGACAGTTGGGATTAAGCTTGTTTTTCATCTCGGCCATGTTCTCCTTGCTCTCCACCAGTACAGAGTAGAGGTTGGTGTAGTCAAGATAGAGCACCTGGTCGGTGGTTGCTCCTTTTTCCTCAAGGGCTTTGACGAGCGCCTGCTTCATCATATTGACGGTGAGGTAAGCCGACTGGCTGGGTATCTCGGCTCCCGTCTCCTTGTCATAAGCCTTGAACACACCGCCGTACATGGGCTTTTCCTGGTCGCCGTCATAGCATGTTCTGTTATAGAGTTCTGTCAGGTGGCACTGGGCGTCATAGTCTTTCACCAGCAGCTTGATGTCCATAAGGTAGTAAGCATAGTAGCGGTGCTCCATGCCTGTTGTAGGCGCGATGTTATAGCGCGTCTCATCGCCAGCGAAGAGGTAGCACTCCTTCTCCTGATTGATGGCCAGCTCGATGTCGCGAGTGAACGTTCCGCCCTGCGACCTGTAGAGAGCCTCGGAGTAAGGATACTCTTCGAGGGTTGATGCCGTAGCGGCTGCGCCGGATGCCTCCAACTGAGCGGCGTTGTTAAAGGTGAAAGGCTTGTCGCCACACATCTCGGTGCTCACCTTGGTGGTTGCTTCCTCATTGCCCGATGCCGTGTATTGCTTGCCGTCGCCATAGGTGTTGTAGTAGGCAGACTTCACCAGGAAGTTGCGGGCATTGCCCGTGGTGCCCTTACCGTAAGTGTCGTCCATATACTTACTTGTGAGATTTTCGAAGGTAAACTTACACTTGTTGTCATCGCCAACGAAGTCGGAGGGCACGTAGAATAGAAATTCTCCGCCGGCCACCTGGAAGTCGTTGCTTGTAAACTGCTGCGTGATCTTCAGTCCGTCGGCCTTCTTGGAGTGACACACAATGTCGAGACTGTTGATGAAGGGATTGAGCTGCTGCATCTTAAGGTTATAGGTGATGAGCGCTTTTGAACCATCGGCAAGGCCTGAGATGGTGAACTTCACCGCGTCGTTGTTAAGTCCGCTAACACTGAGCTGTGCGTTCTTGTTGGTGCTGCTCACATTGGCCATCTCTTCAATCTCACTTGCGCTTGTGCCAAAAAGGGTAAGTTTGAAGGCCGAAGGTGTGTAGGCCGGGTTTGTGGTAGAGCCTTGGTTGGCCGTCCATGTGGCGGCATAAGAGTTATTTGTATAGAAACGAGCACGTTCGTTGTTATAACGGGAGAGATAGAGGTCACCATACTTCACCTGACTGTTGATGATGGTGAAGGCACTGGCCGCATTGATGTCAGTTGTTCCATTGGCAATATAACTGACTCTTCCATTCTGATTGCTTTCCTGAACAGCCAGATAATACTGGCCACTCTGCAGTTTGTTGGTTTTTGTAAGTGTCCATTGGACAGGACTGGTATTCCATGTTCCGTCAGTCTGCAAATAATAGGTTGTTGACCACAGTCCACCTGTTTTATAAGAGATGGTTCCCGTCTTACTGTCGTAGTTTACGGTAGAGCTACCGGCTTTCGTGCCATAATGGGCATTGATAGTTGCGCCCGTGATGCGGTAGCCCAAGGGGATGGACTTGCCGTTCTGGTTCTTTGTCTCGGTGGGCGTCTCTATATAATAGGTGCCGTTGCCGAGGGCATAATAAAGTTGTCCGTCGTTCTGCAGCACTTGTATGTTTCCGCTGCCGGCGGTAGCGGGTAGTTTGCCTGCCTTGACGGCATCCTCCTGGTAGAGCCAGTTCTTGGCGGTGAGGTCGATGACGTTCTGGTAGTCGTAACTATAATAGGTTACGCCGCTCTTCGTATTGGGCTTCACCACGCCAAGGTCGAGCTTGCCCGTGGTGAACTCAGAGCCCACCATGTTCACGCCATCACTGATAATCTCGTCGGGAGCTCCCGGCACACCCTCCTCCTCAAACTCTGCCTCTGCGGTGAAGTAGAGCTCTATAGACTTGATGGTGGCTCCATAATAATTATCGCTCTCGCGCCAGAAATAGAAATAGAGGTTGTTGCCCATGTCTGCTTCTGTCTTGCTGGTGCGCTCAATGACATACTCTTTGCTGTCGTTGGTGCCACTCATCACGGCAGTAGAGGCTAGCGGCGAAGAGTAGTTGAACGAGCTGTTGGTCTCATACATTCGCTTACTTATCGATGCCAGTTTGAATCCACCAAAAGTCTTACCGTTCATGTCGTTGAGCATGACGATGCGATAGCCTGTAAAGCGGAAGCCCTTGGGCAAGGTAATACTCATGTGTGTGGTTACTGGCATACCACCCATCAGAACATAAAGACCTCTGTCGGTGTCCAAGCGGATGTTGCCGGCAGGGTCCTTCAGCACCTTGCTCTCTGTAAGATCGGGCTTGTCAGACACGCGCAGTGCAAGTGGTATCTGATTATGTCTCCACAACGATGACCATCCATTCTCGAATCCCACCTCACCTTCGTATGTCAAACCTGTAATCAGGTGACCCGATGAGGGCGAGATGGTTGCATTCTGTGCTTTAGTAAATAAGGAAAAACTATATAGCATCCCGCACAAAATGAGAACTAGCAAGGGGCGAACCCTAAATTTGAAATTTTTCATGTTACGTTCCATTAATGTGTTAATTTGGTTAGAAAATCAGCACAAATTTAGAAGCGAAAACACTAATATCAAATTTTTGACTGACGCAAAAAGACGCAAAAGGGGAAAAAAGCTACCCAAAATGGCGCAAAGGGTAAAAAAAGACACTCCGTCAAAATACTATTTTGCGATTTTGCGCATTGGCGCACCCTCCGAAAAGTGTGGGCAAAAGGTGAGGGGCCTGATGTGTGGTTTATGGTGTGAAGCAGCACAACTGCCGAGTTGATGCTTGACATCGAATGCAAAAAAGTGTACCTGTGTTCAAAGTTACTTATTTCTTTGCATTTACAAAGGTAACCAAAAGGGCTGATAGCTCGTGAGAAGTGTCAGCCCTAATTTTGTACAATTAAAAAATATTTAGCGGACAGCTATATTCCGAAATCAAATGATTGTACATAGCCATGCAAATATACTTGATTTTAAGGAGAAAGCGTTCTCCCTTTACTTTTTTATGCATTGCCTATCTCTTCTGCCATCCAAAATTGATTATGGGGGGCTCGCCCCCTGGCCCATCGGTGTTTCCTGGTATAGATTATTTAGGTTATACCTGCCTACCGATTGCACTTCTATGTTGAACTTGCAATCAAGAGGGGCCACCTACAGCTGCACTTCAACACCTGCCATGACTGTGGCACGCGGCATGGGGAAGCCGGCGTTGACCTCATAGTGCTGGGCAAGGAGGTTCTCGCCATGGACGAAGAATTTCAAGGCACGGCTGACACGCAACGATGCCGTGAGATCCCACAGCCAGAAATTCTCGGTCTTAGGGCTGTTGTCGGCTGTATGCAGACCATCGATCCATTGCAATCCGCTATGTAGCGTGAAGCACCCCGTCTGCCAGTCAGCTCCCAAGAAAAGCTTATGCTTCGGTGCAGCCGTTAGCGTGCGGCTGGTATGAAGGAAGCTGTAGTTGGCATCCAACCGCAGATGCCGCATGGGTACGTAGAAGGCAAGGAGCTCAAAACCAGCGTTCTCCGTGCTGCCCGTGTTGACATTCAGCGGGCGGCCGTTGGTCATCTGCGTGGTAATGAGGTTATCGGCATTGAGATAGAAGACGTTGAGGCCATATCCGAGACGGCCGTTAAGGAGCCGCTGGCGCAGTGAGAGCTCATAGTTCCACAGGCGTTCCGGCGCAAGGTCGGCATTGGCGGGACGGAACATGTAAAGCTCGCGCAGGGTGGGATTGCGGAATCCTTTGCCCACAATGGCTTTCAGCTCCATGTTGTGAGGCAGACGGGCAGTGAGTCCTCCCTGAGGTATCCACTCCGACTCTGACACGCTGTGGTGGTCAAGGCGCAGTGCCACGTCGGCAGTTAGCCATGACAGCAGTTCCTGACGAATGTCGGCATATCCCGCTACCTCATTGACGGCGCGGTTGGCAAGATCCGTGCGACTGCCGTCTGCCATCGTCTTCTGCCAGGCATGTCCACCGAAGTGCTGATAGTCGAAGCCCAGCGTGATGCGAGTAGTAGAGAAAGGGGCAAAGCTCTCATATGCAGAGACTCCACCCATGCGATCATTGTGCATGTAGTAGGCGGTCTGTGCAGGACGCGCAGCAACATGTCCGTCGTTGATATGATGATGTCCCCAGTTGTAGAACGCACGCACGGCACCTGACATATGACCGTAGTCGTTGGTGAGCGATAGCGCTGTCATGCCACGGGTGATGAGCATGTCGTTGTCGATGAGCGGTGCCGAAACGGGTCCCGGGTTCGACAACTCCTGATAAGCGATGTTCGCGGTGCCATTGATCTGCCAATAGCGCGAGAGGTCGTAGCCGAGTTTGAGGAAACCACTTGTCTGACTGAAAGCAGAGTTAGGACGATGACCGTCGGTGCGCTCATAGTTCAGTGCGGCAATGGACGAGAAGCGACCTTGGCGGAGGCGGTTTGTGGCGGAGCCGATGAAGGTACCGTAACTGCCTCCCTGTAGGTTGATATTCGTCTGCATACCATTGGCCTCCATCCTGCGTGTCACGATGTTCACCACTCCGCCCATGGCATTGCTGCCATAGATGGCCGAGGCGGGACCACCCAAGACCTCCACGCGATCGGCCATCATCGTCTGATAGGTATCGGCAAGCGGATGACCATAGAGTCCGGCATACTGCGGCAGTCCGTCGATGAGCACGAGCAGATCAGCCGAGCCACCGATACCTCTCATCTTGATGGTTCCTGCAGCACCTGTGCTCAGACCATAACCGAGGATGCCACGAGTAGTGACGAAGAGTCCCGGCACTTGCTGGTTCAACGTAGGAAGCACAGATGGCTGATAGGATGCTGTGAGCTGGGAACGGCCGATAACCGACACGTCGAGAGGCAGATGTCGGATGTCGGAACGGTAGCGCGTACCGGTAACCACCACATCGCTCAGACACACTGAGTCGGTTTGGGCAAAGGACGTGCTGACCGCACCAAGTAGTGCGGTCGCCAAGAGTATTTGTTTTATCATAAAAGATAATTATTGAGTAATGCCCCTTGAACAGAGGATAAGAGTCTAATTGATTATTTGTCGATGTTGACAATCGTGTATTTCTTCGAGCCCAGTCCTATCTTCTCCGCCCAGTCGATGGTGTGAGTGCCGTGCTGCTTGTCGATGCGCTTAAGCAGGTCGGTAGGATCGTTCTTCGCCGTCACTTTCTGGTTGTTGATGATGTCAACGCAAGCTTGGTCGAGAGCCACGGGGTCAGTGCTGGCGAGGATACCATAATCTTCCAACTTCACGGGAGCAGGATGGTCTACACAGTCGCAGTCGATACTCATATTGTTCATCACGTTGATATAAATGATGCCGTTCTCTTTCTGAAAATAGTTTACCACGGCCTGAGCGGCAGCAGCCATGCTCTCCAAGAAACCGTCCTGGTCGCCGATGTACTTCGGTGTCCACAGCGAGTCCATATTGAGTTTGTTCATCTTACCAGCCGAATGGATGTAAGCCTTTCCGTTGGATGAGGCGCAGCCGATAGAGAGGTTCTTAAGTGCCCCGCCGTAGCCACCCATGGGATGACCCTTGAAATGGTTGAGACAGATCATAAAGTCGTAGTTGGCAAGATGTCCGCCCACGATGTCGTAGTTCAGATGGGTATGGTCGCGCACGGGAATGCGTATCTCATCGTATTCGTCCATGATGTCGACGGGGAAATACTTGGTAAAGCCGTGGCGTTCGATGACCTTCCAATGATTGGCAGAGTTGTTTCGCACGTCGTTAGGATCACCACCATAGGCGGTGTTGTTCTCTACAATGGTACCGTCAACTTCATAGACGAGATCCTTGATGAGCTCTGGTTTGAGATAGTTGGGATTGCTGCCCTCGCCGGTACTTATTTTCACGGCCACACGCCCCTTGGCTTTCACGCCTAATGCCTTGTAGATACGGACGAGTGAGGCAGGAGAGATCTCGCGTGTCAGATAAACCTTAGACTGAGCCCAAGCCGTTGTACCCATAATAAGCAGTGCGGCTACCGCAAGGTTGCGGAGAAAGAAATGCTTCATAATCAAAAACTGTTTTATAATTATTACTGATTGCAAAGATAGTGCTTTTCTCGAAATGTCGGTTTATACAGAATATCGTTTTTCTTACCTTTTTCTGTTTTCCTCTCGTGTGTAACCCAACCTCAAAATAGGGGGCTATTGGACGGTGTTGTTATGAAAGGCGTAATCCTGCATCTGTCGGGCTCCATGTATCAGCGATTACTCTCAACCCACTTCTGCAAGTCACCCTTCGATATGTGGTTCAGCAGCTTACCTTCTTTCCAGTTTATCTCTGGATAGGTTGCTTCTAAATCAGCACAGGCTTTCTGGATGCTGCTTCCTCCGGAAGTGGCAAAGGGGATTACCGTCTTGCCCTTGAAGTCATAAGTATCCAGGAACGTGTTGATAATGGTCGGCGCGGTGTACCACCAGATGGGAAAACCGACATACACTACGTTATACTCATTCATATTCTGGAGCTTGCCGCTTATGGCAGGCCGCGAATGCTTGTCCTGCATCTCCACCGATGAACGGCTTTGCTTGTTCTGCCAGTCCAGATCCGCATCCGTATAGGGATGTTCCGGCTTGATTTCATACAGGTCAGCACCTGCCACCTCTGCCAGTTGCCGGGCTGCGGCCTTGGTCGTACCCGTAGCAGAGAAATAGGCTACCAATACTTTCTGTTCCATTTTTGTCTCTGTTTTCTTTTGCGAGCAGGCACTCAGGCTGACGACCAGCAGTGCCATAAGCATCATGATTATTTTCTTCATAGTTTCTCTTTATTTCAATGTTTCGCCGTATGCTTTACCCATCTTCACACAGTCGCCGATGATGTCGCCGGTGCGCAGATACTTATAGGTAGGCATTTCGAAGAGCACAGGCTTCAGCTTTGAATAGTCAGGCTTGCCCTTCTCGTCAAGCATATCCTCTTCGACATAGGTATTGAGGATGTTGCAAATGTAGTTTTTGAAGCCGTCTATCTCATAAGTATCCACGACCTCACACTCCATCACCAGCGGTGACTGCTCGATGACGGGCATGCCAGCCTCGCCAATATGATATGGGAAGATGTCCGACTTGTCCACTTTTACCCCGCTGACCGTACCTGTGTAGTCGGCTGCGGCAACGAATGTCTCGTCGATGATATTGACAGATAACTTGTGCTGCTCATCAATTGCTTTCACACTGTGGTGTGACGAGTGGACACTTAACAGTATTTTCGAGTGACTGACAATGCCGATGTGTGCTATGAGCATCCAGTTTATCTTCCCATCTTCCCCGACAGTACCTACGACTGTGGCTGGCGTGGGATAGAGTGCCAGTTTCTGTCCGATGTTCTTTTTCATTGCATTATTGTTTTTTATGGTTGTTACTTGTTCTTGCTTGCCGCTACCCATACAGGTTCTTCGTTCATCACGGGCTTGTTGACTGCCATCACACCTGAAAGGTTGTGCGGTACATAGGGTTCTTCCAGATAACGAATGTCATCCGCAGAGAGATGGACATCAAGCGACTTCACGGCACCCTCGATATGATGCAGTTTGGTGGCTCCTACTATCGGCGATTCCACCTTTGTCAGCAGCCAAGCCAGCGAAATCTGTGTCATCTCCACCCCGTAGCGGTCGGCCAGATCCACCACACGCTCCACGATGCGGTTGTCTTGCTCGGCAGTGGCATCATATTTGAAGTGCATGAACGAGTCTCCCTGCTGTCGCTTAGAGGTCTCGCCAGGTCGCTTGGCTAACTTGCCAGAGGCCAATGCACTGTAGGGAGTCATGGCAATGTTTTCTTCGTGGCAGAACGGGAACATCTCACGTTCCTCCTCACGCATGATTAAGTTGTAATGGTTCTGGACGGAGATGAATTTTGCCCATCCATGCTGCTCTGCCATCGCATTCATCTTCGCCACCTGATAGGCATAGGCATTTGCGATGCCGATATAGCGAGCCTTGCCCGTACGTACAGCCTCGTTCATTCCCTCCATGATTTCCTCGGCAGGAGTCTTGTAGTCCCAGATATGGTAGATGTACAGATCCACATAGTCCATGCCCAGATGCTCCAAACTGCTGTCAATACTGTTGAGAACATGTTGACGACCATCAATGCCTTGCTGGATTTCCTCATCCGTGCGAGGCAAGAACTTTGTGGCTACTACTACATCGCCACGCCTTGCCATATCACGCAAGACACGGCCCACGAACTGTTCGGATGTGCCCAACTGATAGGCTATTGCCGTATCAAAGAAGTTTACGCCCAATTCCAGTGAGCGGCGGATAATCTCCCGTGTCGGCTCCTCGCCAATCGTCCACGAATGTTGTCCGATGGTGGGGTCACCAAAGCCCATGCAGCCTAAGCAGATACGCGACACACTGAGGTCAGAGTGCCCAAGTTTTACGTATTCCATTAAATTTCTTCTCTCACTTCCCCAAAATCTTCTTGCCATCCTTGATGAAGACACCCTTTTGTCCCTCTGTCGCAACAATTCCATTCAGGGCATATCCTTGAGATTTATCGCCAGTATGATCATTTTTTATGGACTTTATGCCAGAAGTGCCTCCAACGACTTCCACACGGATGGTTCCACTCAAGTTCCGAATGTTGTCAGCGCCCTCAATGGCTTTGCCGAGGATATACAGGCCACTGTAGCGACTGGCTGGCCCATAGTACATCACTACATTGCCCCAAGGTGAGAATAATGCCAGTGTCCCGGCAGGGCAGTCCCCCTCGATGCAGTCGGAGCCGTAACTGACAGCCGTGGGAGGATAGAAAATCTTTTCGTTGTTGCTGTAGTTCTCTACCGTCACCTTCAAGGGCAGCATCTGGTAGAGCGACTTGGCAGCACTGGTTTCATTCAGTTTGTAGGTGATGGTGTTCGTGCCATCCGATACCCGTATCTTCATATCGCTTAAAGTGTTATTATCCATAAAGTTAATCTGTTGCAGCCATTCGCTGATGAGCGAAGAGGCATTACCAACCTGCGAGGAGCGAATCCACAGGCTTTTGTTGTAGTAGTTGCCGTCGGGAACCAATCGCTTGAAGTCAGCTTCCACACCACTGATGCCGCTGCTGGCACTCGATACAATCAGACCGATGTTCTTGCCAGCCATCTGAGAGCCGTAGTTAAACAGAAAGGTCTGCATCAGAGCCGACATTTGGCTCCACCATAGGGGCGTGATGACGATAATGTTCTGATAGTCACTCCACGAGATGCTAACGGGATCTATGGGTGGATAACTACTGGCATCGTTGGGATTGGCTTTGATGGCATTGAGCAGCTGGGTGCCCAAGGCGTAATTGTTCGCATCATATCGCAGACCTTTCTCGGCAGGTTCAATCTCCAGCACGTCGGCCGTTATCTGACTGGTCAGTGCATTGGCGATAGCCTCGCAGTTGCCTGTGTAGCTGTAGTACAACACCAATGTCTTTGCCTCAACCGTTGCAAGGCTAACGGTCAGCAGTATGAGGAAAAAGATGACTCTTTTCATTGTGGTACACTTTGTTTATTTGTCCGACTCCACACTGCGGATGCAATTGAGGGCATTGAGCGTACGCGGATAGCCGATGAAGGGGAGGTTGCTGGAGATGACAGCGATGAGCAGATCCTTGTCGTTGCCTACGTGGTAGTTGCCGGCAATATGTCCTTTCAACTGCGGCTCGCAACCACCTTGGGCAACAAGGAAACAGAACGTAATGAGCTCGCGCATCTTCAGGTCAAGTCCCGTGCGGGTGTAGTAATCGCCAAAGCAGTTGTCGGCCAGCCACTTGTTGATGTGTCGGCTGTCCTCCGGCCCCGACTTCCAGAAGTCACGCATCGAGTCTCCGAAACAACCGACCTGTGCCTCTGTGCCAGCCTCACGACGGGTCTCCATCGTAGTGGTCTGCTGTGAAGCCAATGGCAGGGTAATGCCACGGGAGGTAAGTACCTCGTTGGTAGCCGAGATGAAGGGGCGAACGCGTCCCATGCCTAAATAGGCCGTAGCCTGATAGACGATTTCCTTCACCTCAACAGGCGTCACGCCTTTAGCGAGTGCTTCTGGCAGCAGTTCACGGTATTCGCTGATGCCCTGACAGCCAAGGAGCGTGGCCAGACAGCAGATGTAGCGGGTACGATCGTCGAGGCGCGTCTTCACCTGTTCCACCACCTCGCCGAAAGCAAAGGCCTCGAAGCGCTGTTGGTATTCAGCGTCGGCGACGCCGAGTATCGCTGAACTGGCAGGCAGCTTGTCGTACTCTGCATCCGTGACAGGCTCCAGCCACTCGTTGGAGGCACCTTCTTCTACCTTTGTCATATAGGTGATGTGTTGCATCCACGAGTCTTTAGCAGAACCATGCCAGTGCTTAGCCTCGGCAGGGATGGCCACGACCACACCCGGGCGCAGGACGACAGGTTCCTTGCCTTCCTCGACATACCATCCGCAGCCAGCCACACAGATGAGCACCTGCACTGACTTGTGGTGGATATGCCAGTTGTTGCGGCAACGGGGCTCGAAGGTGACGTTCACTGGACCTCCATTCTCGGCATCGAGGGGAGCCAGATAGCTGTTGCCTGTGAAATACTGGGCATAGGCACTGTTCAACTCTCCTTTCGGCCATACACTGAAATCAACATTTTCTTTCATATTCTCTTGCGCATTTATCCTGTTCGATACTTTCTTTTCCCAAGTTATTTCAGATACTTATTGAGGAACGCCGTGATACGGTCAAACGGAATCTTGTCCATCTGGTCGTAGAGATCGGTGTGGGTAGCACCGGGAACGATGATGAGCTGCTTGTTCTCGCCCTTGAGTTTCTTGAACGTGTCCTCACCCATGTAGCGGCTGTGTGCTTTCTCACCATGGACGATGAGCACTGCGTTTCGCAGATCTTCAGGATGTGCCAGGATGTTGTTGTTCATCCATCCCGTCTGAGCCTGCATCATCCATCCATCGTTGGAGTTGACCGAACGCTTATGATAACCGCGCTTGGTCTTGTAGTAAGCCGAGTACTGCTGTACGAAGTCCGGCTCCTTACCTGTAAGCTGCTCAACGGGGATACATCCTCCTGCACGCTGCTGAAGGCCGGTAGTATATTCTTTGGTACGCAGTGCGGCAATCTGCTCCTTTGCCTTGTATCGGTCGTCGGCAGTGCCTTTGTCGAAATAGCCCCATGCGCCCACACGCGGCATGTCATACATTGTACTGATCACCGTGGCTTTTATGCGCGGGTCGTTGGCGGCGGCGTTGAGGGCTATGCCACCCCAGCCACAGATACCCACGATGCCGATGCGATTGGCATCCACGTCGGGGCGGTTGCTCAAGTAGTCAACGGCAGCTTGAAAATCTTCGGTATTAATGTCGAGTGAAAAGACATCACGTGGCTGCCCGCTGCTCTCACCTGTGAACGACGGATCGAAGGCGATGGCCAAAAAGCCGCGCTCGGCAAGCGTTTGTGCATAGAGTCCTGACGATTGTTCCTTCACCGCACCGAAGGGGCCGCACACGGCAATGGCGGAAATACGCCCCTGTGCATTCTTGGGTTTATAGACATCGGCTGCGAGTTCAATGCCGAAATGATTGTGGAAGGAGACCTTCTCATGGTCGACCTTCTCACTCTTGGGGAAAACCTTGTCCCACTCTTGTGTCATCTTCAACTGTGTCATCTTTTTTGTGCTTTGTGCCCCAGCAACGACAAATATCATCAGAAATGCCAAGGCTGTGATTATTCTTCTCATCTGTTGTTATCTTTGTTTCTGGTTGCAAAGTTACGAGTTTCCTGGCAACAGGCTGTTACCCCGATTAAGGCTGCTATAACCCTTTTTGCTGAAATTGCAGCTTCCCTCTTGCGTGAATAGAATATTTCAACTAATTTTGTGCGAAGAAACGTAAAAGCAGAAAGATATGAGCGACACAACGATCATCCCCATTGACAGTATCGATAACTATAATAAGATGTATGGCTTCGAGACCCTGCATCCCTTGGTGAGCGTGGTAGACTTGGCGGAAGCCACGAAGATACCCAACCACGTTACCTTCCGTTATGACGTCTATGCGCTGTGGCTGAAAGACGGTATACAGTGTGCGCTGCATTATGGGCGCCAGCAATACGACTATCAGGACGGTACCATTGTGAGCTTCGCACCGGGGCAGATGGTGGGCGTGGATATGACGGAGGAACAGCTCCATACGCCGTCGCACACCTTAGGACTCCTCTTTCATCCCGACCTACTCTTCGGCACGCCCTTGGGGAAGGCTATCGGCGGCTATCACTTCTTCGACTACGCCTCGGCTGAGTCGCTCCATCTCAGCGAGCGCGAGCGGCGGATGTACACCGACACGCTCAACTCCATCCGCTTTGAGATGGAGCAGCCCGTGGACAAACATTCGCAGACCATTCTCACCGACCGCATCAAGCTCATCCTCGACTACTGCCAGCGCTTCTACGACCGGCAGTTCGTCATCCGCCACAAGGAAAACTCAGATGTTCTCTCTGCCTTTGAGCGCAACATCAAGGACTATTTCGAGCAGGGCTTAGCCGTGCGCGGCGGCCTGCCCTCCGTGGCTTACTTCGCTGATAAAGCCTGTCTGTCACCTGGCTACTTTGGCGACCTCATCCGTAAGGAGACGGGCATGACGGCACAGTATTATATTCAACAGCATATCCTCGCGCTGAGCAAGCAACTGCTTCTCGACCCCTCGCAGAGCATCTCGCAGATTGCCGACCGCCTCGGCTTCCAGTATCCACAGCACTTCTCCCGCTTCTTCAAAAAGCTTGCGGGAATGACACCAAAAGAATATAGAGAGAAATAAAATAAGATGGAAAGTATTCATTGAAAGGCAATACTAGTGACCATTATTGTTCACGAAATATACACAAATGCGATTAGTCGTGCCTCACAGTTGCGTTCTCATCTTACTTCCAACGTTGAAGAAAAGAATGTTTAGCCATTTCAAAGAGGTGTTCAGATGTGATATTAGCAATAATAGAAAATAATTCTTTTTGCGCAAATAATTGGCGGGAAAATATCAAAACGACGATTGCTTTAGAGAGTTTACAAATGCGCGAATATGTTAATATATCACTTATTATTTTGCGAAGAAACAAAAACGTAGTACATTCGCGGATGTTATTGACAATTAATCATTAATAAAATGGAAGAAGTAAACAAGAGAATCTATTATCTGCATTCACAGATAGACCTTTTGCTGAAATGGTCAACCACTCTGAATGACGAACAAAAACATGCGAGCCGTCAACTTTTCAAAGATATATGGCTCTTCGACATTGAGTTGCTTCAGTATCTCGATGGCAAAGAGCCGCCAGAATGGACTTGATCAGACAAGGAAAACATGCTCTTGGTGATAGGCTAAATATTTCCCATGCTGGGATGAAATCTGATGGAGACGGATAGAGGGAGAGAGTTTCAATTCGTCTCTATCTTTACGAGAAAGGAACGGGGAAATAAGGATGTTCCCAGTAATAGTAAAGGAAATATAGCCAGAATCAAACAACTTGTCATAGTCGGGAGTAAGCAACAAACCATTATATACATCTATACGTTCTTCATTATCAGAATTGCACCATGGTTTAATATGTGATGCAATAAGAAACCATGGTATATCGCACTGAGTGATGGAGCACCCATGCCAATAGTCGAAAAGTCTCTTTCGGAAAAGCCCCTGCCCGATACGGGCTTTTACTAAAACTGCCTTCTCAGTGGTAGATAGGACAGTAGATTGCTCCACTTTCCTCAGTTCTTCTTTTTCCCGATTGGAAATAGATTGATAATAATCAGATTGAACAAAAGCTAAAAATTTCATTAATCCCGAATGTAAATCAGACATTGCATGCGGGGTATTATATTTGTCTCGATTTTGCCTGACTATTTTTTCCCTCTTCATGATTTCGTCAACTTTTTCCTTTGTGATCCGATCATCAAGCGTATATAGTCCTGATAAAAAACGCATACGCGAGAGGTAGTCACCACTGGTTTTGGGGGCAAGTTTGCCACCTTCACGATCTCGAAGATAGTGATAAAAGTCAGCCTGTAAATCTTCAAAACTTCGTCCAGTTGTAATATCGATATTCATCATGTTGCGTATAATAGGCGAAGAAGCATATTTAAAAAAGAGCAGCCTGCTGGGGAGGCAGCATGGCATGAGCCAAGTGGTGGGCAACTTGCGGATCTATAGGAGCTGGGGCAGCTTGCTCCAAATCGTTCATTAACCTTACAAGCGAGCGCCCCATTGCCCATGCCAAATTCACCGGAACAGCATTTCCTATTTGCTTGTATTTGTCGGACATCGCTCCAATAAAATGCCAATTGTCGGGGAATGTTTGTATACGAGCGTACTCACGAACAGTTAGTGGCCTTGTCTCTGTTGGATGGCAACGTTCCGTCTGTTTCTGAGCTGGCGCACAAGTCAGCGTCAGCGATGGTTCATCCATTGATAATCTGCGAGCCATCCCCGTTTTACCGCCTCCAAGATAAAAGCTTTTACCCATATATTCTTTTTGGATATCTTCAGGCAAGTCGCGCCAATCACCACCTTCCGGCACCATCTCCATAACTCTTTTTTTTCGCTCAGGGTATTCCTGTCCTTCTGATTGTGGTACATCTTTGTCATAAAGTATTCCTTTGAAGAACGCGTCTCTCAATGTAACCACACGATGGTAAGGAGAGGGCCAATGAAACTCGGCCAACGGTGCTATATCGTTTCGCACGGCTACGAGAAACAATCTTTCTCGTTTCTGCGGCACCTGATACATCACTGCTTTCAGTACTCTTGGTTCCACGAGAGTGTATCCGAGTTCGGCTATCGCATTTTCGATTGTGTCGAGTGTCCTGCCATGATCGTGCGACAATAGCCCCTTGACATTCTCACAAAGGAAAACCCTTGGTTGAATTTCAGAAACAGCTCTTGCAAGTTCAAAGAAAAGCGTACCCCGAGTATCCTTGAATCCGCCTTTTTTCCCTGCAAAAGAGAAAGCTTGGCATGGAAATCCCCCAGTAAGCAAATCTACTTGGCCATGCAAAGGGCGAAAATCAACTTTATGTATATCTTCTTGCAGGACATTCCATTCGGGATGATTTGCCCGAAGCGTGTTGCATGCTGGCTCTACCAACTCGTTAAGCAAGATATGTTGGACACCGGCCATGTGCATTCCTAAAGCCAGCCCTCCTGCACCGGCGAACAACTCTACCGATGTATAGGGACGGACTGGGCGTGTCTGCATCTCCTCTTCCCAGTTGCTTTCCAACATCATTTTTACTGGCTTCACACCTTCAAGGTCTTCCATGTAGAAACCTTTTTGACCATTGCTATTGATGTGAGCCGGATATGTGCCTTTATCAAACCAACTGTTGACAGACGCAAACGATGCTCCTAAGATGTCTGCTACATTATTGACAGATATAAAATTTGGCATTAATATCCTCCTTTCTCGTCAATCTCTGCTGCAATCTCTCTTACTTTGTTTAAGATGATTTCGCTTCCATTGATTCCTTCTTCTTCGACCACTTCGCCAAACCCTTTGGAGAGACGCTTGTAGAAATCCTCCTCACCAGTAACATGTGTCCAGAACTCCTTACCGCAATACACTGGATAGGTCTTGTCGATATTCTTGTAGTTGCCCGACAATTCTGAAGGCTCACCGTAGAGCACACCCACGATGAGATCATTGATCTGCAAGGGCAGGCGGTCGAGGCGCGCCTTGGACTGCAGGTGGCCGAAATGCCCCATGATGGTGGCCACGTCGTCGGCATTGATGGTCTGCGGCCCGGCTTTGCACTGGCAGTATTTCGTGCGACCGTCAAGAGCGTCGGTGAACTCGATGTCGATGCCGTCAATGCCTGATGCTCTACCGGCTACCTCGGCGAGCGAGGAGATGAACACCTGCAGGTTCTGGCCGAAGCTCGTGTTGATGCTCGTGCCGAGGATGCGCGGATAGATCAGCGCTTTAGCAAGAGACTGCGAACTCGTGTCGCCACAGAGAAAAGAGGCCAAGTAGTTGACAAGAAAGGGATTGACGTTGAAACTCTTCAGATGAAGCTTCTCAACATTCTTCAAGTGGGCGGGTATGATAATACTTCGGAAATATTCCTTGCCCTTCTCTATAATAGCTTTTTTCTGATACTCTTCCATAATTGTTGCTGCTTTGTTTCTGCTTGCAAATATACAACCTTTTTCCGAACTCACCAACTCCCTCCCCCTTTTCTTTCATCCTCCCATCCGTAACACCGTAACACCGTAATGTTTATAGCTATCCGATGTCGGCGGAAAATGAAAAGTGAATATAATATACCAAACCGGATATTACTATAAAATATTGACTATTAATAATGTAATTAATATTATAATATATAATAATATAATATATTTTTACTCTATAGTATCATTTCTGCCATGGGTTACATTATAGGGTTGGATGTTTTTGCCATTTTGAGTTTTAGCGGACAGCAATAAAAATATCCAGGAAAAGTACTTTTTTTGTGTCTTTAAGCATGGAGGGCATCACACAAGCGGGCACAGGCAGCAGGGTGATCCAATGTGGGTTACTGGGCGGAAAGAAAGGCCGGACACTCACCCTAATAGCACCACAAGGGCACGGAGCAACTTCACTGAAAGGCCGGGGCATCACAACTGCCACGCCATTATGCCCTATGGGGTAGTCTTAAGTTTGTTCTTGCTTTGCCAATGCTTCCTTGAAAGTTTCCTGCTGCATCCGTACGGCCCTAAAGACATCGGCGCAATCGCTGAAAGCGGTCATGTCTTTGATGCCGGGAACAACCGTCATGGATTGCTGGTTGAACCTTACCAACGCCGTGTGGGGATATTGTGCCGCCATCTCCTCAAAAGGAAAACGGATGATACTGGGTGTGTTGAAGCCCACACCCAACTCTAGCAGCACAAGACGACCGTCACGATGACGCTCTATAAAATTCTGATAACGGTGAGCCTGACGGTGCCAGTGCTCGTCCTCTACAAAGTGGTTGTCAACCCGCAGGTTGGGCACCAGCCGTTCGCCCGTTGCCTCATCATGGGGAATAAGGCTGGCAGGAATGCGACAATCCACTGTCGCGGCCATCATGCGGCGCACCATCTGCTCGTTGGGGTAAAGTTTCTTGCTCTGTCCACTCTCAGTCTGAAAGAGGCCATAGTCACCCTGACAGGCAAAGACGCGGTCTGTGCTGAAACCACTCTTGGCAAACTGAGCATCGACATTTGTGGTGAAGACGAAATAATCTTTTTGACCAATAAGCTGCAAAAGCGACCTATAGAGAGGCAAGCCATCGGGCCTATAGCGGCAAAACCAGATGTGGCGTGCCCAGCAGGCCCAATACTCTTCTTCGGTCTTGAAGGGGTAGAACCCAGACGAATAAAGGTCGGTGATGCCATAACGTTCTATCCACGGACGAAACTCACGGCGGAAGTCGTCGCCGTCATAACTGATGCCAGCCGCCGTAGAAAGCCCCGCACCCGCACCGATAAGCACGCCATCGGCTGCGCGGAGCAACTTACAAAGATGCTCCAGGCGGTCGGCCAGCGGCCGCTCAGGCGTTGGCTTCATCAATAAGTTGTTGATATATGATGTTATCCTCATCTTTGAACGTGTTGAAAATTATGGTGTCGATGCTCTTCAGGCTGTGGCTCGTCACGGCGCGCACAGCTATCTGCGCAGCACGCTTACGCGGAAAGCGGAACACACCCGTTGAGATGCAGCAGAAAGCGATGCTGTGCAAGCCGTATTCTTCGGCCATGTCGAGGCACGACCTATAACATGAGGCCAACTGCTCTTCCTGCTCCGGGGTGGGATGACCATCGGGTATGATGGGTCCCACGGTATGTATAACATATTTTGAAGGCAAGTTATAGGCTGGCGTAATCATCGCCCCTCCCGTGCGTGCTTCATGTCCCAGCTCGCTCATCATCTTATGGCAAGCCTCACGAAGCTGTAAGCCAGCGGCAGAATGGATGGCGTTGTCGATGCATCCATGCAAGGGTATGAAGCAACCCAGCATCGAGCTGTTAGCGGCATTGACAATGGCATCCACCTTCAGACGCGTGATGTCGCCTTGCCACACCTGCAAACCCGTAAACTGAGGCTCAATGATGCCTTTTCGGCTAATTGCCAACGCAACTCTTCATCTTGCCTGCGCAAAAGCTCAGCGGGTGCAGGCTTAGGCGGATGGACGTTCATCAGGGCACGCATCAACAGTTGCTTGCTCCTAAGGTCTGCAGGTACAGGTGAGCTTTGTCCGGTCTCTGTCATCAGCCAACGAATGACAACGTCGAGGTTGTCAAGCCTCCTTGCTGTATCTCTCTCCCACATATCCGTTGCCCTCTGTATGGTTGATAAGGTCATAATGCTTGAAGACGGGAGGCGTGGGCGCAAGGTTATAATAGTCTATCTGCTCGATATTCATCTTGAAATAGACCATCTTGTCATAGCTGGTATAGAGCCGTGACAGCACGGCATTGTTGTCGTATATCCACTGCTGTGTGGCATCATCCACGCTGAAGTCGGCCCGTCCGCTGCATTTCACAAACTCATCGCCCTCGCTGGCCATGATTTCGACGAAAGGACTCTCATGTAATTGCTTATAAACTTGCTTCTTGGGCGAGGTGGCAAAATAGAGAGTGGTGCCTTCCTGCTTCATGATCTGAAACATACGTATGCGAGGCCGACCAGCTTCACACGTGGCAAAAGCCACCTCGATGTGCAACTTCAGAAAATCAAGTGCTTGCTGTATCATTTTTGGGTTCTCCTTATTATATTATACGAATGCAAAGTTCAAATAAAAAGCCATGTAGTTGCAAGAAGGCACTTCACTCTATGATACCTACCTATTGGTAGGATATGAATGCCATCAGCCTTTCCCTATAACAACTTTAATATGCTTTACCAATCATTCGATTATATTCAAAAAATGTATTCAAATGATTATAGCGCAACCCTTTAGTATCCTATGGTGAAGCGCTCCATGTGATGAGCAGGCTTCTCAAGCTCGTCTACCATGGCCACGGCATAATCTTGTACGGAGATATGACTCGTGCCGGTAGCCGGGTCTACGATGAGGTCGTCCTTGCCCAAGCGGAATTTGCCCGTGCGCTTACCCTTGTCGGCATCCTCAAAAGCACCGGCAGGAGAGAAGAACACCCAGTCGAGGTCGTGCTCCTTGGTGAGGTAGTTGAGATAGAAGTTGCCCAATGAGCGTACACCATCGATAATCGCGTCAGGGATGACACCGGTATCAATCACACGCACACCCGGCTTGACAAAGAGCGTACCGGCACCGCCAACGATAAGCAGACGCTTCACACCGCTCTTCTTCACTGCCTCCACAATCTTAGGATAGTTCTCATCGTTAATCTTGCCCATCTGAGGATTACTCCAACCGGGGTTGTAAGAAGAGATGACCGCATCCTTGCCCTTGGCAATATTGGCGATAGCATCTACGTTGGCCACGTCTTCCTCTACAGCTGTGAGGTTGTCATTCTTGGGCAACTTGGCCGCGTGACGCACCACTGCCGTTACCTTATGACCACGAGAAAGCAACTCGTTGAGGATTGCGGAACCTACAAAACCTGTCGCACCAATTAAAACTACATTTGCCATAACTTATTTCCTTTCTTATTTAATAATAAATATTTTATTTGTCATGACGTAAGCCTCCAGCATTTTGGCAGGCTCCCGTCTGATTTACATGTGCAAAATTACAGTAAAAATACATACCCTGCAAGAGGGCACCAATCGCTCTTATAGTTACCTCAGGGTAGGAATTGCATAAATAGGACATGGCGCAAAAGCGGCGTTAACTTGCTTTAACTCAAAGACAATAAGGGGGTGTGCCCGACTTCTGCAACTATCTGTTTCAGAATATCAGGTTTACCCTACCGTGGATGTTAACATCTTATTATCAATGAATAAAAAAATAGGTGAATTCCTATTCCACCCATTCCACCCACGTGGTAATATACTGGCACACAGCAGTTTGTAAATCATGCGGGAGTACATAAATCCTTCAAACATCTCACCCACATCTCACCATGGATATTTCACCAAGCGGCATTTATACTGATTTTATATAAAACAGGCTGTTATATACGAATATCATTTTACTTTGCCATATACAATGAGGGCTGGGCAGGCAAGCACTAAACACCCAACGAACATATACATGTCAGGCTCTGCGGTTGTTATGCGTGAAAATCGGGTACCGAGACGGTGGACACCTTGATATGGACGCACCACGATGCGTCCCTACTTGAGTGCGATTTGATTGCGTTGGGTGTGTGCATATAAACGGGCACCGAGCCCGCGTCCCTCCCACTGCTGACGGGCACAATGGGCCGCCCCCTGCTTTGTAATAAACCGCTTCCCACCTGTAGGGACGCTCGTTCGAGCGTCCGCAACCGAAGATAATCAACGAATATCCACTGTAGTGGCCGCGCCTTGTGCCGGCCTCGCAAGCAAGAACAAGCGAATAATATGTAACGCATGCAATAATCCCCCCTAACAGTTGGGACGCTCGTTCGAGCGTCCGCACCAACGAACACCCCAACCGTATGCGGTCGTTGACGTACGTTGATAAACATAACATTGATAATCTTTCGCTTGTCCTTCGCTTGCGGACGCTCGAACGAGCGTCCCTACGGGCTTGTGGGATGACTTGTGCGAGGCCGGCACAAGGCACGGCCACTACAACTGGCGATGGTTTGGTGCGAGGCCGGTACAAGGCACGGCCACTACAACTGACGATGGTCTGGTGCGAGGCCGGCACAAGGCGCGGCATCGCAAGCGACGAACAATCCTATGCACGGTTTCAACCGTATGGGGTGCCTTATGATCCTTCAGAGTGAGATATGGATGAAATGCTTTCTGCCCCACCCTATCAATTACTCGTCTCATTATCAAGCATTTAACAGAAGGGTGAGATGTGGGTGAGATGTGGGTGAGATGTTTTCTGCCCCACCCTATCAATTACATATCTCATTATCAAGCATTTAACAGAAGGGTGGAATGGGTGGGATAGGAATTACAGTATTTTTTGTGAATGGTGTTTTGGGGTTGTAAAAAGGCCATTCTTACAACCCGAAATAGGCATTTTCGTGCCACAAAAACACCTTCTTAGCTTTGTTCATCTCATCAGTTACTCATACAGCATGGAGTTGATGGCCGTTGGATGTATCGTGATGATTTACCATACTTACAATTAAGTGTGAGTGAACTAAAATCATCTTGTCTTATATTCCATCTTCCAGTCAGCTTTGCTGTTTGCGCGCTTCTTCTCTGTCGTGTGATGAAAGGCTATTCATGCAACGGCAGAGCTCTGGAATCTCTTGTGGCATCGTTAGTTTGTTTTCCATCTCCTTTAACTTTTTCATACCATTGTCAGAGATATGAAATTTCTGACAGCGGCTGTCTTCTGAGCACGACTCTCGCAGAATACATCCCACCTTTTCTAACGCGGCGATGACCTTTGACGCATTAGAACGTGTAAGCCCCAATTTCTCGGCAATATCTCCGGCAAGTATCATAGAGCCGTCGGAGAGGAGGCAGAGGAGCATAGCCTCATTGAGGTTGAGCCCCACTGCCCGCTGCATTTCTGTTTCGAAGTTGCCAATGGCCTTATACACATTGCGCAACTTCTGTATACATTCCGGTGTTATCATTTAAGCAAAACTTCGTTGACGGCTTCCTTGAGCTGGGCATAGTCCATGGCTCCCACATTCTTGGCCGGTGTGCCCGTCTTGGGTATGAAGAGAATGGTGGGAATAGACTGCACACCGAATACGGCAGCCAACTCCTGCTGCTGGTCTACATCCACTTTATAGACGTCTATCTTGCCATCATATTCCTCGGCTATCTTTTCCACATTGGGCGCTGTGGCCTTGCAAGGGCCGCACCAAGTGGCATAAAAGTCGATGATGGCCGGGCGGTCACCTTTATAGTTCCATTCAGAGCTCGTCTCATAGTCCATGATTTTGCTTTTGAACATCTCGCTGTTCATTTCAATTGCTTTCATTTTCTTTTCTCCTTTTACTTTTTTGTTCGTAATATGCTTGCTGTCTTCAGTGTTCCTTCCGCTCTCCGTCTTGCCTGAGCAGGCTGAGGCCAAAAGTATCAGAACAGCCATAGCGATAAATAATTTGAGTTTACTCATACTTTGTTTCCTTTGGAAATTATTTGCAAAGATAAGGCCAATTTTTCATAAAAACAAATTTCCAATGGAAAATTAAATCCTTTTTACAATTATTCCAACTCTTTCAGTATAAATAAGTCATGACAGTAATGCCATATCCTAATATAACAATCAGCGAACGCCCCTAAAATAAGAGCGTCCGCTGAGCTAAATGTGATATAGAAGCAGGTAACTAACGAGTTGCCTGCTGGTCTACTATTCTAAGCTGTTGGCAATCTGCAAAATGTCATTGGCTATCTGTTGGTCTTGCAGATGGTTGTCAGTGAGCAGCTGGTTTACGTCATAACGGTCATATAGCTTCTTGCGTACGCCGAAGTTGAGCACGCGCATGGCCGACGGTCCATAGAAGCGGGCCACCGTCTCGCCATATCCTCCGTCGATGCTGCCATCCTCTATAGTGGCTACAATGGCGTGATCAGCCTTCAGCTCGTCCAAGAGTTGCTCATCGAGTCCGGAGAGATAGCGTGGATTGATGAGTGTGGCATTGATACCCTTGTCGGCAAGCAACTGTCTAACAGCTTCACCTTTCTGGAAGAAGTCGCCCACTGCGATGATGGCCACGCGGTTGCCACGGTGAGCCACCACAGCCTTGTTCAGGTTGCTGTAGTCGCTGTCCGGAGTCTCTGTAGAGTGTGCTACGCCGAAGACGGGCACGCGGATGGCCACTGAGTATTTGTCCTGCCGGATGGCCCAACTCTCCATGGCGCGCAGCTCTTCCCATGTGGTTGGAGCCAGGTAAACCAAGTTGGGGATATGACTGAGCATAGGAATATCGAAGAAGCAGATGTGCGTGAAGTCGTTCATGCCATAGACGCTGGCCCCTAGCACGTTGATGACGGCGGCGTTGCCATTTACAGCGAGGTCTTGAGCCAACTGGTCGTAGGTGCGCTGCAAGAAGGTAGCATATGTGCTGAACACCGGCCGTGCGCCTCTCTTGGCCATTCCCGAGGCAATGGCCACGCCCTCCTCCTCGGCAATGCCCACATCAACAAACTGCCTTCCGAGGGCTTCGCGGCGCTCCCGGTTGAAGCCCAGTGCAGCAGGCACGGCGGCGGTAATGGCCACAAGCTTCTTGTCGCGTTTCATCTCTTCGAAGAGCCAGTCGCCTAGCAACCCATCCATCGACTTGCCGCCTTGCGACGGGTTGCGCGGGCTGCCGTCTTCCAGATGAAAGGGCATGCTCCAGTGCCAGCGTTCTTTGTCGGCCACAGCAGGAGCGTAACCATGGCCCTTCTCGGTATGGATGTGTACCACCACGGGATGGTCTATATCTTTTACCTTACGGAAGGCCTCAACCAGGCTGCCCACATCATTGCCCTGCTCCACGTAGAGGTAGTCGAAGCCGAGGGCACGAAAATAGTTGCACTCCGTCTGGCCACCACTCTCGCGCAAGCGTTTGAGGTTGCGATAGAGGCCACCATGGTTTTCCGCAATGCTCATCTCATTGTCGTTGACGATGATGATGATGTTTGTGCCCAGTTCGGCCGCAGTGTCAAGTCCTTCGAAGGCCTCGCCACCCGAGAGCGAGCCGTCGCCTATGACGGCTATGACATTTTCTTTGCCGCCTAGAATGTCGCGACCTTTCTGCAAACCGGTGGCCAAGGCGATGGAGGTAGAGGTATGGCCAACCTCAAAGTTGTCATACACGGGGCTCTCCAGTGGCGAAGAGTAGCCCGATATGCCATCCATGCTGTTCACATTGAGAAAGCCGTCCTTGCGCCCGGTGAGCATCTTGTGAGGATAGCTCTGGTGTGAGACGTCGAACACTATCTTGTCTTCGGGGGCGTTGAACACATAGTGCAGAGCCACGGTAGCCTCGGTGAAGCCGAGGTTGGGCCCTACATGCCCTCCATGATGACTCACACGGTTGAGCACACCTTTACGCACTTCCTCGGCCACCACGCCGAGCTGTTCTATGGTCAGAGATTTCAAGTCCTTGGGACTGTTGATGTTTTCTATATACATTCTTCTATTTTGTTTGTTTTCTGAGTGCAAAGGTACAGCTTTCTTTTTATTCGGCCCTTATACATATTGTGGCGTTGCTGACCCATATTACGGAAACAGCATGTATGGCTGAAGCGGCTGAAGCGGCTATGCAGACAGCTTGGCAGAAGAACATGCCGGCTGGCCTGGTCGGCACCCTGACGTTCTCACCCTCACACCAAAATTATATGCCCCCGTTGCCACATGTTTGGGCAGCGAGGGCACATATATTAAATAAGAGAATAAAAAGCTAAGTTATTCAGCTATCAGCTCCAGGACATGACTGTTTGCCTGGTCAGCAGTGAGGATGGGAAGACCCACCTTCATCAGATAGTCGCCTGAATACTGCTGGCCGTTGCAGGTGAGGCTTGACGCCTTGCCTGGCATGAGGTTGATTTCAGTAACCGTGTACCGGCGTGAAGCATCGAGACCCTGCAGGCGCACATTGCGCAAGGGCTCCATAACACGTGGATGCAAGTCATAGGCAAAGACCACGGCATGGCTCTTGGCCTGACTAACGTAGTTGAGGGCGGCATGGTTAGTCTCATAAGGTGATACCAGACGATACTGCTCACCATTGAGGATGATGTCCTGCAGACGGTGCCAGTTGGCTACGGCCTGTTGCGTAAACTTATAGTCGTCTTGTGAAAGAGACTTCAAGTCGATGTCGAAGCCGAGCTTGCACGAAGAGGCAACATCTGTGCGGAACTTAACAGAGGTCTGCTTGTTCCAGTTGGTGACGTGGGCGGCAATGGCCTTGGCAGGGAAGAATTTCGACATAGACCACTGTATGTAGACGCGCTCAAAGGGGTCGGTATCGTCAGAGGGCCACAACTCGCCGAAATACTTCAGAGCCTCGTAGTCGCAGCGGGCACCACCACCCGAACAGAGCATCATCTCCAGCTTGGGATATTTGGTGTGTATGCGATCCAACACTTTGTAGAGACCGCGCACATAGTCGATGTAGAGGTTGCCCTGTTGTGCGCGTTCGTAGGGCGAATAGATGTTGGTGATGGGCGAGTTGCAATCCCACTTGAAATACACAATGTTGGGATTCTCTGTCAGAAGCTTGTCAACCACACCAAAGACATACTGCTGCACCTCGGGATTGGTAAGATCCAGAACGAGTTGGTTGCGATAGTAATAGGTCTTGCGGTTGGGCTGTTCGATAACCCAGTCATGGTGCTTCTCGTACAACTCGCTCTTGGGGTTGACCATCTCGGGCTCTATCCACAGGCCGAACTTAACGCCGGCATCCTTGGCCGCTTTTGTCAGAGCAGGGATGCCGCCGGGCAGCTTGGCGCGGGTAGGCTCCCAGTCGCCCAGGCCGGCATGGTCGTCCTTACGGGGATATTTATTGCCGAACCATCCGTCGTCTAGCAAGAACATCTCTACGCCGAGGTCTTTCGCGTCCTTCATGAGTTGGGCCAGAGACTCCTGGTTAAAGTCGAAGCCGGTGTTCTCCCAGTTGTTGAGCAACGTCATGCGTGTGCCCTCACCATTCCAGAGCTGATAGTGGCGTGCCCAGTCGTGCAGGTTGCGAGAGGCTTGTGATGTGCCTGTGTCGCTCAGTGTGAAGACAAAGTCGGGTGTCTTAAACGTCTCTCCCGCCCGAAGCACATAGTCGGAAGCATAGGGGTTGATGCCCGGAATGACGCGCAGGCAGCCCACGTTGTCTACCTCGAACGTACAACTGAAGTTGCCCGTCCAGCTTATGGTGCCCAGCATCACACGTCCCTCGTTCTCACGGGCCGGCCCGTCTATGCCCAGCTCGAAGAACGGCTCGCTCTGCTCAGCGGCACGTGTGCCAAGCTTGGTGTCTATGATTTTCTTGCCAAACTGCAACTGCTGGGTGGCCGGTTGTCCCTCGCGTGCCCAGTCGCTGTGATAGTTGGTAAGAAAATATTTGTCGGCGTTGAAGTAGAACATGCCGCTTGCGTAGCGCCACAGCGTGATGGGCTTCTTCTCATTATGGCGTATCTCGCTCCATGTCTTGATGACGTTTTCTTTGGCATAGGCCACATAGTGCAGCGCCACTTCGTCAGCATACTGGTCGTCGGCAAGGCGTATGATGGTTTCTGTGCCGCCCGGCACAACCTTCTGCTCACTGCCTTTATAATATAAATAGGTAGTGAGATTGCCGTCGGCGTGAGTGATGGCCAGTGCCGGCTCGAAGGAGTCCTCGCCTCCTGAACCTGGATAGGCTTCGCGGCCACGAATGCCGTAGCTGCCATCTGAGCCCGGTTTTATCTTCCAGTCAAAGTGACTGAAGTCAGCAGCTGAGGCTAGCTTGTCACCGAGATATACTTGGTAGAGGCGATTGTTGTCGCCCACTTGCAAGACAATGTCGATATTGTCGGTGCTGATGCGGATGTTCTTGTTGTCAGCAGCATGTGTGCTCAGTGTCAGTCCGAGCAAACAGATTAAGGATAATAGCTTTTTCATTTGATATAGGTGTTTTAATCAGAATTTGAGCGATGCAGAGAACTCTACAGTGAATGGGCGCAGGTAGTTTCCACTCATGATGTAGCCGGCATATTTAGACGCGTCGGCTTTTGTTACGAGCTCTGAGCCATTGATGGTACCTTTGGCACCGGCTACGTTGAAGATGTTCACCACGTCTACGCCTAACGACAACCGCTTGTTCACCTGCCAGTTCACGCCGCCGAAGGTCTCCCAGTGGCCATTGAAGTAGAATGCCTCTTGCAGGTTGGCGTAAGTCTTGCCGAAATAGCGGAAGCTCAACCATGCTCTCACTGCCTTGCTAACCTGATAGCTGGGGTCAAACTCGATGAGAATCTGCGGAATTTCCTTTACTATCATGTTGTCGGCATTTACGCTCATGGTGTTGCCGTTGTTGAACGTTACGCTGGCGTTGTAGTTGCTGTATTGCGGCTTCTGCCAGGTGAAGAGAGCGTGCAGGTGGAAGCCCTTAAAGGGATCTATCTCAGCAGATGTTGTCCAGCCCAGTGTGTGGATGTTGTAAATAAGAAGTACGGTCTTCGATTCTGATGTGCCCGGATTGGTGAGGTTCTGCTGGTCTATATTGTTAGACTTTGATATGTAGGAGATCATCGACGTAAGGTCGAGCCAAGAGTTCTTGTAGTATATACCGCCACGAATGAGAGGAATGGTTACTCGTTTGTACTGCTCCTCGGTAGGACCTGTGCCGGCATAGTCGCTGATGCGGGGATAGCGGGTTGCTACAGTAGCGTCGGCCAAGAAGCCAAACTTATTGGTGAGAGCGCAAGAGCCTTGTATGGTGGCAGCATAGTTGAGCTTGTTCTTGATAACCCTGCCGGGAGCTATGGTCACGCCATCGGCATTTGTGCCGCCGATGTAGAAGCCGTTATAGCGGCTCAGTGCTATCTGGTCGGCAGACATGCGGTAGTACTCCAGACGGCCACCGTAAAGCAGGCGCAACTTAGGTGTGACCTGCCATGTGTCGGTAAGGTAGAGAGCGAGCTTGTTTTCAGAACCCTTGGTATATTCTGGGCTCAGCTCATTGAAGTCGTAGGTCTGTGTGCGTGAAGTGGTTGCTGTGAAGGGGTTGTAGTAGTTGCCGTAGAGAATGGTGGGATATTCGCCTACGCTGGCATACCACTGGAATGATGAAGAGTGATAGTTGAGATGATAATACCATTCATTAAGGCCAATACGCAGCTTGTGGTTGCCCAGCTGTTTCTCTAGTTCTGACGTGAGCATAAATGAGTTAACCTTACCGAAGTGCAGCCACGTGCGTCGTCCCTCAACATAGCCTGTGAAAGGATTCTGACCTTCTGCGTCTGTTGTGAGCAGATAGTTATCCAACACGCCATTTTGAATATTGGATATAGTTGAACCGCCAAAGTCAATATAGTTGGCGCGTGGCGCATTTATATACTTTGCGTTGAGCACCCACTTCCAACCTTTGTTGAATGTGTTCTCAAAAAGAAATGCCAGTTCGTTGGCATGACTGTCCATTGCCTCCTGGAAGTTCCATATGCGGCGCTCACCGTTCATCACGTCATAGTAAGCCAGGTGGCCTCCATTAGGCACGTAAGAGTAGCGGCCGAGCTTAAAGCCCTGGAACTCGCTCACCGAGCCATCACCATTATATATAAATGGTCCTTGGTTGTTGAAATTGCCAGGATTCTTGCTGTAGCTGTATTTGTAGAGTAAGGCAACCTTGCCGCGTCCCTTGTTGAAAAGGTGTGTCAGGCCGGTATGAAACAGTTGGGTGCGGTCGGCAAAGTCGGTGTAGCGTTGCTTCTGAGTACCCGGGTCGAAGTTCTGATACATACTGGCTGTCCAATACCAGTTGTTGGCGAGCCGACCGTTGAGGTTCACGTCGAATGTGTTGAGCCCGAAGTGGTTGCCGTGCCAATTCACAGTACCCTGGAAAGTTCTGTCACTAATACCAAGCTGACTTTCCGCATTTACGGCATAAGCAATGTTGCCGGTTGCTATGGCCGACTCAGAGGGCGACATCAGTGATGTGCCTTTGAGGCTGGCATCGTTGCGCCAGTGAGCCGACAGTTTGTGTACGCTCGACGAGTACACTGCGGGCAGTCCGTTCTCGTATACGTTTACATCCTCAGAAGGCAGACCTATCTGTATCTCTCGGGGCTTGTAAGAGTCGGCTGCGTTGAGCATGACATTACGGTTGTCACCTTCAGTGGATTTTGTTGAAACAGAGTCTTTCTTGGCTTTTTGCGCATGGGCGGCAGGAACAACTGCCATAGCTGCACACAGAAGAAGGAATGTTTTGTAACTCATATTAATTATTGTTTATGATATAATAGTTGTCGGTTTTTAGAAGTGAGAGAGCATTTTTCTCTGTCATGCTGCAAAATTATAAACCCTTTCGTGAAGAAACAATAATCAGTATATGGAAAGTAAACTAACAGTAATAATGATTTTTGTTTAACATATTGATTATCAATTCATTTTTTAACAACAAAAAATAGCCTAAAGTAAGGTTTCTTTAGATAGAAATGTATATCTTTGCAGTGTGACATACTCATTTTGATGACCATGAACATCTTTACTAATCTCAGAGGAGCTGTCCTCAGTGGGTGCATTGCCATCCTTGTAATATTTACTACCAGCGGCTGTTCATCACGAAAAGATGATGCAGCATTATGCTCTCTAGACAGTGTGCTGTCTATGCGTAAGCATTATATGGACGTTAAGGAAAAGCGCATCAAGAGCCTCACCTTGAAATGGCAAAGAGCCTATGGAGCGAACAAGCTGCGGCTGTCGTCCTTGTTATATCGCGAATATTACACCTACCGTTTTGATTCGGCCATGCACTACGCCCAACAAGAAGAGGTTATAGCACGGCAGATGAATGACAAGAAAGCAGTGGAAAAGGCCAAAAACCACACAGCTATGCTCTATGCCATCGGCGGCTATTACAGCGAGGGAGAGAAACTCTTAGACAGTGTGAAGGTGGACAGCAGCGACCCTCAGGCCGAATACAACCATTATTTCACGGCTTACTGGCTGTATAATTACTGGAGCGATTACTGCCGCGACAATATTTTCAGCCCCAAATACAATAAATTGAAGTTGGAGTGCCTCAACAAGGCCATCAGCCTTTACCCTTATCCGTACGGGGCGGAATATGAATATCTGCTGGGCGAGCAGGCTTTCTTCAGTAAGAAGCCTCTTAACCAGGCCTCCCAACATTATAAGAAAGCAGTGGCTATGGCCAAAATAAACACCCGTGTTTATGCCTCGGCCTCTTATGGATTGGCAGGCATATACAAGTTGCAGGGCAATGAACGGCAATACGAGCAGTGGTTGATACGTGCTGCTATCTCTGATCAGGTAAATCCTCTGAAGGAGAATCTGGCTTTACAACAATTAGCCATGCACCTTTTCAATAAGGACAGGAGCTATGCCGAGAAGTCAACCTATTATATATATTACTCTTTAGAGGATGCCCAATTTTACAACAACCGCCTGCGTATGCTTGAAATATCTCACCGCTTGCCGGCTATTGTGTCGGTATATCAGCAGCAGGTAAAGGCTCAGCGCAAAGTAGCCACCAATCTGAGCATCGGCCTGGGAGTGTTTGTCGTCTTACTCATCATTGGCATAGCCTATATCTTGCGCCAAGCCGGAATACTCACTAAGAGAGGACAGGAAATAGACCGCAAGAACCATGAGCTGGATCTTCTCAACAAGCGGTTGCGCAAAACTGACGAAACGCGCAGTAAATATATGCGGCTATTCATGGATCTTTGTGCTTCGTATATTGACAAGATGACTAACTTTCGTAAGCTTGTGGCGCGCAAGGTGAAAGCTCACCAAACCGACGATTTGCTGCACATGGCCTCATCGTCTAAACTCACGGACACTGAGGCGGCGCAGTTCTATACTCAGTTCGACAAAGCTTTTCTAGAACTCTATCCTTCGTTTGTTGAGGAGTTTAATGCCTTGCTGCGTCAGGAGTGTCAGTTATCGCTCGCGCGCGATGGCAGCCTGACCACTGAATTGCGAATCTACGCTCTTGTGCGCTTAGGCGTTAGCGAAAGTGTGGAGATAGCCACCCTATTGTTCTATTCGCCTCAAACCATCTATAATTACCGCACGGCCATGCGAAAGCGTGCACTGCACCCAGATACCTTTGAGAATGACATTCGCGCATTGTACTGATGGGTGAGGCTAGCGGGCAGAATGCTGGGCCTTCACTTCCTACCCCACGCCTTCCAATAGCTTCTCCAACTCCTCGGTAGGTGGCAGGACTTTAAGGATATTCTCCTTAGACTTATATGTGACAACAACCATCGGGTGTTCGTAGTCTTGAAGAAAATACTCGACGAATGTCTTGTCGCCACTTTTACAGAGTATAAGTACGATGCCATAATACAGTGACAGCTCCACACTGTTGACAAGGCACGAAGCTGACTTTCGAGGATAGCCTGCTTTATGTTATCTACAGCTGAGCGTAATACAGGAGAAAGACCACTGACAGGGTTGACGATATCTCAAATAGAATTTGCGATTAGCTGCAAAACCAGCCAAATAGAATTTGCGATTAGCTGCATTGTCGTCATTAAAATTTTTGATATTTCATATATTATGCGTAACTTTGCGCTAAAACGAAATAATATGGAGGGGCAGATCTTTAAACGGAAAATTTATGATGACATGCTCAGATGGTAGCTGCTTCGGGTAACAAGCTGTATTACTATACGTGGCCGGCTCCGAAGAATCATTTTTATGAAATTGACTTTCTTTTGTCAAGAGGTTCAAAGCTTTGCCCGGCAGAAGTGGAGTCAAGTGGCTATAATACCCGCACCTCGCTGGATGAGTTGTCATGCTCTACATCCGTGAAACGGGTGACGAAAAGCAGTCTATGAGAAACCCATAGAATAATTCCTGCGTCAACTGAAAAGGAACTAAACAACGAGATGTTCATGTAGAGAAGTGTAGCTTGAAGCTTGCACCTACCAATATGGTTGAAAAAGTGTAGAAAGAATGGAAAGATATAGTTGAAAAAGTGTAGCTATCACTTGCATATATGGTTGAAAAAGTGTAACTTTGCTTTTGCATGAACAGAAATTCTTAGTTGACATGAAGCGTAATATCACACAGCAACTGAAAGTCTGGAAGGAGAAAACCGATCGTAAGCCTTTGATTGTCAACGGTGCACGACAGGTAGGCAAGACCTACAGTTTGAAGGATTTTGGCAAGAAAGCCTATGAAAACGTGGCTTATATCAACTGCGACGGCAATGAAGAGGTAGCCAACATCTTTGCCCAGGACTATGACATGCACCGCATCTTGTTGCATCTATCAGCTTTGACGGGGGTTGACATCAAACCCAAACGGACGCTCATCATCATCGACGAGATACAGGAATGTCCCAAAGCACTCAACAGCCTGAAGTATTTCTGTGAGGACGCACCGCAATACCATGTGGCCGTTGCCGGTTCGTTGCTCGGCATATCATTGCATGCCGGCAGTTCTTTTCCAGTAGGAAAAGTAGATATGATCAAGATGTATCCCATGACTTTCGACGAGTTTCTGATGGCAGCAGGCGAGGACAGACTTGTGGATATGCTGCGGCAGCAGGACTACAGTCTGATAACGCCCATGTCGGCACGGCTCCTGGAAATGTTGCGGCAATACTACTATGTGGGCGGAATGCCCGCCGTGGTGAAGGCTTTCTTTGCTTCGCATCAGTTGTCAGAGGTGCGCTACATTCAAAATCAGATACTGTTTGATTATCAGCGCGACTTTTCCAAGCATGCTCCTCTGTCGGAAGTGCCACACATCAACATGGTGTGGAACTCTATCCCCTCGCAACTTGCCAAAGAGAACAAAAAGTTTGTGTATGGTGCGCTCAAGAAGGGAGCCCGCGCCACACAGTTCGAGATGGCCATAGAATGGCTGATAGACGCCGGCCTCATCTACAAGGTACCACGTGTATCTGAACCTCGCAAACCTCTAAAATTCTATGAGGATCTGAACGTCTTTAAGCTCTTCTCTTTGGATGTGGGACTCATGGGAGCCATGGCAGAGACGACAGCCGCGGACGTGTTGGTTCGTGGAACAGCCATGACGGAATATCGTGGAGCATTCACCGAACTGTTTGTGCTGACGCAGCTGGTAGCCCGAGGCATTACGCCTTATTATTATAGTGCCAACGACTCAAGGATAGAGATCGACTTCCTGATACAGAAGGCAGGCACCGTCATTCCGCTGGAGGTAAAGGCAGAAGAAAATGTCCACTCCAAATCGCTCAGAACGTATATTGAGAAATATCCGCAACTGAAAGGTGTCCGCCTCTCCATGTTGCCTTACCACGACCAAGATTGGATGACCAATTATCCGCTCTATTGCGTCAACTTCATATAGCGTCATTCTTGCATTTACTGGCTACCAAAGCGAGGATGGCAAGACCCAACTGGATGTCAACACGGTTGTGTTCTTCGAGCGACTTGTGACGTGCGCCTGTTTCATGGATGTCATCGCCACGTTCCAGTCCCCACTTCTCATTGACGGCAGCATACCAATCGTGCCATTCACGCATCTTGTCACGAGCAGCAACCAAAGAACTGCCGCCGAACATATCTTTTGCTGACAAACGGCCGTCCTCCAGGATAGGAGTAATGGTAGCATGAATGTGACAACTTTTCTCGTCACAATGAGCGATAAATGAAATGATGTTCTTCTCACCGATGCGTTTTGCGAGGGCGTTATAGTTGTCGAGAGCAAACTGCTCAATCTCAGGCATACGCTTGATATGAGCGTTGTTTCCTCGCTCTTGAAGCACTTGATTTCCGAATGCAAGTTCATTCATGCGTTCACTGTTGCCACCAATAACGAGAGAGACAGAGAGGTGTTGAGTGCTTCTGACTATCGGCTCTTTGCCTGTTGCAGCGAGCCTTTCGGCTTTCCATTCTGCGATACGTGCATCTACTTTTTCCTTGATGCAGACCGATTGATCTACGGGTGCAATGACACCGCCCTTGCGTACCTCAAAGTTCAGGTGCGCACGACTCTTGTCGTAATTACGTTCGGGGTCATCAAGTTTACATTCCCATCGGGACTCATCCCATTTGCGCTGATGTTCTGCGCTGAGTGCTGGAGTCATCTTCATTTTACTGACTTCGAGCATTGCTTTTTTTCGTGTGGTCATAATATTATACTGATTAATGTAAATACTATAAGTGTTCATTCCTGCCAGAGCTTGCTCTTTCACAAGGCAGACAGAACCCCTCGGAGAGCCTAACAGCCAAGTGCGCTTGGTGTATTAGGCTACACCAAAGGGTTATAATGTCTGCAAGCAGACTCGTTACGGCTTACTTCTCCCAAGGTTCAGCCCCGAGATACCTGTTCAGATACATCTGGTCAATGGCATTAGGCGTTTGACTGATGTAGGTTTGAACGAAATCGATGGCCTTGCGTTTCTTCTCTTCGCTGAAGGATTCCCAAATGGAGAGCGATTCGTTGCGATAGGTACCGAGTTTGGGATATACCGCTTCGATAGCATCAAGAGGGAGCGATTCTTCAACGGCTTCTGATGCTTCGGTAGCATCGTCTGCGATTTGCTGCAATTCGCTTTCAGTTGATGTCACTTTCTTGACGGGCTTCTTCTTTGCAGCCGATTTCTTGCCCATGGCATTAGTCGTATTGATTTCGCTGCGTTTTGCAGAAGATTCGCGTTGCGCTTCGATGTTGGAGCGAAATAGAGTGAAGATAGCTTTGAGCGCACTATTGCTGAAAGAGGGAGCAATACCTTTGTTGGCATACTGGGCGATGGCTTTTGCCATCTGTCCAGCTTCCTTATCATCAAGTTCAGCCAACATCACAAGATGATCAATAGGAATAATCAAATTCTTCATAGAATACATTTTTGTGGGCTTTCGCCCGGTTTAATACTTTTCTAACTCTTCACATAATTGCCTTTGCTCGTTCGCTTGAGTCGTCCGTCTTGAATGAACTTGTTAATCCATTTGTAAGCAGTACTGGCATTCTCGTTCATTTCTGAAACGATTCGGTCGTAAACGGATTTGTCGAACTCATCCGGAAGTTTGTGGTACAACGCATAGCGACGGGCATTGACACCTGATTCAGGAAGTCTCAAGGAATTCTTTATTCCAGAAGAAGATAACTTCACATATATGTATGCGGAATGATACAGTAGTGTTTCGCTGATACATAATGCAGAGAAGAAATCAGTTTCTGAGCACTCGAACAGCAGATGCCCATCCGGTGATCTGGTTTCTGGGGGAGCATCATCAAAACTGCGTATAATAGTAAAGAGCATCATCATCCTATAGGCAACGAGTCCCAACCGTCGAACCAGACCTTGCATTCCGTTGTCTATCTCATCGCAGCATTTTTCATTGAGTTGTGTGAGCCATGTATGGAATAACAGAACGAGGTATTTAGGAACGACAATTTCTATAACTCCAAGTTTTGCAAACTCATCGTGTATAAGGGTAAATTTTTCCCCAAGCTGCTTGAATGCAACATGTTTGGAGTTGCTGATACAATCTGTCGCAAAGACATTACGTATTCCTCTACGAAAGGGAATGAAGTAATAGATGAACCGACTGAGCAAACCGTCTTCTTCATCAGGGATCAAACGCTGAACCTGCTTTGGTGTTCCAGATAGGACAACGGCGAAGCGAGGTAATGGCAATTCTATAAATTCTCTATCTTTTCTTCTACTCATACTGATAGTCTCATGATGAAATCCTTTTCTCAGGATATCAGAATAGTTGCCATGCTCGGATTTGAGAGTCTGGCTTAAAGTGTCACCTTCTGTCTCAAAGAGAATCCCAACTCCATCATTATCAGACAACAGACTTACAAATGAGCTGGCGCTGCTATTTGCAGGAATTATCAAAGTTTTCTGAGGCGGTTGCTCAGGCTCTGTTAGATCCGGACATTTCTTTTTGTTCTGTTGATATTCAGACATCTTGGCCTTATAATCTACCATCAACTGTCTGCTCTCCTCGTGCAGTCTGTTGTTAATGGGAGTTATAAGTTCCCTGCATAGATTCAGTGAACCTTTTCCCATTCCTGCATCTGCTACAAGGAATAAGTATAAGATGGGATAAACGACATGTTCATCATAGAGTCCACATACATTGGGGAAACAGGCAGATAAGCATCCAATCGTTCCAAGTAGGACAATTCCACGATCCTCAATGGATATAGAACTGTTTACCACCTCCTGGAAAAATGAAGGCAGAGAAGTGTACAACGAGTCTGGCAGGGTTGGCAGATTAGCACTATCTGTTATCCAATTCTCCAAATTACCATTTTGGATATTTGGTAAAATGGATTTTTGATACTTGAAAAGTTCTATGCCAACTTTAGATGCAAGGTAAAAGAAAGTAGAGAGAGTTATTCCACTTCCTTTACTGTTTAGGCAGTTGTTGTATTGCTTATCAGTGGTATTGAATTCATAGTCAGGGTGCAATCTGCTGAGCCTGTGGAAGTACTCTCTTCCCATTTCTTTAAATTCTGAGGCTAGAGCAAATCCCAGTTTTATCCATTCGTCGTAACTGGGCGCGATGTCAAGTCCCCTAGACTCTATCTCAGAGATTATTTCCTCTACTCGTGACTGTATGTCAGATGAAGAGCTGTAACTGGAAATAGGAGACGACTTGTCAGGGGAGTCCTTTTTAGAAGGGGCATTCTCCCACTCTTGGGCGGAAAATATTTTCTTCGACATATTCCGAGTATTTAGGGTTAATGTATGCCTGTGGGTCGTAGGGAAGGAAACAGGAACGGGCCACGTCACTTCCAGACTTGTCCACAGGTGGCAATCCGGTTGATGCAATGCAGTTGGCTACAGCCTTGAAATAGCGGGAATGCTCCCAACCTTTCAAGTCGATGGGGATAATCCACTTCACGCCATCGCCAGATGGACTTGTGAACATCAGTTCCGTATCGAAGTAGTCGTGCTTCAGAAGTCGCTCTTTGAACCTGTCGGGATTTCCGACATGGTCAAAGTCAAGGTACATCAATCCTGAGTGCAGTATCAACTCCTTCTCATTCCGCTTGCGAAACAGCCCTGAGAATGTGCAGTAGTCGAAGTGTGTAGCCTTGTACTTCTTAGCCTCCGAAGGTGATGTCAGCGAGCGGAGAGTGTCGGTCTGTTGCTTTGCATAGTGGCCGATAAGGTAGCGATAGACATCAACCACCGTGATGGCACGGCATGGCTCGATGTTCTGAATAGGCTTTCGGTAAAAAGAGAAACTATGCAAGTCCTCCAGCCCACACCAGAAGTCGGTTGGATGGTTCTGCATCATTTCTCTTTCCCTTTCTTTGATAAGACAAACTCACGTGCTTCACGCATCAGCTCTTCTTCGGACTTCTGGGCTCCACGCTTCAACCATTCGTCTATCTCAGGCTGAAGGAACATCAGTCCCTTGGTCATCTTATGATAGGGTATGGTCTTCTTGGACACCCATTCATAGACGGTCTGCTTCTTGGGATGGCTGGGGTGATAAGCGCAAAGCTCATCGATGTTCATCCATCGAGGTGATTCACTGGCCTGCTGCTTATGCCGCAGGGTGTTGACGTCCTTCTGTAACGTCTCCACTTTGTTGATGAGGTAAGACAATGCCTTGGGCATCTCTTCCAATGTTTTGACTTCGTAAATATCACACATAGTTACTATATTTTTGATAAAAATATTCTGCCGTTTCTTGCGTTTAGGTGATGCAAAGTAACTCACTATTTTACGAACAGCCATAAAAACAGCATCTCCCAAGACCGATATTAAATTTGTTTATGTTTTAAGTATGATAATTCGGTAAAAATCATACTATTAAACTTATAAACAATGATTTATAAAGAGACAACAAAGGACAATGAAACACATACGGAAGGAGTGCCAAAGGCACAAAAAAAGCCCCCGAGAACTCGGAGGCTTGATTAAGATAGACTGAGGGGATTGGGGATTAGATGGTCGCTACACTTTCTTTGGACGCATCTACAGCATCAAGATTATCAATGTGAATAACATCGGCGGCATTACGCTTACTCTTGTCAACAATGTGTAGGCTCGACCCGTGACGCCTTGCCTCCTTACGGAGGTAGGTTTTCACAAGTC